>NZ_PVXO01000010.1 GCF_002995785.1 Clostridium liquoris | reverse complement strand
ATGTATTGATTGTAATTCCTCTTTCTTTTTCTTCTGGTGCCTTATCTATCTGGTCATATTTAAATGCTTGTGCAAATCCTTTATTTGCTAATACTGTTGTTATTGCTGCTGTTAATGTTGTCTTACCGTGGTCTACGTGTCCTATTGTCCCTATATTTACGTGTGGTTTACTTCTTTCATATTTTTCCTTTGCCATTTTTTATTTCCTCCTTTATTTATAAATGTATTACTTAGGTAAACTTACCCTGGTGTGTTGTCCTTTATATATAAATTATGGAGCCCATGACCGGGATTGAACCGGTGACCTCCACCTTACCAAGGTGACGCTCTGCCAACTGAGCTACATGGGCAATTATCTCTATTTGGAGCGGGAAACGGGGATTGAACCCGCGACAACTAGCTTGGGAAGCTAGTGTTCTACCACTGAACTACTCCCGCCAGTATATATGGAATATCATATACCGATTACTAATTTTAATATAAATAAACTATTTTGTCAATATATAATCTACTTTATATTTAAGCATTTTTCAAGTTTTCTTTTAACTCTCTGCAAGGCATTGTCAATTGATTTCGCATGTCTATCTAAATCACAAGCGATTTCTTGATATGATTTGCCGTCTATGTATGACATAAGTACTTCCATTTCCAAATTTGATAGAACTTCACCTATCTCATTTTGTATATGACCCATTTCTTCTCTGCTTATTACTAATTCCTCAGGGTCTGCAATCTTCGCCTCGGATAATATATCCATCAATGTTCTATCAGACTCTTCATCATATATAGGCTTATTTAGGGAAACATAGGTATTCAAAGGAATATGCTTTTGTCTTGTAGCTGTTTTAATTGCTGTTATTATTTGCCTAGTGACACATAATTCAGCAAAAGCCTTAAAGGATGACAATTTATCTGGCTTAAAATCTCTTATAGCCTTATATAAACCTATCATTCCTTCTTGATATATATCTTCCTTATCAGCACCTATTAAGAAATAGGATTTTGCCTTTGACTTAACAAAATTTTCATACTTACTTATTAAGTGCTCTTGTGCCCTGACATCTCCTTTTTTTGCTTCGATGACAATTTCTTCATCTAGCATATTTTTAAAGAAAAATTTATCTTTTTTATCTTTTTCCTCATTGACCCCTTTTCCCACAATATCCCCCCTAAAAATCCATACTACAAATTAAATTATACAGTACAATCATTTTTATAGTCAAGGCATTTCAATGATTTTTGCGAATTTTTTGAAGCTTTTCCAGTATATCATTTTCTATTCTATCTTCTATAGTATTTCTCTTACAGGAATTATCTTTTTCTATTTTATTATTTATCTTTTTTTCTACGCCCTTTACCTCATGATAAAATTCCAAAGAGGACATACGTGTAGCACCTCTTTGAAAAACAACCTGCTGTTCCAATAAATCTGAGGTTACTACACACACATCTGCTTTTCTTCCAATGTTATTTACTCTTTTTTCTATAAAACTATCCGCTGTTTCCCCTTCTTTTGTAAATACAACTACAAGATATTCTCCAAACTTTTCTTTTTTTTCTAGGCTCTTAGGTAACAGATGAGCATCAAAAACTAAAAATATTTTCAGTCCATTATAGGAAGCATAATTTTGCAGCATCTCTATAAGTTTTTGCCTTGCTCCATCTAAACTATAGTCCTTTATGATCTTTAATTCGGGCCAGCTGTTTATAACATTGTAACCATCTACAAATACATTCTTCACTTTTTCTCTCGTATAATTCTTTGCTTTAGTATTTCATACATAAGTATTCCTCCAGCAACAGATGCATTTAAAGATGTTATTTTCCCAACCATAGGTATCTTTACTATTACATCGCACTTTTCTCTTGTAAGTTTTGATATACCCTTACCCTCACTACCTATTACCAATGCTATAGGTCCAGTAAGATCTGTTGCATAGCAAAAGCTCTCTGTACTCATGTCTGCACCATATACCCATATTCCTTCTTTTTTAAGCTCATCAATAGTATTGTTTATATTTGAGACTTTAGCTATTCTCATATATTCAATTGCCCCTGCAGATGACTTATACACAGTTGGTGTAACTCCTACATTTCTTCTTTTAGGAATTATTATGCCATGAACTCCACATACCTCCGCAGTTCTTATTATAGCTCCAAAATTATGTGGATCCTCTATTTCATCTAATATAAGTATAAATGGTTTCTCATCTTTATTTCTTGCATAATCTAAAATATCTCTTGTGCTGTAGTACTTATATGGAGATATATAAGCTATAACTCCCTGATGATTACCAGTCTCGGATACCTGGTCTATTTTTCTTCTATCCATTTCTTTTACAACTATGCCTTTTTCTTTAGCTAAGGCTAATATTACATTTATGGAACCTTTTGTATCACCGCTAGCAACCCATATTTGTTCAATTGTTCTATCGGAACGAAGGGCCTCTATTACTGCATTTCTGCCTTCAATTAAATCCTCTCTCATAGAATATTACCTCTTTTTACTTATTTTATAAATACTTTGCCCTTACTTCCTGAATTTTACCACAACTCATTTTGCCTTCAGGACAATCTCCATTTACACATGAAGGACCACTATACTTGAAAATTATTGGTGCCACATTTTTAACTTCTTTAAGCATTTCATTAGCTAATTCTCTAATTTCCCATTGTGCCCTATTGCAGCATCTATGCCTAAAAAAATTCATTAAACTTCTAGCATTCATTGTAAATACAATCTTTGTTTCACAGGCATTAGGGAAAACGTATCTAGCATCCTCAATGGCCTTTTTTTCTGCACTACTCTTACTCATCCCATCATTTAAATACTTTTCTTGTAATATATTAGCTATTGAATTATAAGCCTTCTGATCACTTTTCATAGCCTCTATATAGATATTTTTTGCTTCCTGATTTTTTTCTATTTCAGGGGGTATTATATATTCAAATTGATCCAACTTAACATATCTTTGGCTTTGCTGAGAATAGGAAGCTATTCTATGTCTTACCAGTTGATGTGTTAAGCTTCTGGAAACTCCTTCTACAGCAAAAGTAAAGGAAACATGTTCTATAGGAGATTCATGTCCATAAGACATTAACGTATTTAGGAATTTATTAATTTTTTCTTCATTCAAGCCCTGTTGTATTTCATCTATACCCACAGCACTATAACATAATTTAGCAGCTGATGCTATAACTTTTTCTGGATTAGGTGTATATTCTAATAATTTAACTTTAAGTCCCATCACTTACCTCCTAGTATTAATAATTAATGTTTTTGGTTATTATAAATGTTCAATATTATGTGAAAAACTTCATTTAGTCTTTTCTTTTCATCCGTTAAATATAAAAATCCAATGAGTGCTTCAAATCCAGTAGCCATTCTATATTCCTGTACGCTAGCGTTCTTTGGGGTACTTCCAGATTTAGCATTTCTTCCTCTTTTAAATATTGAAATTTCATCTTCACTTAAATAGCTTTGCATATTCTTTATAAATTCGCTTTGGGCATGAGCTTTAACAAAACTTACAGCATTTTTGTGTAATTTATTTACATGCATATCCCTATTTTTATCTATGAGATAATTTCTTACAAACACTTCATATACTGCATCGCCTATAAAAGCTAAAGTTAATGGATTTAAAGCTCTTGCCTCTTCAATTGTAAATCTTCCTTCTAATAAGTCAAATTCCATTACTATTTCTCCAATCTAAATCCTACCATAAAGGGTGTCTAGTTTACCTTTTTCCATCTCACTCCCTGTGGTGTATCTTCAAGTACAATCCCTCTATCTTTCAGCTCATCTCTAATTTTATCTGCTAAGGCCCAATTCTTTTCTTTTCTTGCCTGTTGTCTTTGTTCTATAAGCTTTTCTATTTCTTCATCTAGGTTTTCTTTAACGGAATTTTGCAATATTCCTAAAGGGCCTCCTAACTCTCTTATTAAATCCAATGAATGTTTGATTAGTTCCTTTGATGAATCTGCATCAATATTAGTGTTTATATCTCTAACCATATCGAATATAACAGCTATAGCATCTGCAGTATTAAAATCATCATCCATTTTTTCTATATATTTATCTCTATATTCATCTATTTTCTTTATATAGTCTTTTTCATTTTCCTTTATCTTCTCTTCTTTTACTTCATCTAAAAGATTTTCGAGATTTCCTATAGCATTATATAATCTTTCTAACCCAGCTTTTGTAGACTCTAGTAATTCCTCACTAAAATTTAACTGAGTCCTGTAATGTCCAGATAGCATAAACAATCTTATTACATCTGAATCATATTTTTTCAATATATCTCTTGCAGTAAAAAAATTATTTAATGATTTTGACATTTTTTGGTTATTTATATTTAAGAAAGCAGAATGCATCCAATACTTTGCAAAAGGTTTTCCTGTTCTACATTCACTTTGGGCAATTTCATTTTCATGATGAGGAAATATTAAATCATACCCTCCTGCATGTATATCAATTGTCTCTCCTAGAAGCTTATAAGCCATGCAAGAGCACTCTATATGCCACCCAGGTCTTCCCATACCCCATGGGCTTTCCCATGCTGGTTCACCTGGCTTTTGATTTTTCCATATAGCAAAATCTATAGGATCCTTTTTTCTTTCATCCACATCTATTCTTACTCCAGCCTGAAGATCTTCTAAATTTTGTCCTGATAATTTTCCATACTGCCCAAACTTCTTAGTTTCAAAATATACATCTCCATTTACCTCATATGCATATCCTTTATCAATTAAGTCCTTTACAAACTGTATTATTTCATCTATAAACTCAGTAGCACGTGGATTTGCAGTAGCCCTTTCAATATTTAAAGCATCAGCATCTTTATAGTATTCATCTATAAATTTATCCCCTAATTCTTTTACAGTAATTCCTTCTTCATTAGCTTTTTTTATCATTTTGTCATCTATATCTGTGAAGTTTTGTACAAAGTTAACCTTATATCCCCTATATTCCATATATCTTCTTACAGTATCGAAAACGATAAATGTTCTGCCATTACCTATGTGAAAGTAATTGTATACTGTTGGTCCGCATACATACATATTTACTTCTCCTGGTTTTATAGGGATGAATTCTTCTTTCTTTCTTGTTAAAGTATTAAAGATTTTCATATCTAAACCCTCCTCTTATACTTACCCTACTATTTCTAAATTATATCCTTTTTCCCTCAAAGTATCTATTACTTTTTGTGCATGTTCTCTTGTTTGAACTTCTATTTCAAATAATACATTTGCATAGTCAAGTCCCTTTTCATTCCAATTGTTATCCTGCCTTACTTTAACTACATTAGCCCCCATAGATACTACGTTGGTTACTAATTGTCCTAATTGTCCTACTTTATCCTGCAATTCAACTACAAATCTTATTCTTCTTCCTAATATAATAAGCTCCCTATCTATTATCTTTGAAACAGCCGCAATATCAATGTTCCCCCCGCTAATTAATGCCACTACATTTTTACCCTGTATCTCTACTTTATTACTTAAAAGTGCCGCAATAGCTGCAGCGCCTGCTCCTTCAGCCACCAATTTGGATCGTTCCATTAAACAAAATATACCATAAGCTATATCATCTTCAGACACAGTCACTATATCATCCACATAATTTTTTATATACTCAAAGGCTAAATCCCCCGGTGCCTTAACGGATATTCCATCAGCCAATGACTTAACACCTGGTAAAGTAACTATTTTACCTTGTTCAAAAGAAGCCTTAGAGGATGCGATTATAGAAGGCTGAACCCCAATAATCTTTATGCTTGGCTTAATAGTTTTAGCAGCCACTGCAACACCTGATATTAAACCTCCACCTCCAATAGGTACAATAATGGCATCCACCTCTGGTAAATCCTCAAGTATTTCAATGCCTATTGTTCCTTGCCCAGCCATAACCTCTTCATCATTAAAAGGATGAATGAAAGTTGCACCTGTTTGTCTTTGAACTTCAATGGCTTTACAGTAACATTCATCATATACTTCCCCATATTGGATTACCTGAGCTCCATAGCCTTTTGTAGCTTTAACCTTTGCCTGTGGAGCAGTATCAGGCATTACAACAGTAGATTTGATACCAAAAGCGGTAGCCGCATAAGCTACCCCTTGAGCATGATTCCCTGCAGAAGAAGCTATAACTCCCCTTTTCTTCTCGTCTTCTGTAAGACTAGCTATTTTATTGTACGCACCCCTTATTTTGAAAGCTCCTGTCTTCTGCTTATTTTCACATTTTAAATAAATATTATATCCAGTTTCTTTAGCAAAAGTTGAAGAATAAAATAGAGGAGTTCTTCTAGCCACATTTTTTATGTTTTCCTGTGCCCTTTTAATTTTTTCTAAATTTAAATTCATAACTTCATCCCCCTGATTAAATTTATTAAAGTGATAAATTATTCTTTTTAAATTCTTCCACAACTCTTTCATAAATTTCATCAATGTTTATAAGTTCAATGTTAGAAGCATTTCTTAATTTAAATTCAACATTACCCTCTTTAACCTTTTTACCTACAGTAATTCTCATTGGTATACCTATTAAATCAGCATCTTTAAATTTAACTCCTGCTCTTTCATCTCTATCATCCAACAATACTTCTATACCCATTTGCTGTAATTTATTATAAATTTCATCTGCTATTCTTACCTGCTCTTCATCTTTAGTTACTGCTGGAATGACTATTACCTGATAAGGAGCTATGGATAATGGCCAAATGATTCCATTTTCGTCATGATTTTGTTCTATGACTGTAGCCATGGTTCTATTTACTCCTATTCCATAGCATCCCATTATAAGCGGCTTGCTGTCACCTTTTTCATCTAAGAAATTAGCTCCCATAGTTTCTGAATATTTAGTTCCTAATTTAAATATATGTCCAACTTCTATTCCCCTTGCCATAGTCATAGGCTTTCCACACTTAGGGCATTTATCGCCTTCTACTGCCTTTCTGAAATCTCCTAATTTTCCTTCAAAATCTCTTCCATAATTCACATTTTCAAAGTGGTATCCTGTTTCATTAGCTCCTATAATAAAATTATACATGTTAGCAATTTCTTCATCAACAAATAGAGCATCAACTTTAATTCCTATTGGTCCTGCAAATCCAACCTCTGCTGAAGTAGCTGATTTTACTATAGCCGGATCTGCCATATCAAATTCTATTGCCCCCCCAAGAGCATTCACTACCTTTACCTCATTAACCTCTCTATCTCCCCTAACCATTACAGCTACAACTCTATCATCTGCTTTATAGATAAGAGTTTTAGCAAATTTTTTAGAAGTAGTTTTAAAGAAGTTTATTAACTCATCAATAGTTTTAACCCCTGGAGTGGCTATCTTATTTATTTCTTTCAAGTCTTCCTTTTCTGAATGTTCAGGTGTAGATGGCGCCTTTTCTATGTTTGCTGCATATTCACAAGCTGTACAAAATGCTATTTCATCTTCCCCTATTTTAGATTTAACCATAAATTCAGCAGAACCTGATCCTCCCATAGCACCTGAATCTGCTTCTACACATTTGCATATTAATCCACATCTTTTAAATATATTATGATATGCCTCATACATTTTATTATATGATATATCTAATCCTTCATAGTCTTTATCGAAGCTATAAGCATCCTTCATTACAAATTCCCTAGATCTTATAATTCCAAATCTAGGTCTTCTTTCATCCCTGTACTTAGTTTGAATCTGATATAAGTTCAATGGTAATTGCTTATAGGATTTAATTTCATTTCTTGCTATATCAGTAAAAACTTCTTCATGAGTTGGCCCTAAGCAAAACTCTCTCTGGTTTCTATCTTTTAATTTAAACATTTCTGGTCCAAATACTTCCCACCTGCCTGACTCTTTCCACAATTCTGATGGAAGTACAGCGGAGGCTAAAAACTCTTGTGCTCCTGTTTTATCCATTTCATCTCTTACTATATCCTCAATTTTCTTTAAAACCCTTAAACCTAAAGGCATATAGTTATAAATGCCTGATGCCATCTTTCTCATCATTCCTGCTCTCAGCATTAACTGATGGCTTGCTATTTCTGCTTCTGCTGGAGTCTCTCTTAATGTGTTTATTAGCATTTTTGATAATTTCATATTATAATTCCTCCTTTGACTTATTGTACATTATCCTTAATTTAACAATGAAATACAAAAAACAAAAAAGCCGCCCCATACTTAGGGCGACATGTATCGCGGTACCACCTAATTTTTAGCTTAATTCTCATAACGGCTTTATCCGGTAGGTTTTCCCTACAGCTCCAAAGCTGGTTCGAAACAGTTGAAAATCTCTCAGCCAAAAATTTTCTCTCTGTTAAATTGTTCCTACTATTCTTCTTCATAGCTAAATATTAAATTATAACACTACCTATATACTATATTAATAAATTTAAAACTGTCAAGGCTGTAGATTTAAATTTATTAAAACTCTTTGATTATACTTTCTCCAAATGCCATGTCTTCTGGAGTAGTTATCTTTATATTTTTATAATCCCCTTCATACATATATACCTTATGCCCGAAAAACTCTACAACAGAAGTATCATCAGTAATATTAACTTCTTTGCCTGCTATTTCTTTATGGCAATTATATATTAGATCATATTTAAAACACTGAGGAGTTTGAACATTTACTAAACTATTTCTATCTAAACTGCTTATAGAAAACCCATCTTTATTTGTAATCTTTATAGTATCCTTTGGCTTAACTCCGCATGAACACGCTCCATATATTCCAGCATATTTTATTCCTTCTGATATTATCCTATTACTAATAAAAGGTCTAGCTCCATCATGAATAAGAACTATGTCTGCATTTTTCATTTCTTTTAATCCATTAAATACAGATTCTTGTCTTTCTTTGCCACCCTTTATAATGGATTGAACTTTGTTTATATTATATTTTTGTACTATTTCTTTTCTACAATATTCAATCTCTTCTTCAGCTGCAACTAGAAAAATGCTATCTATTTCAGGATGATTATTAAATGCTTGTAACGTATAAAGCAAAATTGGTTTATCTTTTATTCTTAAAAACTGTTTATTTATGCCTGCTCCCATTCTAGTTCCCTTACCCGCCGCTACAATTAATGCACAGTTCTTTTTCATGTCTTACTCCTTTTTAAATATAATGTTATTCTACAGAATCCTTTTGTTTTGCAAATATCATTCTTCCAGCTGCAGTTTGTAAAACGGAGGTAACAATTACATTCATCACTTCTCCTATATGCCTTCTTCCACCTTCCACTACAATCATAGTACCATCGTCAAGGTAAGCAATACCTTGGTTGGATTCTTTTCCATCCTTTATAATTTGTATTCTCATTTCTTCTCCAGGAAGTACTACTGGCTTAACTGCATTTGCTAACTCATTTATGTTGAGTACTGGAACTCCTTGAAATTCAGCAACCTTGTTCAAATTATAATCATTAGTTATTACTTTTCCATTTAATACTTGTGCCAATTTCAGGAGCTTGCTATCAACCTCCGCTATATCTGGAAAATCTTTTTCATAGATTTGTACATCAATATTAAGTTCCTTTTGAATTTTATTTAATATGTCTAAGCCTCTTCTTCCTCTATTCCTTTTTAAGCCATCAGAAGAATCTGCTATATGCCTTAGCTCTGCTAACACAAAATTAGGTATTATTAAAGTTCCCTCTACAAATCCTGTTTGACATATATCAAATATTCTTCCATCTATTATAACAGAAGTATCTAATACCTTAGGATCTGCCCTATGGCCTCTCCCTTTTTTATCCTTATTAGTAGTGCTTGGTTTTCTTATATTAGAAAATAAGGCTAAAATATCTTCTCTCTTCCTTAGAGCTATATTAGCCCCTAGAGCAGCCATAACCACTGCAATTATAACTGCTAATGCAACTCCCACTATAGGGATATTTGCCAAAAGATTTACGAACAAAGCAGAAATACCTAATCCAATTATTGCTCCAAATGTTCCTATTAAAACCTCATTGGTTGGTAATTTTTGAATGCTTCTCTCTACATAATCCATAATCTTTTCAATAACAATAATAATCCAAGGAGATATTAAAAATAATATAAATCCAAACAACAATGTTGATAAAAGTATAAATAATATGGTCTTTATAGGACTGCCTTGAAAATATGAAAATTGCGTTAAAGCCTCCGAAGCTATGATCCTTTCACCTATGATATATCCAAAAGCAAATCCTATGATAGTAAATAGTCCTCTTAGTAACTTCTTTAACATTCTAATTCACCTCCTAATTTAATTATTTACATTTTTATGGTTTTCAAATCCTGTTAATAATTAATATATATTAATAAGTTTTAATTTTCAATAAGTCCTTGGCGGATTTAATCATTTATTCATTAAAAATTTTTAATGATTTCATATATTAAATCGCTTTCCCCCTATCATTATAACAATTTTTCATTTATTATATATTTAAAATAGAATTTAAAAAACATAGCTTAGTTGACAAAATTGTCTGAAAAAAATTATAATGTCTATAGAAGTAACATATCATTATAAGGAGTTGAACTCTATGAAAGATTTAATTTTTGATAATTTTCAAAATGCTGTTGATGAATCATTATTAAGACATAAAAGTATTTTAGATATAATAACAAAATTGCAGGAATCAGAAGGGAGAATAAATAGAGCCGTAGCAAAATCCGTGACAAACTGTGGCTGCATTAGGGTAGATGCAAAAAAGCAAGAACTTCCAAAGGAAGATGACGACATAGAACAGTTGTCTAACGCCCTAAAAACTCATATAGAAGGTAAATTATGCGATAGCTGCAGGGAAGTTATCGAACATGAAATAGGTAATAATTTATTTTATTTGACTTCATTATGTAATGCTTTAGATTTGAATCTTTATGATATATTTATTAAAGAATATGACAAAATAAATACCCTAGGAAGATATACATTAAGATAGGATTATCTATAATAGAATAAGTAAATATATTATTTACTTATTCTATTTATAGGTTTGATGCTTATCCATCATAATTTGTTCACTTAATCTTCTTAATCCATTTTTTATGGCCTTAGCTCTAGCCTCCCCTATTCCTTCTACCTTATCCAATTGCTCATAACTAGCTTCTATTACAGCTTTCAATTCTTTAAAGTTCTTTACAAGATTTTCAATTACAGTACTAGGTATCCTTGGTATCTTATTTAACATTCTGTAACCTCTAGGAGAAATAAGTGTATCCACTAATGGCACTCCCACATATCCTAAATTCTTTGATATTAAATCTAAATTTAATAATTCTTCTGAGGATAAACATTGTATTTGTTTGTATACCTCATTATAATCCATATATGTCTCACAATAATCTCTAATTAATAGTATCTCATCCTGTTCTACAGATTTTATTAGTTCATTTAGTTGCATTGAAATAAGTCTTCCTTCATTCCCCAACTCGCATATGTATCTTTCTATTTCCCCTACAATCCTCATTACCATTTCTGTTCTTTGTATAGCTGTCATTACATCAAACAAAGTTACTAGGTCTTGAAACTCTAATATATTTAAATTATTTACAACTCTGTCCAATACCGCTACATATTTTTCTAGAGTTTGCAATGCTTGATTTGCTCTTCCCAATATAATGCTGCTATCTCTTAATACATATTTTATAGAACCTTTATATACGGTTATAATATTTCTTCTTTGGGATATGGCAATTACAATGGTTCCAGTCTGCTTTGCCATTCTATCTGCAGTTCTATGTCTTGTTCCCGTTTCGAATGTAGGTATACTTGAATCAGGCATTAACTGGGCATTAACACGAATGATTCTCTTTAAATCACTACTTATAACTATAGCCCCATCCATTTTAGCCAATTCATAAATGTATGAAGGACTGTATTCTGCATTTATAACAAATCCTCCATCTACTAAATTTACTATTTGTTCACTATCCCCTAATACTATTAATCCTCCAGTTTTTGCTCTTAATATATTCTCTAATCCATCTCTTAAAGAAGTCCCTGGAGCCATTATTTTTAAAATATTCATTAATTCTTTATCCTTTTCTAATCTCACCTTTACTCACCCTATACTAAAATACTTTGTTAATAACTTCTTTTAAAGAAGATACTCCTATAACATTTACCTGCTTTGAATTTATTTTATTTTTATTTCTCAAAGGTATAATGAAATTTTTAAATCCCATTTTGCTGCCTTCATTTACTATTCTATCACAAAAATTTACTGGCCTTACCTCTCCAGTTAATCCTACCTCTCCTACTACTAATAATTTTTCTAACTTTGTCTCACAACTTTTTACACTGGATAACAATGCCAAGGCAATCCCTAGATCTCCCAAAGTGCCTTCTATATTAAGTCCTCCTACCACATTTACATATACATCACAATTATAAAATGGTATTTTTAATTTCTTTTCTAAAACCGCTAATATAAGATTTAATCTTGAAGTGTCTACGCCCACTGCAGTTCTTCTTGGCATAACAGCTTTTGTTTCACTTACAAGGGCCTGAACTTCTACTAGAATAGGTCTAGTCCCTTCCATAACTCCTACTACTATTGAACCTTCTTTGTTAAATTCTGTATCCTCTAAAAATACAGCCGAAGGATTGGAAATCTCCTGTAAACCATTTTCCCTCATTTCAAAAACACCTATTTCACTAGTAGTCCCGAATCGATTCTTTATGGTTCTTAGAATTCTAAATTCCTCTGTTCTTTCACCTTCAAAGGATAAAACAGTATCAACCATATGTTCTAATACCTTAGGTCCTGCTAATGCCCCTTGTTTGGTTACATGAGCTACTATAAAAAATGGTATATCCTTGCTTTTCCCTATTCTCATTAACTGATTTGAACTTTCTCTAACTTGAGATACACTGCCAGGTGCCGATGTAATTGTTGGATTATACAGTGTCTGTATGGAATCAATTATCACAAATATAGGCTCAGTATCAACTATATGTTTCTCTATTATTTCAATATTAGTTTCGGAAAGGATAAAAAGTTCTTTAGATAAAGTTTCAAGTCTATCCCCTCTTATTTTTATTTGTTCTTCTGATTCCTCCCCAGATATATATAAAACTTTTCCATATTGTTTTGAAATATTGTTTGCAGTTTGCAAAAGTAATGTAGATTTTCCTATACCTGGATCACCAGATATTAATGTAAGAGAACCTTTGACTATTCCCCCACCTAATACTCTATTTAATTCATTAATACCAGTATTCATTCTCTCATAAGTTATAGATTTTATACTCATTATACTTTGAGGTATATTGTTAACTTTAATCTTAGATAAATTATTCCCAGAAAAACCTTCAGGAGATTTAAATTCTTCCACCATGCTATTCCAACTATCACAATTTGGACATTTTCCAGACCATTTTGAAGATTCATATCCACATTCCTGACACACAAAACAACTTTTAGCCTTTCCCATTAAATCAACTCCTATTATTCTGTACAAATTATTATTATACAATATTATTGCAAAGTTTTGTCAAGAATAAACAAGGAAGTTTCAAAAAATTTAAAACCTCCTTGAAAAAAGTTAAAATAATTAATACTATAATTTAGATATTATTTCTAATTTAATAAACATGCTGCTTCCTCATCTAATATTATAGTACAATCAGCATGGATGTGAAGAATTGATGCTGGTATTTTTGTGCTCAGCTTTTCAGTGAATAGCTCTTTAACTATATTAGCTTTGTTTTTACCGCTTGCTAATAATATTATTTTTTTAGCTTTCATTATGCTTCCTATTCCCATAGTAATAGCTTGTGTAGGTACTTCTTCCATAGAATTAAAAAACCTTGAATTAGCTGCTATAGTATTCTTCGTTAAATTAGTTAAATGAGTATTAATATATAAAAATTCGCCGGGTTCATTAAAACCTATATGTCCATTATTGCCAATGCCCAATAATTGCAGATCTATACCATGCTTGCTTTCTATAAGATTATCATAATATTTACATTCTTCCTCTATATCTTTTGCAATTCCATTAGGAATAAAAGTATTTTTTTTATTTATATTTATACTATTAAATAACTTATTATCCATAAAGTATCTATAACTTTGAGGGTTATCTCCTTTAATCCCCCTATATTCATCTAAATTAAATGTAGTAACTTTCGAAAAATCTATTTTGTTTAATTTATAATATTTTATAAGTTCTTTGTAAGTGCCTATTGGTGTACTTCCAGTAGCCAAACCTAGTACACAGTTTGGCTTTTTATTAATTAAATTCATTATTTCTATAGCTGCCATCTGGCTTACTTCATCATAATTCTTTTTTACTACTAACCTCATTGTATTTTCCCCTTTCTTCTAAAAATATTTACCTTAAATAAATATTTATCCCCTCTATAAACAGGTCACTAGTTAAATTGTATTATATATACCTATAGATGTCTATACCAGCTAATACAAAGTTTACCTACAGCATCTTAGTTTAATTAGATAAAAGGTAGGCAATAATAAATTGTCTACCTTTTATCCGATTAAGCTTTATTGAATACTAATTGATCATCTTTGCCTGTAACCAATAAACTGTCACCCTTTTTAATGTTTCCTCTTAATATTTCTTCTGAAAGCTTATCCTCCACTGTTTTAGTAATAGCCCTTCTTAAAGGTCTTGCACCATATAGTCGATCAAATCCATCTTTAGCTAGTATTTTTTTTGCTTTTTCATCAAAATTCACATTGATATTTTGTTCTTGTAACCTCTCTATTACTGAATTTAACATTAGGCTAACTATTTTCTCTAAATCCTTTCTCTCCAACTGATGGAATACTATTATATCATCTATTCTATTTAAAAATTCTGGTCTAAAGGATTGTTTTAATTCTTCCATTATATTATCTTTCATTTTCTCATATTCATTTTCACTTTCATTAGAAGAAGTTGCAAATCCTAAAGATTTTTGCTTTCTAATAGTAGATGCCCCTACATTAGATGTCATTATGATAATTGTATTCTTAAAGTTTACAGTTTTTCCTTTGCCATCAGTAAGTATACCATCTTCTAATATTTGTAATAATATATTAAATACATCAGGGTGAGCTTTTTCTATTTCATCAAAGAGCACAACTGAATAAGGATTTCTCCTTACCTTTTCTGTTAATTGTCCTCCTTCATCATATCCCACATATCCTGGTGGAGAACCAATAAGTCTTGATACAGTATGTTTCTCCATATATTCAGACATATCTATTCTTATCATACTATTTTCATCACCAAACATAGCTTCGGCTAGTGCCTTACATAATTCTGTTTTTCCTACTCCCGTTGGCCCTAAGAATATAAAGGATCCTATTGGCCTCTTCGGATCTTTTAATCCTACCCTAGCTCTTCTTACTGCTCTGGATACAGACTTAACTGCTTCATTTTGACCTATTACCCTATTGTGCAAAATATCCTCCAATTTAAGCAGTCGTTCTGATTCCTTTTCTGTTAGTTTTTCAACAGGAATATTAGTCCATTTTGATACTACTGAAGCTATTTGCTGTTCACCTACAGTTAAAGTAGATACTTGTTTTTGAGTTTTCCAATCAGATTTTATATTTTCTAATTTATCTTTTATTTCTTTTTCATTATCCCTCAGCTGTGCCGCTTTTTCAAAGTCCTGTACCCTTATAGCATCTTCTTTTTCCTTTGTTATCTTTTCTAATTCCTCTTCCAACTGCTTTACGCCTGAAGGTGCCACCATATTTTCAATTCTTACCTTTGAAGCTGCTTCATCCATTAAATCTATAGCTTTATCTGGTAAATATCTATCTGTAATATATCTATCTGACAAATTAACTGCTGCTTCTATAGCATCATCGGTTATTTTTACTCTATGATGTGCTTCATATTTATCTCTTAATCCATTAAGTATAAGTACAGCCTCTTCTTTTGTTGGTTCTCCTACTAAAATAGGCTGAAATCTTCTTTCCAAAGCTGCATCCTTTTCTATATATTTTCTATATTCATCTATAGTAGTAGCCCCTATACATTGTATTTCTCCTCTTGCTAAGGATGGTTTTAAAATATTTGAAGCATCTATTGCTCCTTCAGCAGCACCAGCACCAATTATGGTGTGAATCTCATCTATAAATAAAATTACATCCCCGGCTTTTCTTATCTCTTCCATAACCTTTTTAAGCCTATCTTCAAATTCTCCTCTATATTTAGCTCCTGCAACCATTGAGGACAAATCCAATGTAACTACTCTCTTATCTTTTAATATTTCTGGAATATTAGCCTCTACTATCTTTTGAGCTAATCCTTCTGCAATTGCTGTTTTGCCAACTCCAGGATCACCAATTAAACAAGGATTATTTTTAGTTCTTCTACATAGTATCTCCAATACCCTTTGAGTTTCCTTTTCCCTTCCAACAACAGGATCCAACTTTCCTTCTCTAGCCATATCCGTTAGATCTCTTCCAAATTGGTTAAGTGTTGGGGTTTCGCCATTAGATTTTTTATTCACATTTGCACCATTAGCAGGTTGTTCCCCTGATAAATTTTCTAATAATTCTTTTCTTAATTTATCAAAATCAGCACCTAAATTACTTAAAATTGTATAAGCTACTCCTTCAGATTCCTTAATCAGGGCAAGCAAAATATGCTCCGGATTAATATAATTGTGGTTTAAATTTCTTGCTTCAAGTAAACTTAATTCTAAAAGTCTTTTAGTTCTAGGTGTTAATGGTATTTCATTTCTATATAAATCTATTTCACCTTTTCCTTCGTATTCCTCAATTAAACTTTTTACATCCTCAAAAGTAATACTCATATTATTTAATAAATTTTTAGCTGTTCCATCTTCTTTAAGAATACCTAATAATATATGTTCAGTTCCCACATATCCATGTTGTAAGTCTTGAGCTTCTTGTTGTGCATACATTAATACATTTTGAGCTCTTTCTGTAAATCTACCAAATATCATTTTGGATCACCACCTTCATAAATTTATTTATCTATACTGAATTTGCTTTTGATAGGCTTTCCCTAACTAGTTTTGCCCTATTTAAATTTCTTAATTTATCCGACAGCTTTTCATTATACAATTTTTGCAACATAGCTGGCTGAGTGCTCACCATTAATGAATTTAATATTTCTTTATCGACTTCATTAATTATTCCCAATTCAACACCAAATCTTACATCTGATAATAAATTTAAGCACTCTGTAGCATCTAAAAGTATTGCTGATTTTAGGACTCCAAAAGCTCTATGTATCTTATCCTCTAATTCATATCTATAATTATTAAGCAGCTTTTCCCTAGTTAAATTCTCTTCATTAATTATTTGGCTAACTACTACATTTAAATTATCTATTATTTCTTTCTCACTTAATCCTAAGGTTATTTGATTAGATATTTGATATATATTTCCTATAGCTTTAGATCCCTCTCCATATAACCCTCTTATAGTCATACCTACCTGGGTTAATGCATTTAATACTCCATTCATTTCGTTATTCATAGATAATGCAGGAAGATGTATCATAACTGATGCTCTTAACCCTGTTCCTATGTTGGTAGGACAAGCTGTCAAATATCCCAATTTTTCTTCATAAGCATAATCCAATTTTTCCTCAAGTAAATTATCAATTTTTTCTGCAGAATCATAGCATTCTTCTAAATTCAGTCCCGCAGTTATACACTGTAATCTTATATGATCCTCTTCATTTATCATTATACTTATAGTTTCATCTTTATTTATAATAAAAGCTGACTTTTTATTATTCAAAAGTAACTTGTTGCTTATTAAATATTTTTCTAAATAAGCTCTATTATCCACAGGATCTGATTCCCACAAGTAAATGGTTTTGTATTCTTCTTTCATACTAGGTGAAGTATAAAAGGCCTCTTCAACTTTATTTACAATATCCTTTCCTTCTTTTTCATCTAATTTATGGGGGAAGGATACATCTTTTATATTTCTTGCAAGCCTTATTCTACTACTTAATACTATGTCTTTGTTATCTCCAGATGTTTTTACCCAGCTTTTCATATCCATACCTCCTTCTAAATTTCATTTTTTAATTCTCTTATTTTATCTCTTATTTCCGCTGCTTTTTCATATTCTTCTAGATCTATAGCTTTTTGAAGTTCATTTTTTAACTCTTCAATTTTCTTTTTCTCTAAAATATTCTTTCCAGCCCTTTGGGGGATCTTACCAGCGTGCTGAATATTTCCCTGTACTCTTTTAATTATAGGCATTAAAATAGGCCCTAAATTGTTATAGCACTCACTACACCCTAGGAGCCCTTTTTCCTTAAATTCCGTATAATTAGTACCACAATTTTTACATACAGGTATATTATCAGTACCCTTTTCTAAAGGTTCACTAATATAATCCATAATTCCCCCTAATATATTTTGGAATGTAAAGGGTGAAGCAAAGCTCATATCTATAGGTGCGCTAAAAGTTCCCATTTCCTTTGCACATTTTTCACATAAATTTATTTCTTGTTTAACCCCATTTATAATTTTAGCTATATGAACACTTGCATCATTCTTTTTACATCTTTCACATAACATACTATTGCCTCCTAAGAGATTAATTAAATAATTATTACATTTTAGAATTATTATACCACAATATTAAATAACTACAATAATAACATAGATAACATATTTTTTAGTATATCTGCCCTAACTTTATTCTTATTTTCGCCTGCTGCAATAAGTGTTCTATCGTTTACTGCTACTTTAATAAGATTTGCTTCCATTTTGTTTATAGCATCAGACTCTAATAAACTATTAACTATTTGCATAGTTGTGTGAAAAGTTATGCTATCTCCAATTTTATCATTCAATAATTGGATTAAATATTTATTCTGGTCAAAATCTACATGTTTAATTATTATGCATCCGCCTCCACCTCTTCTGCTTTCTACATAATAACCCTTATCCGTAGTAAAACGGGTAGTTAAAACGTAATTTATTTGAGAGGGGGCACAACTAAAATAATTAGCTAATTCATTTCTTTGTATTTGAAGTTCTCTTTCTTCACTGTCTTCTAACATTCCCTTTATAAATTCCTCTATTATATCCGACAATCTCGCCATAGTTACACCTTCCTGACTTTGTCTTTCTTTGACCTTACTTAATATTAATATTTTTTATTTTTTTATTCAACCACTAAATTATCTATTATTATCATTATTACTATCCTTATTTATCATTATCCTCTTCTTCCTTACTAATACTGATTATTCCTTAAAATATCTCTATTATTTATTTTCTCATTATCACGAATATGCTGTATTAGTGCCAATTGGCACTAATACAATCATACTACTTATATTCTTTCAATAACCCTATTAAATAATTTTTAAATTTAAACATATCTTCTTTATCTTTAAAGGCAGCTTGTGCTGACTTTTCGTTTCCGCCGCCCTTTCCATTGAATCTCCATAAATTTTCTTTAAATATCTTTCCGCAATGTAAAGTAGGAGTTGAATTGTTTGAAAATAATATCCTATTATCCTTTTCTGAAACTAATATTGTAATATATTCTCCCCTTTTTAATATTTCATTATTAATAATTTGTATTTCCTCAAAATCCTTATTTGAGAAATCTATAATTATAATATGAGAATTATCATTTCTTATTATATCATCCACTGTATGTGATGCTATTGCCCCTTTTAATTCCTTAATTTCTTTTAGCAGTCTTTTAATTTCATTTGAATCATTTTTGACTCTATCCACAATTTCATCTTCTACTAAAGCATAATGCTTACTTAAGTTTGTAATTATCTTGTGCTTATTTCCATAATCCTCTAAGGCCTTTTTTCCACATTTAAAATAAATTCTTGTCATTCCCTTATATTTTTCTGTTTTTATAATTTTTATTAACCCTATTTGGCCAGTACTAAGCACATGAGTTCCACAACATGCTATACGATCTACTCCTTCTATTTCTACAATTCTAATGTTTTCTTTAACCTTACATTCTTTTCTTAATTCTAAATTTTCTAGATCATTATGCTGTACGAAATACGATGTTATAGGTAAATCCTTATATATGTATTCATTAGCCATTTCTTCAACTTCTTTTACCATTTCTTCTGTCATATTAGTAATAGAATTATCAATAGTTACGTAATCATCACCCATGTGAAATCCATCATTAGATGTATTATAAAGTTTATATAATACTGCTGATAATAAATGTTCTCCAGCATGTTGCTGCATATAATAAAATCTTTTACAAAAATCAAGCTTGCATTTAACCACATTATTTTTCGGTTTTTTATTAGTAACATGATATATTATATTATCCTTTTCAAAAACATCTATTACTTCTATATCATCTATATAACCCTTATCTGCCGGCTGTCCTCCTCCCCCTGGGAAAAATGCCGTGCTAGCTAATACTATTAAAAATTTATCTTTTTCCTGTATTATATCCTTTACTTCACTTTGCCATTCTTCAAGAAACTGATTTTCGTAATATAACTTATCTGTCAAACTCAATCACCTCTTCCATAATTAATAGTATTCTCGAAAACTCCCAAGGTACTGAAGTTTCTACATTAATTTTTCTATAGAAATCAGCTTCACCCCAGAGTTTTTTCAAGTTTTATATTGTACGAATAGCTTATATAATTTAAGATA
>NZ_PVXO01000009.1 GCF_002995785.1 Clostridium liquoris | reverse complement strand
GTATAGATATAATAATGAGAGAATACATTCCTCAATAGGATATGTACCCCCTCATGAGTATTATTTAGCAAATATAAGCTAAAATGAGTTTGAGTTAATATTGTCTATTTAACGGGGTGCTATCCGAATGTTGAGAGTAAAAATAGATGAAGAGTAACTTAATTTTTATATGATAAATAAGAATAATTTAGAGTTTAACAAATTCCAATCTAGCAAGTAGTGTTTTCTCATTTCCAGCAGTTTTTTTTAAGAAAACTATTCAACAAAAAGTTTTTCGTATTGTTAATGACATAAAAGAGCGGGGGATAGGCAAAATTTAAAAGTGCTAACATGTATTAGCACTTTTAAATTTTAATGTACTTAATATGGTTTCTTTATTATGTGTTGCAAGTTCCAAGGTAATTGATAACTTTTAATATGTTCAAATTTTACAATCTTAACTGAGCCAAAAGCTCCAGTTTCAATTATAATTCTATCATCACCAACAGTATTAATTGGTCCAACAAAAGGGTGTGCTATAACCTCTAATCTAATTAGATATCCATTTCCTCCTTGCCTCTCAACATTTACTATATCAACACTATAGGGAAAGATTATGGGCAATTCGGTTAAATATTCTTTGTAATAGTTATTTAGTTCTTTCTGCATATATGGAACAAGTAATGAAATAACCATATCTCTATAAATAACTTCCTTTGAGTTCTCTGTTAACTAGGGCTGCTCAATTTTAGATGGTTGTTTCATAATTAATTCATAGGCAGAGCATGGAATTGTAAAAGATGTTATTACTGCTAAAAGGCTTATTACAAATATAATTTTTTTCAAGAATACCACCTCCAAAGAGTGTTCTATAAATAGTTTCTCTTATTAGTGGATTTATATGATGTGACCATAAAATAAAGAAAATCTTTCTACTGAATTTCAAAATACAGCATATTCACGTTGAATAATACGGTATCATAAGTAAATTATTTAACTATGATAATTTCTTTTTAATAATATTTTGATAATATGATGGCAACTCATAACTTTTAATATGTTCAAATTTCTCGATTTTAACTTTATCTATTGGATTTATTCTAATAGTAATATAATCAAGCCATACATCAAGGTGTGATCCCACATATAGTATAAGGCTCCTTCAATTCAAATATAAAATTATTATTTGAAAATAATTCGAATTACATGTTTAATTTATATGCTCAATATTACCAGCATTCATAATGGATTATATCTTCGAGTTTCTTTCTTGAACGAGCTTTAGGCGTTTCATCGGGATAGCCAATAGTTATAACTCCAACTACATATTTGTCAGAAGGTATATTTAAAACTGGTCTAATCTCTTCTTGTGTAAACTCAGCAACCCAGCAGGCTCCTAATCCTAAATTATTAGCTTGTAGCAACATGTATCCTGCTGAAATTGAGGTATCTCTAATTATTCGTTTCACCTCATCATGGGGACTATTATCATCCAAATAAACATATATATCTTCTTTTATTCTACAACGTACATCTGCAACACATACAATAAAAACAGGAGCTGTAAGCATCCATTTTTGATTATGAGAAGCCTCCATTACTTTCTGTCTCATTTTTTCAGAATTTACTACTATATAGCGCCAAGGCTGTGTGTTATTACCTGATGGCGCAAGTCTTCCACTTTCAAGTAGCTCAGTTATTTTTTCATTTTCAACTGGCTTGTCAATATACTTTCTTATGCTTCTACGCATTTCAATTTCTTTAATCATTTATTATTTTCACTTCTTTCAATAATATTTTTAGTACGTTTTAATAGAATGATGTGTCATAAAACTGTATCCTCTAATCTTAATTAAGGTATAATACCAAATCCAATAACAATTAATATACAGCATATAAATAAAACTATATTCCCACCAAACCCCACCTTGGATAAGACTCTAACAACCTTATTTTCTTGTATATTTGCAGGTTTAATGTATCCTATTCCTAATGCACAGTAAACAAATAATAGAAATAAATTTAAACTACTTGAAGCCATTATTGGTAACCATTCAGAATCGCTTATTCTTAATCCTACTACCCATGCATATATGCCAAAAATAAGTAATAAGCATGATAAAATAACTAAAGTGGTTCTAATAAATTTAATAATCTTCTTAATAATAACACCTCCAAAAATTCATATCTTTTCTTTTTGGTTGTTTAATAATAAATTACTATTTTAAACTAAGTATAGTTTATATATATAATAATTATAGCAAAGTTTTCATTATGCGGAGGGCAATGTTGCAAATGTTATGAGAAAGAACAAATAAAATGGCGAACGTTTGTTTGCATAACTTTCGGTGGAATGTTAATACTATAAATGAAATATACGGTAAAGGATAATATAAGCTATAGTGCTAAAATTACTTATGGAAATAGGGAGATAACTTCCTTAGATAAAGAAAAAGTTAAATTTATAAGTTTTTATTCAGATATGTATATAAGAGTTGAGGATGAGGAAAGGGTATTGGAATATGAAATAGAATTTCAAACTGTTTATGATAATAGTATGGCTATAAGAATGTATAGATAAAGCCTATGAAAATGATAAAATAAATATAAGAGATTATGATGAAATGACAACAGTAATAGAAAATATAAATTCTTATTTTTTAGATATGTATGGAAGGTATGAGAATATAGATGAGGAGGTAAGAAATATGGTAAAAAGCTTTTATGATCCCAAAGTAGAGGAAAGGGGAATTCAAAAGGGTATAGAAAAAGGAATGGAAGAGGGTATTGAGAAAGGAAAGATAGAAGTAGCTAGAAATTTATTGAAAATGGAAATGGATTTATTAGCTATAATGCAAGCAACAGGGTTATCAAAAGAAGATATTGAAAAAATTCAAAAGTGCTAACATGTATTAGCACTTTTGAATTTGAACATAATATGCTTATTAATGGAAGAAAAACACAGCTATTGGTCCTGTTCTTTTTCGTCTAACTGTTTTTGAATTTTTGCCTGTTTTTTCTTGTTCAGATAATTAAGGCAGGACAGTACAAAAAAAACCGAAAGGGTTGCGCTGATAAAAGTAACTGCCAACACGGCGATAAAATAACCTCTACCATCTTCCTTATATTGTTCTGCATACTGTGTATAGTTCAAAACACCGTTAATCGCTGTTACTACAATTCCGGCTACTATACTGTTCACAAAAGGTATGGCTTTAGCTCGTTTTTCTTCGCTGTATATGTTAAGTCCCAAGGTCATGTACCGTATTATCATGTAAATAGACATTCCGAAGAAGCATATAAACTCAACGGCATACTGCTTAAACGGGGCGTTTAGCAGAAACTGCTGTACGAGCATTGAACAGAAAAGCGCAACCATTAAAATGCTGTATGCTTCACTATTTATTTTACGGCGTTGCGCTACAACTCTTTCGTCTTGCAAATTTTGCTTTTTCATTTCAATTCCTCCCAAAATAAATCATTTAATGTTTTGCCAAGCGCCTTACAAATCGCTATACAAAGGTTTAGTGTAGGGTTATATTCACCTGATTCTATCAGCCCGATAGTTTGTCTGGTAACGCCTACGGCTTTTGCCAAGTCCTCCTGTTTCATATCAACTTCCATTCTGGCGATTTTCATTCTCTTGTTTTTCATAGAATGCCACCTTTCGTAGCCCTAGTATACATCATACATTGCATAATGTAAAGTATACATTGCATTTGTGCTTGATGAATTTTTATGACAACCACTTTTTATGTCAAAAGAAAAAACCCCACAGGAGCAATTCTAAAAGCTATTTTAATATTAAAAAAAAGATAAATCCAAATAGTTATGGGGAAGATATAATAGAATATATTCATTCATGCGAATTTAGAATAATATTGTTATTGCTATTTATAATAATACAAAATATCAGTTTAACTATTTTAATTAATTAATCCCATAATTTTTTTACTATGGCAAAGCATAAGTCTATCTTATATAATAGTAACATACTAAAAATTTTTGAGAGAAGGTTAAAGTACAGATGAAAAGAATAAATGAAATTTTTAGTGATTACGAAACAGGTGGAAACATAAATACTGCCATTGTGGAATCCGTGGTTTTAAGTAGAAAAACTAAGACTGTGGAAATGAAAATAAGATCAGATAAATATATTGAAATAAGAGAACTTGGACACTTTAATAAGTTTATTATAAAAAGATTTGCATTAAGAGATTCTAAAATAGCTGTAAAATATGCTGACGGAACAGATAAAAAGCCAATAGAAGATGAACTAAAAAATATTATATTCTTAATTGCAGATAAATATCCTGCATTGAAAGCAGTGCTAAATAATAGTGAGTTTGAAGTGGATGATAATACTATAAATTTCAATTTTAGAGTTCCAGTATCAGATTTTTTAAAATCCAGGGATTATGATGAAAAAATCCATAATACCATAAAAAATCTGTATGGCGCAGACTATAAAATAAATTTTGTTGACAAAATAAGCAGTGAAGAGTTGAAAAGGATGCAAGAAGAGAAACGTGCAAATGAAATGCTGCTTATTACAAAGGGAGTCAATAATGCCATAAGCAATAATACTCCTAAATTGTCTAAGGACACTTTTGAGAAAAAGCAGGAAATAGGTAGAGAAACCTATGGAAAAAAAGGAGATCCATTCTTGATATTAGGCAGAAGTAGTAAAATTAAGGAAGCCAGAATAAAAATTACTGACATTACACCAGATGAGGGAAGGGTTTGTATAGAAGGCGAAATATCAAATATTGAAGAAAAGGAATTAAGAAGCGGGAAAATATTAGTTTCCTTTGACTTGTATGACGGTTCAAGTTCCATGACCTGTAAGGTATTCTGCAAACCTGGTGAAGAAATGAATGTATTATCCAGGCTTAAAAAGGCTAAAGGTGTTAGGCTTGCCGGAAATGCAGGCTATAGCAAGTTTACCGATGAAATTGAAATTATTGCAAACACTATAGTAGAAACGGAAGGTATTAAGAGAGTTAAGAGACAGGATAATGCAAAGGTGAAGAGGGTAGAACTGCATATGCATACACAAATGAGTCAGATGGATGCTATGACCAGTGCTACTGATTTGATTAAAAGGGCCATGAGCTGGGGGATGAAATCTATTGCTATAACGGATCATGGAGTGGTGCAGTCATTTCCTGAGGCACATAAACTTTTAGGAAGGGATAATCCTGATATGAAGGTTATATATGGAGTAGAAGCCTATTTAGCACCAGATAAAAAACCTTCTGTAACAAATCCAAAGGGACAGAGTATTGATGCAACTTATTGCGTACTGGATCTAGAAACCACAGGTCTTTCGGCGGTGACAGAAAAAATTACTGAAATAGGAATAATGAAACTAAAAAGTGGAAAAGTAATAGATAAATTCAGTTGCTTCGTAAACCCTGAAAAACCTATTCCACCAAGGGTTGTAGAGGTTACAAATATAACCGATGATATGGTAAGGGGTGCAGAAGCCATTGAGCAGGTATTCCCTAAAATGCTGGACTTTATTAAGGGTAGTGTTTTGGTTGCTCATAACGCTTCATTTGATGTGGGTTTCTTAAAGCACAATGCTAGAGTTTTAGGCTATGATTTCGATTTTACATATGTAGATACATTGTCCTTAGCGCAAAGTCTTTTCCCTAATTATAAAACTTATAAGTTGGGGAGAATTGCTAAAAACCTTGGCATAAAGGTAGAAGTTGCCCACAGGGCCTTAGATGATGTTGACACCACTGTCAAGGTGTTCAATATAATGATTGCAAAATTAAAGGAAAGAGGAGCAGAAACTATTCAAGATATAGATACATATGGCACTGATGAGGAGTCTAAGAAGGAGGAATATAAAAAGCTTAAAACCTATCATGCAATAATACTGGCAAAGGATTATGTGGGGTTGAAAAATTTATATAAGCTTATATCCTATTCCCATTTAGACTATTTCTATAAAAAGCCTCGTATTTTAAAGAGTGTGTTTAAAAAATATTCAGAGGGCTTAATCCTTGGTAGTGCCTGTAGTGAAGGCGAGTTGTATCAGGCAATACTTTTAGGAAAATCTGATGAGGAAATTGAAGCCATTGCAGAAGAATATGATTATTTGGAAATACAGCCTTTAGGAAATAATGGGTATTTAGTAAGGACAGGTCAGGTACCAAATAGGGAATATCTAAAAGAAATTAACAGAAAAATTGTGAACCTTGGAGCAAAGCTGAATAAACCTGTAGTGGCAACAGGTGATGTTCATTTTATGGATCCTGAGGATGAGATATACAGGCGTATATTGGAGGCAGGACAGGGCTTTAAGGATGCAGATAATCAGGCACCATTATATTTAAAAACTACGGAAGAGATGCTTCAGGAATTTTCCTATTTAGGAGAAGAAAAGGCATATGAAGTAGTAGTTACAAATACAAATAAAATAGCGGATATGTGTGAGCCAATTAGCCCTATTTCCCCGGAAAAAGCCACACCGCACATAGATGGCTGCGAGCAGACCATTAAAGATATGGCTTTTGGGAGGGCACATGAACTATATGGAGATCCATTACCAGAAATTGTTCAGGATAGGCTTGATAAAGAGTTACATTCTATCATAAAAAATGGTTTCTCTGTAATGTATATTATTGCTCAAAAATTGGTGTGGAAATCAAATGAGGATGGCTATCTGGTAGGCTCCAGAGGTTCTGTTGGTTCCTCTGTTGTAGCATATATGACTGGTATAACGGAAGTAAATGCACTGCCGCCTCATTACAGATGCCCTAAATGTAAGTATTCTGATTTTACGGATTACGGCATTAAAAATGGATTTGATCTGCCAGATAAGGTTTGCCCTGTTTGTGGGGAAAATCTAGCCAAGGATGGAATAGATATACCTTTTGAAACTTTCTTAGGGTTCAATGGTGATAAGGAGCCGGATATAGATTTAAACTTTTCGGGAGAATATCAGGCAAAGGCCCATAAATATACAGAGGTTATCTTTGGAAAGGGCACAACTTTTAAGGCTGGAACCATAGGCACTATAGCAGAGAAAACAGCTTTCGGATATGTAAAAAAGTACTACGAAGAAAAAAATCGTACAATAAACAAGGCTGAAATCACCAGAATATCAAAAGGCTGTACAGGTATAAAAAGAACTACAGGACAGCATCCCGGAGGAATAATAGTTGTACCAAAGGGTCGTGAAATTTTTGAATTTTGTCCCGTACAACACCCTGCTGATGATCCAGATTCAGATATTATAACAACACATTTTGATTATCACTCTATTGACCAGAATTTATTAAAACTAGATATACTAGGGCACGATGATCCTACAGTAATAAGGATGCTGCAGGATATAACCGGAGTTGATCCTAAAACCATACCCATGGATGATAAGGAAACTATGTCTATATTCTCATCAACTGAAGCTTTGGGTGTAACTCCGGAGCAGATAAATTCCAAGGTAGGGACATTTGGTATTCCTGAATTTGGTACTAAGTTCGTAAGAGGAATGCTGGTAGATACTATGCCAAAAAAATTCTTCGATTTAATATGTATTTCTGGACTTTCTCACGGTACTGATGTATGGGTGGGAAATGCTAAGGATTTAATTGATTCGGGAGTGGTTACATTAGGGGAGGCAGTATGTACTAGAGACGATATTATGATTTATCTTATTAAAAAAGGTTTGCCGCCAAATACTGCCTTTAAGATAATGGAGTTGGTACGTAAAGGTAATGCACTAAAGGATCCTGAGAAGTGGGCGGAATATGAAGCTTTAATGAGGGAACATGATGTACCGGAATGGTATATAGATTCCTGTAAAAAAATAAAATACATGTTTCCTAAGGCCCATGCTGCAGCTTATGTAATGATGGCCTTTAGAATAGCTTGGTTTAAGGTTCACATACCTAAGGCATATTACGCAGCATACTTTACCATTAGAGCAAAGGCCTTTGATAGCGAATTTATGATATTCGGAAAAGAAAAGGTTAGAGAAAAGATGAAGGAAATTGAGAGCATGGGTAATCAAGCATCTCCTAAGGATAAGGATATGTTCGATGACTTAGAAATAGTTTTAGAAATGTACGAGAGGGGCATTAAATTTCTGCCTATTGATTTATATAAATCTAATGCTACCAAATTCTTAGTAGAAGAGGATGGTCTAAGACCGCCTTTAAACAGTATAGCTGGTATGGGAAACGTGGCAGCAGAAGGCATATACAATGCAGCACATGAAGAAAAGCAACTAAGTTCTATAGAAGATTTAAGGAAACGGGCTAAGATTGGAAATGCTTCTATAGATCTGCTTAAGAAGTTTGGCTGTTTAAAAGGCCTCCCAGAAAGTGACCAAATATGTTTTTTTGATGTAATGTAATAACAGAATAAACTCTAAATGCCCGAAAACCTTCGGATAAACAACGGATATTTTCGGGCATTTTCTCTTAAATTTATTATTACTATATATTTATAAATTTACAATTACACAAATTAAAATTCTAATCACATTGTGGAGGTAAAAATGAACTATTTATTGTACAACTTTAAGGTTAGAAAATATCCTACCATATTCCTTATCTTTGGTATTTTTATTAGCATAAGTATTTTATCCTTTAATATAAGCTATACAGAATCATTGAAAAATAAGGACAAGATCTTATCTTTACAAGAATCAGATTATTCTTTATTTACCATTGGTAGTACTAAACAACTTAATACAATAGAAAATCATATTTTAAATTTATCAGATAAATCATATGTTAACTTAAGCATACCGGTTTCTACCACTAAAAATAAAGACTATACCTTAGTTGGTGTTAGATTTTCAGATTTACAAACTTATAAACCTGATATAGTAAATGGATCTTTTTTTTCAAAAAATCAATCAAATTCTAATGAAAAAATTGCAATAGTAGGTAGTTTACTAAAGAAACAAATTTATAAAAGAAATAAAACTCAATATATAAAAATTAAAAATGAAGAATTTAGAGTAATAGGCATAAATAAAACCATTAATGACATTAATTCAATTTTTATTCCAATGAAAACATTTTTTCATATGTACGGTACTGAGCAAATAATAAATATAAAAATTTTAGCTGCAAATAAATTAATAAAAGAACAATCCTACTATAAAAACATAATTAAAATGATGAGTGAAGATTCTTCTTTAATAGATTTAAAGTCTGAATCATATAATTTGTCTAATTATATTCTAACTTTTATAAGTTTTCTAATATTAATAATAGCTATTATTAATACTATTAATTTTACAGCCTTTTGGATTGATGAAAGGAAAAAAGAAATAGCAATAAGAAAAACAGTAGGGGCAACTAATAGTGATATTAAAAAGTTAATATTTAATGAAATACTTGCTTTATCCTTTACAGCTTTAATACTTTCAATAATTGTACAATCTATTATTTATTTTATAATTAATAAATTATTAATTCTAGATTTTTATTTATCTATATCACTTAAAAACTTATTCCTTTCAAGCATTGTGTCAATATTTATCTCTGTTATTAGTTCTTTGCCAGCCTATACAAAGTCAACTAAAATTGAACCTGCTGTTATCCTAAAAGAAGAGTAAATTTTATTATTTACAGAGAGGAATTAATTATGACGTTTTCAAAAATTATCCTAATACTAAAATCTTTATTTAAAAGAAGATTAGCTACAATACTTACAATACTTCAATTATCAATTTGTACTTTTAGCTTTTTAATTCTTATACAATTCAATAAATATTATTATACTAGAGGCAATTTATATAATAGTATCATTGATGTAAATAGAACATTAGTTATAGATAGATCTAGTTATAATTCCGATAATTTTTCTAAAATAAAAGATGAACTTAATGATCTTATTAAGTTAAAAAATAATGGATACATTTCTGAAATAAGAGTTTTAAGCAAAGGTGGTTCTCTTAGGGTAAATAATACTTACTATCCGTATTATCAAGCATCAGAAGGCTTTTTTTTAAAATTGAATATTAAAATGGATAAAGGAAGAATGTTTAATCATGAAGAATTAACCCAGCTGGGACCATTTGAGGAAATACCCATCATAATTGGACATAACCTTGGGAAAGTTCTTAAAATTGGGGATACTCTTGAAGAAACCTATAAATATAATGATTCAGAAATTACTGGAGAGTATAAAAAAGTATTTAAAGTAATTGGTATTGCAAAACCTTCTTCACTTATAACTTTACCAGCTAATGCTACTATTTTTGATATATTTATAAATGATAATGCTATTTATGCCCCTTTGTCTGTTTGGAAATACTACTTAACTGACAAAACTAAAAATAAATCTTACATAAATCGTTCAATTTCCAACCAAAAAAAATATAACTTAAAATATGAAGTTAATAACGATAAAATAGTTTTATATAATGATGAGTTTATTTCCTCTATTCTTAATATGGATTTTCAGATAATAACTAATGAAAATAAAAATATTGATACAATAAAACAAATATGCAATAACGTTAGCAAAAAAAATGGTAGTAACTTAAAATTTATAAAATTACAAGATAAAAATAAACCTATAATTGAATTACTTAATCAAAGTTTTATAGGAATTTTAGTTTTTTCTATAATATTATTTTTATTTTCTATAACTGGTATTATAGGCACTACTCTATATTCAATTAATAGCAGAAAAAAAGAATTTGGTATAAGGATATCTCAAGGTTCTACACTATATGGAATAGCTAATCTAATTTTTAGCGAAATATTAATTACAAATATAATTTCCTCGATAATTGTAATTTTACCATTTAAAGTTTTAGAAACTTATATAAACAAATATTTAAGTAATAATATCGAATTATCCTATTTGTTAAGTTTTGATTTTAAAAATTTACTTCAAGTTTTTATGTTAGTTTTAGCAACCACAATTTTGAGTTCCATTATTCCAATTAAAAAAATTGCTAAATTAAATATAGTAGACTTACTTAAGGGGGATAGATAAAATGGCTTTAATATCTTTAAGAAATATTGAAAAAATTTATAATAAAGGCTCCATTAAAACTCATGCATTAAATGGCATTAACATGGATATTAATTCAGGTGAAATGATTGCTATAATGGGTCCTTCTGGTTCTGGAAAATCTACTCTTCTAAATATCATAGGCTGCATTGATACTCCAACTAAAGGTGAATATATCTTTAATAATAATAACATAAGTAACTTAAGCAATAGAAATCTTGCTAACATTCGAAATGAAAATATTGGATTTATATTTCAAAACTTCAATTTGCTTAATGAGTATAATCTTATAGATAACGTAACTTTACCTTTAGTATATAAAAAAAATTTTAGTGGTTCTATGAAAAAACTTGCAATTGAAATGTTGGATAAGGTTGGGTTAAAGGAACATATTAATAAAAAACCTACAGAACTTTCTGGTGGACAACAGCAAAGAGTTGCCATTGCAAGAGCTTTGATAACTAACCCAAACATCATATTAGCTGATGAACCAACTGGATCTTTGGATAAAAAAACTGGAAAAGAGATTATGGATCTACTTGTTTCAATAAATTCAACAGGTACTACTATTGTTATAATAACCCATGATTCACGCGTTGCAAAATATTGTTCGAAAACAATATTTATAGAAGATGGTTTATTAATTTAATTCTTACTTATTTTATATCTTGGTTTAAGAAAATATTTGCACATAAAAAGATTATCTTACCTGTAAAAGTGAAACCTAGGAGGGACAGTTAACAACTTTTAAGCTTTTAGACAAGCATTTTAGTAAAAAGTTATTAACTGTCCCTGATTATACAAAGGCCGTTGAGCCAAGACCAATTATCATAGAAAGGCTTAATGCTGCTACAAAACTTTTGTTTACAATTTGTTAATAATACTGTGATAGAACTGCCATGTTTTGCGATTAATATTATTAATGTAGTAAATAAGTCATATATGAGAAACTACATTGATATATTGGAGGTGAAGAACTGTTGCAATAAATCTATAAAAATGTGGTAAAACCTAATATAAATTAGCAAGGTATATTTTATCTTATTTTGTGGGATAATACTAATTAGCTATTGTGAATCCCATATACTGCGAAAGTGGTATAGTCATAGGGTAGAACCTTGAGGGTGTTAGTGTAAATACAAAACTACTTGCGTAAGTAGTTAGCGAAAACCAAGCAAAATAGGAGAATACAAGATATTACACATAAAAGTAAACTTGTATATGTACCATGCGTTGTATGGGAATTTAAGCCCTCGGAGTATCATATCAAACGAAAGTAGCTTTATTGCAAAATCGGATACATTGAATAGGGAATTAAACAATACTTATAGATTTTTATAGGTTATTGGCAACGGCAGGCATGGATATTAGGAATATAGAACAACCTAAATCAGATAATGCATTAAATAATTTGTTTTATAATATGGATCTGCAGTGGACACAGCATTGGGAGGTACTTTCATTTTTAATTATAGTTGCTGCAAAGGTACTGTATTATGGGAAACTAATTTCTCCAGGTTTTTTTGACCCTAAACTTGTACAGGCACCAGTTGTAGCTTCTATTCTACCCTTGGCGGCTATTGCTTATTTATTTAAAAATAAAGGAAGAACAAGAATTCTTTATATATTAAACATAATCATTAGTATAATTTTATTTGCAGATACGGTTTACTATAGCTATTTTAAAGATATTATATCTATAGGAGTAATAAGAGATGGTCTATTACTTAAAGATGTATCATCCAGCTTAGGGGCTTTAATAAAGCCTAAAGATTTTGTATATTTTATTGATATAATTCTTTTTATTCCATTAAATATGATAATGAAAAGGGTAAATCGTAAAGAATTGTCATTTAGATTGAGGATGATGATTTTTATATTAATGTTTTCATTAGGTATTATATTTGACGGGAATTTCATTTATAAGCTTTCTAAGGAGCAGCCATTGTTGATTACTACCATGAGTAATAAGCTTTATTTAACAAGGGCGTTGGGGAATGTTAATTTTCACATTTTGGATGGTTATAATTTTATTGCTAATAAGATAAGCAGTAGTAAAAGTATTTCAGATAGCATAAAAAATAGAGAGCATAGCTTTAAAATAGATGATAAAGTAGGATTGGGATTAATTAAATCAGACTTTTAGGTAGTTAAGGCAAGTCCCCTGGTGAAATATTAAGGGGACTTAATTAATTATTTTTAATTTTTTCTATAAATGCTTTTGTAGCCTTGGATATAGAAATTGAACTATTTAGTATATATGAAAAATGTCGTCTATAGCTTTGATCTAATTCTATAATGGATACTTCTTTATTTTTTTCTGCCTCTTCCGCCACATAATTTGAGATAAGAGTAATGCCAAGATCATTTCTCACTGCTTCTTTTATGGAATAATTGCTTCCCATTACCATTATGTTCTTGGGGATTATTTCATTTGCAGTTAAAAACATGTTTAAATACTCCCTTGTGCCTGAACCTTCCTCTCTGCAAATCCACCTTTGATTTTGCAGCTTTTCTATAGAAAAACCCTCTGATGCTAAAGGATGCTCATATGGAACCATCAAAACCATTCTGTCCTTTGAAAAGTATTCCTTTACAAAATCAAATCTTGTGGAAAGACCTTCTATCAAGCCTATATCCAGCTTAAAGTCTTCTACGCCTTTACATATATCAGAAGTATTTTTTATTACTACTTCAATTTTTACATCGGGGTATTCTTTAGAGTATTCCTTTAGTAGTTTTGGTAGATAATATTCACCTATGGTATAGCTTGCACCTATTTTCAAATGACCTTTTAGGGAGTGTGACGTATTGTTTATCTCTTCTATTGAGCTTTCCATTAACATTAATATTTCTTTTGCCCTTTTGTATAGAAAATCGCCGCTTTCTGTAATGACCATATTTTTTTGCTTTATAGACCTTTCTATCAAAATTGTATTAAAGTAGCTTTCTAAATTTTTGATGTGTACGCTTACAGTAGGTTGAGATAGATTTAAATTTTCTGCAGCCTTAGTAAAACTGTTATATTCTACTACTGCCACAAATGTTTTTAACTCTTCAAGCATTTTAACATCTTCTTTCTTTAAATCTGTATAATCATTAAATATTTTAATGATTATCATATAATATATTTATTTTACTTATAATTATATAGGATCTATACTGTGAATAGAAGAAATATTTAAAATTATTTTAATGATTAAATAGATAATGTGGAGGAAAAAGAATGGGATATAAGTTAAGTAATGAACAAGTTAATGAGCTTTTCCAGAATCTGAAAAAGGACTATAGAATATTTGCCCCAAAAAGATTTAAGAAGCAGGGACGTTATTCGGATACTGACATTATCCGATATGATGAGGTGGATATGGTGGAGGATATTGTGTATAAGGAAAAATCCCACTACTCTGCAAAAGAAGTTCTGACTCCTATAAATCAAACTATATTTTATTTTACTGAGGATGAATTCAAAGAAAGTAAACTAAAAGACAACAGGGGAATATTAATATTTTTAAGACCGTGCGATATAAATGCAATAGAAAGACAGGATAAAATTTATTTGGAAAATGGATTTGAAGATTTTTTTTATAAAAGAATTAGGGACAAAGTTAAATTTATTATGATGGAATGTGTAGAAGGATGGGATACATGTTTTTGTACCGCTATGAACTCAAATAAAACTGATAACTACAGTATGGCTGTTAGATTTGAGGATGATGGACTTTTGTTTGAAGTTAAGGATAAAGAATTTGATTCTTATTTTATAAAAAGACCTGAAGCTGATTTCCAAGTGCAATTTATCGAGAAAAATCAAGCTGAAGTAAATGTTCCTAAAATACCTAATAAAGAGGTTTTGAAAAAGGTAAAAGAACATCCAATGTGGAAAGAATATGATAAAAGATGTGAGGGATGTGGCAGCTGTACAGTGGCCTGTCCAACTTGTACATGCTTTACCACAATGGATGTTATGTATAATGAAAATGCCAATGTAGGTGAGAGAAGAAGGATAATGAGTTCATGTAATATTGATGGATTTGATCAAGTGGCAGGAGGACATATATTTAGGTCAACAGTAGGTGATAGAATGAGGTATAAGGTTCTTCACAAAGTATATGATTTTAAAGAAAGATTTGGAGAAAATATGTGTGTTGGATGTGGAAGATGTACTTCAAGATGTCCACAGTTTATCTCAATGACAGCTACAATCAATAAATTAAATAATGCTGTAACAGAAATTATAAATGAAAAATAAAATTAAAAAATTAGAGGTGAATATAGTGAATAATGTTGTAATGCCTAAACCATGCAAAGTATTGGATGTGGTTCGCGAAACTGAAATGGAATATACCTTTAAAGTTGAGACGGATATAGCGCCGGAGCACGGACAATTTATACAATTATCAATTCCTAAAATAGGAGAGGCACCAATATCTGTAAGTTCATATGGAGAGGGATGGGTTGAGTTTACTATTCGTTCTGTGGGCAAGGTTACCAATAAGATATTTGAGTTAAAGAGGGGTGATACCTTGTTCTTGAGGGGAGCATACGGTAAAGGCTGGCCTGTTGATAAATTTAAGGATAAAAACATGGTCATAATAGCCGGTGGTACTGGAGTAGCTCCAATAAGAAGTATGGTAAACAAGTTCTATGATGAAGAAGGATATGTGAAAAGCGTTAATGTAATAATAGGCTTTAAAAATGAAAAAAGTGTTATATTCAAAAAAGATCTTGACAAATGGTCAAAAAAATTTAATACCATATACTGTTTGGATAATGAGGAAAAAGAGGGCTTTAATAAGGGATTTGTGACTGAATATATAAAGGACATACCTTTTAAAAGCTTTGGGGACAATTATGAAACGGTTATAGTAGGGCCTCCAAATATGATGAAATTTGCCGCTGAAGAATGTATGAGAAATGGAGTATCTCAAGAGAAGATATGGGTTTCCTTTGAAAGAAAAATGTCTTGCGCTGTGGGTAAATGCGGACACTGTAGAATAGATGAAACCTATGTTTGTTTGGAAGGACCGGTATTTAATTATGTAAAAGCAAAGGATTTAATAGATTAAGGAGGACAAACAATGAATCAGGATATAGATATAAAGGCAACTAGAACTAATTGTTTTCGTCAATCAAAGGTTGATGGCGAGTTTATGCTTCAAATGCGTGTCCCAGGTGCATCCATTGATGCAAAATATTTGTCTACAATTCAACATATAGCCCAGACATGGGGCAATGGCACTTTTCATATGGGTGTGAGACAGACATTTGATATGCCAGGGATTAAGTATGAAAATATTCCAGAAGTTAATGCTTATATAGAAAATTATCTAAAAGAAATCCATATTAATGAATGTCATTGTGATATGGAGAGCAATGACAAGGGATATCCAACTATTGGTGCAAGAAATATTATGGCTTGTATAGGAAATTCACATTGCATAAAAGCCAATGTTAATACTTATGAATTGGCTAAAAAAATAGAAAAAATAATATTTCCTTCACACTATCATATAAAAGTAGCTATTTCGGGTTGCCCTAATGACTGTGCAAAGGCTCATTTTCAGGATTTTGGAATAATAGGACAGGCGAAAATGGAATATAATGCTGAAAGATGTATAGGCTGCGGCGCCTGTGTGAAAGCTTGTTCACATCATGCTACAAGGGTATTAAAACTTGGAGAAAATAACAAGGTGGAAAAAGATACTTGCTGTTGTGTAGGCTGTGGGGAATGTGTAATTGCTTGCCCTGCAAGCGCATGGACACGACAACCTAAGAAATTTTATAGAATAGTAATAGGAGGAAGAACAGGAAAACAAACTCCTAGAATGGGGAAAACCTTTGTGGCATGGGCCACTGAGGAAGTAGTATTAGGTATACTGGGAAATTGGCACAAATTCTCGGCCTGGGCTTTGGACTATAAACCGGAATATCTTCATGGAGGGCACTTGATTGATAGAGCGGGATACCACAAATTCAAGGAAATAATTTTAGATGGCGTAGAATTAAACCCGGAAGCTGAAGTAGCTGACAATATATTCTGGACCGAAGTAGAATATAGATCCAATTTTAACGTTAAACCAATTTCTGAACACCATGTTGTAGGAGCCCAAAAATAAACATAGTTTTGGCTTTAGAGGGAGTTTTTACTCCCTCTAAAGCTTAGGATTATGTTTATGACATTGGTTCCTTTGAGTCAAAGATGCCATCCCATCTTTCTATGGTTAACTTCATTTTTGATATGATTGTATCAGCTTTTTCTCTAGTCAGTTTACCTTCCTCAACCTTTTTATTTATATCATCTGTTTTTGCCCTTATGAGTATGGATTTAACTTGTTCAGGAGTCATGCCATTCTTTTCCTTTGCTATTTCAAATAGGGTTTTCCCAGATTTTCTTCCAGCTTCGATGTCTTCCTTTGTTAATTTTAATTCTTTTATGGATGAAAGATCCTCAAAATTACCATTCCTATATTTGGGATTATGAGGTTTAATGGTTCCATCCCATTTTCTTACTTTTTCTCTTGTATCTTTAATTAATTTATCGCCATCATCCCTAGTAAGTTTTCCGTCAGCTACAGCTTTATTTATAGCTTCTGTTTTGTTTTCAATAAGCATGTTACGAACCTGTTCTGGTGTATATTCCTTTGTTTTAGCTAAATCAAATAAGGATTTACCTGAACTTTCTGCCTCTGTAAATTCCTGTTCTGTTAGCCCTAATTGTTTAGCTAATTTGTTAAACTCTCTATCTCCATGGAATACTTTGTGTTTACATTCTTGAATTTTCTTAGCAGGCTGCATGACTTCTTTATAGTCTGGGGTGGATAATGCAAACACCGTAGAATTTAAGCCCATCACCAGCGAAAGACTTAGTACTATAATTTTTTTGATGTTCTGTTTAAACATTTTAGTTACCTCCTTATTTTTTGGCTTTTTAATTTGCCTTAGCATTTTTAGTATGCGCATGAATATGGCAAATAAGTGATGAAAATATTAACAAGTTTTGAACAATTTGCAGAGGTGCTGATATTTTAAAGAAATTTAATAAGCAGGAAGTAGGCTATGCCTATTGACCATAAGATTATATTGTAGTAATATTACATTATGTTAAAATTTAATAATGTAATTAGTATGATAATCCCAGGGGGGCTAGTATTGCTAGCTGAGAGTAGGAGGAAAATTCCTAGACCCTATAACCTGATCTGGATAATACCAGCGTAGGAAGAGGCTTTATGTATTTTAAAAATATAGGTACAAACCTCTTGTTGGTTTGTACCTTTTTTAATAAAATTATGAAATAATTTTATTAAGCTAATAATTAACAATTGATAGTGGACAGTTAAGGACAATTTTTTCAAATAAAAAATAGCGGGGGTTTTAAAATGAAGTTTTCAGAAAAATTATATGAAAGAGTAAAGGAAATTTGGCAGTCCTATTATAATCATCCTTTTGTAAAGGAAATAGGTGATGGAACTTTAGAGGTGGATAAGTTTAAATATTATATGATTCAAGATTATCTTTACTTATTAGATTATGCTAAGGTTTATGCATTAGGAGTTGTTAAAGCTGATACAGAAGAAGTTATGCGGGGTTTTTCATCTATGGTAAACGGTATACTAAATGGTGAAATGAGTATTCATCGTTCTTATATGAAAAGGCTTGGGGTTACTCAGGAAGAAATAAAAAATGCTAAAGCAAGTCTTGATAACATTTCTTATACTCACTATATGCTTGCTGTATCCTATACAGGAAGTTTAGCAGACCTTACAGTTTCATTACTTTCTTGCATGTGGAGTTATTTAGAAATTGGAACGCATTTAAGTAAAATTCCTGGTTCTACTGAGAATGAATTTTATGGTGAATGGATAAGAGGGTATATATCAAAGGAATATAAAGAGCTAACCCAATGGGTTATAGACTTAACAGATAAGCTTGCATGTGACATGTCAGAAAAGGAACTTAAAAAGTTAGAAGAAATATTTGTTAATACTAGTAAATATGAATACATGTTTTGGGATATGGCCTATAATAAGGGGATGTAATTTATTTATGTTAAAATTTTATGATGTAAATTTTAGATATGAAAATAATGAAAAATATCTTATAGAAAATTTAAACTTTCAAGTAGATAATAGGGAGTTTATAAGCATTATAGGTCCTAGTGGCTGTGGTAAAAGCACTATTTTTAGATTGATTACAGGTCTTGAGAAAGCTGATAGTGGCAATATTTTTATCAATGATGAAAACATAAATAATTTAAAAGGGTATATAGGATATATGCCTCAAAGGGATTTGCTTATGCCTTGGAGGACTATTTCAGAAAATGCTTGTTTACCACTGGAAATACAGGGGAAAAACTCAAAGGAAGCTAAAAGTGAAGCCGAAAAATTATTAGAAGCCTTTGGACTTGGTAAGTATAAGGATAAATATCCAAAGGATTTATCTGGAGGAATGAAGCAAAGAGTTTCATTTATAAGGACTTTACTTACTGGCTCTGATATTATGCTTTTAGATGAACCTTTTAGTGCCTTAGATGCCATAACAAAAATATCAATGCAGGAATGGCTTTTAGAGCAGTGGTCAAATTTGAAAAAAACCATATTATTTATTACCCATGATGTAGAAGAAGCTTTATTTTTATCGAGCAGAGTATTTGTTATTTCCGAAAAACCTATAACCAAATTAAAAGAGATAATTGTTCCTGCTGGTTATCCAAGAGATAGGCATGTTCTAAATATACCAGAAATGATGGATATAAAGGAAGAACTAGTAAATGAATTGAAGCAGAGGGTTGAACTATGAAGAAATATTCATCATCAATAATAGTAATTATTATGTTTTTTGCATTTTGGGAAGGTCTTGCAAGATATATAAATGCTATGTATATACTGCCTTCACCAAGTAAGATAATAGAAAAGATTTGGATTTTAAGGGAATCTCTTTTTAAAGTGCATCTACCAGCTACTTTATTGGTTACATTTTTAGGGCTTTTAATATCAATAGTTTTAGGGGTGGCTTTAGCTGTAGCCATGTCATTAAGTGAAAATATAGAAAAGGCACTATACCCTATAGTTGTTGTTACTCAAACAGTTCCAATTACAGCTTTAGCTCCAATATTTGTACTTTGGTTTGGATATAGCATATGGAGCAGAATCTTGGTAACCATACTCATGACTTTTTTTCCAATAACAGTAAATGTATATGATGGTTTCCGCTCCACAAAAAGGGAAATGGAGGAGCTTTTAATTACCTATGGAGCCAGTAAAAAACAAATATTTTTAAAATTAAAACTTCCATCTGCTCTGCCATACTTTTTTTCAGCTCTAAAAATATCTGTGCCTCTAAGTGTTATAGGTGCAGCTATTAGTGAATGGCTTGGTTCTCAATCTGGTCTTGGATATTTCAGCAAGAGAATGATGACCCAATTAGATGGAGCTGGAGTATTTGCTCCCATAGTGATTTTATCCTTTGCAGCAATAATATTTGTTATTATAATAAATGTTTTAGAAAATAAGATAATCAAATGGAGGAATGAAGTGTGAAAAAGTTTAAGTATTTATCCTTAGTACTGGTATTTGTATTGTTAACTCTCATAGGCTGCACGGGAAAAGAACAAAATAAAGAGTCAGCTAACAGCGGTAAATTAGAAGATGTGGATTTAGTATTAGATTGGTATCCAAACGCAATACATAGTTTTATATATGTGGCTATGGAAAAAGGATATTTTAAGGATGAAGGATTAAAGGTAAACATTAAATTCCCTTCTAATCCAACTGACCCATTAACTTTATCTGCATCAGGTAAAGCAACTCTAGGAATTTACTATCAACCAGATGTAGTTATGGCAAGAACAAATGAAAAAGTTCCAATAAAATCTATAGGGGCTATAGTACATACTCCTTTAAATGTTATAATTTCTTTAAAGGAAAAAAATATTAACTCACCAAAAGATCTATCAGGAAAAACCGTTGGATTTTCAGGAAATCCTTTAAATGTAGAATATCTTAAAACTATGGTGAAAGCAGATGGCGGGGATCCAGATTCAGTAAATGTAATAGATGTAGGCTTTGAATTACTTTCATCTATGATAACAAAGAAGGTAGATGCAACCACAGGCGGACTTATAAACCATGAAGTTCCAGTACTTAAGCATGAAGGATATGAAGTTAATTATTTTAGTCCAGCGGATTATGGTGTGCCAAGATACTATGAAGAAGTATTTGTTGCCAGTGATAATACTATAAAAGAAAAAAGTGAAACTTTAAAGAAATTTATGAGAGCTGTAAAAAAAGGATTTGAATTTACTAAACAAAATCCAGATGCGGCACTAAAAATATTATTAGATAATCAGCAAAAGGATAGTTTCCAACTTACAGAAGCTGTAGAAAAAGAAAGCATAAATATGCTTCTTCCAAGAATGGAATCAAAGGAAGAACCATTCTTATATCAAGATAAGAAGGTTTGGGAAGATAATATTAAATGGCTACAGGAAAAAGGTTTGTTAAAGGAAAAGGTTAATGCAGAAGACTTTTTTGTAAACCTTCAGTAAAAAAGTGTGCAGCACTTTTTTAAAGAATAAATAAAAAAGAATAAATAATAAATAAGGAAAGAATTTTTGCCTATGGCAAAAATTCTTTTTATATATAATAAAAATTTCGAAAGAAATTTTAACAATATCTATTATCTATTATTTATTATTTACCGTAGGGTTCTCGAAGTATATTAAATTCATTTCATGGCAATAATTGTAACATGTAATAAATATTACAGGAAAGGGAGAGAAGTTATGGAAAGTTGTTTTAATACGGATAAAGATAATAAAATTATTGCTCTTGTTGAAAAAGGGAAGAAGCTTTTTGAAAAAAATGAAATTAAGGAAGCTTTTAAAGTTTTTGAGGAAGCAATTAATCTAGATGAAAATTATGCTGAAACCTATATTGTAAAAGCAGAGGCTCATATTGGTATGTATGAAATGGAAGAAGCTTGCCAATGCATAAAAAAATACCTTACTTTTGTTCCTAAAAGTAAAAGGGCTTATTTAGATTTAATAGAAATATATGATGCAACTGCAGAATTTGAAAAAGCAATTTTTTATTGTAATGAATTGCTAAAAGAGGACAATAAAAATGCGGAACTATATTTTAAAAAAGCAGATTTTTATGATATGCTAGGTGAAAATGAAGAAGCTTTAAATTGTTGTGATGACTGTCTTAAGCTAAAGCCTGACTATTATGACGCACTTTGCCTTAAAGGCAGCTTATTAAATGCTTTAGATAGAAATACAGAATCACTAGAGGCATATTCTAAGGCAATTGAAGTAGATAAAACTAACAGTAAGGCTTATCTTGAAAAAGCATTGGTTTATAAGGACATGGATAACTACCATACTGCTTTAGAGTACGCAAAAAAAGCTTATGAGTTAGATCCTGAAGATGAGTGGTGTAAATGTCAATATTCAATAATGAAAAGCATGTTTTTATAGGGCAGCTTAAAAAAGTGGCAACAATTTTTTTGAAACTGAGTCTTGACATATATCAATATATAAACTAAAATAAATTTTAAGAAAGCTGAAGTTAATAATACACTTTTAATTTGGTCCTGAGAGGCCAGAAAGAGGTATAATGATATGAAAAAGATTTTTTGTTGTACAGAAGAAATTATAATTAATTTTAAAATGAATTTAAAAGAAATATTTTTTAATAAGAAGGATAATAGGGAGATTAAATTTTAATATTTAATTCTACTTGTTATTCTTTTATTTTTTTAACTCACATTAATAGACAAAACCTTTACAAAGTGTATTTTAGCTATCAGAATTTAAAGGAGGGTCTATTATATGAAAGCAAAGCTAATATTAGAAAATGGCATAGTATTTGAAGGAAAGGCTTTTGGATACCTTAAAGAAAGCGTTGGAGAAGTGGTTTTTAATACAGGAATGACAGGTTATGAAGAAATTCTTACAGATCCATCCTATTATGGACAAATCGTTACAATGACATATCCTCTTATAGGAAATTACGGAATAAATCTTGAGGATATGGAGTCAAGCTCACCAAAGGTCAAGGGATTTATAGTTAGGGAAAAGTGCGATTTCTCAAGTAACTTTAGATCAGAATTAGAAATATCAGATTATTTAAAGGGAAATAAAATAGTTGGCTTAGAAGGTATAGACACTAGAGCTTTAACAAAGATTTTAAGAAACAGCGGGACCATGAAAGGAATAATTACCCTAGAGGATATTTCTTATGAAGAAGCTAAAGGAAAGCTAAATGAATTCTCTAATAGTGAAGCAGTTAAAAATGTTACAACACAAAAAACTTATGTAATAGAGGGAAAGGGGAAGCATGTTGCCATTATGGATTTTGGTATAAAAGGCAACATAATAAGATCCTTTGTAAAAAGAAATTGTAAGGTAACAGTTTTCCCTGCGGATACTACAGCAGAGAAAGTTTTAGATGTAAATCCAGACCTTATATTCTTATCTAATGGTCCTGGAGACCCTGAAGATTTGCCAGAAGCTATAGAAAATATTAAAAAGTTAGTTGGCAAAAAGCCTATAGTGGGAATTTGCTTAGGACATCAGCTTTTAGCTTTAGCTCTAGGTGGAAAAACTGCAAAGTTGAAGTTTGGACATAGGGGAAGCAATCATCCTGTTAAGGATTTAAAGAAAAATAGAGTGTATATAACTTCACAGAATCATGGATACTTTGTAGAAACATTGCCTGAAAATATGGAAGTAACCCATATAAGTCTTAATGATGGAACAGTAGAGGGAATGAAGCATGAAACCTTGCCAATATTTTCAGTTCAGTTTCACCCAGAAGCATGCCCAGGCCCTAAGGATAATGATTATATTTTTGATAAATTCCTTAGCTATGCGGAAAATAAATAATAGGAGGTAGAATTATGCCATTAAATAAAGATATAAAGAAAGTTTTAGTTATAGGATCAGGTCCAATAGTTATAGGTCAAGCAGCGGAGTTTGACTATTCGGGAACACAGGCTTGTGAGGCTTTGAAGGAAGAAGGAGTAGAGGTTGTTTTAATAAACAGTAACCCAGCTACTATAATGACAGATAGAGAAGTAGCGGATAAGGTTTATTTAGAGCCTTTAACAGTAGAATTTGTAGAAAAAGTTATAGCAAAAGAAAAACCAGACAGTCTACTTGCAGGTATGGGCGGACAAACAGGATTAAATCTTGCAGTAGAGCTTTATGATAAAAAAATACTACAAAAGTACGGTATTAATGTAATAGGAACCTCTATAGAATCCATAAAAGAGGGAGAAGATAGAGAGCTTTTCAGATCTATGATGAATAGAATAGGAGAACCTGTTATAGAAAGTGAAATAATAACTGACATGGAAGCAGGTAAAGCCTTTGCAGATAAAATTGGATATCCAGTTATAGTAAGACCAGCTTATACTTTAGGAGGAACTGGCGGCGGAATAGCAAATGATGAAGAAGAATTAGAAACAATACTTTCATTAGGCCTTCAGTTAAGCACTATAGGTCAGGTACTTCTTGAAAAAAGTGTTAAGGGTTGGAAGGAAATAGAGTATGAAGTAATGAGAGATAGCTTTGGAAACTGCATTACTGTATGTAACATGGAAAATATAGATCCAGTAGGAATTCATACTGGAGATAGTATTGTAGTAGCACCAAGCCAAACTCTTTCAGATAAAGAATATCAAATGCTTAGAACTGCTTCAATAAATATAATAAATGCAGTAGGTATAGAAGGAGGATGTAATGTACAGTTTGCACTAAACCCAAACTCCTTTGAATATGCAGTAATAGAAATAAATCCAAGAGTTAGCCGTTCCTCAGCCTTAGCTTCAAAAGCTACAGGGTACCCTATAGCAAAGGTAGCAGCAAAGATAGCTTTAGGTTATGGATTAGATGAGATTAAAAACGCAGTAACTCAAAAAACTTATGCATGCTTTGAACCATCATTAGACTATGTGGTAGTTAAAATTCCAAAGTGGCCTTTTGATAAGTTCCAGGGAGCAGATAGAGTTTTGGGAACTAAAATGATGGCTACAGGGGAAATTATGGCTATAGGAAGCAACTTTGAAGCGGCTTTCTTAAAGGGAATAAGATCCTTAGAAACTGGAAAATACTCTTTAGAGCATAAAAAATTCAAAAACTTAAGCATGAATGACTTAAAAGAGAGAGTTATGTCTCCAGATGATGAAAGAATATTTGCACTAGGAGAAATGCTTAGAAGAGAGTATAGAGAAGAAAGAGTAGCACAAATAACAGGCATAGATAAATTCTTTATAAAGAAGATTAAGAAAATAGTAGAAGAAGAGCAGAAATTAAGGGGAAGTTCTGTAGATGATTTAGATAAGGAATGGTTATACAGCCTAAAGAGAAAGGGCTTCTCAGATAAGGGTATAGGGGATATGCTAAATGTAAGCCCTGAGGATATTTATAGATTAAGAAGTATATGGAATATAAAGCCTGTTTATAAAATGGTTGATACTTGCGGAGGAGAATTTGAGGCATTATCACCATATTACTACTCAACTTATGAAAGTTACGATGAAGTAGAGGTTTCAGATAAAAAGAAGATTATAGTTATAGGCTCAGGCCCAATAAGAATAGGTCAGGGCATAGAGTTTGATTATGCTTCAGTTCACTGTGTAAAGGCTCTTAAAAAGTTAGGTATAGAAACAATAATAATAAACAATAATCCAGAGACTGTAAGCACAGACTTTGATATATCAGACAAATTATACTTTGAGCCATTAACAGAAGAAGATGTATTAAATATAATAGAAAAAGAAAATCCTTATGGAGTAATACTCCAGTTCGGAGGACAGACTGCAATAAAGCTTGCTAAATTCTTAAAGCAAAAGAATATTTTGACCCTTGGAACTACTTCGGATCAGATAGATACAGCAGAGGATAGAGAAAAATTTGATGAGCTATTAGAAACTTTAGATATAGCAAGACCTAAGGGAAAAGGAGTTTGGACTGTTGAAGAAGGATTAAAAGAAGCTGAAAAATTAGGTTTTCCAGTGCTTGTAAGACCTTCCTTCGTACTTGGTGGACAGGGAATGGAAATAACTCATGATGAAAAAGAATTAGTATACTATCTAACTAAAGCTTTCGAAAAAGATAAGAAAAATCCAATACTTATAGATAAGTATCTTATGGGAAGAGAAATAGAAGTAGATGCTATATCAGATGGAGAAGATATACTTATACCTGGAATCATGGAACACTTAGAAAGAGCAGGAGTACACTCAGGAGACAGTATTACAATGTATCCTAGTCAAAATTTAACTTCTGATATTAAAGATAAAGTATTGGAATATACTAAAAAGCTTGCCTTAGGTATAGGAATTAAAGGTATGATTAACATACAGTTTATAGAGTTTAAAAGTAAACTTTATGTAATTGAAGTTAACCCAAGAGCTTCAAGAACTGTACCTTATATAAGTAAAGTAAGTAAAGTTCCTATAGTAGACATAGCTACTAGAGTAATGCTTGGAGAAAAGTTAAGAAACTTAGGTTATGGTGTGGATGTGTATAAAGAACCAGAATTAATTTCTGTAAAGGTACCAGTGTTCTCAACTCAAAAGCTTCCAAATGTAGAAGTGTGCTTAGGACCAGAAATGAGATCTACTGGGGAAGTTTTAGGTGTAGGAAAAACTTTAGAAGAAGCATTATATAAAGGCTTTATAGGGGCAAATATGTACATGAAAAAAGAAAAAGGAACCATACTTGCTACTATAAATGATCATGATAAGGAAGAATTCCTGCCAATGGCTGTAGAGTTAAGCAAGCTAGGATATAAATTCATGGCAACTACAAATACAGCAAAGCTATTAAAGAATGTGGGAATTGAAGTTAAGGAAGTAAGAAAGTTAAAAGAAGAACATCCAAACATTATAGATGTTGTAAAAAATGGAGAAGTAGATTTAGTTGTTAATACTCCAACTAAGGGTAATGATTCTAACAGAGATGGATTCCATATAAGAAGGGCAGCTATAGAAAGAAATATAGGAGTAATAACTGCACTAGATACATTCAACGCCATGGTAAAAGTTAAGGCTAAAGGCATAAAAAGTGAGGATTTGGATGTGTATGATTTAGGAAAATAACAAAACTCTATTAGATTTTAGATTATTCAGCAAAGAGAATAGAGAATAAGGCATAAATAATAAAGAATAAATGAGGAGAATTTTTAAATGAAATATGCCTTATTTGTTCTTTATTGTTTTTTATTTATTATTTTAACATAATGGGCGGAATTCTTCTATCCTCTTAGGTGGGAGATGGATAGCCCTCTTATTATTTTAAGTTCGATTAATCATTTAGTATTGATTATTAAATATATGGGAAAAGTACTAAATGAGGTGGAAATCTGTGATTAAGAAAAATAAGGGGTATAGATTTAGGCTAAAACCTAATAAAGAACAAATGGTATACCTAGAGAAAGCTTTTGGTTGTAGTAGAAAAATGTATAACTTATATGTTGATATGCTGTATAAACAGCTTGACGAGAAAAATTTTATTAATGGAAAAATTGATTACAAGGCTATAGACTTGCCAACACCAGCAATAATAAAAAAAGATTATGAGTATATGAAAGAAATAGATTCATTAGCTTTTGCAAATGTACAGCTTAATTTTAGGGATGCCATAAAAAAATACAATAGTGAATTTGATGGTAAAACATACTCAAAAAAAGCATATAATCTAGCAAAAGCATATGATGCAATAATAGTAGAAGATATAAACTTGAGGGCAGTAGGACAATGCTTAAAGCTAGGTAAATCATTATCCGATAATGGTTTTGGAACATTCAGAAACTTTCTAAAGTATAAGTTAGAAGATATGGGAAAGCAGTTTATCAAAATAGATAAATGGTTTCCATCTTCCAAAATGTGCAGTAATTGTGGAACTATGAAAGAAAAATTACAGCTATCAGATAGAATATATAAATGTGAAAAGTGTGGCTGCATTATAGATAGAGATTATAATGCAGCACTAAATATAAAAGAGGCTGGTTCTGCCTTGTTAGCTTGGTAAACTTATCTTCATTAGAAGGTATTACCCAAGAAGCCACAACTTCTAAAGTGGTGGTGAGTTCACTAAAAGTGTGATAAAATATATATAATTTTTACAATGAACAGGTTTCTTAGTTAACAGAGTAAAAGTTCATTAATTACTGTTTACTATTCATTGAAATAAGGGGGCAGAGGGATGAATTCGGTTTTAAAGATTGTTATAGCAATGGTAATTTGGGGAAGTGTAGGATTGTTTGTAAAAAACATAGACATGCCGTCTATTGAAATTGCATTTTTAAGAGGAGCTATAGGAACTGTATTTCTATTGATTGTAAACTTTTTTATGAAAAGCAAGGTTCCAAAGGAGGAACAGGAGGAACACTCCAAGAAAGACATAATTCTATTAGGGATTTCAGGAATAGCCTTAGTATTAAATTGGCTGCTGCTTTTCCAAGCTTATAAATATACTACTATAACCAATGCTATTTTGAGTTATTATACAGCACCTGTATTTATACTTCTTTTATCTCCAATTGTTTTAAAAGAAAAACTAACTTTAAAAAAATTAATATCCGTATTAGTGGCTATGGGGGGACTAGCCTTAATAATGATGAATCAACCTGAGGCTAATGGTGGCAACTATATGCATGCAAAAGGGATTAGCTATGGTTTAGCTGCAGCAGCGGCATATACTTCGGTGTTGTTGTTAAATAAAAGTATTAAAGGATTTTCAAGCTTTTATAGAACAATTGCTCAAATAATCATTAGTACATTAATATTATTACCTATGGTGCTTTTTAGAGGAAATTTACATATAACAGGTATAAATATGATTATAAATATTTTAATACTAGGAGTTTTTCATACGGGGCTGGCTTATCTGCTTTACTTCTCCAGTATTCAAAATGTAAGTGCTCAAAGGATTTCAGTGTTAAGTTATATAGATCCTATTTCAGCAATTATATTAGGCACTTTATTTTTAGGGGAGCCTTTAACCATTTATCATGTTATAGGAGGGGCATGTATTTTATTTTCCACCTTTGAAAAATAAACACATAGGATTTGTTTTATATTTGTGTTTTTGGAGATAATTACGATATGAGTAATATGAATATGCTAATTTAAGGAGGACTTCCTTTGTTTGATATAAATAGAAAGTTAATAGAAGAATTTTCAGGGGATACAGTATATAAAAGGGGACTTAAGTGCTATGAAAATAAACAGGTTAAAAGTATAGATGTGGATGTAATAGATAGACTCAATGGAAAAATTGCAGAAATCAATTCAGTAGTAAAATCTTCTGAGTCTAACAAGGAATATAGGGTATTTATAAGGTTTAGAGATAAAGCCACATTTATACAAAGTGACTGTGATTGTCCTTATTGGGGGTATATGTGCAAGCATGCAGTAGCTACCCTTATTAAATTCATAGATGAAAAAGAAGTGATTTTAAAGGATGTTGAAGAAAAAAGAAATAGAGAATTTATAAATAATATTAAGAATAATCTATTAGATAAAAGCAATATTTTGCCTAAAATATATTTAAATACTAGTTATAAACTTCAGATAGACAGTGAACATGAAAGTGGCACATCCATATAAATGAAAATAGGAGAGGATAAACTCTATGTAGTAAAAAATATTAAAGAGTTTATAGAGAGCATTCTTACTAGAAATGAAATGTATTTTGGAAAAGGGTTTACCTTTAACCCTCATATTCATAAGTTTAAAGAAGAGGATGAAGACATAATAAAGCTGCTTATTGAAATATATGAATATAAAAAAGTTGTAGATGATATGGAGAATTATTCAACTTATTTTACAAAAATCTTGAAGGGGAAAAAGGCTTATCTTACAGAAAGCAATTTAGGAAGATTTTTACGGGATTTAAAGGATAGGACTATAGATGTAACTATAAATGGGAAAAGTATAGACAATGTTTCCTTTGTAAAGGATGATTTTTCTTTAGATTTTAATGTGGAAACAAAGAATAATAAAATACTATTAAAACAGACATCGGATATAGCCATGCCAATTTCACCCGGCGGGAAATACTTCCTATATCAAGGAAAAATCTATGAGCCATCGGAGGAGTTAATAAAGAATTATAAGCCTTTTTTTAATCAGTTTCTAAAGAAAAGAAGCCATGAAATAAGCTTTAATGAGAACTTCAGTGAGGATGTGGCTTCTTTTGTACTGCCTGCTCTAAAGAAAATAAGTAGAAATGTACAGGTAGATAAAGGACTTAAAAATAAATTTTATGAGGAACCTTTAAAATCCTCCATTTATTTTGATAAGCAAGAGGACAATATAATAGCAAATGTTTTATTTAAATACGGGGATATTGAAATCAATCCTTTAGCAAATGAAAATAAAAAAGAGGAAAAGATTTTAATAAGAGACATAGAGGGTGAAAAAAGGTTATAGCCATTTTGGAATCCTTCAATTTCAAAAGGGAAAATTATAATTACATACTAAAAGATGAAGAAAAGCTTTTAAATTTTATGTTAAAAGGTATGGGATTATTACAGGATATATGTGATATATACTATTCTCAATCCTTTAAAAATATAAAGGTATATACATCTTCAAACTATAGATCCAATATTAAACTTAATGAAGAAGATCTTTTGGAATTTACTTTCAATATTGAAGGCGTTGATAAAAAGGAGCTTAAAGATATTTTTCAGGCATTAAAGGAAAAGAAAAAATACTACAGACTAAAGAAGGGAGGTTTTGTCACTTTAGAAGATAAAAATTTAAATGGAATAGGTGAATTAATAGATTATTTAAACATAAAACCATCTGAATTGGAAAAGGATAAAGTTATTCTTCAAAGATATAATGCTATTTACATTGATTCTTCTATTAAAGAGAAAAACATCAAATCTATAGAAGAAAATAAAGGCTTTAGGCAGTTAGTAAATAGTATTAAAGATATAGGGGAAATGGACTATACTATTCCTGAAAATCTTAAGGATATAATGAGACCTTATCAAAAGTTTGGATTTAAGTGGTTTAAGACCCTTGCCAGATGTGGCTTTGGTGGTATTCTTGCAGATGAAATGGGATTAGGTAAAACATTGCAGACTATAGCTTTTATAAAATCAGAAGTAGATGAAAATAAGGGAAATAAAATGCCTTCTTTAGTAGTATGCCCTACATCCTTAGTATACAATTGGCAGGATGAAATAAATAAATTTCAGCAGGATTTAAAATGTGTAATTGTATCTGGAAGTAAGGAGGAAAGGGAGAAAAATATTAAATCCATTAAGGAAGCGGATGTAGTTATAACTTCCTATGCTCTGATAAGAAGGGACATTGAGGAATATGAAAACATTAAATTTAGATATTGCTTTTTAGATGAAGCACAAAATATTAAAAATCCACAATCTCTAAATGCTCAAAGTGTAAAGAGCATTAAGGCTAAGGGTTATTTTGCTTTAACAGGAACTCCAATTGAAAATTCTCTTAAGGAACTTTGGTCTATATTTGATTTTATTATGCCTGGTTACCTTTTAAATAGTAGAAAGTTTTCTCAAAAATATGAATTGCCTATTGTTAAAAATAAGGACAAAAATGTACTTAATGAATTGAATATGCATATAAAACCATTTATTTTAAGAAGATTAAAGAAAGATGTTATAACGGAATTGCCGCCTAAAATAGAGCATAACATTATAGTGGATATGACGGAGGAACAGAAAAAGATCTATGCTTCTTTTGTACAGCAGGCAAAGGAAGATATGGATAGGGAAATTGAAGCAAATGGTTTTAATAAAAGTAAAATTAAAATATTATCCATGCTTACAAGACTTAGGCAGATATGCTGTGATCCTTCCACATTTATAGAAAACTATACTGGTGATAATGGAAAGATGGAGGCAATTTTGGATATTGTAGAAAACAATATAAATCAAGGACATAAAATGCTTTTATTTTCACAGTTTACATCTGTTCTTAAAAACATAGCTAAAAGATTTAATGAGAATAATATAAAATATCTGTATTTAGATGGAAGTACTAAGGCTGATGTAAGAAGGAATTTAGTTAAAGAATTTAATGAGGGAGATTCATCTATATTTTTAATATCATTAAAAGCAGGCGGAACTGGTCTTAACTTAACCGGTGCTGATATAGTAATACATTTTGATCCATGGTGGAATCCAGCGGTAGAGCAGCAGGCATCAGATAGAGCCCACAGAATAGGACAGAAAAAAACTGTAGAAGTTATAAGACTTATTGCTAAAGGCAGTATAGAGGAAAAAATATATAAAATACAGGAAAAGAAAAAAGAAATAATTAAAAATGTGGTAGATAGCAATGCAGGAGAAGAAATCCTTTTATCCAATATGGATGAAAAGGATATTAAAGAACTTTTTGCATAGAGCCATGGCCAGGGTACAGAGTACAGAGTACAGAGTACAGAGTACAGAGTACAGAGTACAGAGTACAGAGTACAGAGTACAGAGTACAGATAGAATTTTTGCTAAAGCAAAAATCCTATCTAGAGAACGTCTATAGGTTTGTGTAAAATTGAAAAGAAGATATAATCATATTTGGAAATTACTATAGGAAATTATTCCTGTAGTAATTTTTATTTGTAATCAAATAATAATATCATAAAATTTCAGGTTAATTAATTAAGAGAGCTAAACTAATATTTTGTATTATTATAAATAACAATAACACTATAATCCTAATTTCGCATGAATGAATATATTTTATTATATGTTCTTCAAAACTATTTGACTTTGACATAGTTATTTTCAACTCTTTTAATAAATTTAAATTATTTGCTGAAAGAGAATTAATTTGTAATTTAGTACCTTTATAATTAATTGTAACGTAATTTTGAAAAAATGTTTATATTAATTAAAATTGAATGTATATTACAAAATGACATTAGGATTGATAATATCAATAAGTTATATCAAATTGATCATAGCTTATTTAATATAAATTTATAAATGAAAAAAGAGTAAACTGTACCTTGTAAGACATTGACAACCTCTTTTGTGTGTCCATCCTACAGGGTACAGTTTATTACTCTTTTTTTATTTTTAGACAGTCTATCGGCTGAAATCTTTATTGAAACAATTTAAAAATCTTATAAATTATTCTTAATCTATTACTTATAAAAAAGTTTCCGCTCTGTTTCTCCCATTATTTTTAGCCTTGTATAATGCTGTATCGGCATTTTTAATAGCTACATTTAAGTCACTGCCGCAGTTGGCTTCAGATACTCCTATACTTACAGTTACACTAATATCATATTCACCAGCTTTTATTGTTTTATTAGAAATTAGATTACACATCTTTTGGGCCATTTCATAGGCCTCCTGGGCATTTTTGTTAGGTAGTATGAATAAAAATTCTTCTCCGCCAAATCTGCCAAAGTAACCTTCACTTTCCAATAGTTCTGAACACTTAGCTGATATAGTTTTAAGAACCACATCACCATTTATATGACCATAAGTGTCATTAACTTTTTTAAAGAAGTCTATATCTAATATACCTATGGAAAGTTTCCTATTGGAGTCCTTTGCTTTATTTAATTCTTCTTCCCCAATTTCTATTATCCTTCTCCTATTAAATACTCCAGTTAAAGCATCTGTATATGATAGCTTTTTCAATTCTTCATTTAACATTTTAATTTTTTCTTCGTTAATTTTTTCTTTAGTTACATCTATAATAACTCCATCCCATAATAATCCATTATCATTTGTTTTAGATGGAGAGGAATCTATTTGAAGCCATTTGATATTATTATCAATAACTATTCTTCCAGTCCAATGAAAAGGGGTTAAAGTTTCTTTTGAAATTTTAAAGGTATTTTTAAAGTTTAATAAATCATCTTTATGAATATTGGATATAAAAAAATCTGGATTATTCTTTAAATCTTTTGGGGATATATTAAGTATTTTATTTGTTGCCATATTTGCATAGGGTATGGAAAGTTTACCTTCAGCAGAAATCATAAATTGAAAAAGAACACCTGGAATATTTTGTGATAAATTTTCATACCTTTTATTACTCTCATATAGGAAGGTTTCTATTTCCTTTTGTTTTGTAATATCATCTTTTACAGCAACAAAATGAGTTATTTTATTCTTGCTATTAAAAATAGGTGATATTTTAGCCTTCTCCCAATAGAAATCTCTATTCTTTTTTACATTCAAAAATTCCCCCTGCCATGGGTTACCTGATAAGATAGTTTCCCATAACTCTTTATATTCACTAGGAGGGTTATGATTAGACTTTAAAAATCTTGGATTTTTACCTAATACTTCTTGAAATGAATAACCTGTTATTTCAGAAAATTTAGGATTTACATATTCTATATGTCCAGATTTATCTGTTATTATTATGGAGGCCGAGCTGCTTTCAATGGCTTTTTGAAATTTTCTTAAGTTTTCCTCAGATATTTTCCTAACAGTTATGTCCTCTATTTGAGTTACAAAATATTTAGGATTATTATTATTATCATAAATAAGGGAACTAGAAAGTCTGCAATATAGGATTTGTCCATTTTTAGCTACATATCTTTTTTCAAAGCAAAAATTAGTTAATTCTTTATTAGCTGCTTTCTTTAAAATATATTCAGTATATTCCAAGTCTTCACCATAGGTAACATCTTGAATTTTTAATTTCATTAATTCTTCTTTTGTATATTGGAGCATATTACAAAAGGATTTATTGATCTTTAGGAATGAGCCATCAATTCCTATATATAGTTGTCCTAGTAGTGAATGTTCAAAGAAGGATTTATATATTTCTTCACTTTCTTCTAAAGTCATATCACATTTTTTAGATTTATTTAGCTCAATTTCTTCTTGTAGTGTTTTTATTTTATTTTCTAACTTGGCTATATACAATTTATTGTTCATGGCAAGTTCCACCTCATTTTTAGTATATCATGAAATCACCAGAGGTAAAAACCCCTGGCGAAATATGTTATTTAACTAAAATGCCCAATTTCCATGAATAAATACAGGTGTTTCTTTGCCATCCTCACATATTCCAGTAATGTTAAGATCTTTTGTCCCTACCATAAAATCTTCATGTACAAGAGAAGTGTTAACTCCACATTCTGCTAACTCTAGTTCATTCATGTTTTCACCATTTTTCAAGCATACTGGATAGGCTTTACCTATAGCAAGGTGACAGGAGGCATTTTCATCATAAAGGGTATTGTAAAATATTATATTGGAATTTGAAATTGGGGAATCAAAAGGTACTAAGGCTACTTCTCCAAGGTAGTGTGAGCCTTCATCTGTTTCTATAATATTTTTTAAAGCTTCATAACCCTTATCAGCCTTAAAATCTACAATCCTGCCATGTTTAAAAGTGATAGAAAAGTTTTCTACAAGATTTCCATTGCAATTAAGTGGTTTGGAACTTACCACTGTACCATTAACTCCAGTTTTTAAAGGCAGTGTAAATACTTCTTCTGTAGGTATATTAGCTATAAATTCTATACCATCAGGAGTATAATCTGCCCCTCCAAGCCATAAATGATCCTTTGGTAATTCTATTTTTAAATCTGTACCAAGGGAGTTATTATAGTGAAGAAACTTAAAATTATTAGAGTTTAAAAAGTCCATTCCTTTTTTTAGGCTTTTTTTATGCTTTTCCCAGGCAGCCACAGGATCTTCTTTATCTACCCTTACTATTTTAAATATTGAGTCCCAAAGTTTTTCTACAGCTTCTTCTTCATTTACATCAGGAAAGACTTTTTTTGCCCAGGCTTTTGTTGGAATGGATATAATGGACCAGGTATTTTTATTACTCATAAGCCTTTCACTATATTCTCTTAAAGCTGTACCCCTTGTTTTCTGGGCCTTTGCTATTTTCTTGGGATCTACACCCTTTAGATTTTCTGGATCTGAGGCAAATATGCTTAAAAAGGCAGCACCAGATACTGCATAGGATAAATAAAATTCCTTTTGCCAATTTGGTATTTCCTCAAATACCTCTTCAGGAGCTTTTAAAAATCTTATTTTAGAAAATAATTCATCATTCCAGTTTATAACCACATCTTTGGCTCCCTCTTCATAGGCTGTTTCTGCTATTAATCTTGTAAAATTTGCACATTCAATAGGAGAGGATATAACAAGAGTTTGATGCTGCTGAATGTTTACACCTATCTTAACTGCAAGATGAGCATATTTTTTAAGTATTTCATTGTTGTTCATATTAATCTCCTTTCATCTATTATGTATAGTGCCCCTAACTTAGATTTAATATAAATATTACCATAGGGTAAATGAAAATTAAATTGCTAAGGAGGAAAATTATTAAAATTATAGGGGTTGAATACAATACTAATTTGGTATATAATCATATTAACATAAATTCTTGATAAAATCTAAATTATCATAAATTTTTAGTAAAATTAAGGAGGAAATCATTATGATGAATGTAAATGAAATGATAGAAAAAATAAAAAGTGGAGAAGCTAATTTAAAACTTATAGATGATCATGTATCTCAGCAAAAAAAAATTGAAATGGTAGATCAAAGTGGCTTTGAAAAGTTATGTGAGTTTGGCAATGACGAATATTTCATGGCATTATATAAAAAAGATAATAAATTTTATTATGCTGAAAGACAATACTGTGCTGACAATGCTTCAACAGGGTCTTGCGAAATCCAGTATGATAAATTATATGAAGTTGCAGCATAAATCAACAATTAATAATTAAGGATAAGTTTCTTCCGCTAACGCTGCTAAAAATGCAGTGTTAGCGGAGGATTTACTCCTTAGCTAAAAATCATTTAGTTATTTTTACAATACCTTTGAAAGAGATTTAATCTTAGAAACTTCTTTTTCATCATCTACAAGTTCTAAAGACTCATTGCCGCCTTTATAGTTAAAATGATAAATTTCTATAGTAGAATCCTCCTCTTCAGGTGACATTAACACATACTCATCTTCATTTAATTGAACATATTCCTTTACAGTATATTTTACTAATTCCCCATTTTCATTCCTGAAAGAATAAACTTTTCGGCTCATATATAACACTCCTTTTTATAATTTTAAATTAACAGTATTCTCATTATAATATTCCAAATCTATAGGCAATATATTCACAGTACCCCTGTAAAAATAAAATTATAATAGAGTTTATTGTGAACTCACCACCACTTTAGAAGTTGTGACCTATTGGGTAGTATCCCCCAATAAGGATAACTCTGCCAAATTGGCAATGCAGAGGTATTGACACAAGTCCAAAAATATGATATATAAAAGTTATTAGCACTCACTAAAGTTAAGTGCTAATAACTTTTATAGAGGATAATAACTGTTTAATTTGAAGGGAGCGGTTTACATTGGAAAAGAAACAATTTAAAGCAGAGTCCAAAAGAGTATTAGATCTTATGATTAATTCAATTTATACACATAAGGAGATTTTTTTAAGGGAGCTTATTTCCAACTCCAGTGACGCAATTGATAAGATTTATTATAAGGCGCTAACTGATGATACTTTGAAATTCGAAAAAGATGATTATTATATTAAAGTAATTCCTAATAAAGATGATAGAACAATTAAGATTTATGATACTGGTATTGGAATGACAAAGGAAGAACTTGATGATAATCTTGGAGTTATAGCAAAGAGTGGTTCCTTACAATTTAAAAAAGAAAATGAATTAGAAGATGGACATGATATAATAGGTCAATTTGGTGTAGGATTTTATTCTGCATTTTTAGTAGCAGATACTGTTACTGTTATAAGTAAAGCTTTTGGAAGCGACCAAGCTTACAAATGGGAATCCTCAGGGGTAGACGGTTATACAATTGAACCATGTGATAAAGATTCCTTTGGTACAGAAATTACATTAAAAATAAAAGAGAATACAGAAGATGAAAACTATGATGAATATCTAGATGAATACAAATTAAAATCTATAATAAAGAAATACTCTGATTTTATTAGATATCCAATAAAAATGGATATAACTACAAGTAAGCTTAAAGAGGGTAGTGACAAGGAATATGAGGATTATACAGAGGAACAGGTTGTAAATAGCATGGTTCCTATATGGAGAAAAAACAAAAATGAGCTTACTAGAGAAGATTATGAGAGATTTTATTCCGAAAAGCACTATGGTTTTGATAAACCAGTAAAATATATTCATACTAGTGTGGATGGTGTTGTAAGTTACAATTCAATTTTATTTATTCCTGAAAAAACACCATATGATTTTTATACAAAAGAATATGAAAAAGGTTTAGAGTTGTATTCAAACGGCGTTTTAATTATGAATAAATGTAAAGAGTTATTGCCAGACTATTTTAGCTTTGTTAAAGGAGTAGTGGATTCTGAAGATTTATCACTTAATATATCTAGAGAAGTACTACAACATGATAGACAGTTAAAACTTATTGCTAAAAGCATAAAAACCAAAATTAAAAGTGGATTGGAAGAATTATTAAAAAATGAGAGAGATAAATATGAAGAATTCTATAAATCCTTTGGGAGACAATTAAAATATGGTGTATACAGTGAATTTGGAGCAAATAAGGATGTTTTAGAAGATTTACTAATGTTCTATTCATCTAAGGAAAAGAAAATGGTAACTCTAGCTGAATATGTTTCTAGAATGCCAGAGGATCAAAAATACATTTATTATGCTGTAGGAGAATCCATTGATAGAATTGAAAAGCTTCCACAAATAGAACTTGTATTGGATAAAGAATACGAAGTATTATATTTCACGGATGATATAGATGAATTTGCCATAAAAGTTATGGCAAAATATAAAGAAAAGGAATTTAAATCTATATCCAGCGGTGATTTAGGTATAGAATCAGAAGATAATAAAAATACATCTGATGAAGATGAAAAAGAGAACAAAGAACTATTTGAGAAGATGAAGAATATTTTATCAGATAAAGTTAAGGATGTTAGAGCATCAAAAAGGTTGAAGAATTATCCTGTATGTTTATCAAATGAGGGCGAGCTTTCAATTGAAATGGAGAAAGTACTAAACTCCATGCCTGATAATCAAAATTTAAAAGCAGAGAAAGTTCTAGAAATAAATGTAAATCATGATGTATTCAAATCATTAAAGGAAGCTTATGAAAAAGATGAGGATAAGCTTAAGTTATATACAGAACTACTGTACAATCAAGCATTGCTTATAGAAGGATTAACAATAAACGACCCAGTAGAGTTTACAAATGATATATGTAAGTTAATGAGATAACACTTAAAAAATTACGAAGTAATTTTTTAGTTGACAATTGACAATTGACAGTGGACAGTTAAGGATAATTTTTCTCCATTATCATTACGGAAAATTGAAATTTGTTATTTAGGTAAAATCTAATAAGTAAAAAGTAAGGATTGATGAAAAAATTCAGCAAAGCTGAATTTTAACCAAAACTGTCAATTGTCCTCTGTCAACTGTCAACTAAAAATATTGCTTCGCAATATTTTTTTAGTCTGTCTTTAACCCAGAACCGCATAGTGGAATTATAACTTTACCTTCTGGATGGTAATTATTTTCTTTAACATATTTAAAGTAGCCTGCAAAAGTAGCTGCGGTAGTTGGCTCTATATAGAAACCTCTTTCAGCTAAATATTGCCTTGCTTTAGGAATGTCATCTTCAGGAGCTGTAATGATTTCCCCTTGTGTATCCCTAACTGCACTTAGTATCTGCTTTCCTCTCTTTGGGTCTGCTATAGCAATTCCTTCTGCTAGGGTGCCTGTATTCACTGTTTCCTGAACATAATCTTTTCCTTCTATAAATGATTTATAGATTGGAGCACAATTTTGGGACTGTACTGCTATGATTTTTGGGATTTTAGATATAAGACCTAAATTAAATAATTCCTTAAAGCCATAGTAAGCTCCTAAAACTAAGGTTCCATTTCCTACTGGAATTATTAATACTTCAGGTACTTCGCCTTTTAACTGTTCATAAATTTCATAGGCATAGGTTTTAGTACCCTGATAAAAGAAAGGGTTGTACACATGGCTGGCGTAGAAGCCATCTCCTCTTTCTACTGCAGCTAAGGCAGCTCTTGCAGTATCTTCTCTACTTCCTTTAACTACATGTACTACTGCTCCATGGGCAGATATTTGTTTTATTTTTTTTTCAGAAGTGTGCTGAGGCACATATATATCACATGCCATGCCAGCTCTATGTGCATAAGCTGCTATTGATGTACCAGCATTTCCAGAGCTGTCCTGAATAACTTTTTTTACTCCTAGCTCCTTAGCCTTTGCAATTAATATTACTGCTCCCCTATCCTTAAAGGACATGGTAGGCATTAGATAATCCAGTTTAACTAAAAGATTTGGATTATCATTATTTAAAGGAACCATAGGAGTTAAACCCTCACCCATGGAAATATCTTTCCAAAGGTTACAGTTGTTTTCCAAGGGAAGGGCTTTTATATATCTAAATAAGCTCCACTCATCCTTTAATATATCTTTATTAGAGAATTGAAATTCAAAGTCTTCTAGATTTAATAGGCCTCCACATGTACATCTAAAGGGGAGGCTTTTCAGGTCATACTTTTTTCCACATTCATTACATACATATTTCATTTCCACAAAACCATCTCCCATTCTTTTTTTAACCACAAATCTTGTTAGTTTAATTTTATATAAAAATCTATATAAAAACAATATAAAGTTATAAATATTTAGATTATTTGATAAATTATTCTATAATGAAACATAATATTATTTTAATGAAAATTATATTGATAATATAGTGATATTGTGCTAATATAAAGATATGGATAATTAGTATTAGTAAGTAATAGGTATTGACCAATAGTAAATATTATTAAAGTGGTGATGAACATGGGAAAAGAAGAGGAAAAATTAGATTTAGTTATAATAGGTTCAGGCCCTGCAGGACTTACAGCAGGTATTTATGCAGCAAGGCTTAAATTGAATTTTATTATACTAGAAGATGACTTAATAGGAGGACAAATAAGATCTAGCTATTTAGTAGAAAATTATCCTGGATTTATCAGTACAAATGGTGAAGAATTAGCAAATAAATTTAAAGAACAGGCAATACATGCTGGAGCTAATATAGACGAGTTTGATAATATAGTTAACATTAAACTGACAGATGAAGAAAAAATAATAGAAACAGAGAATTATATATACAAACCGGAAGCAGTTATAATTTCTGCAGGAGCTAAATATAGGACACTGCCTATACCAGAAGAAGGCAAATATCATGGAAATGGAATACATCATTGTGAACTATGCGATGGTGAACTGTATACAGGAAAAGATATAATAGTAGTTGGAGGAGGAAATTCAGCAGTAGAAGGAGCTATATTTTTATCAAAATATGCAAAATCTATAACCATTATCCATCAATTTGACAATCTTCAAGCTGAAAAAAGTCTCCAAGAAGAATTGTTTAAAAATCCTAAGATAAATATAATATGGGATACAGAAATCAGGCATGCCTTTGGGAAAAATAAATTGCAAGGTGTAACCCTTGAAAATTTGAAGACAAAAGAGAATTATAATATTAATGCAGATGGAATATTTGTTTATATTGGAATGGTACCAAGAACAGAATTATTTAAGGAATATATAAAATTGGATAAGCATGGATATATAGAAGCGGATGAAACCACACAAACTAATATAAAAGGTGTTTTTGCAGCAGGAGATGTGAGGACAAAACTTTTTAGACAATTAACCACTGCTACTGCAGATGGAACTGTGGCAGCTTTAATGGCAGAAAAATTGATAGTTGATAAAAGGAGGAGTAAAAATGATTAAAATATACACTACGGCTACTTGCCCTTATTGTAAGAAACTAAAAACTTATTTACAAATGAAAGGTATTCAATATGAAAATATAGATGTAATGGAAGACATAGCTGGAAGAGAAGAAATGATGAAGTTATCAGGTCAACAAGGAGTACCTGTAGCAAATATATATGGTGAAATAGTTATAGGCTTTGATAAACATGCTATAGATAAAGCATTGGAAAAAGTCCCTCAAATTTAAATTAAATGACCCGTGCAAAAGGACCTATGCTATATTGTAAAAAAGGAATAATAGTAATAATATAGTAAGAGACATACTTTTTTGAAGGAGGGAATAATTATGCGTATAGTTGTACTTGAACCACTTGGGCTTGAAGATGAAAAAGTTCGTTCTATTGCAGGGAAAATTATAGGAGAAGGACACGAATTAGTAACTTATAAGGATAAGGTAGAGGACATTGATGTTTTAAAAAAGAGAGCTTCTGGAGCAGATATATTGGTTATTGCTAATATGCCGTTAAAAGGAGAAGTAATAAACTCAGTAGAAAATCTTAAGATGATTTCTGTGGCTTTTACTGGTGTAGACCATGTAGATATTAAAGCATGTAGAGAAAGAAATATTGCTGTTTGTAATGCAGCAGGATATAGTACTTCTTCTGTAGCAGAACTTACATATGGACTTATATTTTCAGTATTAAGAAATATTGTACCTCTAGATAAAGCTACAAGAGAAGGAAGAACAAAGACCAATTACAGTCAGAATGATCTTTCAGGGAAAACTATTGGTATTGTAGGTACTGGAGCTATAGGAACAAAAGTGGCAGAAATAGCTAAAGTTTTTGGATGCAATGTTTTAGCCTACAGTAGAAGCAAAAAGGCTGAAGTAGAAGCTTTAGGAGTGACATATGTTTCTTTAGAAGAGCTCCTTAAAGAAAGCGATGTAGTATCAATCCATGTACCATTAAAAAATGATACTAGAGCATTGATAAATGAAGAAAAAATATCATTAATGAAATCTAATGCTATATTAATAAATACAGCAAGAGGAGCTATTATAGATAATACTGCTTTAGCTAAAGCTTTGGAAGAAGGAAAAATTGCTGGAGCAGGTATTGATGTATTTGATATGGAACCTCCAATTCCTAAGGATTATCCATTACTTAAGGCTCCAAATACTGTTCTTGCTCCTCATGTAGGTTTTGCTACAGAGGAAGCAATGGTAAGAAGAGCCCATATTACATTTAACAATATAGCTAAATGGTTAGAAGGAAAACCTGAAAATTTGGTTTAAATAATTAACTAAAAAATCATTGAAAAACATCTGCTTATAATTAGGTAGGTGTTTTTATTTTAACCTATTTTAATAAAATGTTAAAAAAATAATAAACCTGTAAAACCCAAAGGAACTATATAAACAAATTGTTAAAAAGTTAAAAAAAAGAGTTTTTTTGTGAAAGTTTTGTTATAATACTATTAGGGAAAATTAACCTATTTCCTATCTATGTTCTATAATATGAAAAAAGTTACTTTGCAATTTTTTAATGGGGGATGATTAAAATTAAAGATAAGGCTAAATTAAAAAAGAAGACAACCATAAGAAAAGAATGGAATAAAAGGATTATGGGTTTAATAGCATGTATTTATATTTTAGTAGGAGTGGGAGCATATGCAGTCATTAGAAGCAGTACTAAAAATATACTTTTAAATGCAGGGCCTGCGTTTAGTTACGTAATATCAAATGAATTAGAAGGGAAAAACTTAAATGAAATCATTAATCAGGGAGAGAATAATGAAATATATAAGAAAGTAGATAAAATTACAACTTCCTTGCAAAGCAAAGGGAAAGACGTATTTAACAGTATTTATCTAATAAATAAAAGCTCTAATGGAGAATGGAAGTATATAATAGATAGATCTCAGGGTGACAATAAAAAATTGGGAGATACATTTAGTACAGAATATAGTGAAAATGAATTAAAAGAGGCTGAAGTAAATAATAAAGCAGCTATTAAAGATAAAAATGGATCAGAAATGTCTGTTTTTATACCAATAAATATGAATGGAAATTCAAAAGTGATTTTAGGAATGGATTTTAATCTGAAGACTATAAAAAGAATTAAATTTATAGGCTTAGCTGGATTAATAGCTTTACTATTAATAAGTATGTTTATAATAAGACTAATAGTTGGAGCCATTACAAAAAAGCAGACACATTCAATTACAGTTTTAGTTGATAAGATGAAGGAAATGGCCAACTTAGAAGGAGATTTGACTAAGAGAATAGAAATAGAAAGTAATGATGAAATTGGGGAACTTGCCTTATACACTAATAAAATGTTAGATACTATGCAAAATACGTTAAAACAAGTTAATAATCTATCCATGCAACTAAACAATACTACTGAAGATTTTACCAATGCCTTCAGCAAGACTGTAGAAGAGTTCGGAGTTATGAATACTGGAGTGAAAAATATATCAGGAAGAATTGAAAATCAAACAGAAGAATTAGCAGAAACTTCAGAAAGAGTAATTCAAATAAATAATGTTATAAATGGTGTAGCAGATAGCTCACAAAAAGTTACTGAACAGGCTGCAACCACTAGTGAAAATGCAGTAGAAGGAAATAAAGTAATGGATAAATTAGAAGAACATTCAAAAGAGATATCTTCAGTGGTTAATAATACTTCAGAACTTGTTAAAAATTTAGGGGACAAATCTGAAGAAATAAATGGTATTGCGGATACAATTGGATCCATAGCCTCTCAAACTAATCTTTTAGCTCTTAATGCTTCAATTGAAGCTGCTCGTGCAGGCGAACATGGTAAAGGCTTTGCAGTGGTAGCAGAAGAGGTTAGAAAATTAGCTGAGGAATCTTCCGAATCTGCAAAAAATATATTTGCACTTATACAAGAGGTAAGGCAGGGAATTGAAAATGCTGCAGCTTCTATGGAACATGTATCTGGCAAGACTTCAGAACAAAGTGAATTTGTACAAGAAGTTACTGCTAAATTCAATGATATAGTTTATTCCATAAATAATGTTTCAGAAAATGTAGAAGAGGTTTCTGCCTCCACAGAGGAGATGTCCTCAAATATAAATACTATAACAGCTAAATTTGAAGATTTAACTTCTATATCAGAAGAGAATAATAGCTCTACAGGAGAAATTTCTTCCTATATAGAAAGTCAATCTAATACCATAAAAAATTTATCTAGTATGACTAAAGAATTAAATAGTAAATCTTCAGAGCTTGCGAATAAGCTGTTAAAGATGAAATTGGAGTGAAAAAAAGCAGAGAATAGGGTTCTATTCTCTGCTTTTTAAGAGTGCATTGTATATAGTATTATATTATTTTACCCTGTAATCTGTACTCTATGTCCTAAATATGCCTTTTTTACTAATGTATAGGGTTACGAATATAATAAAATATGGTTACAATTTGGTAACAATTATTTAAATCACATGGAAAGCATAAGCAATGATATGTTATAATATGTAAGTGAACTACAGGAAAGGCAAAAGGGGGATAATCTATGAATATTTTAATCGCAGAGGACGAACAGGATATTAGGAAATTATTAGAACTCCATTTAATTAAGGAAGGACATAATATATTCCAAGCAGCGGATGGCATAAAGGCTATTAAAATATTTAATGAAATACATGTGGATTTAGTAGTATTGGATATAATGATGCCTGGCATTGATGGCTTTAAGGTACTGAAGAAAATAAGGGAGAAAAGTGAAGTGCCCGTAATGCTTTTAACTGCTAGGGGGGGAAGATGCGGATAAAATATTAGGCTTCGGTCTTGGAGCAGATGATTATATAGTAAAACCATTTAGTACTATGGAATTTATAGCAAGAGTGGAAGCACTTCTTAGGAGAGCCTATAAATATTGTAACACTTTAGAAAATAATCATATAACAAATGGTGAACTTACATTAAATAAAGAGAGTTGTACTATTTGTAAGGGTAATGAATATATTGATTTAAATGCCAAGGAATACAAAATACTAGAATTATTTATGAATAATATAGGTAAGGTTCATACTAAAAAACAAATTTATGAAAAGGTATGGGGAGAACCTTACTATGAAGATGATAATACTATAATGGTTCATATAAGCCATATAAGAGATAAAATAGAGGATAATCCTAAGGAGCCTAAATACTTAAAAACCATAAGAGGAATAGGATATAAACTGGAGAAAATACATAATGAAGAATAATAAAAAGATATCTAATTTGCTTTTAAGAACTCATTTAGTATCTAGTCTAATAATGTTTCTTATATTTTTAGTATTTTTCTTTGGGACTATGGCTATGTGGGTAAATCTTTATATGCCAATAAATACTCTTATTAGTGCTGAAAATTCAAAACTTGTAGCAAAAAATATTATAAAGGATGACTATAGAAACATTGATGTAGAGCAAATACTTAAGGTCAAGGGCTGGATAGAGGTGTTAGATACAGATTTAAATGTTATGTATACAAAGGGCAATCCAAAAATAAAGAGAAGTAAATACAATAAGGATGAATTCTATAATAAAATAATCAATGCTAATAATGATTTGTTTAATGATAATGAGTATATATATAATATAGCCTATAATGGTAATAAAGACTTTACTCTAATTGTTTACCTTCCCAATGATAATTATTTTAATAAGGTTATAAAAAAACCTTCAATAGGTGTAAGAAACTTTTTTAGAATAGCTATAACCTTATATTTAATTATATTTGTTTTTATAATGATATTATATACAAGAATTACTTCTCGTAATTTGACCATACCATTACAAGAGCTTATGAAGGGCGTTAAAAATATATATCAGGGAGATTATTCAACAAGAATACAGGTTAAATGTAAAAATGAGATTGGACAACTTACTCAAGCTTTTAATGTTATGGTCCAAAGAATAGAAGAGGAAAGAAAGCTAAAGGAAAAGAGTGAGGAAACTAAAAGAAGACTTATAATGGATATATCTCATGATTTAAAAAATCCTTTGGCCAGCATTAGAGGTTATACAGATTTACTTATTGAAAATCCTAAGTTGTCTCAGGAGAAAAGAAATAAGTATTTAACTGTTATTCAGAATAACAGCATAAGGGTAAATGATTTAATTACAGATATTTTTGATTTCTCAAAATTTGAAAGCATAGATTTTAATCTAGAGCTTAAAAGTGTGGATATTTGTGAGTTTTTAAGAGAGGTAATAGCAAGCTTTATACCATCTATTGAGGAAAAGAATATAGAATACAATTTTTCTATACCTGATAATAGCATACAGGTGAAGATGGATACAAAGAATATGTATAGAGCTATAAGCAATTTAATAGTCAATAGTCTTAAATACAATGAGGACAGTACAAAGCTTAATATTTCTGTACAGGATATAGGGGAAAGAGTTTTAGTTATAATACAGGATAATGGAATAGGTATACCAAAGGAATTGGAAATTGATATATTTAATCCCTTTGTGAGAGTAGATTCCTCAAGAAATTCTAAAAGCGGAGGTACAGGATTAGGACTTGCTATAACCAAGGCCATAATAGAAAAGCATGGGGGAAACATAGAGTTAGAAAGCAGTATTAACTGTGGATGCAGATTTACTATTACATTAAATAAGGAAATGAAACCTTGTCTATAGTGTAAGCTGGATTTTAAAATGGGGGCTTTTCTTCACAGAAAGACCTCCATTTTAAAATTTATTCTTTATCTGCAGCTGATTCTTTATCTACAGATTCAGTTTCTTTAAGCCTGTATAAGGAGTCTTTTAATTCCTTATTTTCTTTTGATAAATTTAAACTTTCTAATTCCATTTCGTTTATCTTTTTAGTTAACTGCTTATTATTGTGTTTTAAATTGAATTCCCTTCTTAGTCCTAATAGCATTATAATTACTGCACCTAAAATAGCAGATATAAATATTATAAGGGCTTGAGAGATTTCAACTTTTGCAAAAAGAAAATTCACTACAATAACTGATGAATTTTGTATAGCAAAGATAGCTACCAATATGGCAAAAACAAGTGATAAAATAAATCCAATCTGCATATGAAACCTCCTCTTAATTAATGGTAAAGTAAATATTTAATGAGAATTTAATACAAATATTTTTCCTATACAACAATTATAGCATATTTTTATAAACACATAATAGATAACATTAACAATCCATAAAGAAAAGAGGAGTTGTATTGTTTAGTTTATTTAAAAATAATCGGTATTAATATAATTAAAGCTATTGAAACTGCGATTATAAGAATTCCTTCAATTCTTCCGAAGTTTATTGTCCAGCCAATACCAAATCTTTTTTCTACAAAAATTGAAGGATCATCTTTATTTACATAAAAGCTTCCGAGCTTCCAATACTTATCATCATTTCTTTCTGTAATTATTGTAGTGGAGCTAGTTCCATTTTTTAATTTTATTCTGCTGCCACCTTGACCTGTTTTTACGGAAAGTACAATGGATACTATTAGTATTAGTGTAGTTGGTATGAGAACAGAAAGCATAATAATAGGACCGCTAACTCTAATTACCAAAAGCGTAGTCATATTGGCAAAGGTTAAAATAAGCTGCATAGTTATGGATATGAATACCATGTACTCAGACCAAAGCTTTCTAAAAATTCTGTTCTTCTCTAAAGATTCTTCAGGATTTGATGAAGATATCTGCTGTTTTGACCAACCAATGCTTTTATATGAAAAGAACATAACTACTAACATAAAAAATTGAATTGCAGGAAATTCATATATTATTTTAGCAGATTTATTTACATATCTATCGACTTCGCCGGCAAAATTCCAATGCATAGGAAGTTCATCAGGAAGATTAGGATACACATTATAACCTATAATTATATTTATTATTATTAAAACAAGAGGTATTAGAAACCAAAATTGAGATACAAGAATATTTTTATTTTTATTCATTGTAAAAGTTGTGTCTATAGTAACCACTTGTTCCTTTCCCTTATCCCAGCCATATTTCATTTTAATACTTTTTACTTTATTGTGGGTAGAATAATAAATTATAAAGTTTACAAATAAATATATTAATATTCCAAACACAAATATAAGTGGATATTCTGTATAAGCATACATTAAATAGATTAGGATAATTAAATAAGGTATTCCAAAAATTAAACATGTTTTCATGTAAAGGCATTCTATAGCTTTTAATCCGGGGCTATCTAATTCTTTTTCAGGAATCCTAACTCCGAAGAATATTTCCCTTCTGGTGAGCTTTGGCATAAATAATTGAAGAAAGAATAGGAATAATAAAGTTAAAATATTGTATAAAATATAATAAGTTTGTCCTGTCATTTTTTAGTTCCCTCCTTATAGGTATTAAATATATTATTGCAAGTAGTTAAAAACTCGCCTTCCGAAACTCCTTTACAGATAGCCTCTGCTATGGTAGATTTTAAATTCTCCTCTAATAAAACTTTATATTCCTCCGTTGGAGAAGAAATTTTATCATTTATAATGGCTCCTTTTCGTCTATCTATTGTGAGAAATCCATCATTTTTTAAAAGATTATAGGCTTTATTTACAGTATGCATATTTATGCCTATATCTTCAGCCAATTGCCTAACTGAAGGAAGATTTTCTCCTGGTGAAAGATCTCCTTTAGCTATTCCTTGAAGTATTGCATTTTTTATCTGCATATATATAGGAATGTCACTTTCAAAATCTATTTTCAACAACACTACAAAAACACCCCCCTGTAAAGAAATTGCTGTTCTATTTGTTATACATATACTATAACAAATAGAACAGAAAATCAATAGGAATAAATTATAAAAAATACCCATATAAGAAGCTGTAGTGCTAATTATATGGATATTTAAATTAATTACTTTAATTTTTGAGCAGATCCTTTTAGTATCTTTAATACGTTATTTTCATAATCTACAGTATAAATAACCTTATATTTGTCAGTTGTACTGGTATCCTGTGAATTTATGATTCCAACAATGGTTATAGAATTATCTGAGCTTATATTAGAACTTATGCTTAGTATGTCTACATTTTTTGTAGTTAAAAAGCCTTTTCTAAATAAATTATAATCTGTTTTGGATTGCCATTCACTGCCAAGCAGGGCATAGGCAGCTACGTAATCCTTAGAGTTAATACAACTATAGAAATACTTTACAAGATTTTCAGAGGAAATTTTTTTACCCTCAGTATCCTCATATTTATATTTTGGAGTAATATCTGTGGTTACTGGTGCTGCAGGGTTTTTTGACCAAGCATCCACATCCTGTAGAACTTGATTTATAGGAATACTATAACCTATAGAGTTTCCATCTGATTTTGCAGAATTTATTCCTATTACTTCTCCTGTTTTTTTATCCAATAGAGGGCCTCCACTACTGCCATTGTCAACAGGAGCAGTTATCTGATACATGTTTTTATATTTATATTCTTCTATAGTAAAAGTTCTATTAAGACCATTTATTATGCCAGTGGTTATTGCGTTTTCAAGGCCATGAGGACTTCCTATGGCAATTACTTCATCCCCTAGAGAGGCCTTATAGTCTTTGTCTACTTTTAAAGGAGTTTTATTCTTAAGAGCTGGAACTCTGATTAGAGCCACATCTAAATTAGTGGATTTACCAATTACTGTTCCGCTATATATTGTGTTATCAGCCATTTTTATCCTTAAATCTTTTGAGCCACCAACTACATGGGCATTGGTGATAATGTCCCCCTTATCGTTATATAAAAAGCCTGAACCTTGACTCACACCTTTATCTATATTGGCATATACTGATACCACAAATTTCTGATTTTCACTTATACTATCCATAAGGCTTTTATCTATATTATTTATGGAACTTAAATCCGCCATAGTACCTAAGGATGAGTTTAGAGCTAAAGAAGAATACTTCATATTTTTATGTATTATATAAGAACCAAACAGACCAAAGGAAACAAATAGTGTGGATATTAAAGCAGATAGAATAATTTTAACATTTTTCTTCATAGCTATTACCTCCTATTCAACAGACCAGGTAGAATTAGTTATTTTCATTTCCTTAGCATCCTTCATGCCATAGTGTACAAATTCAAATTTTCCCTTATCTCCTGTATTTAAGTAATTAGGATATACAAAAGTAGAGCAGGAGGCTATAGTTTGTCCTTTTGAATTGTATATTTGATAGAATATTTCTATGGAATATATAGGTTTTGTGCCTATATTTTCTATTTCTCCACCAATAATAAAATTACCATTATTGTCTATAGTACTATTATTATGTAATATCTTAACTGACTTAGTTTGATTTATAGTTTCTTCCTCCATTGCTGAAGTTACAGCTTGATCAATTCTTTTCTGCTCGTCCAGTTCAAACTTGTTTTTTTGATTTTTTATGACAGTGGACATTGAATTAAGTTTTTTATTGTTTTTATCAAATTGTAAAGCTCTATTAATTTCCCCTAGAGCAGAATCAAAATTCTTTTTATTTAAGTATTCATTGGCATTATTATAGGCTATGTTAGAAATTTGATTTCTTAATTCATCTAAAGTTTTCTTCCCTTCCTCTGTCTTTATGGTCATAATTTGTTCATACAGTGGAATCAATTCTTCTATGGTTTTCTTATCCTTCATCTTATTTTTAACCTCTTCAAGTATAAGAGAAGTTTTTCTTACTGTTGCTTCATTTTTTAAATTACCATAGAAAGGTCCAGTGGTATTAGATAGAGTTTTTTCTACTGAATTTAACAAATTTAAGGCTGTATCAAATTTCTTTTCTTCACTAAGCTTATCCACTTCTTTTAAGTTTTTTTCAATATTTTTACCTTTATTCAAAAACTCCAAATCAACTTGTAAGGAATCATAATTAGGTCTTTTACTTAAGCCTTCCTCTATTAATGGAAGAGATTTATCAATATTTCCAGAAAGGGCTAAAATCTCAGCTTGTTTCTGCATGGAAAGAGTATTCCAATTTACATAATGTTCATAACTATAGGTTGCCACTAACATGCTGCAGGCAGCTAAGGCAGATATTATGGGAAAGAGAAAAACAGATTTATTCTTACTTTCGTCTTCATCTTCTTCATGGATAATTTTACTTTTTTTATCTAAGTCTTTTGGGAAAATTACATCTTTCAAAGCATTTGGTAAAGTTTTTTGAAGATTTTCTTCATCACATAGTGTCATCAGTAAAGTTTTTTCATTTTCATTTTCTTTATTTAATTCTGTAGATGCTATATTTTTACAATCAATATTATCTAAAGATATTTTATTTCCACAAATAGGACAAAATTTATCTTCAGTATTCAGGCTATGACCACAATTAGAACAAATCATAACTAAATACCTCCTTTAATTAAATATTATATTAAAATCTATTAGTAAAAAAGTATACACTTAATATTTTATATTATTTCTACTAAATTTGTATATGGTAATTTGAAACATAAATAAATTATATGCTAAATTATATTAAAAATAAAAAGAGTTAGAATAAGTTTCCTAACTCTTTTTCATATTAAATTAGTTATGGTGAGAAAGCTTAGATCTTTTAGTAAATTTGCTGCCATTGGAGTGTGAGCCTTTTTTCTCTCCATGTTCAATACCTATTTTTGCTCCATCTTTTGGGAACATTTTTCTAAGCTCGGCATTAGATTTATGGTCAGTCTTTAAATGATTGTTATTATTGTCCATAAGGATGCCTCCTTGGATTCATTATTATAATATACTGTGGAAAAAGGCAATGTGATATTAATAGTTTATCCAAGGAGTAAAAAAATATGTTTTCTTATAAATTATTATTTTATACTTATAGAATATATGTAGCAATTGTCTATCAACTAAAAAAGTGAGGTGCACTTTTTTAACATAATGGGCGGAATTCTTCCATCCTCTTAGGTGGGAGATGGATAGCCCTCTTATTATTTTAGGTTCGATACATAAAATAATAATTCCTCGATGAATTATTATAGGTTGTATATTCTAAAATAGGGAGCAAGGCTATAAATGTGGTAAACAAATGATTATTTAGTATTGATTATTAAATATATGGGAAAAGTACTAAATGAGGTGAAAATCTGTGCTTAAGAAAAATAAGGGGTATAAATATAGGCTAAAACCTAATAAAGAGCAAATGGTATACTTAGAGAAAGCTTTTGGTTGTAGTAGAAAAATGTATAACTTATATGTTGATATACTGTATAAACAGCTTGGCGAGAAGAATTTTATTAATGGAAAAATTGATTACAAGGCTATAGACTTGCCAACACCAGCAATAATAAAAAAAGATTATGAGTATATGAAAGAAATAGATTCATTAGCTTTTGCAAATGTACAGCTTGATTTTAGGGATGCTATAAAAAAATACAATAGTGAATTTGATGGTAAAACATACTCAAAAAAAGCATTGAAGCAAGTTGAAACTTTAGGCAAAGAATTAACATTCAAGGACTTAAAAGGTATTCCAAACTTCAAAAGTAAAAGAAAAAACCAGGATTCTTTCACCACCAATAATCAAAATGGCACTGTATCAATAGTAGATGAAAAGTATGTTAAGATACCTAAATTAAAAAGGCCCATTAGATTTGTTAATCATAGACAATTACCTGAAAACAGCATTATAAAAAATGCTACATTATCAAAAAATTGTAGAAATCAATATTATATAAGTTTCACAGTAGAATATTATACTCCGGAAAAGCAAACTCCTTCAAAAATAATTCTAGGATTAGATTATTCTCAGCATGATTTTTATGTAGATAGTGAGGGTAGGAAAGCCAACTACCCTAAATATTATAAAAGGACTGAGGAAAAATTAAAAAAAGAACAGCAAAAGTTAAGTAGAAAAATATTAAAATCTAATAACTGGATTAAACAAAAAAAGAAAATATCAAAAATACAAAACAAAATATCAGAACAAAGGAAAGATTGGCTTCATAAAAAAGCATATAATCTAGCAAAAGCATATGATGCAATAATGGTAGAAGATATAAACTTGAGGGCAGTAGGACAATGCTTAAAGCTAGGAAAATCATTATCCGATAATGGGTTTGGAACATTTAGGAACTTTCTAAAGTATAAGTTGGAGGATAAAGGAAAACAACTTATCAAAATAGATAAATGGTTTCCATCTTCCAAAATGTGCAGTAACTGTGGAACTGTGAAAGAAAAGTTACAACTATCAGATAGAATATATAAATGTGAAAAGTGTGGCTGTACTATAGATAGGGATTATAATGCAGCACTAAATATAAAAGAGGCTGGTTCTGCCTTGCTAGCTTGGTAAATTTATCTTCATTAGAAGGTATTACCCAAGAAGCCACTACTTCTAAAGTGGTGGTGAGTTCACACATAACCGCATAAACCTCTAATAGATACTTCACCTGAGATTACTGCCTCGGTTTCTCCATTTTCATATTGCACTATAAGTCTGCCTTCATTATCTATATCAATAGCTTTTCCTAAAGTAGAAGTATTTCTATTTATTATTTTAATTTCCCTTCCTAGTAATATAGAATGTTTTTTGCAGATTTTTACTGAAGCACTCAAGGAGGAGGTGTTTAAAAAATTCCTATAAAGAAGTTCAAAATTATTTAGAATCCTTCCAGTTAATTCTTTTCTGTTTATAGTTTTTTCCTGTTCGATTTTTAAAGAAGTAGCTATTTCCTTTAAATCTTCAGGAAATTCTTCCGCATCAATATTAACATTTATGCCTATACCTAAGACCACATAGTTTACCATATTTAGTTCTCCACTCATTTCTGTTAAAATACCACAAACCTTTTTGCTATTTATTATTATATCATTAGGCCATTTTATATAAGTTGTTATTCCTATATCTAAAAGGGATTTACAAACAGCAGCTCCAGCCACTTGGGTTATTTTTGCTATATTCATGGGATCTATATCTGGTTTTAAAATAATTGAAAGCCAAATACCTTTGCCTTTAGGCGAGCACCAGTTCCTTCCCAGTCTTCCGCGGCCACCGGTTTGTTCTTCACTAATTATTACTGTACCATTTTCCTCGCCTAAAGATGCTAGTTCTTTAGCTTTAGTATTGGTAGAATCTATTGAGTCAAAATGTATAAACTTTTTACCTATGAATTTTGTGTTTAAATATTCTTTTATTTCACTAAAAGTAAGTATATCCGGCGAGCATATCAATCTATATCCTTTTTTAGATACAGATTCAATCTCATAGCCCTCTTCCTTTAGAGTGTTCATATATTTCCATATAGCAGTTCTGGTAACTCCTAATTTTTCACTAATAAATTGTCCTGAAATAAAGGAATCGCCACTTTCCTTAAGTAAATTCAATATGTTTTCTTTCAACAAAATCACTCCTATTTTAAGCAATATCAATATAATTATAGCATTAATATTTAAATTATATTTTAAGATAATACTTTTTTCATGTATTTTATACTAAAAAAATGATATAATTATATGAATATAATTTCATTTTGAATTGATGAACAATTTGCAATAAAGGAGTAGTTGAAAATGAGTGTAAAAATAGTAACAGATAGTACTTCGTATATTTCAGAAAAAATAAGAAATGAACATAATATTTCTGTTGTATCATTAAATATTGCTTTTAAGGATATAAGTTTTAAAGAAGTTGACATAGACAATGATACTTTTTACAAAAGAATAGAAGAAAAAGGAGAATTTCCAAAGTCATCCCAACCCTCTGTAGGAGAAATGTATGAAACTTTTTTAAATTTAGTTAAAGAAAATAATGACATAGTAGGTATATTTATTTCATCAGATATGAGTGGTACATATTCCTCAGCATTTTTAGCTAAAAATATGGTGTTAAAAGAATATCCTAATGCCAAAATAGAGATTGTAGACTCAAGAAGTAATTGTATGCAGTTAGGATTTAGTGTAATTGAAGCAGCTAAGGAGGCAAAAAAAGGTTCTAACATTAAAGAGGTAGTAAAGGCCGCCAAGGATAATATAAATAGAAGTAGATTTTTGTTTATACCAAATACCCTAGATTATTTAGCAAAGGGAGGAAGAATAGGAGGGGCAACAGCATTATTGGGTAAGGTACTTAAAATAACACCAATATTAACTGTAACTAATGGAGAAACAACTATATTCAATAAGGTTAGAACAAAGAAAAAAGCCATTATGGAAATGATAAATACTTTTTTAAAGGACATAAAAAAGTTTCAATTTGGAAACATTGTTATACATCATATTGATTGTGAAGAGGAAGCAAAGGAAATTGCTAAAACTATAAAGGGCTTAATAGGAAAAGAAATAAAAGTCTGCCCAATTGGACCTGTAATAGGATCTCATGTAGGACCAGGTGCCATTGGTCTTGCCTACTATACCATGGACGAATTGGATAAATAGTGTTGACAAAGGAGAAAATATAAAAAACATCTGCAAATTGTAGATGTTTTTTATATTTATAATATGTTTTGTGGATATATCATATATTTTAACAAGTTATTATTTTGCGGTGCAGCATTATATGCTGTACCAGATTTGTTTAAAATACTTCCAGCGGGGTGGTAAATTTATGAAAGAATTTAAAAAAGACAAGGTTATTTACGAATTTAGTGCTAAAAATGAAGCTAAGTACTTTATAAAAGATGGAGAAGAATTTTGGGTAGAGACAGAAGATTGTTATAGCGGTCAAATAAAAACAGAAAAGGATTTAAGACCAAGCATAGATGGTACTATAATGAATGCCTCAGTAGGACCCATATGGATTGAAGAAGCTAAAGAAGGGGATATTTTATGCATTGAAATAAAGGACATTATATTAAACAATCAAGGTGTTATGATAATAAATATTGGACTAGGAGTATTAGGAGATAAAATAAAGGCACCAAACACGAAGATAATTCCTATTAAGGATGGATTCGCATATTTTGCTGAAAATGTTAAAATACCTGTAGATCCAATGATTGGGGTAATTGGAGTAGCGCCAAAGGAAGGAAGTATCAGCTGTGTTACTCCTGGGGATCATGGATCAAATATGGATACAAAGGAGATAACCATAGGTTCTAAAGTATATTTGCCAGTCTTCGTAGAAGGAGCAAAATTAGCTTTAGGGGATTTACATGCCTCCATGGGGGATGGTGAACTCAGTGGAACAGGAATTGAAATTGGAGGAAGGGTAAGACTGAAAGTTTCATTGATAAAAGGTAAAACTATTAAAAGACCAAGAGTGGATAGCAAAGATTATTTGATTATAGTATCTAGTGGTGATAACTATAAGGAAGCTATAAAAGCAGCTGTAGAGGATATGGTGGAATTCTTAAGTAAAGAACTAAATCTAAAATTCGAAGATGCCTATAGGCTTTTAAGTGCTACTTGTGATATAAGAATAAGTCAAGTTGTTAACCCTTTGATTACTGTAAAAGTATGTCTTCCTAAGAAAAAATTAAATATATATGAATTTAATTTCGCACATGTAAGTTAGACCAATATAAAAATTCCTTAGAAATACTAATGGTATATTTAAGGAATTTTTATGCTTAGAAAAAAATTTAATGAGAAGTTATAAGCACTTAGTTTTTACCCTTAAAAATATTATAACCGTAAAGTGCAGGAATTATGCCGCCTACAAGGTCAGCAATAAAATCTTCCATGGTATCAGTTACGCCTGTAAATGATACACCCTGCATATCTAAATTGAAGATGGTATCTGCAGTAAATTCATATATTTCCCATAGAACTCCACATAGTGCTACAAAGGAGATTATATACAAAAAAATGAATTTAGCATCAAGATATAATCTTAAATCTTTATTTTTATTTAGAGCATTCATAAGTAGTATAGAGAATAATCCTAGTAATATTCCTGAAACAAAATGAAGCATAGTATCCCACCATGGAAACCTATAAAAACCCTTTAATGTTCCTAGGTATAATGCAAGAAAAACAAAAAATGTTATGCAAAAATCAAATAGACTATTGACTGAAGTCCTGAAAATTTTACAATAAATCATTGTCAAAAAGGTTAATGCAAAAGCGGCCAATCCTATTAGGACAAAGTAATAATTTTTATAGTATAAGTTATTTATAATATTGAATAATAGTAATAATCTTACTCCTATAGTTACTATTTTATCTAGATAATTTATAAATTTTTTCATAATAATTGCCCATTCCTTACTATTGTTATTTTTACACTATTAGTCTATTATAAAGGATAATTATGAACATTTATAATGAAGAATTATGAACATTTTTTAAAGATTTCCACAGGAGTTCCTATGTTACAATACTTCCAAAGTATTTTTATGTCTTCATCTGACACTGCAATACAACCATAAGTCCAGTCATATTTAGCTCCTCCACCATGAATACCTACAGCACCGCCTAGGGGAGTGTTCCAGGGAGGTAAGCCTTTTTTATCTATTGCAGTTTTAATTTGTTCATTTATATTATTATCAATTAAATTATTATTTAGTCCTCTTTTAGCATCTTCAATGTTAGGATAACTTATACCCATAAAATAAGTATATTTTGTTTTATCATTTTTTGTACAAATATAATATTTGCCTTCAGGAGTTTTATTATCTCCCTCTTTATTTTTAGTGCCCACAGGAGAACGTCCCAAGCCAATTTTAAATCTTCCCAAAAGTGTATTATCTCCATATAGTTCTAGTAATCTTTCCTCTTTGTATATCTTAATATGTGTGGAAGAAGGCTTATTTTTAGGTTCATTAAAAAACAATTCTTTATTGTTATTTTCTTTGCTGGAGGACTTAGGTAAAATGCTACTAGCTTTCTTATTAGATTTTATAGATGGATTATAGTGAGAAAGATACTTTATAATAGGAAATAAAATCATTAGGGTTATAAAAACAATAATTATTTTCAATCCTTTTCTGTGCAAATATATTCAACTCCTTCTGAATATTCCATTATAATATATCATTACATGAGAAATATATCAATTTTACAAAAATATAATATACATGAGTTATTTAACAGTAATGTAGTATAATTAGTAGGTAAAAATATAAATGAAAATGATTAAGAATAATAATGAAAAGAGGATTTATATGAAAAAAGGTAATATACTCATATTGATAATATTATTAATACTTTCAGGAATTCTTGGATACAATATAAACAGTAAAATTAAAAGCAACACAAATGTAAAAAAAGAATCGGTGAAAAATATGAATAATGGAGATTTAGTACAACAGGAAAAAACTTTACCTAAAAAAGAAGAAAGGGAAGTATATGATATATTAGGAAAATCAAATAAACTAACTACTAATCAGTGGAAGGCCATGGAACAATGGAGAAGTGATGTAGTTAAACTATCTAAGGAAAATAAAGAAGAAGTATATACAAATGGTTACAATAAAGAAAAAATGGTGGCACTTACATTTGATGATGGCCCTGATAGCAATATAACTCCTAAAATTGTGGAGACTTTAACACAGTATAATGTGAATGGAAATTTCTTTTTTATAGGCGAAAAAGTATGGAAATATCCTTCTGTGGTAGAAAAAGCTTATAAAGAAGGAAATTTAGTGTTATCTCATAGTTATAATCATGTAGAATTAAATAAATTAAGTGAAGGCAAAATAAAAAATGAAATGGAAAAAGGCGAGGAAGAAATTTTTAATATCATAGGTAAAAAACCTAGCTTAATAAGACCGCCATATGGAGCTATAGATAAAAATGTTATAGAAGCAGCTAAAAGTGAGGGAAATAAGATAATCCTTTGGTCTATTGATACATTGGATTGGTCACAAATGGAAAAGGAAAATATACAAAAGAATATTATAGATAATTTAAGACCGGGAGAAATAATATTGATGCACAGCAATGAGGATAAGATTGCTACATTAGAAGCACTTCCGGATATTATAATGGCAATTAAAGAAAAAGGATATGAAATTGTAACTTTAGATAAACTTCTTAATGTGGAAGCTTATAAATGATAGATTTATAGTTAAGAGTGAATAATGAAGATTGAAGAGTAATGGATAATTTACTCTTCACTTTTAAATTTCAGCCATATTACTTAATATAAACTTTGTATTTAACTTAACTTTTTTTTAGAATACTTAGTACATCTAGTACTTCTTCTCTGGAAAGATTTCTTTCCCTAATAACTTTGAAACTATTATAGCTTTGTCTTTTTCTAACTCTCCTCCGGCTTTCAGTATTTCTATTAAATTATCCTCAGTCATAGAATTGAAGAACATAGAATTTAATCTAAATAGATTGCTAAATGTATCATCAATGCATTAGATTCATGGATTATTAATAATTTGTTAAGCTATATTTAATTCTTTGGATTAATATTATATGTTATAATCTAATAAATAATAAAGAAATTGCATATTAATAATTGAAATAAATAATAAAGAGGGGATAAACATGGATTTTGTAAATAAAAACTTCTTTAAAGGTTTAATACCAATAGCTATAATTATTATATTAGGATATTTATTTATAACTATATTGCCTGTTATAATTGTTGGAGGACTAAGTATATGGGGCATAAGCTATTTAATTAAGAAAATAAAGTTATGGAAAAGCACTGCAAAATGGGGAGCACATAAAGAAAATATAGAAGTTGTAAATAAAGAGCATGATGATTTTCCTCAGGGTGAAATAATTGATGTGGAATTTAGAGAAGTAAAATAATAAAAAAATTATGACTAAAAAAGTGCTTCACACTTCTTTAAGAATAGGAGATCAAAATATGGAATATGAAGGAATAGTATATAGACCTCCAAGTGAGGCCTATAGTCTTATAATACAGGTAACTATCGGCTGTGCTCATAATAAATGTAGTTTTTGCAGTATGTATAAGAATAAAAAATTTAGAATAAGAAGTTTGAAAGAAATATTTCATGATTTAGAAGAAGGAAAAAATTATTATAGAAGAATAGATAAAATATTTTTAGCTGATGGGGATGCTCTTTGCCTTCCCACAGATCATTTAAAAAGCATATTGATTAAAATAAAAGAGCTATTTCCACAATGTAACAGGGTAGGCATTTATGCTACGCCTAAGGATATTTTGAGAAAGTCTTTAGAGGATTTACAGGAATTAAGGGAATTAGGCCTAGGTATAATATACATGGGCTTAGAAAGTGGCAGTGAGGAAATTTTAAAGGATATAAATAAAGGTGTTACTCAAAAAGAAATGATTGAAGCTGGCAAAAAAGTAAAGAAAAGTGGAATACCATTGTCTTTAACAGTTATATCAGGCATTGGCGGAAAAGACAAGCTATATAATCATGGTGTAGAGACAGGAAAGGTTATTTCTGAAATAAATCCCGATTTTATAGGGCTTTTAACCCTAATGCTGGAGCCGGGCACAGAAATAACAGATAAGGTAGCTAGTGGAGAATTTAATTTATTAACACCTGAGGAGGTAATGTTAGAAACAAAAGTCTTACTTCAAAATACGGAGGTAACAAATTGCATATTTAGAAGTAACCATGCTTCCAACTATGTATCATTGAAGGGAACTTTACCATTTGATAAAGATAAGCTAATCCATACTATTGATGAAATTTTAAAGGAAGGCTATAACTACAAAAGTGAGCTTTATAGAGGACTGTAAAAAAGTTCAGGACACTTTTTTAGTTGACAGTTGACAGAGGACAATTGACAGTTAAGGGGCCTTTTTGATCTTTATACTACAAAAAAGCTTAAAGTAAAAACCACCTAGGATTTAATCAAATCTAGGTGGTTTCTTTACCCTATGGGTGCTATTTCCAAATATCTTCATAATACCTTTTTATAGTGTTATCCGAAGAGAATATTCCAGAGTGGGCTACATTGTTTATGCACATTCTGTTCCAATTATCTCTATTTCTATAAAGGTAATCCACCTTATTTTGAGCTTCCACATAGGAAGAAAAATCCCTTAGCACGAAAAATTCATCATTATTTTTTAGTAAAGAATTATGAATGTCAATAAATTCATTCGAAGGAACTCCTAAGGAACCATTAATCAGTGAGTCTAAAATGTATTTAAGTCTAAAGTCATTATTATAGAATTCGTAAGAATTATAATTTTTATTTTTTATATAATCTAAAACCTCTTCCTTTCTTATGCCAAAAATAACTATATTTTCATCTCCAACTGCATCCTTTATTTCTATATTGGCACCATCTAAAGTAGCTAAGGTTAATGCACCATTCATCATAAATTTCATATTTCCAGTGCCGGAGGCTTCTTTAGTAGCAGTAGAAATCTGCTCACTAACTTGGGCACATGGAATTATTTTTTCTGCTAAAGATACAGAATAGTTAGGTAAAAAGAATACTTTAATTTTACCATGTATTTCAGTATCGTTATTTATTTTATAAGCCACTGTATTTATAAGTTTAATGGTTTTCTTAGCTAGGTAATAAGATGGAGCAGCTTTAGCACCAAAGAAAAAGGTTCTTGGAACTATATCTAAATTTGGATTTTCTTTAAGTCTTCTATACAAATCCATTATATTAAATAGGTTTAATATTTGTCTTTTATAAGCATGAAGCCTTTTTACTTGCACATCAAATATGGAATTAGGGTCTATATCCATACCGTAAGTGGACTTGGCATAATTTGAAAAGGCTATTTTATTTTCTAACTTTATTTTTTCAAATTTTTTTCTAAAGTAATAATCCTCTGCAAAAGGTTTTAATAGAATGAGATTATTAGGCTCTTTTATCCAAGAATCCCCAATGGTTTCATTTATTAAATTTGATAATTTAGGGTTTGCTTGAAGAAGCCATCTTCTATGGGTAATACCATTGGTTTTATTATTAAACTTATTAGGATAAAATTCATTAAAATCCTTCAATTCCTGATATTTTAAAAGTTCGGTATGAAGCTTTGCCACGCCGTTTACAGAATGACTGCCTACTATGGCTAAATGAGCCATTCTTATTTGTCCATTTCCTATAATGGCCATATTATTAACCTTATTTTCATCCTTATATCGTTCTCTTACTTCATCTGTGAATCTTCTGTTAATTTCTTCAACTATCATATATATTCTAGGAAGAAGTGTCTTAAATATATCTATAGGCCATTTTTCCAAAGCCTCTGATAAAATAGTGTGATTTGTATAGGCAATGGTATTAGTAGTAATATACCAAGCTTCATCCCAAGCAAGATTTTCTTCATCTATAAGAAGTCTCATAAGTTCAGCCACGGCTAAAGAAGGATGAGTGTCATTTATGTGTATAGCTATATATTTATGAAAGTTATTTATAGGTTCCCCAAGTTTTTTATATCTTCTGAGTATACTTTGTAATCCTGCACTTACGAAGAAATATTGCTGTTTTAGCCTTAAAATTTTTCCTTCTTGCCTTGAATCATCAGGATATAGCACTTGAGATATGGATTCTATTAATGTTTTATATTCTGTAGCTTTTGAGTATTCACCTCGAGAAAATGATTCAAAATCAAAATCTTTATTTAAAGGTTCTGCACTCCAAAGCCTTAATGTATTTACAGTAGAGTTATCATAGCCTATTATTGGGGTATCGTAGGGTACAGCCAATATAGTTTCACAATCTTGCTGTAAAAATTTTAGCTTGCCATTTTCCATGGTGGGCATTACTTTACCGCCAAAATTAACTTTAACAGCTTTATTTTCTTTTCTTACTTCCCACATATTGCCTTCCTTTAACCAGTTATCTGGTACCTCTACTTGGTAGCCATTTTCTATTTGCTGTTCAAAAAGGCCGTAGGTATATCTTATACCATTACCATGACCTGCAATACCTAAAGAGGCCATGGAATCAAGAAAACAAGCAGCTAATCTTCCAAGTCCGCCATTACCTAAACCTGCATCATTTTCAATTTCCTCTAACTCATCCAAATCTATCTTTAAGTCACTTAAAGCTTCTTTACAAGCATCTCTTATGCCTAGATTAAGGAGATTACTGTGAAGAAGCCTTCCAATTAAAAATTCCATAGAAAAATAATATATTTGCTTTTCCTTATTATTAGTATATTTTTTATTTGTGTTTAGCCAATTTTCCGAAGTGTAATCTCTTATTAAAGAAGCTAAGGCAAAATATTTATGGGAGGGAGAGCATTCCTCAATGTCCTCAGCATACATATTTATAATCTTTTTTTTAAAGTCATTCTTAAAAGCTTCTTTATCTATAAACAAAGGAATTCACCCCTTTAACTATTAATAGCACATTTTAACAATATTACATGTTCATATGATATGCTTTTAAATTTTATAAGTCAATACTTTTTGAAAATTTTAAATGTTAATTCCATAATAATATTGTATAGTTTTTGTATAAATGTTGAATAATTTGTAACAATTCATTAAATTCTATTTAATAAAGAAGGATAAAAGAGTAATATATTGAAGTATATAAGGTGGGTATTTTTTTCAATAAATTATGTGAGGGTGGTTTTTTTGAATATTGAAGAATTAAGCGATAAAGAAGATTATATAAATATGTATCTTAAAGAAATAGGAAAGGTTGATCTTTTGTCAAAGAAAGAAGAAGTAGAGTTGGCAAAAGGAATTGAACAGGGAGATGAGGAGGCAAAGAATAAACTTATTGAAGCTAACTTAAGGCTGGTAGTAAGTATATCTAAAAAGTATGTAGGGAAAGGTTTAACTTTTTTAGATTTAGTCCAGGAAGGAAATATAGGGCTAATGAAGGCTGTGGAAAAATTTGATTATAGAAAGGGTTATAGATTTAGCACTTATGCTACTTGGTGGATAAAACAAGCTGTAACAAGGGCTATTTCGGATCAATCAAGGACTATAAGAATACCTGTACATATGAATGAACTAATTTATAAAGTAATCAAGGTAAAGAAAGAATTAGAACAAGAGTTGGATAGGGAGCCTTCTGAACAAGAAATAGCTGAGGAATTAAAAATTCCTTTAGAAAAGGTAAAAAAGGTATATGCTGTATCTCAAGAGCCAATTTCATTGGAAACTCCTATAGGGGATAGTGAAGATAGCTATTTAGAAAATTTTATAGCAGATGAAAGATATATTCCTGACGAAAGTGTTGCAACATCTATGCTGGGAGATATTTTAACTAATATTTTAGGAACATTATCACCAAGGGAAGAGAGAATTGTAAGATTGAGATATGGGTTATTAGATGATGGTAAGTCAAGAACTCTAGAGGAAATTGGAAGGGAGTTTAATTTAACTAGGGAAAGAATAAGACAAATAGAAAATAGTGCTATAAAAAAATTAAGACATCCAAACAGAATTAGGAAGTTACAAGGATATTTGGAATAGTAGTTGACAATTGACAGTTAGGGATGCTTTTCTTTCGTGACACTACAGAAAAGCTTTAAATAATAACTAATAGAGAATAAATAATAAATAAGGACAATTTTTCTTCATTAACATTACGAAAAATTTTTAATTGTTAAAAATTCTATTTAAACTTACTTAAAAGAAATTTAAAATTGAAGATTTTCTATAGAGTAGCGGAAGAAAATCATCCATATTTATTCTTTATTATTTTTTATTTACTATTTCAAAAAAGTTGTTTCTTAATCTTTTGAAATTAGGTCTTTTATAACCTCACCGCCAATAATCATACCTGCTACAGGTGGTACAAAGGAAATGCTGCCAGGAATTTGTCTTTTAGCAGTACATTTTTTACTGCCATCACTGCAAACGCAGCTTTCTTTACAGGTTGTAATTTCATCAGATTTTGGCTTTATAGGAATTTCTTCAGAATATAAAACCTTTAAATCTTTAATACCTCTTTTTCGTAATTCATATCTCATAACTTTGGCTAGAGGACATATTTTTGTGTCATATATATCAGCTATTTTAAATCTAGTTGGATCTAATTTGTTTCCAGTTCCCATGGAGCTTATTATGGGAACATTATTATTTTTGCACCAGACAACTAGAGATAATTTAGAGGAAACAGTATCAATTGCATCTACAACATAATCTGCATTTTTAGGTATTATTTCATCTATATTATCTTCTTTTATAAATGTTTGGAAGGTTCTTACATTGCATTTTGGATTAATTTTTAAAATCCTTTCCTTCATAACTTCTACCTTAGCTTTACCTATAGTAGAATGATCAGCAATTATCTGCCTATTAATATTGGTAAGGCAAACAGTGTCATCATCAATTAATATAAGATTACCTATTCCAGATCTCACTAAAGCTTCTGTTACGAAGCTGCCAACTCCGCCTATACCGAATACTGCCACAGTACTTCTATTAAGTTTTTCCAGAGCTTCTTTTCCTATAAGTAATTCTGTTCTTGAAAATATATGTTGTGCCATAAAATTTACCTCACTTTTAATACATACTATTCCTATTATGTTGGTATGGTAATATATTATACCTAATTCATATATTAAGTCAATATTTTTATTAGATAATAAAAAGAACCTGATAAGCTTGTACCAGGTTCTTTTGAAAATTAAGATACTTGTTCTGCACTTTTTATGTTGTTTAGAATGTTCTTATTGGAATATACTATTTTTAAAAGTATAGGTGTGATAATAGTTGTTACAATAACCACAAGTATTACAGGGACCAAAAATTTATTTTGTAAAATTCCAGTGGAAACACCAATGTTTGTAACAATTAAGGCTACTTCTCCTCTGGAAATCATTCCTACTCCTATTCGTAAGGACTCTTCCTTAGTATAACCACAGATTCTAGCTCCTAGATCACAGCCTATTATTTTTGTTAACACAGCTACAACTAGTAGAATTAAAGTAAAAACTATCATAGCCATATTCATATTTTCTATTGTTGTATTTATTCCAATATTAGCAAAGAATATTGGGGAGAGAAGCATATAGGATACTACGCTTATCCTCTTTTCCACGTAATGACAAACTGGAGTACGGGATATAATAAGACCAGCAATGTAAGCGCCTGTTATATCGGCAACACCGAAATAATGTTCAGCTACATAGGCCATTATCAAACAGAAGGAAAGGGAAAAAATAGGCAATCTTCTTTTTTCGCCACATATATTGGAAAGTTTTGAAAATATATAGTGAAATACAAAAGCTACAACACCGGATAGTATAAAGAATGCAACTATTTTTAATAATACAATGGTTAAATTAATAGAAGGATTAGACATGCTTGTAACTATAGTTAATATAACTATTCCTAATATATCATCAATTATTGCCGCTCCTAGTATTGCCGTTCCAGATGAAGTTTTTAATTTTCCCATTTCTTGAAGAGTTTCCACAGTAATGCTAACGGATGTGGCAGTAAGTATTACTCCAATAAAAATATTTTCTATAACCATTTTGGAATCCCCGCCAAAAATGTTTCCAGAATTATTATAGAAATTTGCAACTAAGAATCCGCCAACTAATGGTACCAGTACCCCAATCACTGCGATAATAAGAGAAGCTTTTCCACATTTTTTTAATTCATCTAAATCTGTTTCTAGACCTGCACCGAACATTAATACGATTACACCTAATTTGGATAATTCAGATATAGTCTCGGATTCGTGAACTATTCCCAAAACAGCTGGACCTAAAATAAGACCTGCAAGTAGTGCCCCAACCACCTGAGGAATTTGAAAACGTTTAGTTATTAGACCCAAAGCTTTTGTACTAAACAGTATAATAGCTAAACTCAGAATAAAATTACTTGACTCCATATGAACAACCTCACTTTTAAATATTAATTAAACTAAATTATTCAATTTTTAAACAATAAATAACAAAATTAGACTATGTTTTTACGTTAATAGTTTATCATATATTTGAACCCCACACAATATTTTATGGAATAAACAGAATGATTTTTTTATTTCATATATTTTATATATATTGAATAATGAATTGTGTAGTTTTTAAGTTAAAAAAGAATATTTTGAAATATATATATAAATAAAAAAATGTTAAAAAAATGATGAAAATTAACAAGTAAAAATATTATTTATGAATTATTAAAATATGGGAAGAATAAGTTTCAGATAAGCATGAAAATTATGAACTTATATTGTGAGGTGAAGTTTATGAAAGACCATTTTAAAAATTGGGTTGAAAAAGTAAAAAAAGCTAACCTGGAGTCCCTTGGTACAGATGAAAAATTAGATTATAGAATTGTGTATAAAGATAGATTAGAAAAATCTAAAAATGATAAGGAACCGTTAGAGTAATTAATTGCTTTTTCAGTTGTCATCTGTCAACTTAAAAAGATTGCATCGCAATCTTTTTATTTTATCCATTTGCTACTGATTCTTACTTAATATATAATTTACTGGAGAATGGAAAATAGAATAGAGGTTGTGATAATAATGTTAAAAGATGATTTGTTAAAAAGCAATAGAATTAAAATTACATCCCTTAGAGAAGAGGATATTGGTACAGTAACCAAATGGTATGAAGATACTACTTTTCTAAGAGTATTTGATTTTAATGCAGCAGCTCCATTATCTAAGTGGAAAATAAAAGAATGGCTTTTAGAAGAAATAAACAATCCTAATAATTATTTTTTTGCCATTAGAGAAGAAAGCGATGGCCCCATGATTGGCTATGTAGAAATTGAAAGGATAAGTTGGAATAATGGAGTAGGGGGTATTGCCATTGGCATAGGAGATTTAAAGCAGCGTGGAAAAGGTTATGGGAAAGAGGCATTAAGTCTTGTTATGGATTTTGCCTTTAGGGAGCTTAACCTACATAGGCTGCAGCTTATTACCATAAGCTATAATGAGAGAGCCATAAGGCTTTATGAAAGATTGGGCTTTAAAAGAGAAGGTACATATAGGGAAGCTGTTTTTAGAGATGGTGAAAGATATGATATATATTTATATGGAATATTGGATAGAGAGTGGAAGGGACTTGCAGAGCACAGGGCATAGAGTACAGATGGGTGCTTCAGGAAAAGATTTGTTGTAAATTTTACCTTCAAGGAATGAAATTGACTCAGAGGATAAAAATCTTATTTGCTCCAAAGAAAAGAAAAAATAAATATAGAGGATCATATTGTTTTAAAGAGAAAAGCATTGGAATTAAATAATAACAAAGGGTCATGTAATTTCATGGATTTGAAATTATATGACCTTTTGTTTATAATATATATGTAACTATTTTATGCCCAAGGAAGTGGTGTAGAAATTTATATTTTTTGATAGGAGGATAACGAATGAATAAAAAAATTAAATGTACTATAGTATCTTTGGTAATGGTCGTTTCTACTAGTGCTCAAGTATTAGCAGCACCATCAGATGCTATCCAAAGTAACCTACAGCAACATAAGAATTCTTTAAGCAGTGTCCAACAGGAAATTAGCAAAAATGAAATCAAAGTGGAAGACTTAGACCATCAAATAGAAGGCATTATGATGGATGTTAAAAATAATAAAAATAAAATTACAAAAACAGAAAAAAATATGACCTCTACAGAAGAAGAAATTAAAAAAAGTGAAGAAGATATAAAGAAAGAAAAAGAATTATTTAATGATAGGATTAGGGCTATGTATGTAAGTGGAACAGATGGTTACCTGAATATACTTTTTGAGGCAAATGGAATTGGGGATTTAATAGATAAGGTAGAAACTGTTAAAACCTTAGTTGGATATGATAAAAAGGTAGTTCAGGATTTAAATTCCAAAAAAAATGTTTTAGAGAATAAAAAGAAAACTTTACAACAGGAAAAAGGAAGCTTATTAGCACTAAAAGAAGAAAATGAAAAAAAGCTGAGTCAAGTAAATGGAGCTAAAAAAGAACAGGACAAGCTATTAGCTGATTTAAAGAGTAAGGAAGAATCAATAGAAGGACAGATTGGTGAAGACCAAAAACAACTAGCTAAAGCTACCGAGGAAGTTAAAACCATTAGAGAATCAGCACCTAGATATACTCCATCTGAGAATACTCCATCTAAACAGACTTCATCTAAGCAGACTTCATCTAGGCAGACTTCATCTAATTATACTCCATCTAGAGGTGCAGCAACTATATCAGGTAATAACGTTATAGCCTATGCTTCAAACTTTTTAGGAACTCCTTATGTTTGGGGAGGGACAACCCCAGTACCAGGATTTGATTGCTCAGGCTTTGTACAATATGTTTATGCACACTTTGGCATACCAATCGGAAGAACTACATATGAGCAAATAAATAATGGAACTCAGGTTTCAATGGGTGAACTACAGCCAGGTGACTTAGTGTTTTTTGGAACCTATGATAATCCTCATCATGTTGGAATGTACATAGGTAATGGAGCTTATATTCATGCCCCACATACAGGAGATGTTATAAAGATATCCATGTTAAATGGAAGTGATTTTTTAACTGGCAGAAGAGTTAAATAAAAAAATAGGCCTTATTTTTAAGGCCTATTTTTCATCTAAAAACTTTTTCCTGTTAACATAATCTTCTTCAGTTATTTCCCCAGAAGCATATCTAGAAGCCAATATTTTTAAAGCTTCTCTATTTTTAGTATATTTTTTAAAGAATTTAAAGATCAACACAATAGCACCCGCCATTAAAGCTAATCTAAACAGAGGCATTAATATTAACCAACCATTAAAGCCATTAAAGCCATTAGCACCATTAACACCAAATCTAGATGCACCGTATAAACAATTAAACATATAAATCCTCCTTTTATTTTTAATTTAAAATGTATTATTTTGTTATCTAAATTATAATAAGAACATGTGAAGGAACTATGAAGAATATTCACTTCATAAGATCTTCAAAAAATCTTTATAAATTTCTGTTATTATATTATAATTAGTTAATTTATTTTACAAAGGGTGATAAATTATGGGAAACATATTGATTATTGAGGATGAAGAAAAAGTATCTATGGTTTTAAAGGCCTACTTAGAAAAGGAAGGATATAGAGTTTGGTGTACCGTAAAAGGCATAGAAGGATTAGAACTGTTTAAGAAGGAAGATTTCCAGTTAGTGATATTAGATTTAATGTTACCTGATATCGATGGAGAAGAAATATGTGAAAGAATTAGAAATATTTCAGATGTACATATATTTATGCTTACAGCAAAGGGGGATTTAAGCAATAGAATAGAGGGACTCAATATAGGAGCAGATGAATATTTGGTAAAACCCTTTAGCCCGCGAGAGCTTACTGCTCGTGTTAATGCACTATTCAGAAGGATTAAAGGCAGTAGTTTTGAAGCATTGTCTTTTGATAATGGTAATTTACAGATATTTAAAGAGGAAAGAATGGTAAAGGTTAAAGGTAAGGATGTGAATTTAACTCCAAATGAATTTGCAATTCTTTACACCTTAGCTTCTAATAAAGGGAAGGTTTTTACTAGAGAGATGCTTATAGAGGCAGCTTTTAATATGGATTTTGAAGGCTTTGATAGAACAGTAGATGTGCATATAAAAAATATTAGGAAAAAAATCGAGGAAGATAGCAAAAATCCAAAGTATATATTAACTGTAACTAGGGTAGGCTATAAATTTGGTGGTGATATTTAATGCAAAGCATAAGGAAAAAGATATTAATGTTTATACTATTTTCATCACTATCTGCGCTAATATTATCAGCTTTATTTGTAAATCTTACAATAAATAGTACTTTCAAAAAGTATATGGCAGATACTCAAGAAAAAAGAGATAATAGGATAGTACAATACTTTGAACAAATATATAAAAATGATGGTAAATGGAAGAGTAATTCAGGGGAAGAACTAATGCATGAGGCTTATATGAGCAATTATTGTTTAACCCTTATGGATAAGGATAAAAGTGTAATTTGGAGTATGGATCCAAACGAAATTAGAGCTAAAATGCATATGAAAAATATGATGGGAAGAAATAAAGGAGTATATACTGCAAAGACATATGACATAAAGAACGGAGACAGTGTTGTAGGGTATGTATCTTTAGGGCAGTATTGCTCATTGTTACTTTCTGAAGAGGATATAAATTTTAAATCTCAAATTAATAAAAGTATTTTAGCTAGTGTAATATTTACTATAATCATAACCATAATTATAAGTTTATATCTTTCCAAGGAATTTTCCAGTCCTATAAAGAAGGTTGCAGATTTATCTATGGAATTATCTAAAGGAAATTATGATGTAAATTATAATGGACATAGCAATATAGTAGAGTTAAGAAATCTAGAAAATAGCATAAATGATTTAAGAGAAAAATTAAAAAAACAAGATACATTGAGGAAAAGGTTAGTCTCAGATATTTCTCATGAAATAAGAACACCACTTAATGTGCTTCAAAATAATTTGGAAGCTATGATAGATGGTGTGTTTCCTATTACTGATGAAGGTTTAGCAAGCTTAAATGATGAGGTTATAAGATTTGGAAAACTGTTGGATAATTTAAATGTTCTAAAGAAATTTGAAGAAGAATCAGTAACTATGAGTATGGAAAAGGTTTCTTTAAATAAAGTGATTTACTCCGTAGTTAATGATTTTCTTATTACAATAAAGGATAAGGGACTAGAAATATATTATGATAAAGAGAATTATAAAGATTATTACATTTTAGGAGATGAAAATAAACTAAAGCAGGTATTTATAAATTTACTTTCCAATTCTATAAAGTTTACAGAAAAAGGTGGCAGTATATGGGTTAACATTAAAGAAAATAGGGAACAGTTTATAGTAGAAGTTATTGATAATGGAATAGGAATAAAAAAGGAGGATTTGCCTTTCATATTTGAAAGACTTTATAGGGGAGATAAAAGTAGACATGAAAGGGAAGGCGGCGGTATAGGTTTAACTATAGTAAAGAAAATATTAACTCTTCATTCAGCTTCTATCAATGCAGAAAGTCAATGGGGAAAAGGAACTAAGGTAACCATTGTATTTAAAAAATTATCTAATAATCTATTGGGTTAATGAGTTAAAAGATATTTAGTGATTTGAGAAGGAAAGTATTCCTGTCACTAAATATCTTTATTTTTCTTTATAATTTCTTCATAAGTAAATAATATTATTATGCTGTAAAAATTAATGAGAAAGAATTTATATAGCAGTTGAAATTTATTATCAATGGGTATATAATAAAAATATGCCCCTGTACATATGGGGGGTATATGGGAGGCAAATTATGAATGAAGAAAAGAAAAAAGCATTACAACTTTTGAAAACATCTAAAGGCCAGATTGAGGGCATAATAAAGATGATAGAAGAAGGAAGGTATTGTATAGATATATCTAATCAAATAATAGCAGCACAGGCTCTGTTAAAAAAATCTAACATGCTAATACTTAAACAACATTTGAATCATTGTGTAAAGGACGCTTTTCTTCATGATTCTGGTGAAGAAAAAGTGGAAGAGATAATGGATGTATTACAAAAGCTTATGGATAAATAGAGGAGATGGAATATATGAAAAATGTATTTAAAAGATTTATAAAAAAATTAGCAGATGAAAATAGCAAGACTTTCCCTGGAAATGGAAAACTAGATTGCTGTGGCTTAAATAAAGATAACAAAGGATGTAAAAACAAAGATCCCAAAAAATAGATGCACATTTAAAATATCACAGGGTAAGGAGATAAATTATGAAAAATGAAATTTTAAATATAGAGGGAATGACCTGTGCAGCTTGTGCTAGAGCCGTAGAAAGGTCAGCAAAAAAAGTAGAAGGAGTTACTGAAGCTAATGTAAATTTTGCTTCAGAAAAGTTAAGTTTAACTTATGATGACACAAAGGCTAAATTAGAGGATGTTCAAAGGTCTGTGGAGAAGGCTGGTTATAAAGCTTTAGTAGAATCTACTACTAAAACTTTAAGTATAGAGGGAATGACCTGTGCAGCTTGTGCAAAGGCTGTAGAAAGAGCTTGTAAAAGATTAGATGGAGTTATTGAGGCCAACGTAAATTTTGCATCTGAAAAATTAAACATAACTTTTGAGCCTTCAAAAGTTAGATTAACAGAAATAAAAAATGCAGTAGAGAAATCAGGGTATAAACTAGTAGAAGAAAGCACTGTAGATTCTCATAAGGAAAAGAAAGAAGAGGAAAGAAAGCTGTTATGGAAGAAGTTTGTATTTTCAGCTATATTTACACTTCCATTACTGTATATATCTATGGGACATATGTTGGGGTTTCCATTACCACATTGGCTGCATCCAATGGCAAATCCTAAAAATTTTGCTTTAATTCAATTATTATTGGTTTTACCTGTGATTATAATTGGCAACAAATTCTATAAGGTAGGATTTAAAGCTCTTTTGAGAAGAGAACCAAATATGGATTCTCTAATAGCCATAGGTACTTCATCCGCATTTTTATATGGGGTATTTGCTATATATAAAATCTTTTCAGGGGAAGTTCAGTATGCAAACAGCCTATATTTTGAATCGGCGGGAGTTATTCTGACTTTAATTACTTTAGGTAAGTATTTAGAAACTGTAACTAAAGGAAAGACTTCTGATGCAATAAAAAAGCTGATGGGCTTGGCACCTAAAACTGCTACTATATTAAAAGAGAATAAGGAAATAGAAATTTCTATAGATGAGGTAGAAGTTGGAGATATAATTATTGTAAAGCCGGGAGAGAAACTTCCTGTAGATGGTGCTGTTATAGAAGGTATTACTTCCATAGATGAGTCCATGCTTACAGGAGAAAGTATTCCTGTGGAAAAAAGTGCAGGAGATAAAGTAATTGGAGGAAGTATAAATAAAAATGGATTTATAAAGTATAAGGCTACTAGAGTTGGAAAGGATACAGCTCTTGCTCAAATAATTAGACTAGTAGAAGAAGCTCAGGGAAGTAAAGCTCCTATTGCTAAGTTGGCAGATATAATAGCAGGATACTTTGTTCCCGTGGTAATAATTTTAGCTTTGGCAGCTGCTATAGGTTGGAAACTTTATGGAGAAAGTAATGTATTTGTATTGACTATATTCATTTCAGTACTAGTAATAGCTTGCCCCTGTGCTCTAGGTTTGGCAACACCTACAGCTATCATGGTAGGTACAGGAAAGGGAGCAGAATATGGGGTATTAATAAAAAGTGGTGAAGCACTAGAGACTGCCCATAAAATAGAAACAATAGTTTTTGATAAAACTGGTACTATAACTGAAGGCAAGCCAAAGGTTACCGACATAGTAACTAGCGAAAATATTAGTGAAGAATATTTATTACAGATAGCTGCTAGTGGGGAAAAAGGATCAGAACATCCATTAGGAGAGGCTATTGTAAAACATGGAGAAGAAAAGGGATTAGAATTTAAAACTGTAGAAAAATTTGAAGCTATTCCTGGTCATGGTATAAAGATTATTATAGAAGAAAAAGAAGCTTTATTAGGAAACGAAAAGCTTATGATAGAAAACAATATAGATTTAAAAGACTTAGGTAAAGTATCAAATAGACTTGCAGAAGAAGGAAAAACTCCTATGTATGTGGCCATTGAAGGCAGCTTGGGTGGAATAATAGCTGTGGCAGATACAGTAAAAGAAAATAGTAAAATGGCCATAGAAAAGCTTCACAAAATGGGCATAGAAGTGGCTATGATTACTGGAGATAATAAGAGAACTGCAGAAGCTATTGGAAGACAAGTAGGAATAGATAGAGTATTGGCAGAAGTATTACCTGAAGATAAGGCAAAGGAAGTTAAAAGGATACAAACTGAAGGAAAGAAAGTAGCTATGGTAGGAGATGGCATAAATGACGCTCCAGCCCTTGCTCAAGCAGATGTAGGTATTGCCATAGGTTCAGGCACAGATGTAGCCATGGAATCTGCTGATATAGTTTTAATGAGAAGTGACTTAATGGATGTAGCAACTGCAATACAGTTAAGCAAAAAAACTATAAAGAATATTAAGGAAAATTTATTTTGGGCTTTTGGATATAACACCGTTGGAATACCAGTAGCCATGGGGCTCTTACACATATTTGGAGGGCCACTTTTAAATCCTATGATTGGAGCAGCAGCTATGAGCTTTAGCTCTGTGTCAGTACTTTTAAATGCATTAAGATTAAAGACTTTTAAACCAAACTAAAAAAGCAAATAATAAAAGCAAATAATAAAAACAAATAATAAATAAAAATTGGGAGGAATAAATTATGAAAAAGAAAATATCTATTGAAGGAATGAGCTGCATGCATTGTGTAAATCACGTAAAGGAGGCTTTAGAAGAAATAGGAGGAAAGAATGTAGATGTTAATCTAAGTTCAAAATTGGCAGTAGCTGAATTTAATGAAGACGTAACAGATAATAAGATTAAAGATATTATAAAAGATTATGGATATGAAGTAGTAAACATTGAATAAGAGTAATAGAGAAAGCCGGTCCTTTGGGATTGGCTTTTTTTTTATGGTTAAGCTAAAATATATACTGAAGTAAATATTGAACTGATTGGAGAGAATTGTATGACAAAAAAGCGTTTGAAGGAATTGGACATAATGAGAGCATTAGCTTTTATATTTGTAGTTACACAGCATATCATAGGTGGTTATTCATATATAAAAAAAGTGCCTAAGAATGAACATTTAATTTTAAAAATGCTTTACATAGTAGTCAAGCCTGCTGTACCTATATTTCTTACCATAAGTGCCATATCATTGTTTTATGTATATTATGATAATTTCCATTGGAAAAAGTACTATATAAAAAGAGTAAAATATATATTAATACCTTATATTATTTGGTCTGCTATAAATATGTACAAGTTAGGTAATGAGCATAGATTCAATAATTTTATATGGCAAATCTTATCAGGGAATGGAGCATTTCATCTTTGGTATATGGGAATGATATTAAGATTGTATATTTATGTACCTGTGATTCTTTATATAGCAAAGAAGATACATAACAGCAGCAATACTTTAAGGATTACAGTGTTTATAAGCGTGTTTCCACTATATTATATGATAAGTAAATATCAGTATACTATATGTCAGAGTTTAGGTAAGTTTATATTCACAAATCCTACAGAATTGCAACAAAAGTTTATAAATATATCCCCAATGTTTTGGATTCTATATTTTATATTAGGAATTTACATTGAATTAAATTATGAGACATTTAAAAATATTATTATGAAATTTAAATGGATAGTTATAGCAGCCTATTTGCCTTTGTTAGTATATGCTTATTTAAATGAAATTAAGGCTGTGGAATTTAAAAGAAGCCTATACATATTATTTATGTTATTTACTATTTTAGCTGTATATATTCTAGCTTTATATTTGGCAGATTTTAAAAAGTTATATAATAAACTTAAGTTTATAGGAGACTATTCCTTTGCTGCATATATGTCACATATTATAGTTTTAAACTGGATGGCAAATTACTTGCAATTACGGTTTGGAATAAAAGATTATCTTATATTAGGATTATGTGTTTTGGTTATAACATTAATAATTACACCATTAATAATATGTTTTTTAAGCTATTTTCCTTATTCACAATATGTAACAGGAGTAAGAAAGAATATTATGAAAAGTATAAATGAAAGCAGTTCAGTAATGGTTTATAATAATTTGTGAGGCTTTTATTTTTGAATAATTATTACCTTTTTAACAGAAAATAAAATCAAAATAAGTGATGGAGGTAATATTATGCTAGAGAAAATGGTAAATAGTATGGTGAATAATCTTTCTGACGAGATGATGGTTAATATTCTTACTAAGGATTATCCAGAAAATTTTTTTGTAATGGCTACTGCAGCAGAAAAATTAAGTGTCAAGGCTATAGTAGAAGCCTGCATAAGAGGAGAAAATGGAAAGGTTTTGCAAAGGACATATGGAAGTCCTAATGTACAGTCCCAGTGGAATAGGTTATTTTTAAATGGAAGACAATTATTTAATTTGCCTGTAGAAAAGTTAGAGGACATAAGCACAGAAGTGACTATTGGAAAAAGCTGCATAAAGCCATTGGTATTATCTATGCCTGTAATGATAACAGGAATGTCCTATGGGGGATCTTTAAGTTTAAATGCCAAAGTTGCTTTAGCAAAAGGGGCTTCTATGGCAGGCACATCTACCAATACAGGTGAATCTAGTATTTGCAAAGAAGAAAGGGAAGCAGCTAAACTGTTAATTGGTCAATATAATAGGGGCGGATGGCTTAGAAGTAAGGAAGATTTAGGAAAGCTAGATGCCATAGAAATACAATTAGGTCAAGGAGCTTGGGGAGGCGCTGTACCTACTAGTATAGCATCAAATGAAATAGGAGAACATTTAAGAAATACATGGCATTTAAATCCTGGGGAAGATGCAAAAAAGGGATCTAGAATGGAAGGTGTTGATTCTCTACAGGATTTAATAGATTTAGTTAACAATCTTAAAGGCGAATATGGAGTACCAGTGGGGATAAAAATTGCAGCCACTCATTTTATTGAGAAAGAATTGGACGTAATAACTAGCACAGAAGCGGATTACATTGTAATAGATGGTGCTGAAGGAGGAACTTCTAGTGCTCCGCCTACACTAGAGGATGATATGGGGTTGCCAACCTTATTTGCTTTAGCTAGAACTTCTAGTTATTTAGAAGCAAAAGGAGTAAAAGATAAGTATGATTTAATAATAACTGGAGGGCTAAAGACACCAGGAGAATTCTTAAAAGCATTAGCTCTTGGTGCAAAGGCAGTATATATAGGATCCATTGCTCTTATAGCAACAATTCAAAGTCAAATAGTTAAAACTCTTACATATGAAAGCACTCCTCAATTAGTTATATATGGAGGAAAGTTAACAGATGAATTGGATGTAGATAGGGGAGCGCAAACTTTATCAAACTTTTTAAATTCTTGTAAGGAAGAAATGAAGTTAGCTCTTTCAGCCATGGCAAAGACTAATGTGGACCAGTTGGCTAGAGAAGATTTAGTTTGTGTAGATAAAGAATTAAGTAGTGTTTTAAAAGTAGGGTATGCTGGGGACACCTGCCAGTAAATAAAAAAAGATTGCCTATAGCAATCTTTTTTTATAGAAACATTACATATTTAAACATAAGATAGAAGTGGCAGAAGCTTCCTAGCATTACGAAAATATGAAATATTTCATGAAATCCAAAGTACTTTGAATGTATTTTAGGCCATTTTAATGCATATATTACACCGCCTACAGTATAAAAAATTCCTCCCATTAAAAGCCACATAAATCCATTTATTGATATAGCTTTAATTATAGGTACTATAAAAAATATAACTAGCCAGCCCATAATAATATAAAATAAAGTAGATAATTTTCTTGGACAGTTAAACCAGCACATATTAAATATAATACCAGTAAAAGCTAAAGCCCATATTATAATAAATAGTGTAAGACCTAATTTGCCTTTTAGGGCTAATAAACAAATAGGTGTGTATGTACCAGCAATTAATATATATATCATTGAATGATCAATTCTTCTTAAAACATTTATGACTTTTTCTGAAGCCTTAGCTATATGATATGTTGAGCTAGCGGTATAAAGAAGAATTAAACTAATTCCAAAAACCAAAGATGCAAATAGTGCCCAAGAGTTTCCATTGAATATTGATAGCTTTATTAATATAACCATGCCAATTAAAGATAAAAAGGCACCTATGAGATGAGTAAGACCACTTATTGGATCTCTAAACTTTTCAAACAATTTAAAAGCCTCCCCTAAATATAGCATTTTATAATTTGTAAAAATTAATATCTACATATCAATGTACTGATATGTAGTTTTAAAAACTATGTATCATGATATTATAATACTCTTGTTGTATAAAAAAATCAATATACATTTTACACATTTATTGATTAAAGGTTTTTTTTACTATACAATAAACTAGAGGTGAATTAAATGGAATATAATAGAGGAAATATAGATAAATTGTTTCATGAAATAGTTCAGGCTAAAGAAATAGCTATTGAGGAGATTCCATGCATAGATTTGTATATGGATCAGGTTACTACATTTTTTGAAGATAAGCTTTCTAATTCAAAAAGAAATCCAGAGGATAAAATACTTACTAAAACTATGATTAACAACTATACTAAGGGAAAAATACTTATGCCTGCTAAAAAGAAAAAGTATACTACAGAACACATGATACTCTTAATATTGATTTATAACTTAAAACAGGGATTATCTATAAACGATATAAATACACTTTTTAATTCTATTTTTGATGAAAAAACGGAGGAAATAAAAAAGAATGTACATATAGATGAGGTATATAAATCTTTCTTACGTATTAAAACCAAGGGAAATGAAGAATTAGAGAATAATTTTAATACTATGATAGAAACTATAGAAGAGGAACTTATTAATTTACAGGGTGAAGAAAAGGATTTAATACAGGTATTTATTACTGTGCTAGTATTAATTGATAGGGCAAATTCTTATAGAAGAACGGCTGAAAAAGTTATAGATAATTTTGTAAAAGATTGATAATGGTAAAATATAACCATGAAGTTTACTAATCTAAAATAGAAGGGAGAACTAATAATATGACTATGCAAAGTTTTATAATTTCAAATATTTCTCCTGGGGAGGCAAAGAAAAGGCTAGACAGCGAAAAAGGAATAATTCTGCTTGATGTTAGAAGCGAAGGAGAATATAAAGAAAAGCATATAAAGGGTAGCAAAGTGTTCCCACTGGAAACTTTAGAAAACTCTGTAGAAACTAAGATACCTAATAAAAATACTACTATATTTGTATATTGTAATACTGGAAATAAAAGTAGAAAAGCTGCAGAGCTATTGATAGATAAAGAATATACTAATGTGTACGATCTAGGAGGAATAGTAAACTGGCCCTATGAAACTGAATAAAAAAATAAAGATAGGAAGCCAGTAGCTTCCTACATTTTTAATGTCATTATGGACAAGCACTATAAAAAGTATGTTGAAAGATTGTTTGGAATTAGTGCAACATGTAGAAGAATATAGTATAATTTATATATTAATGAAATTAATTATTTATACATAAGGAGTGTCAATATGAATTTAAAGAAGATTAAATTAGGCAACAGACTTATTTTTGGCTTTGGTACAATGGTAGCACTTATTATAGCTATATCTCTTATATCAGTTTTAAGATTAAATGATTTATCAAAAAGGTTTGATGAAGTTGCAAATGTTAATAATAAGAAATCTAGTTTAGCAAATGAAATGAGAGGTGAAGTAAATAAGGAAAGGACTAGCCTTAGAAATATACTTATTAGCAATGATCCTAATTATATGAGAGAACAGCAGCAAATTTATAATGAAAGTAAACAAAATTACGCCCAAAAAGAAAGTGAATTGGAAGATGCCTTAAGCACTGAAAAGGGAAAGAAATTATTTAATACAATAAAAGAAAAAGAGGTAATATCTCAGCCTATATTTGGGGAAACGTTAAATAAAGCAATGAGGGCAGATATCAGTAATAAGGAAATGGAGGAAATATTACTTAAGTTATCTAGACCTGAAGAGGAATGGATAAATAGTATTCAAGCTGTAATAGATCTTCAGGATCAGAATTCCATGAATTCTGCTATTAGTTCTGAAAATTCCGCAAAGAATTCTAAAAATTTAGTATTAACCATAACTGGCATAGTTATAATATTAGGAATTATTTTTGCATTATTGATTAAAAAAAGTATTACAGATCAACTGGAAGAACTATCAAATGCTGCAAATAAAATGGCAGAAGGAGACTTCAATTTTACTTTAAAAGTTCATGCCAAAGATGAAATAGGGAAAACCATAGAAGCTTTAAACCATTCTATAGAAAATATAAAGGATTCAGTAGCTCAGGTTAAAGATGAAAGTAATAATTTAAAAAGTAGTATAAATAAAAGTGATGAAATGGTTAAAATAGTAAATGCACAAGTTCAACAGGTATCTGCTGCTACAGAGGAAATATCTGCAGGCATGGAAGAATGTTCAGCTTCGGTAGAAGAGGTGACTTCTATGTCAGCTACAGCTAAAGAAAATGTAAACAATACAGCAAAAAAAGCTCAAGAAGGATTAAAATTAGCTCTAACCATACAACAAAATGCAGATAAAGTAAACAATGATACTTCTAAATCCAAAGAAAATGTGGAAAATATATATAAAGATTCAAAATGTAAACTAGAAAAAGCCATAAAAGATGTAGTAGTAGTAGAAGATATTTCTCAAATGGCGGATAGTATACTTGGAATAGCTGAACAGACCAACCTATTGGCATTAAATGCAGCAATAGAAGCAGCTCGTGCAGGGGAGCATGGCAAGGGCTTTGCAGTGGTAGCAGAAGAGGTAAGAAAATTAGCAGAACAGTCTTCATCAGCTGTAACAGAGATACAGGAAAATGTAACAAAGGTATTGCAAGCTGTAAAGGAATTATCGGATTCTTCTCAATATGTACTGGAGGTACTTGGAAAAGATGTATTAACAGATTATGAAAAACTTATAGGGGTAAGCTATCAGTATAAAAAAGATGGGGACACAGTAAAAACTATAATACAAGAGTTTGCAGATGTTTCAGAAAATATATCTAATTCCATAGATCAAATATCTATAAGTATGGAAGATGTAGCAACATCAGTGACAGAAGTAGCCAAGTCTTCAGGAGAAATAGCAGAAAGCATTGGAGAAGTAAATGATAAAAACAGTATTATAACAGATGAAAGTAACAATAATTCTGAAAGGGCAGAAAAGCTAAAAACGCTTATGGAAAAATTTAATATTGGCTAATTAAAGCATAGAAAAACGACCTAAATATATCATTAATAAGAATTATTATTTAGATCGTTTTTTATGTTTTTATGTTAAATCTATGTTAATTGAAGTTAAAAATTATTATATTTTTGTTAAAAGTATTGTATTATAAAAATGTATTTATAATAGGCAATGTTGGGAAGGAGTATAAAACATGAATGGTTTGACAATGGTAATAGGCCTTTTTGGAGGATTGGGATTATTCCTATATGGCATGCAGCTTATGGGGGATGGACTTGAAAATGCAGCAGGAGACAGATTAAAGATATTCTTCGAAAAGATTGCTTCAAACCCTGTTAAAGCTATACTTACTGGAACTATAGTTACAGGAATTATTCAAAGTAGCAGCGCCACTACTGTAATGGTAGTAGGATTTGTTAATGCAGGACTTATGAATTTATACCAGGCTGCTGGAGTAATAATGGGAGCTAATATTGGGACAACCATTACTGGACAGTTGGTTGCTCTTAATTTAACTGCTTTAGCCCCTGTATTTGTTGGGGTAGGTTCTCTAATGGTATTATTCTCTAAAGGAGATAAGACAAAAGAAATTGGGAATATTGTATTAGGTTTTGGTATTCTATTTGTTGGAATGAATACCATGTCTTCTTCTATGGAACCATTAGCTCATTCAGATGGTTTTAAAAGTGCTATAGCTACATTATCCTATAATCCATTATTGGGAATACTTGCAGGATTAGGACTTACTGCAGTAGTGCAAAGTTCATCAGCAACTATTGGCATACTTATAGCTCTAGGGAACAATGGACTAATTCCCCTACAGGTAGCTTTACCAGTTTTATTTGGTGATAATATAGGAACTTGTGCCACTGCTCTTTTATCTAGTATAGGTACAAATAAAAATGCTAGAAAAGCAGCACTTATACATTTAACTTTTAATATAATAGGTACAGTTATATTTACAATTATATTAAAACCAGTTACCTATATAATAATGGCCCTAAACCCTGGGAATATCGGAAAACAAATTGCTAATGCCCACACATTATTTAATATTGCCAATGTAATAATACAGGCACCCTTTATTAAATATTTAGTAGCTTTTGTAAATAAAATGATTCCTGGAGATGGAGAAGAAGAACATATGGGAATACAGTACATAGATGATAGATTATTGGAAACTCCAGTAATTGCAGTTGGACAATGTTCTAAGGAAATAATCTCCATGGCGGATAAAGCTAGGGAAAGTTTGAAGTTTGCTGTGGAATCTTTAGAAACTGGTGATGAAACTCTTATAAAGAAAGTTGCAGAAGGAGAAGATTTAATAGACTTACTAGAAGAAGAAATAACCAAATTCCTTGTTAAACTTTCTAATACGGAGATTTCAAAGCAGCAGGTGGATATAGTTACATCTATGTTCCATGTGGTAAAGGATGTAGAGAGAATAGGAGATCATGCTAAAAATATAGCAGACTTATCTACAGAAAAGATTTCTAAAAGATTAGTTTTTTCTGAGGATGCAAAGGGAGAATTGAAGAATATATATAATCATACTTTAGATGCCTTAAATAAATCCATTTGGAGTTTTGAACATAATGATGTTAGTATGGCCAAATCAGTATATGAAGTAGAGGAAAAGATAGATGTTTTAGAAGATGAACTAAGGGATAACGATATTAAAAGATTAAATTCTTCTTCTTGTGAAGCAAGAGTAAGTGCTATATATTTGGATATAATAAGTAATTTTGAAAGGGTAGGGGATCACTCCTTAAATATAGCCGAAGCTGTTCTTGGTATTAATCATTCAGATAAGTCAGAAGAAAATTCAACTGGAATTCAAAAAACTGTAAAAACTAAATAATAAGGTAAATGTAAAAAGGATGCGGTAAAAGCATCCTTTTTACATTGATTTTATTCCTGTTTATCTTCATCAGGTGTAGTATCTTCCTTGTTAAGATTATCTAATTTTATTTCAAAGCTAGAATCTGTTTCATCGGAAGAATCACCACAACAGCATCCAGTGTTTTTTTCACTTTCATCTTTATTTTCTTTATCATTCTCGCAACAGTTATCATCTAAATCTTCAGTTTCAACTACTCCGCTATCTAAATCTCCATCATCTTCGCAATTCTTTTTAATAAATTTCTTATAAATATAGGTACCCAATCCTATTGCAGCAGTTGCAATGGCAATTTTGCCTAATGCATTATTTTTCTTTTTCATATTAATTTATTCCTCCTTTTGTTTTTAATAATTTTTAAATATTAAATTAATCATCATATACATTAATGTATTCCCTTTGCTATATTTTATACTTAAATATAGTGCTTTAAAGTTTATTGAATATATTTTACTATTATATGATGAATTTTACAACACAAATTTATATCTAATTATTCAAAAAACCTTCTTAAAATTTTAATTGGGAATGTATAAGGTGGATATTTAACACTTAAATCAAATTTAAAACTTTTATTCATTACAGATTTTTCATGGGTAAAAGTATCAAAACTCCATTTACCATGATATTTTCCCATTCCGCTGGTCCCTACACCTCCAAAAGGCAGATAGGGTGTTGTAATTTGAGAAAGAGTGTCATTGATGCATACACTTCCTGAGGAAGTATTGCTGGTTATTTTTTTTATATTATTTTTATCATTAGAGAAAAAGTACAAGGATAAAGGCTTAGGCCTACTATTAATAAAGCTGATTACTTCATTTAAATTTTCATATTGAAACATAGGCAAAATTGGGCCAAAAATTTCATCATTCATAATAGGAGAGTTTATAGAAGAGCCAATAATTAGGGTAGGAGAAATATAAAGCTCTTCTTCATTAACGTTTCCTCCAAAAATTATTGTACCATCCTTTAAATAATTATTAAGTCTAGTAAAATGCTTTGTATTTATTATTCTTCCATAATACTCACTATTTATTGGATTTTCACCGTAGAATTCCTTTATAGTATTTTTTAATAATGGAATAAAGTCCTTTACAATATCTTTGTGTATAAAAAGATAATCTGGGGCTATACATGTCTGACCTGTATTGAAGAACTTACCCCAAACAAGTCTTTTAGCTGCCAACTTTAAATTTACAGATTTGTCTATAATACAAGGACTTTTTCCGCCTAATTCTAAAGTAACAGGTGCTAAATTATATGAAGCTGCCTTCATAACCACCTTGCCTACATTTACACTGCCAGTAAAGAAGATATAATCCCATTTAAGTGATAGTAGAGAAGAAGTTTCTTCTATGCCGCCTTCTACAGCGTGGATATATTCAGCATTAAAGTTTTCATTTATTAATTTTGTTATGAATTTAGATACATTAGGAGAGAGCTCTGAAGGTTTTAACAGTGCACAGTTACCTGCAGCAATAGCTCCTACCAAAGGTGCAATAAGTAGTTGAAATGGATAATTCCAAGGCCCAATAATTAGCACTGATCCATAAGGTTCCTTCAATATATAGCTTTTACCTGGAAGATGTACCAGGGGAGTTTTCACCTTCTTTACTCTACACCAGTTTTTAATATTCTTTATAGTAAAATTTATTTCGCCTAAAACAAATCCAACTTCGCTTACATAGCTTTCAAAATCTGATTTATTAAGATCCTTTTTTAATGCTTCATATATAGCTTCTTCATTTTTTATGATTAAAGATTTTAATTTTTTTAATTGGTGAATTCTAAAGTTTACATCTAAGGTTCCATTATTCCTAAAAAATTTTTTTTGATTGCTTAAAATTAAAGAAAAGTCATTTTTGTCCATAGTTTATCACCTCAAAATTATAATATCATAAAAAGTTCTGCTCCTATTAACAAAGTATAACAAAAATGTATTTATAAAAGCAATACCAAAGGTAAAATTGCACATAAAATAACGATAATGTAAACACATTGTAAACCATATTACAAAAGTGTATAATGATTCCAAGCATGTGTTATAATTTAATGTGTGACAAATAAACTAAGGAGGGTTTATATATGGAAAATGTAATTAAGGCTTTTACTAGAAATGAGAAAGCTAAAGTGGCACGAAGAGAAGGATTTATACCAGGAGTAATCTATGGTAAAGATGTAAAAAATGAATCAATAAAATTTGAAAGAACAAAACTTATAAATTTATTAAAAGAAAAAGGTGAAAAAGCAAAAATAAATTTCTATTTAAATGATGAAAAAAAACATGGAATAATAAAAGATATTGAAAAAGACCCAGCAACAGGAGAAATTGTTCACATAGATGTGCAGGAAATTGAAAATCAAGAAACTGTTAAATGGACAGTACCTGTTGTGTTTTCAGGAAAAGATTTATTGATTAACAAGGATTTATACCTTCAGGTATATAGCAATGAGGTAGATGTTGAAGGAGATTCTTCAAAGATTCCTGATAATGTAGAATTAGAAGTTAATAATATGAAATATGGTGAAGAAATTAAGGTAAAAGATTTAAAATTAGATCCTTCTATTAGATTAATTAAAGATCCAGATACAATTTTAGCCGTAATAACAAATGCTTAAAAAATAAAGTGGAGAGAACTCCACTTTATTTTTAGGTAGGAGGTAAAAGGTAAAAATGAATAGTAAAGAATAAAGGGAGGTTTTTCCTATTATTATAGATCCTTATGAGCAATATAACCATACATGGTTGAAGTATTTAAAATAGCATTGACTACAGCTTTTTCCACAACCCTAGCAGCAAGTAGTCCTATCACATTTATATCAGCCTGAACTTTTCCTGTAGCCATAGTAAATATGGTGTCACCGTCAAACATTGAATGAGCAGGCCTTATGGTTCTTCCGTATCCATTATGAGCCATAGAAGCTATTTTATTAGCTTCTGATTTTGTAAGAATAGCATTAGTAGCTACTACACCTATTGTAGTATTACCTGAAAATACATTTTTTTTCTCACTATAACTATTTATCATAGTTTCTTCAGTATTAGCAAAGGTTCCATCTTCTTTCAAGGCCCCTGCAAGTATTCTGCCATTGCCAGGATTTATTACATCCCCTAGGCAATTTACAGCAATTAAAGCACCAATTTTTAAGTCACCTATCTGAACACAATAACTGCCTAGCCCACCTTTCATAGAATGTTCAGGCCCTAAAAATTTGCCAACAGTAGCACCAGTACCAACACCTATATTACCTTGTAAATCTTTATCATTATTTTCTGAATTTATACAAGCTCTATAACCCATTTCTTTATCTGGTCTTACTTTGCTGTTACCTACAGTTAAGTCAAAAAGAACTGCAGAAGGCACAATTGGTACTTTGCCAACTCCTACGTCAAAGCCTACATTTTTTTCTTCTAAATATTGCATTACTCCACTGGCAGCATCAAGACCAAAAGCACTACCACCAGCTAAAGACACTCCATGAATTTTATCAACCAGGTTAACTGGATTTAAAAGATCTGTTTCTCTAGTACCAGGGGCTCCACCTCTCACATCTACTCCAGCAGAAGCACCTTCTTCACATAATACAACTGAACACCCTGTGCCAGCTTCAATATCTTGGGCATGACCTACCTTAATTCCATCTATGTTTATAAATTTTATTTCTTCCATAAATAAATCCCCCTTTAAAAAAATTGGTCACAATTTTTTATATTCTGTTATAAAAATCTCCTGACCAAAAGTCAGGAGATGAAATCTACTTTTTGAATTTTTTTACTGCCATAACTACAGGAATTGTAATTAAGACAGAAATTGCGGCTTCAGGTAATCCATTGGTTATGCCAATGGCAAGTATACCTTTTTTTGCAGCAGAAACACTTATATTAAATACTTGAGCATATCTTTCTACGTATATTAAGTACATTAGCCCTAAAACACCAAAGGTATTTGTAAGAGAACCTACAGCAGCTGCTACACCAATTCTTATAGAAGTAAATTTTCCACCAATAGCATTATAGCAATAGTAGGAAACTATGCCTATGAGAACCCTTGGCAGTACTGAAACTATAGGATTTACAAAAACGAAAAATAATGGTGTAGGATTGGTTATAGCTTGTATGACGCTAAATATACCAAAAATTAAGCCAATCATACCTCCTACTACGGGACCTTCTAAAATCGCCCCGATAATAACTGGTATATGCATAATTGTAGCTTTAACTGGTGGAATTGGTATAAACCCTAATCCTGATATACCAAGTAAGATAGAGACAGAAGATAGCATTCCAATGATAGTTAACTGTCTTGTGTTAAACATTGCTGATTTTTTTAACTTTTTTTCCATAATAACTCCTCCGTTCTTATTCCTTTTTAGGATATAATTCAGATGGTTCTTATTAAACTAGTAAGTGTTCAGTTTCATAAGAATACTGACGAAAACATTTTATCATGTTTTGCACTAAAATTAAATAGCTTTTTGTTAAAATTATATCAAAACATCATCAACCTTAGTTAAATCATAATAATGCGGAACTAGTAATATGTAGAAAACAGTCACTAATATAATTTAGATTCAATATTTTGTATAATTAACAAAATAAATAGAAGCTTTTGTTGATAAATTCATGGGAATAATATATAACCAAAAAGGATAAAAATGGAGGGAAGCCTTGCCATATTATTTTAGTACAATTTTAAGAAAAGAAAAAAATATGGACATTATAACAATTTAATAAAAAATAATGGCTAGAAATTAATAATTCCAGCCATTATTTTGTGTCCTTGCTTTGTGGGATGAATACCAACTATAAATAGTGAATTAAAATCTTCAATGCTATCATTAAATGATCTAAAAAGCATACCAGGGCTGGTATCTCCGTTTACTCCCTTATTAATGATGAAAAAATTGATCACAATTTTTACAGAAATCTCATGGGCATATTTACATATTTAGCTAGTCTATTATTTATTACTGCCCAATTTATATTCTCTATAAATCTATCAATATATTTGCTTCTATCTATGCCAAATTCTATCATGTAAGCATGCTCATATACATCCATTGCTAAAAGAGGATAGGAAAGCCACACTGCACCAGTATCATGGGCATCAGATCCAATGATATGCAGTTTATTGTCTAGTGGATCTATGGTAAGTATAGCCCAGCCTCTCATAGAAAGGCCTACCTTCTTTAAGTATTCTAAAAAGTTCTCATAGCTTTTAAAATCCCTCATAATAAATTTAAGTATAGATCCAAAAGGCTGATTATTTCCACCAGTAATATTTTCAAAATAAAGTTCATGAAGTTTAACTCCATCTAATGCATAGGTTTCTCCTAATTTCAAAGATCTCATAGGACTATAAGTAGCATTACCTGGACCATATTCTTTAGCATCTACAGGCATAGACCATATTTCGTTTAATTTATTAACATAACCTTCATAGAGTTTATAGTGCTGTTGAAGCTGATTTAGGCTTATACCTTTAACTGTAGAAAAATTATAGCTTTGCTTTTTAATTTCTAGCATATTTACTCCTATTTCATATTTATTTCATATTATATTATGCATCTGGAATAAATGTTGTGAAAAATTTTATAAAAGTGTATTGACTTAACTATTGACCTAGTGTACTATTTATATAATACACTAGGTCAATAGTTAAGGAGGAGAATATGGATATTAAATTTAATGAAAAAGCTCCTATATATATTCAAATAATGGATTATATTAAACAAAATATTATTTCAGGGAAGATAAATCCTGGAGATAAACTTCCTTCTGTTAGAGAAATGTCAGCTTTTCTTAAAGTTAATCCCAATACTTTACAAAGGGCTTATCAGGAGTTGGAAAGAGAAAATATTACTTATACGCAAAGGGGTATGGGGACTTTTGTCAAGGAGGACGAAGAGATGATACAAGTGTTAAAAAAAGATGTAGCTAGGGAAGTAATAAATTCATTTGTTGAAAGAATGAAAAATATAGGTTTTACTGAAAAGGAAATAGTTAATATTGTAAAAGAAAGATTAGAGGGGGAGGATAAGTAATGGATATTTTATTGAGTACTGAAAATTTAACTAAAAGCTATCTTGGTAAAAAAGCATTAAATGTAGTGAACATAGAAATTCCTAAAGGCAAAGTAGTAGGAATATTAGGACCAAACGGCAGCGGTAAAACCACTCTATTGAAGATTATTGCTGGATTATTAAAGCCATCCTCAGGAAAGGTTTTAATTGACGGAAAAGAACCAGGAGTATATACAAAATCTATAGTGGCATATTTGCCTGATACACCTTTTTTATATAAATGGATGAAAATAAAAGATTCAATAGATTTCTATAGAGACTTTTATAAAGATTTTGATGAAGAAAAAGCTTGGGAACTATTAAAGTTTATGAATTTGGATCCAGATAGTAAAGTTACAAGCTTATCTAAAGGTATGGCAGAAAAGTTAAATTTAACATTGACACTATCAAGAAAAGCTAAATTGTACATATTAGATGAGCCATTAGGTGGAGTAGACCCAACCACCAGAGAAAAGATATTAGATGCAATAATTCAAAATTATAATGAGGATAGTTCAATGCTGATTACAACTCACTTAGTTAATGATATAGAAAGATTATTTGATGAGGTACTATTTATAGCTAATGGAAGTATTGTTTTATCTGGAAATGCTGAAGAATTGAGATTAAAGGAAGAAAAATCAATAGATGAGCTTTATAGGGAGGTATTTAAATAATGGGGAATTTAATTAAATATGAAATTAAAGGATACTTAAAAGAAACATTAGGATTAATAGCTGTAATTATTATATCCAATATATTGTTGCTTGCAAAGGTGGATGCTTGGACAAGGCAAACTATATTAGCACTGAGCACATTTATAACTATTGCAACTATTGTTGTGGTATTTGTATGGAATATAAAAAATTTTAGTAGAGATTTAAAAGAAAATACGGCTTATTTATTATTTAGTTTACCCATATCTAGTAATTCACTACTAGCTTCAAAATTAATAACATCTTTTATACAATATATTGCAGTACTTTTTACTAATTTTATATTTTTATATTATAATTCTATAAAAATAAAACTAAATATAAATGAAGCTATAAGTAAACTTAATATAGGATTTATACTTTTAGGTATTTTTTATTGCATAATAACCTATGTTGGTCTTTTGTGTGTTATTTATTTTTCAATAGCTTTAAGTAAGGCAGCTGTTAAAAAGAAAAGGAAGATTGCAAAATTAGGATCCTGGGTAATATTTATAATAACTTGTATAGGTATAACTAAAATTTCAGATTTATTGTATAGATTCTTTCCTCAAACATTTTCTGTCAACGCAATGAATCTAAACACTTTGTCAGGAGACATGACGATTATGGTATCGGATCAGTTAGTAAATATTAATATAGCGCAATCCATTTTTGATATTTGTATTGCAGTAGTGTTTTTTATAGCTACTTCATATCTTTTAAGAAAAAAATTAGATATATAATCCTTAATTAATAGAAAGGTAGGGAAATAATATGAAAAGAGGCAATAACAAAAGGTTCTTAAAAGGATTTATTTTTACTCTTAAGGGCAACGAAATACAAAATGTTGGTATAACTCCAGATTTTAATACAAAGGATGTAGACTCATTAGCTGTTGCAGAACTTTTATATTCTGGCACCAATAAAACTGATAAGCGACATATGATAAAAGTAATAATTAATAATAATGAATTTCTTAATTTACTTTAATGATTGTAAAGGATTTCCAACCCTTGTAAAGACGAAGGATACTATTAAATTTACTAAAGATATTGATACCAGCATGTAAATAAAAATACTTTAAAATTAATTAAACAGGATACCTTTGAAGAAACAGAAGTAGAGTATAAGATTGAACAGGGAAATAAAATAATTATAACTCCAAAAAAAGCAGCAAAACTTGGAGAAAAATATTATTTAATGGTGCAGGATGTAAAAGCCAAGGATGGTAAAGGGTTAAATATGAAAACTGTTTTAGATGTAGATATTAGATGATTATATTAAAATTCATATAAATTAAAAAAGGCTCCTGGTGCAAAAAAGGGGCCTTTTATTATTTGTAGAAAAGATACAAAAAATTTGCAAAAGTTTAATAAACATTGGCCATTTTTATGATAATATATACTTAAATTAGTTAATTTAATGCAAGAAAGTTGGTGATATATATGAGAGTAAATTATTCCGAAGATATATATGGATGGGATAAATTCTCCAAATTTATTTTTATTACAGGTGCATTTATAGCTCTTTTTAAGTATGGAAAACTAATAGGAGGACTTCTTATAGTTTATTCTTTCTGGAGAACTAGATCAGGAAATATTCCCAAAAGAGTAGAAGAGGAAATGGCTTTCCTAAGCCTTGGGAAAAGTGTTAAAGACTATTTTTTAAAATTTAATAGAAGTAATACTTCTTTCAGCATAAAAAATACTTTTGGAAACTTAAAAGGAAAGTTGAAGGAGAGAAAGGAATTTCTAGTAACAAAATGTCCTAATTGCAAACAAAAATTAAGACTTCCTAGAGGGAAAGGAAATATTTTAGTAACATGTCCTAGATGTTCATATAAATTTAAATTAAAGACTTGAAAATAAGTGAGCTTATAACTCATTTATTTTTTTGCAATTATGTATCAGTAGTGATAACTATCAATAGTGCTATATGTCACTATTGATAGTTATCACTACTGATGATATAATTTAACATATAATGTGGAATACTAGTTAAAGTAAGTTAATTTTTAATTTATATAAGGGAGGAATTAAGGTGGAAAAAATTGCATTAATAACTGATACTGCAGCAGATTTACATGAGGACATAATTAAAAAATATAATATCCATGTACTACCATTTAGAATAATATATAAAGATAGGGAATACAAAGATGGAGTAGAGATAACACCTAAGGAAGTATACGATAATCTGGATAAGGAGGTTCCTACCTCTTCATTACCTTCAATGCAGGACATGGAAGATACTTTTACTAAACTTGAAGAAGAAGGATATACTAATGCCATAGCTGTAACTTTATCCACAGGATTATCAGGTATATATAACGCTGTGAAATTAGTTAGTGAAAATCATCCCAGCTTAAAAACCTATGTATGTGATTCACAATCTATTTCTGCAGGGGAAGGTGTTATAGTAGAAGTTTGTGCGGAGTTAATTGAAAAAGGAAAAAGTTTTGATGAAATAGTAAATGAAATACCAAATATAAAAAGTAGAATTGACTTATTTTTTGTAGTTGGAACATTGGAATATTTAAAAAAAGGCGGAAGAATAGGTAAGGTCTCCGGAACTATTGCGGAATTACTTAACATTAAACCTATAATATCTGTAGACAAAAAAGATGGTAAATATTATACTTATGATAAGGTAAGAGGAAGAAAGCAATCTATAAATAGAATTTTGGAAATAGTAGAAGAGAAGTTAAAGAAAAATAAATGTAGAGTATGGGTTATGGATGGAAATGCACCAGAAGAGACCAAAAAAGTATTTGAAGGAATAAAGAAGATGGATAATGTTGTTAATGTTAATTTTGGGGGAACCATTAGTCCTGTTTCTGGTGTCCACAGTGGTCCTGGATTAATAGGAGTGGTATTAATAGAGGAGCAATAGTATGAATGAGGATACAGCGGCAGAAGAAAAAAGATTATATGAAGAGTATAAAAATAAACTTGGAGAGCTTAAAAAAGTAGAAACAGAAAAGAAAGCAGTAGGGCAGGTTTTTACAAAGGGACTACTGCCCTTATATGTTTTATTTATATTAAGCTTAGGACCTACCAATGGAAACGATATAGCAACTCAAATAGGGGAAAGGACTAAGGGACTTTGGATACCTAGCACAGGAGGTATTTATCCTTTACTAAAAAAATTAGAAAAACAGAAATTAGTAGTAGGCAAGTGGGATGATTCAAAAAACAAAATACAAAAAATATATACATTAACCAATTCTGGATTTAAGGAATTAGAGAATAAAAAGGGGCTATTGAGAAATAAAATAGAAGAAGCATTAGAAGTTTTCAACATAGTTTATAATGATTTATATAAATAACAGTGGATTTGCCAAATTTTTGGGCTATTCACTGTTTTTATATTTTTTATTATGGATTTATAAGTTAATATGTTATAATATAATAAATGTATTTGTAGCTTCTACTGAGGAGGAAGTTTATGAAATATTTTTGTACAAATCTTAGAAAAATACTAATAGTCATAATCTTTGCCACCCTTTTTATTGGATATTCTGTACATTCTGCAGATCCTTTTTCTATGGAAATTCAAACGAAAAAAAATGTTCCCACAAATAAAATATGGAATATAAAGTTTAACTTACCTTTAAGGGAAAACACTATAAATACGGATAATATTTATGTATATGATAACAATAATAATTGCAAAAAACATATGGAATTAAGGTATAATAAAGATAAAAAATTATTACAAGTTATACCCGTTGGTGATTATCAGGATAATAACTACTACAATCTATACATAAAAAATGGATTACAATCTATTAATGGAACATTTCTCAAAGAAGAAAAAAATATGAAATTTCAAACATCTAATAATGGAGATAAGGATGATTTGGAAGTAATTATACCTGTGGACACAGAAGAGGAACTGCAACAGGTTTTACTTAATACCATAAGAAATAAAGAAAATAATATAATACTAGATATGAGAAGTTTTGGGAAAGATCATATAAAGGAAAGCTTTGAAAAAGTCAAAAACAAAATAATTAAGGAAAATCCTGAACTAGATTATTTCAACAGTATAAAAATATTTTATTCCTATGATGAGTTCATGAATGTTGATTTATCTAAGATACATCTATATATTGATTATTTTTATTTTATAGATAATAACTATTTAGATTATGATGTATTACATAATGTAAGCTGTAGTTTAGATAAAAAGGTAATGTTATCCGGGGATATTGGGAAAATAAAATTACAATGTTTAAAGGAAAATGAATATATAAAAAAAATAAGTTACTCAGTAGATACAAAAGATTTAGTAGATATAGATAGAGATGGAAATATAAAAGCAATAGGGAATGGTAAAGGGATAATTAAAGTACAATATGAAAAAGGCTCAAAAGATACTGAGAATTATGACACCTATGAATCCTTTTTTTATATTCCAATAAAGGTAATTCCTAAGGATAGTAAAATAATAAAAAATAAAAAAGACTTATATGATATAGTTAATCAAGGCTTTTTAGAAGGAAAAGACGAAATCAATATATATATAGATAACAGATTTATAGGTATGGATGAAATAAATAACACCATAGATGATATATTTAAAGAAGATTACACTGGTTATTACTCTATAGGCAATGTAAATTATGATTATACAAAGGTGAAGATTACATATCCATATAATATATCAAAAAAAGAATATTTTAATATTAAAAAGCTTTTGCAAAGTAAAGCTGAAGAGATAATAAATACAGTAATAAAAGATGATATGAGTGATTTAGAAAAGGAATATGCAATACATGATTATATTGTAAAAAATACAGAATATGACTATGATAATTTTATTAAAGGCACAGTGCCCAATGAATGCTATTACCCATATGGTGTTTTAATAAAGGGCAAGGGTGTGTGCAATGGATATGCTCTCACAATGAAAATGTTGTTAAACCAGATTGGAATAGAATGTGAAAAGGTAGAGGGGACAACAGATAAAGGGGAGCACGCATGGAATATTGTTAAAATAAACAATAATTATTTTTGGGTTGATTCTACCTGGGATGATACAATTCCAAATGATAACGGAAAAGTAAGTTATAAATATTTTAATACCACAGATAAGGAAATGGGTACTGATCATTTTTGGAATAAATCCATATATAATCTATGTGATAAGGAGGATTTTCAATTTTTAAGAAAATATTTAAACTCCAATTCTGAGGCTATAAGAAAGGGTGAATATTTATATTATATAGACGGTAATGATAAAAAACTATACATTATTAAAATCAATGGCGAAGATAGGAAGAAGATAAATGATGAAGTTATGGAGAATTCCTATATTATTGGTGATTGGATTTATTATAACCATCCAATAACTCTCAAAAAGTATAAAATAAAATATGATGGCAGCTCAAAAGAAGCATTGTAATTATTTTTTAGGAATGGGTGAGATTTATGAAAAAAAAATTAGTGTTATCAGGCTTTGGAAAGGTTGGCAGAGAGTTTGTAAAATTAATCTATGAAAGAAGACAGTATATAAAAAATGAATATGATGTAGATTTAATTTTATGTGGAGTTATAGGAAGGTTAGGATGCATTTTTGAGGATGAAGGTCTTGATTTGCAAACACTTTTAAAATGTAAATCAGGATCTAGCGGAATATTACAGTATGGAGAAATAAATAAGGATTCCTTTTATGATTATCCAGTTTTTGAAGGAGATATTTTAGTGGAATGTACTAATAGTGACATCAATACTGGAGGTATGGCATTAAATTATATTTTAAATGCTATAGAAAGAGGTATGGATGTAGTAATAGTATCAAAGGGTGCCTTAGTTACTAATTTTCATGATATTATAAATAAAGCAAGGAAGAAAAATGTAAAACTAAAATATAGTGGAGCCACTGCAGCAGCATTGCCTACCATGGATGTAGGTTATTATAGTCTTGCTGGGTCTAAGATAAATTCTATAATAGGAATATTAAATGGTACCACAAATTATATATTAACTAAAATGTTTGAACACAATATTTCATTTAATCAGGCATTAGAGGAAGCTATCGATAAGGGAATAACTGAAAGAGAAAACTCAATGGATATTGATGGAATTGATAGTGGGTGCAAGATTTTATTATTATCCAATAGTTTTATGAAAACAGAATATAAATTAAATCAGGTTTCTATTAAAGGTATAAGAAATATTGAAGTAGAGGATATAAAAAAGGCTAAGGATGAAGGCAAAGTAATAAAGTTACTAAGTAAAGCATACTTTAAGGATGATAAAGTGGTATTGGAAGTAGGTTTGGAAAAAATCCGCAAAGATCACATTCTAGCTTCCATTAAGGGAACTAATAAAGGAGCTATATTTAATACAGATACTATGGGAGAAATATGTATTTTTGGGGGAGCTTCTAATCCAAGGGGTGCGGCAGCGGCTGCAATAAAAGATGTCATAAATATATGTAGGCAGTAGGTTATTATCAAAAGGGAGGTTTTCTATGATTACCTATTTACTTATTTTCGTTGCAAAAATACTTGAAGTATCTCTTATGACATTAAGAACAGTGCTAATAACTAGAGGAGAAAAGGTTTATGGATCAATAATTGGATTTTTTGAAGTATCAATATGGCTATACTTGGTAAGTAAAGTCCTAGTAGGTATTGATGAAGATCCAATAAGAATGGTTGTATATGCACTAGGTTTTGCTTGTGGCAATTATCTGGGCTCAATTCTTGAAGAAAAACTGGCATTAGGGCTTTTAACTATAAGTGTAATAGTTTCAGAAGCTGATGGAGATACCCTTGCAGAAAAATTAAGAGAATATAATCTAGGTGTAACAAAAATTAAAGCTGAAGGAATAAATGAAAATAGGACTATTCTCATGGTTCATGCTAAAAGAAGAAGAAAAAATGAAATTATAAAGCTGGTTGAAGAAACTCATGTAAATGCAGTAATATCTATTACTGATACCAAAACTATCTATGGTGGGTACGGAATAAGAAAGTAGGAAAGTTGAAAGTAGGGAATTTGCATGGAAGAATTCCTTACTTTTTTATTAAATTATTACTAAGCTTTTCCTAAAAAGCCACGATAACATAAGTGTCATTATATTTATAATAAAATATTTTTTAATAATGCAATATATTTCGAATAACAAATATGTTGTTTAAGGGGGAGATTAAAATTAAATCAATAAAGCAAAAATTGATTATAGGTTCGGTTTTACTTGTATCTATACCACTTATAGTATCAGGCTTTATATTTAACTATTACACCACAAAAAATTTAGGAAATCATATCAATGGAGACCATAAACAATTAGCTAAAACTATATCCAATAGTGTAACAGATTATATTGGAAAGGCTTATGGTATAACAGAGGAGTTAATAAACAATAGCTATGTAGAGGAATTTAATGCTGCAAAACAAAATGAGGCAGTAAAGGATACCATAAAGAGAAATCCATATTTTGATTTATTCTGCATACAGGATATGAAGGGAGATCAGACAGCAAGATCAAAAGGAACTTTAGCAAATAGAGCAGATAGATGGTGGTTTAAACAAAGTGTTCAAACAAAAAAGCCATTTGTTAGTAAATCCTATCTTACTGTAAATGATAATAGTGAAGCTATCAACTCTATAATTTTTCCAATAATAGATAACAAAGGACAAATGAAGGGAGTAATGGATGCAGATTTAAAATTGGACGAGCTTCAAAAAATGGTAGAAAGGTATAGTACTGATAAAGTATATGCTTATGTTATTGATGGTGAAGGTGATGTAATAGCTCATCCTCAAAGAGAACAAGTCCAAGAAATATATAACTATAAAACATTGACTAAAACGATTAAATTAAAAGACAGCGCTGGTAAGGTTATAAAGGATAACAAGGGTGTACCTAAAGCAGAAGTTAAAGAAATTCAAGTACCAGAAAAGCTTAAGGAAATAACACTTAAGGCGTTAAATGGAGAATCAGGTGTTACACAATACAAAGATTTAGATGGAAACAGTACAATCAGTGCTTACCAAACTATAAAGTTACCTGGAGATTCTCAAAATTGGGCTGTAATTACTGTGGAAAAACAGAAAGATGCTTTTGCTATGGTAAATAGCATAAAAAACACTAGTATTATATTCGGAGTAATTATATTAATTTTAGCAGTAATTATAATTTATATTATTTCTAATATATTTATAAAACCATTATTAGATTTAGTAAAATTAACTGAAAAAGCATCAGAAGGGGATTTAACGGTAAAAAGTACTTATAAATCAAAGGATGAAATTGGTGTATTAAGTAATAGCTTTAATATAATGATAAATAATATGAAACAACTAATTAAAAATATTGATGAAGCTTCAAAGGTAGTTTCAGATTCTTGTGAATCCTTGCTTGCATCTACTGAACAAACTTCCAGTTCAATAAATGAGGTAGCTACAACCATTAGTGATGTATCCACAAATATAGAAACAGGAGCTAAAAATTCAAAGGATGGATTAGATGCTGCTAATGAACTTTCTAATGAACTTGATTTAGTTGAAAAACATATTGACGAAAGCAGAGAATCTTCCAACAATGTTTATGATATTTCAAATAAAGGATTCCAAACTATTAATAAATTAGAAGCAAAAAATGAAGAAAATAGTAAGGTTTCTAAGGATGTTACAAAGGTAATAAACGATCTTAGTGAAAAAGCCAACAGCATAGGATCAATTGTTGAAACCATAACATCTATATCTGAACAGACTAATCTGCTTGCTTTAAATGCTGCTATAGAAGCTGCTAGAGCTGGAGAAGCAGGAAAAGGATTCTCTGTAGTAGCAGAAGAAGTAAGAAAGTTATCTGAAAATACAGCGGAGTCTACTAACAACGTAAAGACTATTATAACAAATATACAAAAGGATATTGAGCTTGCAAAGAGCACTATAAAGCAGACAGAGTCAGTAGTTTCAGCACAAAACGAAGCTGTCGACAATACAAAGGATATTTTCAAAGAAATAAATCTGTCTATTGAAAATGTAGTAGAGAAAATAAACAATATTACACAAAGCTTAAAGAGTGTAGACAATAGCAGAAATAGAGTTATCTCCGTAACTGAAAATATCTCTACAGTATCCAGTGATATATCAGAAGTTACACAAAATGTTTGTGCTGCTACAGAAGAGCAGAATGCTGAAATGCAGGAAATAAATGCATTAACTGAGGAGTTAAATGGAATGTCTCAGAAACTTGTGTCAGAAATTAAAAATTTCAAAATAGATTAATGATAAAAGGCAAATTATTATTTAATAATTTGCCTTTTATCATAATTGCTATTAAAGGTATAATTATAATGAAATGAACATATTAATTAACTGTGTATTAATAAATAAAAGAGGTATATGTATATATGAAGGAACACATCTATAAGGTTGGAGGAGGTAAAAATATTTACTTGCTGATAACAAGTATAGTTATTACAGAATTAACAGGAGTGTTAGCTGTATTTTTATCAGGAGATATTAGACAGATATTTACCAACTTAAAAAAACCTGCATTTACACCGCCAGCGAGTGTATTTCCAATTGTATGGATTGTTTTATATTTATTTTTGGGAATTGCAGCTTATAGGATAATCCTATTAGGAAAGAGAGGGCTAAATGTAAAACTTCCTCTAAGATTATATGGTACACAATTGATGTTAAATATTTTATGGAGCATAATATTCTTCAGATTCAGAATTATACAATTAGCATTTTTTGAATTAATATTATTAGTATTCTTTATAATACTTACCATATTAGAGTTTAGAAGATATGATAAATCTGCAGCTTATTTATTAATTCCATACTTGGTATGGAGTACTTTTATCCTTGTATTAAACTATTTTTTCTGGTTACAAAATATTTAAAGAGGGGTAATCCGCTGCGAAAGCGGGCTACTCCTCTTTAAATATTTTGACTCTTTTTATATTCGCTTATTCTCTTCTTTCTATCTAAGGATTTTGGTTCTAAGTTTATCCTTTTATTTTCTAGCAGTGAGAACACCCCAGTGGTTTCAGAATCAATTTTTCCACGGCAAACGTTACAGGTACATTTACTTTCTTCAGCATTGGTTGGTTCGGTATAAGTGGTTATAACTCCTTCATAGTTTCTTAGCACTATCTTAGTAGGAGATTGACTTATTAAATATTGAGGCATAACAGGAATTTTTCCTCCGCCGCCAGGTGCATCAACTACGAAAGTAGGAACGCAGTAACCTGAGGTATGACCTCTTAATCCTTCTATGATTTCAATCCCCTTTGAAACCTTTGTTCTAAAATGTTCAATACCTTGAGATAAATCACATTGATATAGATAGTAAGGTCTAACTCTCATTTTAACTAATTTAGTAACTAAGTCCCTTTGAATATATACACAGTCATTTATTCCTTTTAAAAGCACTGATTGATTTCCTAAAGGTATTCCAGCATTAGCTAGTTTTTCACAGGCTTTTATTGAATATTCTGTTATTTCATTTGGGTGATTGAAATGAGTGTTTAACCAAATAGGATGATACTTTTTCAACATATTTACAAGATCATCTGTAATTCTCATGGGGTTAACTACTGGCGTTCTGGAACCAAGTCTTATAATTTCTACATGGGGAATTTCTCTTAAACTTTTAATTATATATTCTAATTTATCGTCATCAACCATAAGGGCATCTCCACCGGAAAGAAGTACATCTCTTACAGAAGGAGTATTTCTTATATAATTTAGAGCCATTTCGATTCTATCTTTAGGTATAGAAGCATCAGTATGTCCAGCAAATCTTCTTCTTGTACAATGTCTACAGTACATAGAACACATATCCGTAATTAAAAATAATACTCTATCAGGATAAGCATGAGTGAGTCCCGGAACTGGTGAAGTAGCATCTTCATGTAGAGGATCACACATATCTGCTGTAGAAATATTCAATTCCTGTATGGTAGGCACAGCTTGTTTTCTTATAGGATCATTAGGATCATTAGGATCGATTAAAGTAGCATAATAAGGAGAAATAGCCATTCTTAAAGTCTTTAAACATCTATCAATAGCTTGTTCTTCTTCAGGCAAAAGAGTGATAACTTTCTTCAATTCATCCACTGTAGTTATCCTGTTTCTTACCTGCCATTTCCAATCATTCCACTGCTCTTCTGTAACGTCTTTCCATAATTCAATTTCCCTATAATCTCTCATAAATAACCTCCGTTCTTATTTTATAATTTTATATTCTCTATGGGTTCAATAGCTTGTTTATAAAGCTTGATAACCTTAATTAATTCCTTTAATCTATAATGAATATCTTTAGCTATATTGTCCCTTTTATAGTGAAGGTCTTCAGGGTCAAGCAAATAGCTGTGAGTAATACCTAAAGCTTTTTTATTGTCCTTTATGGCCTCTGCTAACATCTGTACTAATTTTTCTGTTGAGAAATATTCCAATCTCAATTCTTCATTACTATCAAAGGCATATACAGGAACGGGGGTTAACAAATTTTTAGTAACCTTGTACTGCTTTCTATAAATATTATGAGACTCATAATTTATATCTGTTAATTCTTTAAGAGCCTTTGAAGTATTGTCATCCATGGAGAAATATCCTCCTCTAAAGATTTCTATTGGATTTATTCCCTTACCATATAAATAATCCATAGAGTGTTTTATTATTATTTTTTGTTCCTCATAGGAATAAGCTGCAAGCAACTTTTCCTCATGATTTATAAAGGGACAATGAATCTTAATTTCTTCAGGTAAATTATCAGGATGAATATGTAGACCAAATATAACTTTGTATTGTTTTATTTTTTCTACTAAATTTAATTTACATAGCATGTCTGCAAAATAAGGAGTTATAAAGAGTATAGTATAAATATTGTTTTTAGAATTTAGTCTTAAAAGCCTTTCTAAATTTTTTGCATTATTTTCTAGGTTCTTATCAAAGTTGGTGCCTTCACAATCTATAGAAAGGGCAAATGCAAATCCTTCTTTATTCACTAACTTTTCTATATTACCCAATCAGTGTATCCTCCTTTAACACAAAGTGTGTTGAAAAACTACAACTTATAGTATATAATGAAGTTGTAACTATCAACAACCTTATTATACTACATGAGTTTTTTCTTGTCAAAATCTTTCATGTTAAATTTTTGTAAAAAGGGGGATTGTATCATATGATTACTTTAGGATTTCCAAGAATGCATAAAGAAAAAAATGAAAAAAGAGATTTCTTACCGGATTTTTTCAGAAGATTAAACAGTGAAAATGCTGAGTTCTTTTTAGAAAATGGCTATGGATCAGCCATGGGAATATGTCATGAAGAATATTTAAAAGCAAATAAGAATATAAAATTTATTTCAAATAGAGAATGTTATGAAAAGGATATGGTGGTAGTTCTTCGATGCCCAGAATTTAATGAAATTAATTCTATGAAGGACGGCAGTACTTTATTAAGTATGCTCCACTATCCTACAAGGGCTACAAGAGTACAAAGATTAAAGGAAAAAAATATTTTTGGAGTTTCTATGGATTCTTTAAGAAATGATTTTTTAGAAAGAATAGTGGTAAATTACAATGGAACCTCTGGCAATGGAGTTGAAATGGCGTTTCAGGAACTTTCAAAGACTATGAAGGATTTTTATTCTAAAGATAGAGATACTATAAAGGTAACAATTATTGGTATGGGAATGGTAGGACTTTATGCAGCAAAAGCTGCAGGAAAATATGGAAATTTAGAATTAAACAATAAGATGAAGGAATTGAATACAAAGGGAGTTATTGTTAATATGCTTCCTAGAAGTGTTACCAATGATAGAGAAGAGCTTATTAAAATATTAAAGGAAACGGATATATTAATAGATGCCTCTACTAGAGACAATCCCTCTAACTATATAATAAGCAATGATTTAATATCATATTTAAAACCTCATGGGGTAATACTGGATTTAACTGCAGATCCTTATTTAACAGATATTGAGCCTATGCAAGTTAAAGCCATTGAGGGAATTCCTACAGGAACACTTGATAAACCAGTTATTTATCCTAATGATCCAATCTATAACACAATACCAGAGCAGGTTAATAAGGATAATAGAAGAGTGGTGGTTAGCTGTAATGCGTGGCCAGGTATAAAACCTGAAGAATGTATGTATTTATATGGAATGCAGCTGTTCCCTATATTGCAGCAGCTAATTAGACTTAGTAGAGAAAATTTCACAGAGGTTAGCGATGATTACTTTACTAGGGCAATACATAGGGCTACTATTGAGTACTTTGAAAAATATGAGAAAATAGTAGAAAATAATTAAACTTTGGTGTAATATAGTATAAGATTAAATAAGGAATTGTCAATAATTATATATTATGGCTTAATGGAGGAATTAAAATGAAATCTCATCAGGGAGGGGCAGTATATAAAAATATAGCATTAGACATTGCCAATAAAATTGTTATTGGAGAGTTAAAGATTGATGAAAAGATAAGTGGCAGATCTACCTTAGCTAGTATGTATAATGTGTCACCGGAAACAATAAGGAGGGCAATAGCATTACTTGAGGATATGAGTGTAGTTTCTTCTACAAAGGGCAGCGGAATAGAGATATTATCTGTACCTGCAGCAGAAAAATTTATTGAAAAGAATAAGGACACGGAATATCTAAATACTGTTAAGGAAAATATATTTAAACTTATTGAAAAGAAAAAGGAATTAGACGATGAAATACAGGTAAACTTTGACAAAATATTGGATTTTATAGATAGATTTAAAAACATCACACCTTTTACATTAATAGAATTAGAAATTAATGAGGGATGCAATGTTTTAGGTAAAGCAGTTAATGAGATCAGATTTTGGCAGGCTACTGAGGCTACTATAGTGGCTTATAGAAGGGGAGAAAAGATAGTGATTTCTCCAGGACCAAATTATGTTTTCCGCAATGGAGACATCATAGTGTTTATAGGCAACAGAAATGTATACGATAAGGTTTATAATTACTTATACGATACTTATCCAGATGATGAAAAGAAAAAATAGAATAAAAAATATATATAAATTAATAATAATAACACCAAGAATATTAAACTTGGTGTTTTTTTTATTCCTCGGTGAATATTATTTTTATTCTCTATTGTAAATAAAAATCATTACCATGTGTTTTTCATTATCATTTGATAATGGTTATACATGCGATAAATGTTGAAAAATAAGAAAATATATGATATAATCAAGGGAACTTATTAATCAATTGAGAATATAATATTAATAAACCTTAATTGGAGGAAATAGGAATGGTTAAAGAAAAGGAATTTAAAGGATTAAACTCTGAGGAAGTGGAAGAGCTTAGAAAAAAACATGGCTATAATGAATTGGTAAAAACTGAAAAACCCAGTGCTATAAAAAAATTCTTAGAAGTTTTTAAGGAGCCTATGTTTTTACTTCTGCTTGGTACGGCTGCTCTATATTTTATTTTAGGTGAGCCAAAGGAAGCAGCAATAATGCTTGTTTTTGTTGCTTTTGTAGCATCTATAACTTTTATACAGGAATGGAAAACAGAGAGGACAGTAAATTCTTTAAGAGATTTAACATCTCCTCATGTAAATGTTAAGAGAGATGGTGAAAAAAAGTTAATCAAAAGTAATGAATTGGTTCCAGGAGATATAATTTTTATATCAGAGGGAGAAAGAATACCAGCAGATTGTGAAGTATTAGAAGCTTCTAACTTTTCAGTAGATGAGTCTATCCTTACTGGTGAGCCAGAAGCTGTATTTAAAGTTACCGCAGATGAAGATAAATCAGATAAAAGCGGTGATTATTGGAAAAAGTATATGCTATATGCAGGAACTTTGTCCATATTTGGAAAATGCACAGCAGAAGTGGCTTCCATAGGTTTTGACACGGAGTATGGGAAAATAGGAAAAGCTATAAGTGAAACAGGGGATGAAATAACACCTCTTCAGAAAAAGACTAGAGCATTAGTTAAAAATCTTGCTATAGCAGGGCTTATATTATGCGTTTTAGTAATAATTTTTTCCTATTTGTATAGTGGAAATTTAATAGAAAGTATATTGTCCGGCATAACCTTGGCTATGGCTATGATACCTGAAGAATTTCCTGTAGTTTTAACAGTTTTTCTATCCTTAGGCGCTTTTAGGTTAGCAAAGAAGAACACATTAATAAGAAGAATTGCAGCCGTAGAAACTTTAGGTTCCGCAACAGTACTTTGTGTTGATAAAACAGGCACCATTACTAAAAATATTATGGAAGTAAAGTATGCATATATTGATGGAAGGCTCATAGAAGTAAATAAATTATCAAGTAAAGAATTTAAGAAGTTAATGATATTGTCCTGTGAAAAGGATCCTTACGATCCTATGGAAAAGGCTATTGTAAAAGTAGGAGAAAAGGACATTGATATAAAAAAATTATATGATTTAGATATATTGGAAAAGGTGCCATTTAACTCTCAAACTAAAAGAATGGCTAATATATTTAGAAAAGACGAAAAGATGTATGTGGCATTGAAAGGAGCCCCAGCTACAGTGCTTCCTTTATGCAGCCTTACAGAAGATGATGAAAAATCCATATTAAAAGCTATGGACAATATGGCAGATAAAGGCCTTAGAGTACTTGCCTTTTGTGAAAGCTATAGTGATGAATTAAAGGAAAATATAGAAGACTATAGTTTTACCTTTAAAGGGTTAGTAGGTCTTCAAGATCCACCTAAAGAAGGGGTAAGGGAAGCCATAGAAGTATGCAAAAAAGCTGGTATCAGAGTAGTTATGATAACAGGAGATTATAGCAAAACTGCCGAAGCTATTGGCAAAGAGATTGGATTGAAATTTAATAATACTACTATAACTGGGGAAGATATTGATAGTATGTCAGAAGAGGGATTATGTGAAAAGGTTAATCATTGTGATATTTTCTCTAGGGTAATTCCTGAGCACAAAATGAAAATAGTAAAGGCTCTTAAGAAAAATAACGAAATAGTTGCTATGACTGGAGACGGAGTAAATGACGCTCCTGCTTTAAAAAGCGCAGATATAGGCATTGCCATGGGTAAAAGAGGAACAGAGGTAGCTAAAGAGGCTTCTCATATGATTCTTATGGATGATAATTTCACCACCATAGTTGAGTCTGTTAAGGATGGAAGAAGAATATTTGACAACATAAGGAAAGCTATGGTATATATACTTATAATCCATATACCTATTGCAGCTATAGCATTATGTTCACCAATATTTAATTTACCTCAGATATTGTTACCAGTACACATAGTTTTACTAGAGTTAATTATAGATCCAACCTGTTCTATAATATTTGAAGGTGAAGAAGCAGAACCTTATATAATGGAGCAGCCGCCACGTTCACCAGAAGAACCATTGCTAACCTGGAAAATGACAATAAAAGCAGTATTACAAGGAACAGTTATGTTCTTAGGTGCATTTTTACCTTTCCATTATTTGGTAGATTATGGTTACAATGTGGATTTTGCAAGAAGTTTTTCTTTAATGACTCTTGTGGTTTCAAATGTGATATTGGTTCTTGTTGATAGATCAAATACAAAAAGCCTTTTTAGCATTTTTCGTGAGGGAAAAAGCAAGTCCAGTTTAATAATAAATGGCATTGCATTGGTTATGATTTTTTCAGTGGTATACATTAAACCATTAAATTCTATATTTAAAACAATACCACTAGATGGAAAAATGCTTTCTTTATCTATACTATTAGCAATTATATCTGCTGCTTGGTGGGAAATAGTTAAGCTATTTAACAATAGGATAGGGAGATAATCCTAAATGTTGAGGTGATATTTTGAGTGATTCTCCAATAAAATCCTATAAAAACTTTATAAAAGTATATAAAGAAAATGATGAAAGATGGAAGTACTTTTTTATAGGTATAGTTTTAGCTTTTATGTCCATTGTGGCATTTATAAATATAATACAATATTATTTTAAAGAAAATGGTAATTTAGCTATGGATATATGGGCTGCAAATTATGCTAAAAGTATAGAAAGTACTAATTTCACTAATTTTTTTAAAACTGTTACCAATATAGGTAATCCTTCTATAATAGTAATAGCAACAATAATAATAGCCATAGTTCTTTACCTAAAAAATATGGAAAACGAAAGTATATTTTTTGCTTTAAATATTTTAGGAGTATGGCTATTTAATGAGCTTCTAAAAGCTTCCTTTAGAAGAGATAGACCTTCTATGAAATTAATTAATGCAACTGGATACAGTATGCCTAGCGGACATGCGATGGTGTCTTTATCCTTTTCTATACTTGCATGTTATTTAATATTATTGTATTTTAATAATAAGGAAAAGGCTTATACAATTACCATATGTCTAATATTATTAGCAATAATTATTGGAATAAGCAGGGTATACTTAAGGGTTCACTATCTAAGTGATGTGTTGGCAGGATGGTCGGCAGCTATATTTTGGTGTGGCATAAATATAGCTATTCACAGATTTTCTTATTATCGAAGGAAAACAAAAGGAATATAAAAAAAGTAACTCAAATGCAATTACTCATTTGAGTTACTTTTTAATTTGCAATAGAAAAATATATATAATCATGAATAATAATGATATAATTTTATTAATATAAGAAGCAGAATGATATAATATTCTAAATTAGGGTAAAAATATACTGTAATTTAAACATATTGGAGGGCTATTAATGGATAAATATAATTTTAAAAGATTACCTACACACATTGGGATAATTCCAGATGGGAATAGAAGGTGGGCCCAGAATAAGGGATTTGACAAAAAAGATGGATATAAATTTGGAATCGATCCAGGAGTTGAATTATTTAATTTGTGTTCACAAATAGGAATAAATGAAGTAACTTTTTATGGATTTACCAAGGATAATACAAAAAGACCTGCCGACCAAACAAAAGAATTTAGAAATGCTTGTGTAGAATCCGTTATGAGATTAACCCATACCGATTGTGAAATATTAGTTGTAGGTGATGCAGAATCTAGTTTATTTCCTGAAGAGCTTTTGCCATTTACTAAGAGAAAGAAGTTTGGTAAAGGCGGCATTAAAGCAAACTTCTTAATTAATTATGGATGGGAATGGGATGTATCTAAGTATGATAAAAGTGTAAGGAAAAAAGGATTTATCAACAATATAGCTTCATCAGATATATCAAGAATGGATTTGATAATAAGATGGGGAGGAAGATGTAGGTTAAGTGGATTTTTACCAGTACAATCAGTATACTCAGATTTTTATATAATTAATGATTTTTGGCCTGATTTCAATGCTGAACATTTTTATGAAGCATTAGAATGGTATGAAGGACAGGATGTAACTTTAGGAGGCTAATAATAGTCAGTTTTAATAATTTATACTAGTTAAAGGAGGATATTAAATGTCAGATAAAAATATAGAGATGATGAAAAAGATAATTGAAGAAAAAAAGAAAAAAAGCTCCCAGCAGAGTTGTAATATGAGAGCAGATAAGAATATTGGCGGAAGCAGAAAAGCCATTAAAAAGAATAAACAAGGTGGATTATTTGACAAATAAGGGAGGAGAATATAAAACATGGAAACACATAAGACACTTTATCCAATAAAGTCTAATGGTAAATATGGATACATAAATAACTTAGGAGAAATTTGCATAGAACCTGAGTTTGATTATGCTGAAGAGTTTAATGAGAGCTTAGCTATAATAGGTATAGATGATAGCTTCGGTTTTATAGATATGGAAGGTAATTTAGTAGTAAAAGCTGAATATGAGGATGTATATGAATTCAGTGAAGGGCTTGCCATGGTTGAGCTAGAAGGAAAAAGGGGCTTCGTAGATAATAAAGGGAACTTAGTTATCACTCCCCAATTTAATGAGGCTAGTATTTTCAGCGAAGGGCTGGCAGCGGTACAATTAGGATACAAATGGGGATATATAAATCAAGAGGGTAAAATAGTAATAAAACCAGAATTTTTAGATGCCTTTGATTTTAGTGAAGGGTTAGCTTTGGTTCAATCAGGTGGAAAACTAGGCTTTATAGATAAAAATGGAAATATAGCTGTAGAACCTAAATATAATTATGCCTATGGATTTTCAGAAGGTATGGCAGCGGTACAAGTAAAAAATAAATGTGGATATATAGATAAGGCAGGAGAAATAGTAATTAAACCTAATTATTCTACAGCTAATGATTTTAGTGAAGGGTTAGCTGCTGTTGAACTAAATGATAAGTATGGATTTGTAGATGCAAAAGGAGAAATGACAATACCTGCGAAGTATGATTGGGCAGATAATTTTTATAAGGGATTCGCAGCTGTAGCTATTGGTGATAAATATGGATTTGTGAATAAAGAAGGTAAAGAGCTAATTCCAATAAAGTTTGATAATGTAGATACCATTAGTGAAGGTCTAATATCTGTAGAAGTAAATGGAAAATGGGGATATATAGACAAAGAATGCAATTTTATTATAGAACCAAATTTTGATGAAGTTTCAAAATTTGTAGATGGTGTTGCTAAGGTTACATTTGAAAATAGAATTAGGTATATAAATAAAGATGGACAGTGTATTTGGAAGGTTTGATTGTTGAAGGAAAAGGTTAACAATAAATGAGGACAATAATGTAAGTGTTTAAAATGCACCTGAGGCTGTGACACTAGGAATAAATCCTACAATATATTGTGGTAACTTTAAATTTGCAAAACAGTATATTGTATGTAAATTACTTAATGCCACAGCTCCGGTGCACTTCAATGCAAGCTGCTATTTTAATATCCTAATAGCATATAAAACACTCAATATCTTTTAAGGTTATATAATTGTAATCCCAATTAACTCCATCAAAAATCCAACATCCTATTGAATTCCAATCCATAGTTACAGGCTTAGACCAAAATTGTAGGTTATTATTCATCCATATATAGGTGAACTTTAGCAAACATGGTTTAAAAGTGCTTGAAACAATGGCATTTATACCTGGGGTTTTTGTAAAACCCAGTGCTTTTGCTCTTGCTTTTTCTGGTACAAAACATGGGGCAGGCCTATCTGGAGGCCCATAGTTCTGAAAAGTATTAGTACTCCCTACAGGAGAAATATTACTGCATCCTCATCTATAAAATCCATTATTTCTATATAAATCAAATGAATTATCCATGTGATCTACTTAATACTCCTTCATTAATGCTTCATTATATAATATGTTATATATACAATTATGCTATTTTTTACATGACCTTTTGTATTTATACATCCAATTTTTATATAGATCAGGATATTCTTTATTTAGTATCTCCATAAACTGTGGCAGGCTGCCTAATTTATCAAGGGTTTTTAATATTCTGTGAGGATAAGTAACCTTCTTTTGAAATACCTTTCTAGGATCTATTACTTTTATGCTTTCATTAGGTTGTACAAAAATATGTGCACATCTTATATCCAATCTTTTAAAGCCTTCATTTTTGAAGCTTTCTATAAGTTTTACTATATTTATAGCTAGGCGTCTAGAAAGTCCATGTTTTTTTATATATTTATTTATGCAAACCCCAGGTACGTATTCCCTTATCATACAGGTGTTGTTATAGGAATAGATTCTAGGAAAGTATGGATTATTCCTTACACTTAATAGTATTTTAGCTTCCCCTAGACAACCTTTACGTGAATTATATACTTTAATCACTCTCTTCTGGTCTGGAAGCAGATATACTTTTCCTTGAGCTCCTTTTCCAATAAATTTGCAACGGTTTAGGTCAACTCCTAAATATTTATTCATTTTTTCACCTCGGTTAGTAATTGGTACTATAGTATATTACATAAGTGTAGGAGAGGTGAAATATATAAAGGAATTACTTGAGCTTGATTAGTTGAGAATTTTGTCCTTAAATGTACTTGCAACTATTGCATCAATCAATGCTATACCAACAAGAATGAAGCCCTGCTTTAAGACGATAACTGGGGATAGTGCGAAGATAGAGCTAGATAGTATTACACAATATATAATGCTGCCACTTGATTTATAAAGAGTAGTCAATAATAAACTTACTCCCACTAAATATGCTGCAAATTGTGCATAAAATTGCGGCAGTATAATGAAATGTGGTATGTATATAAGTGGTAAAAACCACAATGACCAAAAAAGTCCTGTTGTAATAGAGGATTTCCAAAAACCATTTTTTTCTTCATTGGCAGGCTGCAATAATCCTCTCCAGCCAATTTCTTGAGAGCCAAGTATCACAAACATCATGGGAAGATAGCGAAAAAAATCTATAATACTACCATACCTATAAACACCTTTCAAAATTACGGCAAAACCATAATGTGCAATTAGAAATATTGGTATTAAAACAATGTTTTTTGGAGATTTAATTATCTTTAACTTACCTATAAATCCTTTCATTCCACCTAGTTTTTCCTTATTTGAAATATATACTATAAATGATGAAATAAAAGGACCTAGACATCCAAGAAGAAAAATAGATAGATAAATAGAATTGCTAAATATATCCTCGAATACAACCTTGGAATAAACTATTGAACCAAAACATATATAACTTATGATAAACGACATTAATAAAAATTGAGTAAAAATCTTTTTCAATGTTTGTCCCCCAATCCATTATATTTGGTCGATGATTGTAGACAATCATTAAGCTTATATTATCATATTTATATGTAAAAATCATTACTTTTAGTATTTAGATTTATTTGTAAAATTAAATATATTATTGCTATTGACATCCATTATTTTCCATAGTACAATTAAGATGGTCGCTGATGTATGATGCATCATATCAAATATTTGTTATATTTAAAGGAGGAGCCTTATTATGGATTATATGGATTTAAGTAAGTACCCTGCGGAGCCTTTTAAAATTAAAAGCGTGGAAACTGTAAAGATGATCTCTAAAGAAGAACGTGAAATTGCTATGAAGGAAGCTGGATATAATACGTTCAACTTAAAATCAGAAGATGTTTATATTGATTTACTTACTGACTCAGGAACTAATGCTATGAGTGATAGTCAATGGTCAGGAATGATGATAGGAGACGAAGCTTATGCTGGTAGTAAAAACTGGGTATATCTAGAGTCTACTATAAAGGAGATATTTGGATTTAAGCATATTGTTCCTACTCATCAAGGACGTGGTGCAGAAAATATTCTTTCAAGTATAGCAATTAAACCAGGACAGTATGTAGCTGGAAATATGTATTTTACAACTACTAGGTATCACCAAGAAAAAAATGGAGGCATCTTTGTAGACATTATCAGGGACGTAGCTCATGATGCTGCAGCAAATATTAAATTCAAAGGTGATATTGATTTAAATAAACTTCAAAAATTAATAGATGAAAAAGGTGCAGAAAATATAGCTTATGTATGCCTTGCTGTTACTGTAAATCTAGCAGGTGGGCAGCCAGTTTCTATGGCTAATATGAGAGCTGTTAGAGAAATCACAGCAAAACATGGAATAAAGGTATTCTATGATGCTACTAGATGTGTTGAAAATGCATATTTCATTAAAGAACAAGAAGAGGGATATTCAGATGTTTCAATTAAAGATATAGTACATGAAATGTTCAGTTACTCTGATGGTGCTACTATGTCAGGTAAAAAAGATTGTATAGTAAATATTGGTGGATTCTTAGCCATTAATGATGAAGAATTATTTGGAAAAGCTAAAGAAATAGTAGTAGTTTACGAAGGTATGCCATCATACGGTGGTATGGCTGGCCGTGATATGCAAGCCATGGCAATTGGACTTAGAGAATCAATGCAATATGAATATATAGAACACAGAGTAAAACAAGTTAGATATCTTGGAGATAGATTATTAGAAGCAGGAGTTCCTATAGTTGAACCAGTTGGCGGACATGCAGTATTCCTAGATGCAAGAAGATTCTGTCCACATTTAGTTCAAGAACAATTTCCAGCTCAATCATTAGCTGCTTCACTTTACATTGACTCAGGTGTTAGATCCATGGAACGTGGTATAGTTTCTGCAGGCAGAGATAATAAGACAGGTGAAAACCATAAACCAAAATTAGAAACTGTTAGACTTACTATTCCAAGAAGAGTTTATACTTACAAACACATGGATATTGTAGCTGAATCAGTTATTAATCTATATAAAAATTATAAAGAGATAAGACCACTTAAATTTACTTATGAACCTGCACAGTTAAGATTCTTTACTGCAAAATTTGATTATGCAGACTAATTATAGTAAGAATTTATTATTCTATATTTTCAGGCATAAAGCCTGGAAATATAGAATATAGATATTATAAAGATATATGGTTTGGTAGAAATAAAAGTTCAATTTTATAATGACTCCTAGTATTGAGGTTAAAATAGGGAGGGGAAATATGGAAAATAAAAGCACCAACAAATTTGCGTCAAAATGGGGGTTTATATTAGCCTGCGTAGGTTCAGCTGTAGGTATGGCTAATGTTTGGGGTTTCCCTTACAAATTAGGCAGCAATGGTGGTGGAGCGTTCCTGATAGCTTATCTTATATTCATAGTTATTTTCAGTTATGTAGGACTTTCGGCAGAATATGCAATAGGACGTAGAGCAAAAACTGGTACATTGGGTGCTTATGAAAATGCTTGGAAATCTGGCGGCAAGGAAAAGGTTGGTAAGTATATAGGGTGGATTCCTCTCGCGGGATCTATGTGTATAGCAATAGGGTATGCAGTAATTATTGCATATGTACTTAAAGGTTGGGGTCAATCTGTTACGGGTAGCCTTATGGCTGTAGATACAGGTGCGTGGTTTGAGTCATTTTCTATGATAGATTACTCAGTTATTCCATATCACTTAATAGTAGTTGTTGGAACATTGCTTACATTGACACTTGGTGCTGATAGTATTGAGAAGTCTAATAAGATTATGATGCCATTGTTTTTTATACTATTTATAATTCTTGCTATTCGTGTGGCTTTTTTACCTGGGGCAATGGAAGGATATAAATTTATGTTCATTCCTAGATGGGAAGCATTACGAGATCCAATGGTTTGGGTTTGGGCCATGGGACAGGCGTTTTTCTCTTTATCTGTAACTGGTAGTGGGATGATTGTATATGGTGCATATCTATCAGATGGTGAAGATATAGTAGATGGAGCAGTAAATACTGCTATATTTGATACAATTGCAGCTATGGTAGCAGCATTGGTTATCATACCTGCTTGCTTTGCATACAATGTAGATGTTGGTGCAGGTCCTGGACTTCTTTTTGTAACTTTACCTAAAATATTACAAAACATACCATTCGGTAGATTATTTGCAATAATACTATTTACAGCAGTAGTATTTGGTGGAGTAACCTCTCTTCAAAACATGTTTGAAGTAGTTGGAGAATCACTAATGCATAAATTTCCTAAACTAAAACGTATTCCTATGCTAATATTACTTTGTGTAATCTGCTTTGGTATAGGCGTTAATATGGAACCTATATTTAAATGGGGACCGTGGATGGATTTTATATCTATATATATTATTCCAATTGGAGCAACCTTAGGTGCCATATCTTGGTTTTGGATTATGAAAAAAGAGGATTTGCTTAATGAGATCAATTTAGGAGCTAAAAAGAAACAAGGAGATTTATGGTATAATATGGGCAAATATGTTTATGTACCATTTGCAGCAATCTTGTGTATAGTTGCTCTATCTATGAAAGTAGCATTCTAAAACTTAATAAATGGTGGCAAACATTTTAAGAAAATTGTGGTGGGGTTGTACTCCACCTCTTTTATTTACATAATAAAGCATTAATGATATAATCATGTTAGTTTATTTTTACTTAATAAAAATACAGGAGTAGTGGTGTGTTAATTAACAAAAAAACTTTAAGTGATCAAATTTATGATATATTAAAAATGGAAATATTAAAAAGAGAGATTCCCTTTGGCTCAAAACTTGTCAATAGAACATTGCAAAAGAGATTTGGGGTTAGTTCATCTCCTATTCGTGATGCCATAAACCGTTTATATCAAGATGGACTTGTTACCTCCATTGATAAATCTGGAGCAACAGTGGTTGATTTTGATTATGATTTTTTTCTTGAGATTAATGAAGTGCTTCTATATGCAATTAACACTGGCATAAAATTGTCTTTTGAGAAATCTGACACCGAGGAAGTATGTAGGGATTTGGAAAAGTATTTATCACTTCAGGAGAATTGTATAGGCACTGATGAATTTTATGATTATGATTATAAGTTTCATAAGACATTTATTGAATACTCTAAAAATACTAGATTAAAAAAGATTTTTAAAGAATATAATGTTCTTCATGAAATGCTTGTTAGGAGTTATTACGGACCTGAAGCCTGTCAAATTAGGGAAAACAGTATAAAGATGCATAGAAAAATATTAGACGCCTTTAGAAACAATGATTATAAATTGGCAATGAAGCTTACTGAGGATCATTATAAAGGTGCTGAAGAAATATTTAAGAAAATACTCCAGCAAAGAGAAAAAAAACTTGAATAACATTCTCATGATAACTAGAGCAGATAGTGTAAAGTGAGATATGGAAAAAATTAGCCTTAACTGTCAATTGTCAATTCTCAACTAAAACAACAATTAATATTTCTTCTAATGATAACTTAGTAATTAAATTAGAACCTTGTCTATATGTTGTGATTGCGATTATATGTGTTTTTTTTAGATAAGCAAAGGAATAAAAAAAGCGCTAATATATGTGAATATTAACGCTTTTTTTTGCTTTTATGGGACTTAAAGCAGTTTTACCGGGTATACTAATTCTATTAATAAATTTATAGGAGCTGGTTTTATGAGCCCAACAAGTACGCTAAATAGATTAATAAATGAGAAATCTCCGTATTTACTTCAACACGCATATAATCCTGTTGATTGGTTTCCTTGGGGCGGTGAAGCTTTTAATAAAGCAAAAGCAGAAGATAAACCAATTTTTTTAAGTATAGGTTACAGCACTTGTCATTGGTGTCACATCATGGAAAAGGAATCTTTTGAGGATGAAGAAGTAGGGGAAAAATTAAAAGAAGGCTTTATTTCTATAAAAGTAGATAGAGAAGAAAGGCCAGATGTGGATAGCATCTATATGACCTTTTGTCAGGCTACCACGGGAAGTGGTGGGTGGCCTTTAACAATAATAATGACTCCTGATAAAAAGCCATTTTTTGCAGGTACTTATTTCCCTAAGAAAAGCCATTTTGGTAGACCAGGATTACTTAATATTTTAGATGCGGTTCAAAAAGAATGGAGAGATAATAGGGAGAAGCTAATCAATTCTTCAGAAAGACTAATGAAAGATATAAATAGTTATATAGTAGTAGACAAAAGTGAAGAGTTGAAAGAAGATGTGATAAAAAGAGCATATGAAAACTTAAAAGAAGTTTATGATCCAGTATATGGAGGATTCTATACACAGCCTAAATTTCCTACCCCTCATAAACTTATGTTCCTTTTAAGATTTTATGAAGTGTATAAAAATAAAAAAGCTTTAGAAATAGTGGAAAACACTTTAAAGCAAATGTATAAAGGTGGAATATTTGATCACATAGGATTTGGATTTTCAAGATATTCCACAGATAAAAAATGGCTTGTACCACACTTCGAAAAGATGCTTTATGATAATGCCCTTTTAGCTTTAGTTTATGCTGAAGCATATCAAGTTACAAAAGATAATTTTTATAAAGAAGTGGGAGAAAAAATATTAAACTACATATTAAGAAATATGACTTCACCACAGGGAGGTTTTTATTCTGCTGAAGATGCAGATTCCGAGGGAGAAGAAGGAAAGTTCTATTTATGGGATTTAGAAGAAATAAATAAAGTATTAGGGGAGGAACAATGTAAAATTTTCTCGTCTGTTTATGGTATAAGTAAAAATGGAAACTTTGAAGGAAGAAACATACCTAATCTAATAGAAAAAAATTTAGAAGACACAGATGAAGATTTAATAAAAAAATTGGATAGCTGTAGAGATAAGTTATTTAATTATAGAGAAAAAAGAATACACCCTTTTAAAGATGATAAAATACTTACTTCATGGAACGCCTTAGCTATTGTAGCTTTTGCATATGCAGGAAGGGTCTTCAATAACGAAAAATATGTTAATGCAGGGGAAAAAGCTTCAGAGTTTATATTAAATAATCTTTTAAGAGAAGATGGAAGATTACTGGCTAGATATAGAGAAGATGAAGGAGCTCATTTAGCTTACTTAGATGATTATGCATTTTTAATATGGGCTCTTATAGGACTCTATGAAGCTACCTTTAATGTTAAATATTTAGATAAAGCTATCTATTTCAATAAAGAAATGATAAGGCTTTTCTGGGACGAAACTTCAGCAGGTTTCTTTTTATATGGAAAAGATGGAGAACAACTTATATATAAACCAAAAGAGAGTTATGATAGTGCCATACCTTCAGGAAATTCTGTAGCGGTTTATAATATGCTTAGACTTTCTAGAATTACTGGGGATACAGAATTAGGGGAAATGGCTTCAAAAACATTCGATAATTTTGGAGGAAATGTAAAAAATAATTTAGAGTCTCACAGCTTTTTTCTTACAGCATTTATATATAGTGTAAAAGAAAATAAACAAATAGTAATAGCCGGTGAGCTTGAGGATAATATTACCAGGGAAATGATAAAGGAAATAAATAATAGATTTTTACCTTTTACTATGGTCCTACTGAATAACCATGGGAGTAATTTAAATAAATTTATACCTTTTATAGAACATGAAAGAAAAATAAAGGATAAAACTACTGCTTATATATGCGAAAATTTTTCTTGCCATAAGCCAGTAGATAATATTATGGATTTTTTGCAGCTATTAGATAAGTGATCTTTTAGTGAATAGTGAATAATGAAGGGTAAAGAGTAAAGGAAGCTTTTCTTAATAAAATGGAGAAAAATTATCCTATACTCTTTACTTTTTACAGTAGTTTAATCAAAATTGGAGCTAAAAAGGAAGTAATCAGGCCAGCAATACCAATAGCGAGTCCACTCATTGCCCCTTCAGTTTCCCCCATTTCTATAGCTTTTGTGGTTCCTATGACATGGGAAGAAGTTCCTATTGAAATTCCTATGGCGATTTCATCTGTTATTTTAAATGTTTTACATACAATGGGGGAAATAACTGCCCCCATAATGCCGGTTATTATGATTGCAGCTACGGTAATTGCAGGAATTCCGCCAATTGTCTTAGAAACTTCTATACCTATAGGCGTAGTTATAGATTTAGGGATTAAGGAAAGTGTTAATTCACTGGTCAGACCAAATAGCTTGGAAATATAGAATATACTAAATATAGCAGTAATAGAACCTACAGTTACACCAAGGAATATTGGCACAGCATATTCCTTTATGGTTTCTAATTTATGATATAAAGGTACTGCAAGTACTACTGTGGCTGGTCCTAAAAAAAATGATATAAGTTTTCCGCCTTTGTTAAATGAGTCTAAACTTATATTGCAGGAAAGTAATATTATAACTATTAGTGTTATACATATTAAAAGTGGATTAAATAGTGGAATTTTAGTTTTCCTATATACATATAAGCCTACTTCAAAACAGATGATAGATAGTAGGATTCCAAACATAGGTGAGTTAATAATATCATTCATTTTTTTCTGCCCTCCTTATATATAATTGTATTGTCCAACCAGTTACGCTGATTATTATAATGGTAGATATAATGCACACAGATAAAAAGGCTATCCATTTCCCTTCCAGCATAGGCATACAGGATATTATTCCAACTCCTGCAGGTATGAAGAAAAAAGCAAGATGATCTAATAAAAATTTACTAACATGATCTATCATTTTTAATTTAATTACACCTGTACATAAACATAAAAATAATATCAACATACCTATTACACTACCTGGTATGTTTAATTTAAGAAAACTGTGTATAGATTCCCCTAATAGGCATACTAATAATATAATACCTAATTGTCGTAATGCTTTCAAAAAAACACCTCTTTCTTTTAGTAGCTTTAAAACGCCATTATTTATTTTATTACTTTTTATAGAAAAATACTATAGCATGATAAAAGTTTAAATTTTAAAAAGATTATTTAAAAACATTCACAAATAGCGTATACTTGATAACTGGAAACATAGATTGCGGAGGGCTATATGAAAAGGATTATACATAAGATGATAAAGCCCTATAAGGGGCTTCCTAAAGAAATATATATAATTTTTATATCTAGAATTGTAAATAGTTTGGGCAGCTTTGTTTATCCACTGTTAACTCTCATACTTACTCAAAAGATAGGTATTTCTGCAAATAAAGCAGGAATATTTATGACTAGTATATCCTTACTATCAGCACCGGGTATGCTAATAGGCGGAAAGCTTGTGGATATACTTGGAAGAAAGAGAATAATATTAACATTTCAAACTTTATCCTTATTTGTATTTATAATATGTGGGTTTTTAAAACCTTCTATGAAGATGGCATACACTTTAATGCTAGCTCCCATATTCTATTCTTTTTGTATGCCAGCCCAAGATGCCATGGTTGCAGATTTAACTACGCCTGACAATAGAAAGGAAGCCTTTTCGCTATTATATATGGGACACAATTTAGGATTTGCCATAGGCCCTGTCATAGGAGGATTTTTATATAAAAACCATTTGCCTTTAGTATTTTGGGGAGATGCATTCACTACTAGTATATCCTTAATTCTTATATTATTTTTTGTAAAGGAAACCTTACAGTATAGAAAGGAAGGAGATGGATATTCTTTAGAAAAGGGTGAAGAAGGTTCCATATTTAAAGTGCTGTTTGGAAGAAAAATATTAATACATTTTGCTTTAATATTATTTGTTTATCAATTTGCTTATTCCCAATGGGGATTTTTACTTCCTTTGCAATTGGGGAATATATTAGGTCAAGGAGGAGCCAGGTACTTTGGTCTCTTAGCAGGATTTAATGGTCTTATAATTATATGCTTTACTCCATTACTTTCTAGGTGGACTAGAAAAATTAATAACTTTAAAGCTATTTCCTTTGGAGGAATGTTGTATTCACTATCCTTTTTAGTTTTTGCAGTTTCCAAAGATATACTATGGTTTTTTATTTCTATAGCTATTATGACTATAGGAGAAATCATAGTATCCATTAATACTCCAGTGATTATATCAAATAATAGCCCTATTTCCCATAGAGGAAGGATAAATGGAGCATTATCAACTATTTATGGAGCAGGATGGGCGCTAGGACCTGTGGCTATGGGAAAATTCTCATCTCAGTATGGAATAGAGAAAGGTTGGATAGTAATATTTATAGTTATTTTAATTGCAGCTATCTTTATGAGCCTGTTAGCCAAGTCTAATAGGGGTAAAATTGCTAATTCGTATTGACAAAAGGGAAAGGGTAATAATATAATTAACTTTGAAATTAAAATTAATTCTATGAAAAGGAAAGTACTTTTTATCCGCTCTTTAAGCGAGCAGGGATTGGTGGAAGCCTGTAAGAGAATAGAAGGAAATAGAGCCTTGGAGAAGCTTATTCAAAATTCTATGTTTAGAAGAGTAGAATAGGACGCTAACCACGTTAAGGTTTTGAGTGGACTTTGTCAATTAGAGTGGTACCGCGGAACATTACCCGTCTCTTTTATTTATAAGAGATGGGTTTTTTATATATAAAAACAAAAAAGCAGATAATAAATAATAGATAAGGAAAGAATTTTCTTGTAAAAATTCTAAATATGGAATCATAAAAAATTCACTAAGTGAATTTTATCTATATTTATTATTTCTTATTTATAATTTATTATTTAAACATTAGGAGGGTTTTTAAATGGACTATAAAAAGTTAGTAGCAGAAAGAATAGCTGAAAAAATAGAATTGCCCTTAGAGAAAATTGAAGAACTAATAGAAATACCACCAAAGGCTGAAATGGGAGACTTTGCATTTCCTTGTTTTCAATTAGCTAAAGTTTTAAGAAAGGCACCTAACATGATAGCTGTTGATCTTAAAGAAAGCATTAATAAAGATGGCTTTGAAAGAGTAGAAAATATAGGATCTTATTTGAATTTCTTTGTAGATAAAGCTGTATTTACAAAAGAAACTATTGAAAAAATAATTACTGAAGGAGAAAAATATGGTTCCTCAGAAATAGGAAAAGGCAAAAATATAGTCATTGAGTATTCCTCACCAAATATAGCTAAGCCTTTCCATGTAGGACATTTATTTAGTACATCTATAGGAAATTCATTATATAAAATAATGTCATTCCAAGGATACAATTGTGTAAGAATAAATCATCTTGGAGATTGGGGAACTCAATTTGGTAAGCTGATATCTGCTTATAAAAGATGGGTAGATGAAGAGGCATTGGAAAAAGAACCTATAAAAGAATTACTTAGAATTTATGTTAAGTTCCATGATGAAGCTGAAAAGGATCCATCCTTGGAAGAAGAGGGAAGAATGCATTTTAAGAAATTAGAAGAAGGTTCAGAAGAGGAAGTAAAGCTTTGGAAAAGATTTAGGGATTTAAGTTTAAAGGAATTCCAAAAGGTATATAAAATGTTAAATGTAAAGTTTGATTACTTTACAGGAGAAAGTTTCTATAGTGATAAGATGGATGCCGTAGTAGAGGAAATAGATAAAAAAGGATTGCTTACTGAAAGTAATGGAGCAAAGGTTGTAATGCTTGATAAATACAATATGCCTCCATGTATAATTAAAAAATCTGATGGGGCAACTATATATGCAACTCGTGATTTAGCTGCAGCAATCTATAGAAAGAATACTTATGATTTCTACAAGAGTATATATGTAGTAGGTCTTGAGCAATCTCTTCATTTTAAACAAGTATTTACTACATTAAAACTTATGGGATATCAGTGGGCTGATGATTGTAAACATGTAGGCTTTGGTCTTGTAAGATTTGCAGATAGAAAGCTATCAACAAGAAAAGGAGAAGTAATTTTCCTTGAGGATTTATTAAATGAATCCATTGAAAAGGCTACGGAAATAATTAATGAAAAAAATTCTGATTTAGAAAATAAAGAAGAAGTGGCTAAGAAAATAGGCATAGGTGCTGTAATATTCACTTATTTGAAGAATAACAGGGAAAAAGACATAGTATTTAGTTGGAATGAAATGCTAAGTTTTGATGGTGAAACAGGTCCATATGTGCAGTACAGCTATGCAAGAGGTAAAAGTGTATTAAGAAAATTAGGAACTGCTACTGGTGACGTGGATTACAGCAAATTAAGTTCAAAAGAAGAATTTGAATTAGTTAAAACTTTAGAAGGCTTTAACAATGCTATATTATATTCTATAGATAAATTAGAACCATCAATAGTCACAAGATATGTAATAGATGTAGCTAAAAACTTTAATAAATTTTACAATCAATACAGCGTAATGAATGCAGAAGATGAAGAAACAAAAAAAGCAAGACTAAAGCTTGTAGAAGCAACCTGTCAGGTATTGAAAAATGGATTAAGTCTACTGGGAATAGAAGTAGTGGAAAAGATGTAAATTTATATTTAATGCAGAGTAGAGATTATGCTTCTGTTCTGCATTTTTATTATGAAATTGTTCAAATAGCTTATATTAAGTATTTTATTAGTGTACATATTGTTGTATAATTATAATCGTTCGTACAGTATAGGGTTTGGAGGATAGAAATGATTATAAGAGAAAATACACAAAAGGTGTCCATGCCGGTAAATATATTCGAAAAATATAAAATGGATTCCATTGCTTACTTTGATATAGAAACTACAGGTTTTAAAAAAGAAGAAGATAATATAATTCTTATATCTTTAGGTTGGTATATTAATCAAGAAAGTTTTAATATAAAACAATATTATGCTGAGAATTTATATGAAGAAAAGGAATTACTCAATGCTTTTGGAAAGGACATAGAGGGATTTGCAACCTGGTGTTCATATAATGGACTAGCTTTTGATGAACCCTTTATTAAGTTCAGATTTCAAAAGAATAATTTACAATATGATGTGCCTAATAAACATATTGATCTGTATAGACTTATAAGACCTTATTATAAACAATTGGGGATAGATAGATGTAATTTGAAGACTGTAGAAAAATTTATAGGTATAGAAAGAGAAGATACTATTGATGGCGGATTAAGTGTAGAACTATACAATAAATATCTTCAAACCTCAAGTGAGGATTTAAAAGAAAAGATTATGCTGCACAACTATGAAGATGTATTAAATCTACCACAAATTTTTCATTTAATTTACAAGGTGGATAATAGTGAAGAAATTACGAGGGTAGATGCCATAACTGAGAAACAGAAAAGATACTTAAGTTTTTTAATGGAAAAAAATAATATAAAGATTGACAAGAAACTAAAGAAAATTTCTAAAAAAGCAGCATCTAAGATTATAGATAGCATTTTAAAAGGCACTGTTGATAATGATAAATTAGAGGATATAATTAAAAATAGTTATTAAAACCAACTTATACATTTTACTTAAATAAAATGTTATAATTTAGCTAGGAGGTGTTTGATTATGATTATCGAAGATATAATGACATCAAAGTTAATAACCGTAAGACCAGAAGATACTGTAAAAAAAGCTTTAGATATTATGAATGAGAATAGAATTAATGGAACACCAGTAATAGATGAATTTGGTCATTTGGTTGGTATGATAGTAAAGGCAGATATCTATAGGTTTTTAATTGAAGAAGGACATTATGATACATGCCCTGTAGATTGGGTTATGACAAAACAGGTTGTAACAGGAAAATTAGGTAATAGTCTAATAGAAGTAGCTGAAAAATTAAGAGATAATAATATTATTGCTATGCCTATAGTAGATGAAGATAATAAGGTGAAGGGTATTATTGCCATTGAGGACGTAGTAGATTATCTCATGAAAAAAGTTGAACAATAGCATAAAAAGGTATTATAATTTAACATGTTAAAGTGAAAAATAGAGTAAATTAGTTATATATTAAAGCTAATTTACTCTTATTTTTTAATTTGCCTTCTAATCACGAATAATTGTGCTTAATTTTATAATAATATATGTTACAATATGAACGTATTAATAAAATAATTATATAATATACGGTAATTGGCTGGGCTTGTATGAAAAGGAGGTAATATAGTGTTTAAGCAGTGGCAAGGATTTAAAAAAGGAAATTGGAATGAGGTTGTAGATGTAAGGAATTTTATTCAAAATAACTATACTCCCTATTACGGAGAAGATAACTTTTTACAAGGTATAAGTGAAAAAACTAAAGAAGTATGGGAAATAAGTAGAGAGCTAATCTTAGAAGAGCTGAAAAAAGGTATATTAGATGTGGATACTAAAACAATATCGGGTATTGATAGTTATGAACCGGGATATATAAAAAAAGATAGTGAAGTTATTGTAGGACTTCAAACAGATGCTCCACTAAAAAGAATAGTGAACCCTTTTGGCGGAGTTAGAATGGCGAAGCAGGCTTTAGATGAGTATGGATATGAATTTGATGCTAAAATGGAAGAAATATTTACTAAGTATAGAAAAACTCATAATGAAGGAGTTTTTGATGCCTATACTGATGAAACTAGAAGAGCTAGAAGTGCTGGTGTATTAACTGGGCTTCCAGATGCATATGGCAGGGGAAGAATAATAGGAGATTATAGAAGAATAGCTCTTTATGGAATAGACTTTTTAATTGAAGAAAAGAAAAAAGATTTAAGTGAAATAAAAGGTGTAATGTTAGAAGAAAACATTAGATTAAGAGAAGAGGTAAGCGAGCAAATAAAGGCTTTGGGAAAGATGAAAAAAATGGCTGAAAGCTATGATATAGATATATCAAAACCAGCTGAAAATGCTAGAGAAGCAGTACAGTTTATTTACTTTGGATATTTAGCAGGAGTAAAAGAAAATAATGGTGCGGCTATGTCATTAGGAAGGACAAGTACCTTTATAGATATATATATTCAAAAAGATTTAATGAATAATGTGATTACTGAAAAAGAAGCACAGGAAATAATAGACCAATTTATAATCAAATTAAGAATGGTAAGACATTTAAGAACACCAGAATACAATGAATTATTTGCAGGAGATCCAACTTGGGTAACAGAATCCATTGGAGGAGTTGGACAGGATGGAAGACCATTAGTTACAAAAACTTCATTTAGATTTTTACACACACTGGTAAATTTAGATCCTGCACCAGAACCAAATATGACTGTATTATGGTCAGAAGCATTACCTGAAAACTTTAAGAAGTTCTGTGCCAAGATGTCCATACTTACAGATTCTATACAGTATGAAAATGATGATATAATGAAACCAATTTATGGAGATGATTACGGTATAGCTTGTTGTGTATCTGCTATGAAAATGGGAAAACAGATGCAGTTTTTTGGAGCTAGATGTAATATAGCAAAGGCATTATTACTAGCTATAAATGGTGGAGTAGATGAGAAAAAAGGAATACTTATAGTACCAGATATAGAAAAAATAGAAGATGAAGTGTTAGATTATGATAAAGTAATGAAAAATTATTATAAAGTGCTTGAATATCTAGCAGAACTTTATGTAAATACAATGAATACTATTCACTTTATGCATGATAAATATGCTTATGAGGCTTCACAAATGGCATTACATGATACTAAAGTAGGAAGACTTATGGCATTTGGTATTGCCGGACTTTCAGTAGCTATAGATTCATTAAGTGCTATAAAATATGCTAAGGTTAAACCTATAAGAAAACATGGAATTGCAGTTGATTTTACAGTAGAAGGGGATTTCCCTAAGTATGGAAATGATGATGATAAAGCAGACTTAATAGGAATTGAATTAGTTAAAAAGTTCTCTGAAGAACTAAAGAAGAATCCAACTTATAGAGATGCAAAACACACACTTTCAGTGCTTACTATTACTTCAAATGTAATGTATGGAAAGAAAACAGGTTCTACTCCTGATGGAAGAAAGCTAGGAGAGGCATTAGCTCCTGGAGCTAACCCTATGCATGGAAGAGATATTTTAGGGGCACTTGCTTCATTAAATTCAGTTGCTAAAATCCCTTATTGCTACTGTGAAGATGGAGTGTCTAATACCTTCTCCATAGTGCCTAATGCATTAGGAATGAAGATGGAGGAAAGAATAGATAATTTAGTAAGCGTAATGGATGGATATTTCTCACAAGGGGCTCATCATTTAAATGTAAATGTGTTGAATAGGGAATTGCTAATGGATGCTATGGAAAATCCAGAAAATTATCCAACCTTAACTATAAGAGTTTCAGGATATGCGGTTAACTTTAACAGACTTTCAAGAGATCAACAAGAAGAGGTAATAAGGAGAACATTCCATGAAAGAATGTAATGGAAGAATTCATTCCATTGAGACTATGGGCTTAGTTGATGGACCAGGAATAAGGGCAGTAATTTTTTTTCAAGGATGTAAATTGAGATGTGTTTACTGTCATAATCCTGATACTTGGAATATGGATGGGGGATATGATATATCCCCAAAAGAATTGATACAGAAGATATTAAAGTATAAACATTACTTTCAAAGATCCAATGGGGGAGCTACTTTTTCTGGAGGAGAATGCCTATTGCAAGATGAGTTTTTATTAGAAACACTAAAACTTTGTAAAGAAAATGGCATTCATACAGCTATTGATACGTCAGGCTGTGGCAATGGAGATTATGAAGAGATATTAAAATACGTTGATTTGGTTATATTAGATATAAAACATGTAGATTTACAAGAATATAAAAATATAACTGGACAAAATATGGATGAGTTTAATAGATTTTTGAAGGCTCTAAAAAATAGCAAAAATAATGTTTGGATAAGACATGTGGTGATACCTGGCATTACTGATAGCGAAGAAGATATACTAAAGTTAAAAGAATTCATAAAAGGAATAGACAATGTAGAAAAGGTTCAACTTCTTCCTTATCATACTTTAGGGGTTTCTAAATATGAAAAGTTAAATATACCGTACAGATTAAAGCATACGGAAGCTATGGATGAAGAAAAATTAAATAATCTACAATTCATTGTAGATTGCAATAAAGAAACAACATAAACAGAGTTTTTGGCTTCAGATGGAGTTTTTTACTTTCTATTGTATTATTTATTAAATTGTACACCATTGTAATCATTTTTATAAGTTTAGGGTTTTATTGATTAAACTCCATTGCATTACAGAGAGAATTATTGTAAAAATTAAATAGCCTTAAAAGCGTTTAAAAGCACTTTTAAGGCTATTTCAGCTATTTTTAATGGGAATCTTTTTTATAATTTGGACAATGTGCAGAACAGCTGCTGCAATCACATTTTCCTTGAGATTTATATTTTATATTCTTATATAAAATATAAACAGCAGATAGAACAATAACTGAAGTCAATATTATTTGTAACATCATATAAAACACCTCCCTAAAAAATCAAACTTCCTATGTTGAAAACTAAAAATGAAATAATCCAAGCTAATGTAAATTGATAAAATACTGAAAATGCAGCCATTTTATGCCCATATTCCTTTTTCATAGTAGCAATTACAGATACACATGGGGTATATAAAAGTACAAATACTAAAAAACTATAGGAAGATAAAGGTGTAAAATAATTTGGTAAAGCTTGTACTAAATTTCCACCATAAATAACTCCCATAGAACCTACAATTACTTCTTTAGCCATAAGTCCTGTTAAAAGTGACACAGAATTTTGCCAAGAGGCAAAGCCTAAAGGCTTAAATATTGGACTTATAGCTTTACCTATATAGGATAGAAAACTATTATTTATATCTGCCATTCCTTTAAAGTTAAAGTTTGATAATATCCATACTATTACGGATATGGAGAATATAATTGTACCAACCTTCCTTAAGAATCCCTTTCCTTTGTCCCAAGTATGCAATAATAGATTCTTTAGCTCAGGCATTTTATATTCAGAAAGTTCTATTATAAATGGTTCTTCGTCTTTTTTAAATAAAGTATTTTTAAATAAAATTCCTATAATAAAGGCTAAAAGTATTCCAAGTAGATATAGAGAATAAACTACTAAGGTTTCTTTACCAGGGAAGAAAACCGAAGCAAATAAAGCATATACTGGAAGTCTAGCATTACAGGACATAAGTGGTACAAGTAAAGCAGTAAGCTTCCTATCTTTTTCGCTTTCTAAAGTTCTTGCAGTCATTATTGCAGGAACTGAACATCCAAATCCTACTACAAGGGGAATAAATGCTTTTCCCGAAAGGCCCATTTTTCGCATTATCTTATCCATTATAAAGGCAGCCCTTGACATATACCCGCTATCTTCCAAAAAAGAAATACCTAAAAATAATGCAAGAATTACAGGGAAAAAAACTATAACCGATCCAACACCACCTATGATTCCATTAATTAATAAGGATTTAAACCAAGGGCTAGCACTAGATAAATAGGTATTTAATATAGGTATTAATTTATTATTTAATAAAGTATCTAACATATCAGCTAAAGGTTGACCAACCCAACTAAAAGTGAACTGAAATATTAAAAATAATATTCCTAAAAATATAGGATAGGCTAGAAATCTATTAAGAACTATATTATCAATTTTTTCTGTTACAGAGGTTTTACTCTTATTGCCATAAGTTACAGATCTTTTAACTATGTCTTCTATAAACTTATAAGCTTCTTCTTCGCTTTGAGAGTGATAATCATTATCAGTATCAGAGCATAAGGAGTCACAATTTAATAGCAATTTGGTTAGTTTCTCTATACCTATGCCTTTAGATGCTGAAATAGGGATTACTGAAACATTTAAATCTTTTCCAAGGAGTTCATAATTTATTTTTATCCCCTTATTTTCTAAGATATCCACCATATTTAATAAAAGTATTATTGGTTTATTAAATTCCTTAAGTTGAAGAGTTAAGTACAGATTTCTTTCTAAATTTGAAGCATCTACAATGTTTAAAATTACATCTACATTTCCATTTGTTAAAAACTCTTTTGACACTTTTTCCTCATTTGAATAGGTATCCATTGCATATATACCAGGAAGATCCACTATTTTTACTTTATCATGGATAAAACCTTCTTTTTTTTCTACTGTAACTCCAGCCCAGTTGCCAACATATTGATTAGAGCCAGTTAAAGCATTAAATAGTGATGTTTTACCAACATTGGGATTACCTAATAGCGCAGCAGTTATCATATATTACCTCCATTTTTTCCGAGGTTTCGATAGATATATTTTTTGCATCATTTTTTCTTATAGCTAAATCAAAACCTCTTAAATTTATTATTATAGGATCTCCTAAAGGAGCAACCTTTTTTACAGAAACTTCCGTGCCTTTTATACATCCTAACGCCAAAAGTCTTTTAGATAATTTTTCATTTCCACATATACCTTTAACAAAAGCTTTTTCACCTGGTTTTAAATCACATATACTCATGATATCACCTCTTATTGAAAACTATTATCATTATCAATTAAAATATATCATTTATGCATTTCCATGTCAATATAAAATAATATAATAATTAAAGATAAATTTATGATATAATAAAACATAAACTAATGACCGAAATTGAACTGATGGCGAGGTGATAATAGTGCTTAAAAATATTTATAAAAAAGGACAGTATATATATATAACCCCAGAAAAAAGGCATGGGGAGAGGGCATCTTTTAATTTGGATATTCACTATCCTAGGATAAATGATGAAAGTTTATATGAAAAATATAAATCTAATAAAGCATTGATGAAAGGAATTAATATCTCATCTACAGGCATATCATTGTTAAGTAAGGTACCAGTTAAACTGGGAGATTTTATTTCCTTTTCTATGAGAATTGGGAATTATCCTTCCTTTTGGTGTTTATGTGAAGCCAAATGGATTAACCATATGAATGAACATTATTTAGTTGGTTGTGAATTCTTTTCTTTGACCATGGAACAAATTAATATAATTAAAGATTATGTAAAGAAAAGTATACAAATACCCATATCAGATGGATAAGATTTTAAAGTAAAGTGAGTAGAACATTATACATATTATCAATATTTTGGAGGATGAATATGAAAAGGACAGCAGCTTTTTTTGACATAGATGGAACCCTTTATAGGGAAGGTCTTATAACAGAGGTATTTAAAAAACTAATAAAATATGAAATAATTCAACCAGAAAGATGGTATAATGATGTAAAACCTGAATATGTAAAATGGGATAGAAGAGAAGGAGATTATGACAATTACCTTTTAAAAATGGCAGATATATATACAGAGGCTATTAAAGGATTGCACAAATATCAAGTGGAGTTCATTGCTAAGAATGTAGTAGCACAAAAGGGAGATAGAGTTTATACTTTCACTAGAGATAGAATAAGGTGGCACAAACAACAAGGTCATATGGTAATAACTATATCAGGCAGTCCTATAGAATTAGTAAAGGAAATGAGCTTAAAGCATGGTTTTGATGATTATAGAGGAACCATATATGTAATGAATAAAAATGAGATATACACTGGCGAAGTAGTACCTATGTGGGATAGTAACAGCAAAAAAAAGGCTATGGAAGAATTAGCTTTAAAGTATAGCATTGATTTAGACAATAGCTATGCCTATGGAGATACAACAGGAGACTTTTCAATGTTTCAGATGATAAAGTATCCTTTATGCATAAATCCAACTAGAGAGTTATTAAATAAAGTTATGAATTCTCCAGAAGTTAGAAATAAAATAAGAATTATTGTAGAAAGAAAGGATGTAATTTATAATTTAAAACCAGAATATCTAGATTTAATTCAAGTAAAAAGTTAGAAAAGAGTGGTAGCATTGATTTTCAGAGAAAGAAGTATAAAACCTGATAATGTTATAGAGGATTTTTCTTTAAAAATTAATAATAATAGCATTTATAAAGATGCAATATTTTTTGATCTAGAGCATTATGTTTACAAAAAACCAGTATGTATAGGGGTTTTTGGTTGCTGCTATTATGATGAGGAAAGTAATTTAATAAAAAGCACTCAATATATGATAGAAAACAAGACCGATGCTTTGGAAATATTAAAACTAGCTAGAGATTATTTTGATAATGCCTATAGAGTTAAAAATAAAAAATATATAGTTACATTTTCAGGTAATAATGATTTTACGGTAATTAATTATTTGTTCGAAAAATATGAAATTAATTTTGATATAAAAGAACATTTTATTCATATAGATATTCAAAGAGAGTATGAGAAGGCCAAGGGCAGCAATATAGGACTTAAGGCTTTAGAAAAAGAATTTAATATAGAAAGAGAAAGTGAGCTTATAAGTGGTCAAAATTTAGCAAAGACCTTTGGAAAAATGATGAAAGATAAAGATTATATAAATAGAATGCCAGAAGAAAAAAAAGATAAAATATTGCTTTATAACGAACAGGACGTAGTAAGCTTGTTTTACATGTGTCTGGATTGGGGAAAAGTAATATAAAAAAGTGCGAAGCACTTTTTTTAGTTAACAGTTGACAGAGGACAATTGACAGTTTTTGTAGATAAGTAAGAGCTAAGAAGTAATAGTTGTGATGAAAATTCAGCCTTACTGAATTTGTTAATGAACTCTTACTTTTTACCTATTAGTTCTTATCTAAACTGTCCACTCTTAAATGCTCTGTACTCTGTGCTCTGTAATCTGTACTCTAAAAAAGGATGGAGGAACAATATTGTTTAATCCAGTGAAAAATACAAAAGTATATGAACAAGTTATTTATCAAATTAAGGATATGATAAATAAGGGAGTTTTAAAAAAAGGCGATAAACTGCCCTCGGAAAGAGATATGGTAGAAAGTTTGCAAGTTAGCAGAACATCAATACGAGAGGCATTAAGATCCTTGGAGATAATAGGACTTATAGAATCTAAACAGGGAGAAGGAAATTTTATAAGAAGTAGCTTTGAAAATAGCTTAATAGAGCCTCTTTCTATTATGTTTATGCTTCAAGATAGTAACCCTGGGGAAATATTGGAATTGAGAAAAATAATAGAAAAAGAAACAGCAGGTCTTGCAGCTGAAAGAATAACTGAAGAAGAGTTGAAAGAGTTAGAATTACTTATGGGAAAGTTTAAAGAATTAGTAGAAGGAGAGCAAATGGTGAGTGTAGATAGAGAATTTCATTATAAAATTGCCCAAGCATCAAAAAACTTTCTTATTTTAAGTATTTTTAATGCCATATCTTCTTTGATGGAATCTTTTATTAAGGATGCAAGAAAAAATATATTAATAAAAGAAGAGAATAAGGAAATACTTTATAAGCAGCATGAAAACATTTATAAAGCTTTATTAAATAAGAATCCACAGCAAGCTATGAAGGCTATGATAGAACATTTGGATTTTACAAATGAGTATATGACAAGGTAGAGGACATTGTTACAACTGTAACAATGTCCTCTATGTTTTTGAAGAAATATAAAATTTAGAGTATTTTTTTATTTATATTTAGTAATATAAGTTTAGCAATTATAAGGTTGAAGTGGTACAATATGAAAACGCTTTCAATTATGAAAGTGTTAATAATTTAACTATAGTAGAAATATTTAAAATATTATGATATTATATATACAATAACTGGTCATACCATAATACCATAGTACCAGCAATAAGGGGGCAAAAAAATGAATGAATATGTTCAATTTATCATTGCATTGACACCCATTGTTTGGCTTATCCTATCACTTGGAATACTAAAAATTCCTGGTCATAAAGCATGTTTAACAACATTGATAATTACTTTAATACTAGCTGTGTTTTTCTGGAAAATGCCAGTAGTAGATGCATTAACTGCAACATTAGAAGGTGCAGCCTTAGGATTATGGCCAATAATGTTAGTAATTATTGCAGCAGTGTTTACTTATAATCTATCCGTATATACAAAAAGCATGGACATAATAAAAAAGATGATGATAAACATAACCACAGATAAAAGAATTTTAGTTTTAATACTTGCTTGGGGATTTGGAGGATTTCTTGAGGCAATTGCAGGTTTTGGTACCGCTGTAGCAATTCCAGCAAGTATAATGGCAGCTCTTGGTTTTGATCCAATATTTGCAGCTATAATATGCTTAATAGCAAATACTACCCCTACAGCTTTTGGAGCTATAGGAATTCCAGTTACTACCCTTGCAAAAGTAACAGGTATAGACGTAGCAACATTAAGTTATGCAGTTGTACTTCAACTTTCAGTTCTTATAGTTATAGTCCCAATAATTCTTGTAATGCTTACAGGTAAAAGTGTAAAAGCAATAAAAGGGGTATTGGGTTTATCCATAATGTCAGGTCTTTCTTTTGCAATACCAGAGGTTTTAGCAGCAAAATATTTAGGGGCAGAACTTCCAGCAATTCTTGGCAGTATATGTTGTATGTTTACTACTATATTAATCACAAAGATTTTTTATAAGGATACAGCTTCAAAAGAGGAAAGCATACCTGTTAAGAAGGGTATAATAGCTTGGTTGCCTTTTATACTAGTATTTTTCTTTATACTAATTTCTAGTCCATTATTTCCAAAAGTAAATGAAATACTTTCTTCAGTAAAAACTTCGGTAAACATATACACAGGTCCTGATGGAAAACCATATATTTTCTCATGGTTAGCTACTCCTGGTACTTTAATCATTATAGCAACCTTTATTGGAGGATTAATACAAGGAGCTAAGTTTGAAGAAATATTTAAAGTGCTAATGAAAACCTTTAAACAAATGGGAACTTCATTTATCACTATATTATCTATAGTAGCCTTGGCAAAAGTTATGGGCTACAGTGGAATGATAAAATCTATAGCTTTAATATTGGTTAAGATTACAGGTAAATACTATCCTTTCTTTTCACCAATGATAGGTGCATTAGGTACTTTTGTTACTGGAAGTGATACTTCATCTAATGTGCTCTTTGGAGGACTTCAAGTAGAGGTGGCTAAAAGTTTAAACATGAGTCCTTATTGGTTAGCAGCAGCAAATACAGGAGGAGCTACTGCAGGAAAAATGATATCTCCTCAAAGTATAGCTGTAGCAACAGCAGCCACAGGACTATTAGGAGCAGAGGGAAAGATTTTAAATGCTACACTTAAATTTTGTCTAGTTTATGTAATCTTATTAGGATTAATAGCATATTTTGGAGCTCCATTCTTCCTAATTTAAAAAATATTAAAGACGAGGTGATAGAATATGGCAAAAATCGAAATACCCTATTGGAAGAAAAATATAGAAATAGAAATACCAGATAAAAATTTGGCAGGGGTTTTGGAATCAAAAGCGAAAGAATATAAGGTAGATAAATGCCAGGAAGAAATAGTAGAAGAGGCTCTTGATAACCCCATAGATAGTCCTAAATTAGAGGAGTTAGTAAAAGGCAAAAATAATATGGTAATCATAACTAGTGACCATACTAGGCCAGTACCAAGCAGAATAACCATGCCTATACTCTTAAGAAGAATTAGAAAGGTTAATCCTAATATTGATATAAAGATTCTTATTGCCACTGGTTTTCATAGACCATCTACAAAGGAAGAACTTATAGACAAGTTTGGAAAAGAAATTGTGGAAAATGAGAATATAGTAATGCATATATCTCTTGATAAAGAAAGCATGGTAAGAGTGGGTACTCTCCCTTCTGGTGGAGAACTATATTTAAATAAATTAGCCATGGAAACAGAACTTTTAATTGCAGAAGGATTTATTGAATCTCATTTTTTTGCAGGTTTTTCAGGAGGAAGAAAGAGTATTTTACCAGGAATTGCAGCTGCAGAAACAATAATGGCAAATCACTGTGCTGAATTTATAGGAAGTTCTCATGCTAGAACAGGTAAACTTAAAGATAATCCGGTGCATAGGGATATGTTATACGCAGCAGAATCGGCCAAGCTTGCTTTTATACTAAATGTGGTATTGGATGAGAATAAAAAAATAATTTGTGCTGTGGCAGGGCATAGTGAAAATGCTCATAAAAAAGGCTGCGAATTTGTTTCAAGCTTATGCGAGGTAAAAAAAGTGGAATGTGATATTGCAATATCAACTAATGGGGGATATCCATTAGACCAAAATATATATCAATCAGTAAAGGGCATGACTGCAGCGGAGGCAACCTGTAAAGAGGATGGAATAATAATAATGGTGGCGGCATGTAATGATGGACATGGAGGAGAATCCTTTTATAGAAATGTATCAGAAGCAAAATCACCAAAAGAACTTTTAGATAGAATAGGTAAAGTACCAAGAAATAAAACAGTGCCAGATCAATGGGAATTCCAAATACTATGCAGGATACTTTCAAAACATAAAGTAATTATGGTTACAGATATGTGTGATCCTGAAATTATAAAGAATATGCATATGGACCATGCCTATACCTTTGAAGAAGCATTAAATAAAGCTTTCAACATAAAAGGAAATGATGCTAAGGTAGCAGTGATACCAGATGGTGTGTCTGTAATAGTTAAATAGAATATAAAATATTTATTAAATATATAGACATTTAAATTATAAATTGGAGACTAACTATATGAAGTCAAGTAAAAGTTAAAAGATTTTTATAGTTGTTTGATTAATGTTTAATTAATAAAAAAGAGCATGACAAAAAGAGCAATCAAAGATTACTTTTAAAAAAATTACATTTA
>NZ_PVXO01000008.1 GCF_002995785.1 Clostridium liquoris | reverse complement strand
CGAATATCTTAAATTATATAAGCTATTCGTACAATATAAAACTTGAAAAAACTCTGGGGTGAAGCTGATTTCTATAGAAAAATTAATGTAGAAACTTCAGTACCTTGGGAGTTTTCGAGAATACTATATAAGATTTTCAGGAGGTGAAATTATGATATTAAAAAAGATTAAAAATATAATTTCAGAACAATTGGGTGTTGACCAAGAAGAAATAACTATGGAATCATCATTTATGGATGACTTAGGGGCAGATTCACTTGATATTGTTGAATTAGTAATGGCATTAGAAACTGAGTTTGATTTAGAAATACCGGATGAAGATGCTGAAAAAATATCAACAGTAGGAGATGTAGTAGAATACATAAAAGCTCATACTGAAGGATAACAAGAAAGTCCCGTATTTTATTTTACGGGGCTTTATCTTTACAAAAAATAATAAGGTTTATTGTTGAATTTACTATGTTAATTTACATAGCAAATTGAATAATAAACTTCTTAATAAAAGGAGTCATTATATATGGAAAACAAGAGATACCGTAAAGAATTGGAATATAAATTAGGCATTGTATTTAAAGATGAATCATTATTAAATGTAGCACTTACGCATAGTTCCTATGCAAATCAAAAGAAACATGTTAAATATAATGAGAGATTAGAATTCTTAGGGGATTCAGTGTTACAGCTTGTAATTACTGAGTATTTATTTATGAATTATAAAGAGAAATCCGAGGGAGAGCTATCTAAAAAAAGAGCATTAATCGTATGTGAAAATTCCCTATTTGAAGTGGCTCAAAGATGGAAATTAGGTGAGTATATGATTATGAGCAAAGGAGAAGAGCTTACTGGAGGAAGATATAGAGCTTCTATTTTAGCAGACTGCGTGGAGGCAATAATTGCAGCTATTTATTTAGATAGAGGTATAGAAGTGGCAAAAACCTTTATTTTAGGCAATTTTAAAGGAATAATTGACAGGGCTATGAAGAATGAAATAGTACTTGACTATAAAACAAAGTTGCAGGAAAGATTACAAGAACATGGGGATATAGACATAAGATATGATCTTATTAAATTTGAAGGACCACCTCACAGAAGAAAATTCTTTATGCAGGTTCAGATAGATGATAGCATCCTTGGCAAAGGAGAGGGTTATAGCAAAAAAGAGGCCGAGCAAAATGCGGCTAAGGAAGCTATTAAAAATATGGAGGAGAAATATGAGTAAAACACATTATATAATACCTATATTTGTGCCTAATGAAGGATGCCCACATAATTGTGTATTTTGTAATCAGAGAACTATAACGGGAAATGAAGAAATAGTAGATGAAAAGTATACAAAGCATATAATTGAAAGTTACTTGAAAACTATAGATGCTGATAATTCTATAGTGGAGGTATCTTTCTTTGGAGGTACTTTTACTGCCATAGATATAAATAAGCAGAAGAAATTATTAAAAGTAGCAAAGACATATAAGGATAAGGGAGAGATTAATTTTATTAGATTATCTACTAGGCCGGATTATATAGATAAAACTATATTAGATAACCTGAAACAATATGGTGTAGATATAATAGAACTAGGAGTACAGTCCATGGATGATGAAGTGCTTTTAAAATCTGGCAGGGGGCATAGTGAGGAGGACGTATACACCGCGTCAAAACTTATAAAGGAATATGGATTTACCCTAGGACACCAAATAATGCTGGGACTTCCTGGTGATACTTTTTTAAAGGATATTGAGACTACTGAAAAGATTATATCTATGGAACCAGATATATGTAGGATATATCCTGCTTTAGTGGTTAAAAACACTCCCATGGAAATTATGTATAAGCAAGGCATATATAGTCCATATTCATTAAAGGAAGCTGTGACTATTTGCAAAATAGTATATGGGATGCTTATAGCAAATGGTATTAAGGTAATAAGGGTAGGGCTGCAGCCTACAGAGGAAATAAATGTAGGAAGGGAAGTAGTGGCTGGCCCCTTTCATCCTGCCTTTAGAGAATTAGTAGACAGTAGTATATTAAATGATATGATATATGAATTTTTTAATAGAGAAAATGCAGATAACTTATATATTGAGATAAATAGTAGAGATATTTCAAAACTCTATGCCAATAAAAAAGAATTTTTTTATGACACTGTAGGAAGATTAAAGACAAATAAGATTAATGTTATTCAAAATAATGCAATTGAATTGGGAAATGTATTATTAAAGGCAGATAAAAAATGTAGTGAAATGTCGATAGGTGAATATACTAGAAAGAAGTATAAAGAAGGATATTTTAATTTAATATAGAATAAATATATTAACTGTTAACTAATTGGTAACATTTATTAAAAATAATACAATAATAAAAATTAATATTTATGGTGTTATGGGGAGGAGTTATTTATGGAAATGTTAAAAGTATCAGCACAATCAGAACCAAAATCTGTAGCAGGTGCATTAGCAGCAGCAATTAAGGAAAAAAGTATGGCGGAAATTCAAGCTGTAGGAGCAGGAGCTGTTAATCAAGCTGTAAAAGCCATTGCAATTACCAGGGGCTTTGTGGCTCCAAATGGTATTGATCTAATTGTGGTTCCAGCCTTTTCAGAAGTAAACATAGAAGGGGAAGAAAGAACAGCAATTAAATTTATTGTAGAACCTAGATAATTTATAATGAGATACAAAATAAAAACCATGCAGCTGCATGGCTTTTATTTTTACAATTGATATTTTTAGCTATATAATATAAACTATTATGTTGTTAATATTTAAAAAATTACGAAGTACTTTTTATGGAGGGACTTAAGTTGAAAAAAAGAAAAAAAGAAAAAATTATGAGAATAATGGTGGGTGCTATTCTTTTAGCATTTATAGTTAGTCTATTGCCTATGTTATTTATCAGATAGGGAGTTGTAATATATGTATTTGAAGACTATTGAAATAAGAGGCTTTAAGTCTTTTGCAAATAAGACAGAATTACATTTTAAAAATGGTATTACAGCTATTGTAGGACCCAATGGCAGTGGAAAGAGTAATATATCTGATGCTATAAGATGGGTGCTGGGAGAACAAAGTGTAAAAAGTTTAAGGGGAGGAAAAATGGAGGATGTAATATTTGCAGGTACTCAATTTAGGAAGCCTGTAAGTTTAGCCCAAGTTTCCCTAACCTTAGATAATAGCAATTCAGAGTTGCCCATAGAATATTCGGACGTTACCATATCCAGAAGAATTTATCGTTCTGGGGATAGTGAATATTATATAAATAACACTCAATGCAGACTTAAGGATATTCAAGAGTTATTTATGGATACTGGTATAGGAAAAGAGGGCTACTCAATTATAGGACAAGGTAAAATAGAAGCTATACTTAGTGGTAAGCCAGAAGAAAGAAGAAGTATTTTGGAAGAGGCAGCTGGTATAGTTAAATTTAAAAAAAGAAAAGAGGAAGCAGAGAAAAAATTAGATAATACGGAAGTAAATTTAACCAGATTAAATGATATCTTAAGTACCTATGAAGAAAGATTAGAACCTTTAAGAATAGAAAGTGAAAAAACTAAGGAATTTTTAAATTTAAGCAATGAGTTGAAGAATAAAGAAGTTAATATAATTGTTCATTCTATAGAAAACATAGATAAGAGTATAAAAGAAATTCAAAATAATAGGGAGAATTTAAAGAAAGAAATAGCTTTTATTGAAAAAGAAGGTTCAGATTATAAGGATAAACTTAATATGTGGAATAAAAGATTGGAGGAGTTAGAACTAAAGATTTCCTCTGATAAAAAGGATTACTATGAGAAAAAAGAAGAATATAATCATATGATTGGAGAAATAAATATTTTTCAAGAGAGAATAAGTAATTTTGATAATTATATAAAAGATACTGAAAAATCCATAGAAGAATTAAAAATAAAAATTAATACCTTAAAAGGCATAAAAGATGAAGAAGAAGAAAAATTAAAGGAACAACAACTTAACCAAAAGGAATTGAATAATTCTATCAGTGGCTATGAAAAAGATGTTATTGGGCTAAGCTCATATATAGAAGATGAACTTAGCAAAATTAAAAAATACAAAGAAGATCAAATGGATTACTTAGGTAATATTTCAAATTTAAAAAATGAATTATCTCTTCTTATGAATAATATTGATGTATTAAATAAAAAATTAGATAGTATAAAATCCTCTTGTGATAGTTGTATTAATTCAATGAAAACAAATTCAAATACATCAGATGCTATTGAGAAAGAAACAAAAAAGCTGAAATTTAAGGTAAAGGAATATGAAGAGAATATTAAAAAGAATAAAAAGGAAATAGGTAATACTAACTCCTCTTTATTCAAAAAGGAAAATAAACTTAAAGAATTGAATAGCCTTCAAAATAAATTAGAGGCCAATCATCAGCTTCTTCAAAATTTAGATAAGCAATATGAAGGCTACAACAAATCTGTAAAAACATTAATGCAGCATATTCATAATAATAAAATAGAGAAGGCCTATGGGAATGCCTTTGTATTAGGTGAGATTATAGAGGTTAAAAAGGAATTTGAGACTGCTATGGAAATAGCTTTAGGTGGAGCTATTTCTGATATTATTACTTCAAATGAAGATATAGCAAAATTTCTTATAGGCTATTTAAAGTCAAATAATTTAGGAAGAGCCACATTTCTGCCCATTAATATTATAAAGTCTAGAAAAATATCCATTAAAGAAGACATTAAGAACACTCCAGGATATATAGGAATTGGCAGTGATTTACTTGCATATGATTCTAAGTTTTCTAATGCTATAGATTATGTTTTAGGAAGAACTATAATATGTAAGGATATGGATAGTGCTCTTGTAATAGCTAAAAAAATAGATTACAGATATAAGATAGTCACTCTTTTAGGCGAGGTGGTAAATGCTGGAGGCTCATTAACAGGAGGAAGCATATTTCATGGTAAAAATACCAGTATCATAGGAAGAAAAAGAGAAATAGAAGAGATTAGTGAAAAAATATTAAGTCTAAATAAGAATATAGAAAATATTTCAAAATCTATAGTCCTTGACAAGGATAATATAAAAAAATTGGATGATGAGTGTTTAAACTTAAAAGATAAAATATACTATGAGAATATTGAAATTACAAAATTACAGGAGAAACTTGGAACTATACAGGATGAAAATTTAAAGCTTAAAAGCAAGCTAAATGTGTGGGATAAGGAAATAGAAAATGTAAAAGAAGATTTAAATAATAATTTAAAGGAAAGAGATAATAAGAATAATCAATTAAATAAATTAAAATTAAATGAGGAAGATAATTCAAATAATATAGTAAGCTTGGAGAGCTTACTTGAAGGTAAACAAAAGGAAATTGATGAGCTTAGAGATAAGCTTACTGCTCAGAAGATTAAAAAGGCTCAAGTAGACGAAGTGGCCTCAAATCAATTAAAGGATCTAATTAGAATTGATAAAGAAGTAGAAGAATTGAATAAAAAATATGAAGATATGACTCACAGCATCCGTAAATCAAAAGAGGAAAAAGAAAAATGTGAGAAAAGCATTGCAAATAACAATGAGAAATGTAGTGACATTAATAAACTAGTTGAAAAGCTAGGGGAAAATTTTAAAGAGGGAGAAATCCAGATAATAAAAAATAAAGATGCTATAAAGGAAAATAAGGATAGAGTAGATGAAAATTATCTGTTAAAAAACAAAAAGGATAATGAACTTCATAAATTAGAAGTAAGCTTAGCCAAATTTGAAGCTGAAAAAGAAGGCCTTTGTAATAAGTTAAATGATGATTATAATTTTACTTATGCAGAGGGTCTAGCTTTTAAAGAGAATATAAGTAATATGACAGAATATAAAAACCATATTTTTCAATTAAAATCAAAAATAGCTTCTTTAGGTACAGTGAATGTAGGATCTATTGAAGAGTATAAAGAAATAAAAGAAAAATACACTTTTATGAATGATCAAAAAGAAGATTTAATAATGGCTAAGGGAGAATTGTTGGATTTAATATCAGAAATGACTGATAAAATGAGGTTGATATTTAATGAAAATTTTAATAAGTTAAGAAAGCTGTTTGATGAAACTTTTAAAGAATTATTTAAAGGTGGCACTGCGGATTTAATACTTTCTTCAGGGGACGAATTAAATGGAAATATTGATATTACTGTTCAACCTCCAGGTAAAAAATTACAAAATATAAATCTAATGTCTGGTGGAGAAAAGGTTTTATCAGCTATAGCATTGCTTTTCTCTATATTAAAAATGAAGCCTACTCCTTTCTGCGTATTGGATGAAATTGAAGCCGCATTAGATGATGCTAATGTAGCTAGGTATGCGGAATTTTTAAAAAAATATTCTAGTAATGTACAATTTATTGTAATTACTCATAGAAAAGGAACTATGGAAGTTAGTGATGTATTATATGGTGTAACCATGGAAGAAAAAGGTGTATCAAAAATAATTTCAGTGGATTTAACAAGTTAAGGAGTGATATATATGTTTGATGTTTTTTTTGATAAGTTAAAACAAGGGCTGACAAAAACAAAAGGTAATTTTACAGATAAGATAAGTGAAATGCTGAATTTATATGTAAATATTGATGATGATCTTTATGAAGAATTGGAGGAAATATTAATAACCTCTGATATAGGTGTGGAAACATCTTTAGAGATAATTGAAAAATTAAAGGAAAAGATAAAAGAAAAAAAGGTGAAGGATGCTGCACAGGTTAAACCTTGCTTAAAAGAAGTACTAATAGATATGTTGGGAACAGAAAAAGGTTCTATAGCTCCTGAAAAAACACCAGAAATAATTTTAGTAGTGGGAGTAAATGGAGTGGGTAAAACCACATCCATAGGCAAAATCTCTGCAAAGTTAAAGAAGGATGGTTATAAGGTTTTGATGGCTGCAGCTGATACTTTTAGAGCAGCTGCAATAGATCAATTAGAAGTATGGAGCGAAAGAGCCAATGTGGATTTAATTAAACATCAAGAGGGATCTGATCCCGCAGCAGTAGTTTTTGATGCTATTCAGGCTGCAAAGGCCAGGGGAACAGATGTGCTTATTTGTGATACTGCAGGAAGATTACACAACAAAAAGAATTTAATGGATGAATTGGGCAAAATAAATAGAATAATAGAGAGAGAATATAGCGAAGCTACAAAGCATACTTATTTAGTGCTTGATGCTACCACAGGACAAAATGCAGTTCAGCAGGCAAAACAATTTATGGAAGTGTGCAAAGTGGATGGTATTATACTGACAAAGTTAGATGGCACTGCAAAGGGCGGGATTGTAATATCTATAAAGCATGGATTGAATATTCCTGTTAAGTTAGTAGGAGTAGGTGAAGGCATAGATGATCTTCAGGAGTTTGACCCTGAAGAATTTGTAGAGGCTCTTTTCTAAAAAATTAAGCTGTTAAGTAAAAATACTTGACAGCCCTTTATATATTTGATATTATATAATTCGTCAGTAGATAAAGAAAAGAGAGTGAGTATGCAGGAATTGTTCTGCAGATCCCATGGAAGAAAGAATTGAGATTTCAATATTATTGGATTTTTATGGAACACTTTTAACAGAAAAGCAAAAATATATAATGAATTTATATTATAATGAAGACTTTTCATTAGCGGAAATAGCTGAACATACTAATACTAGCAGGCAGGCAATTTATGACTTAACAAAAAGATGTAATAAACTGTTATTTGAGTATGAAGATAAGTTAAAGCTTATGGAAAAGAATAATAAGATACAAAAGTTTAAAGAATATGCATTAAATAAGATGCAGTGCTTAGAAGAAAGTTGTAAAGATGAAAATTGTTTAAATATAGTTAGTGATTTAAAAAATGAATTAATTAATAATTTTTAGGAGGATAACTATGGCTTTTGAAGGATTAACCTCTAAGCTGCAAGAAACCCTTAAAAAACTTAAAGGAAAAGGCAAACTTTCAGAAAAAGATATTAAAGAAGCTATGAGAGAAGTGAAACTGGCACTTTTAGAAGCTGATGTAAACTTTAAGATAGTTAAGGAGTTTATAAAAAATGTAAGTGAAAAGTGCACTGGTAAAGAGGTTCTAGAAAGTCTTACTCCAGCACAACAAGTTATTAAGATAGTTAATGAGGAACTTGTACAGTTAATGGGAAGTAAGGAAAGTGAAATAAATTTTGCTCAGAATGGCATAACAGTTATAATGTTAGTTGGCCTTCAGGGAGCAGGAAAAACAACCATGGCAGGAAAATTAGCCTTACAGCTTAGAAAGAAAAATAAAAGACCTTTACTTGTAGCCTGTGATGTTTACAGACCTGCTGCTATAAAGCAATTACAGGTAGTTGGGAATCAAATTGAAATACCTGTATTTAGTTTAGGTGATAAGGTAAATCCTGTGGATATTTCAAAGGCTGCTATTAAACATGCAAAGGATAATGACAATAATGTAGTAATAATAGATACAGCGGGAAGACTTCATATAGATGAAGAGCTGATGAATGAATTGATAAACATAAAAAATAGTGTAAATCCCAATGAAATACTGTTAGTTGTGGATTCTATGACAGGACAAGATGCAGTGAATGTGGCAGAAAGCTTCAATTCACAACTTGATATTACTGGAGTTATATTGACAAAATTAGACGGTGATACAAGGGGTGGAGCTGCATTATCAATAAAAGCTATGACTGGAAAGCCAATAAAGTTTGCCGGTATAGGGGAAAAGATGAATGATTTCGAAGTTTTCCATCCAGACAGAATGGCTTCTAGAATACTTGGCATGGGAGATGTGCTTACCCTTATAGAAAAAGCACAACAAGCCATTGATGAAAAGGAAGCAGAAAAACTTGGCTCCCGTATGATGAATCAAGAATTTAACTTTGAAGATTTCCTGGCAGCCATGCAGCAAATGAAAAAGTTAGGCCCATTAAATAAGGTTATGGAAATGCTTCCTGGAGTTAATTCAAAGGAGCTTCAAGGTGTTGATTTAAGTCAAAGTGAAAAAGAATTGGGAAGAATTGAAGCAATAATTAATTCCATGACATTAAAGGAACGAAAAAATTCAACTTTAGTAAGCAGCTCTCCTTCAAGAAAGAAGAGAATTGCTAATGGTTCAGGAACAAGCATACAGCAGGTTAACAAAGTTTTAAAAGATTTTGAAGCAATGAAAAAAATGATGAAACAGATGAAGGGTATGCAAAAGAACTTCTCAAAGAAAAAAGGTTTATTTGGTAAATTACCATTTTAATACACATGATTTTTAAAGGAGGTGAAAATAATGGCAGTAAAGATAAGATTAAGAAGAATGGGTGCTAAAAAAGCTCCTTTCTACAGAATAATAGTAGCAGATTCAAGATCTCCAAGAGACGGAAGATTCATTGATGAAATAGGTTACTACAACCCAACAACTGAACCAACTACAATTAAAATCGATGAAGAAAAGGCAGCTACTTGGGTAAAAAATGGTGCTCAACCTACAGATATAGTTAAAAAGCTTTTTGTAAAAACTGGATTAAATGAAAAGCTTGCTAAATAATTTGGGGGTGTAGTACATGAAAGAATTAGTGGAAATTATAGCTAAATCGCTAGTGGATAACCCAGATATGGTTCAAGTTAATGAAATTGCTGGGGAGCAATCCATTATACTTGAATTAAAGGTTGCGTCAGAAGACATGGGAAAAGTAATTGGAAAACAGGGAAGAATAGCAAAAGCTATCAGAACTGTAGTAAAGGCAGCAGCAATCAAAGAAAATAAGAGAGTTGTTGTGGAAATAATATAAGAGAAGAGTTAGGCTCAGCCTAACTCTTTTTTGAAAAGGAGAATTAATAATGAATGAATTTTTAACTATAGGACAGATTATTAATACCCATGGACTAAAAGGTGAACTTAAAATACATTCATTAACTGATGACATAAGAAGATTTAGACAACTAAAGAAGGTATATATTGATGGTGAGGAAAGAATTATTAGTTGGTGTAAACTCCAAAATGATAAAGTAATTCTTAAAATAGAAGGAATAGATTCCATAGAAGCAGCTATGAAATATAGAAATAAATATTTAGAGGTATCCAGAGAAGATGCGGTAAAACTTCCAGAAGGAAGATACTTTATAGCCGATTTAATAGGCTGTACGGTTTTTGACGAAACCGGTGAAGAAATAGGGAAACTGTATGATGTAATACAAACAAAAAATAATGATGTGTACTGTGTTAAGGGAGAAAAAGAGATATTAATTCCAGTATTAAAAACTATTGTAATCAGCGTTAATATAGAAGAAAGAAAAATAGTAATAAAGCCGGTAAAACAATGGATGTTAGAATAGATATTCTTACTCTTTTTCCCGAAATGTTTGATATATTTAACTACAGTATTATTGGCAGAGCTATAAAAAAGAATATAATACATATTAATACAGTTGATATTAGAGATTTTACCTTAGATAAACATAGGAAGGTAGATGACTATCCATATGGTGGAGGCGCTGGTATGGTAATGGCAGCCCAACCTATTGTAGATGCAATAGAACATGTTAAGAAGAATAACAATGGCAAGGTAATCTTTTTAGGACCTAGAGGAAAGACATTTAATCAAGAAATAGCTAAAGAACTGTCTAAAGAAGAACATCTAATTTTTTTATGTGGACATTATGAAGGAATAGATGAAAGAGCATATAAACAAATTGATTTAGAAATATCTTTAGGAGATTTTGTTCTAACTGGGGGAGAGATGGCCTGTATACCAGTTATAGATAGTATATGTAGGCTTATTCCTGGAGTTTTGGGGAAAAGTGAAAGTTTTATGGAAGAATCCTTTTATAAAGGAGTTTTAGAATATCCCCAATATACAAGGCCAGAAGATTTCAGGGGAGATAAAGTGCCAGAAGTACTTATATCTGGGCATCATGAAAACATAAGAAAGTGGAGAAGAATGCAATCTTTAAGCATCACCATGGAAAGACGACCAGATCTATTTCAAAGGTTAAATTTAAGCCAAGAAGATAAGAAATTATTGAAAGAAATTAATAAAAAATTGTAAGTTGTATATTGAAAAATATATATACATATGATAGAATTAATTTCGTGCTAGTACGCGCGTTCCTCTGTCACTGCTTATGGGGCATGAACGTGAAAAAAGATGAGGAGGGAATGCACAAATGTTAGATGTAATTAAAGCTATAGAAGCAGAACAAATTAGAACAGATTTACCAGATTTCAATGTTGGTGATACTCTTAAGGTTTATGTAAGAATCAAAGAAGGAACAAGAGAAAGAGTTCAGATGTTCGAAGGAGTAGTTATAAAAAGACAAAATGGCGGACTAAGAGAAACATTTACTGTAAGAAGAGTAGCTTTAGGTGTAGGTGTTGAAAGAACATTCCCAGTGAATGCTCCAACAATTGAAAAGATTGAGGTAGCAAGAAGAGGTAAAGTAAGAAGAGCTAAGTTATTCTATTTAAGAGATAGAGTAGGTAAAGCTGCAAAAGTTAAAGAAATATTAAGATAAAAATGGGGCTTTTATAGTCCCTTTTTTGTATATTGGGATGGTGATTATATTGGTAAAAGAATTAATAGAATTAGGTAAATCAATTCTTATTGCAATTGTAGCAGCATTTTTGATTATAACATTTGTTTTTGAAACTGTTAGTGTTGATGGACTTTCTATGTATCCAACACTTCACAATAAGGATAGATTAATTGTAGAAAAAGTTTCCTACTATTTTAGAAAACCAACTCCTGGAGAAATTGTAGTAATAAAATATCCTGCAGACCCTAGAGAAAAGTTTATAAAAAGGGTAATTGCTGTAGAAGGAGATAAGGTTAAAGTAGAAGATAATAAAGTATATGTTAACAATAAACCACTAGATGAAAATTATATATTTGAACAAAGGATGCAGGATTTTAATGAAGTAACAGTACCAGAGAATACTATATTTGTTATGGGAGATAATAGAAATAACAGTTTAGATAGTAGAGATCCGAGAGTAGGCTTTGTTAATTATAATATGGTAGTGGGAAGGGCTGCACTTAGAATATATCCATTTGATAGAGCAGGAAGACTTAATGCAGCATTACAAAATAGATAACCATTAGAAAGGGTAGATAATTATGGCAATAAATTGGTTTCCAGGTCACATGGCAAAAACAAGACGAGAGATAAAGGAAAACTTAAAGTTAGTAGATGCAGTAATAGAAATAAGAGATGCAAGAATTGTAAAGTCCAGTGCTAATCCAGAAATAGAAGAAATATGTGCTGGAAAACCAAGGATAATCTTATTGAATAAAAGTGATCTTAGTGAAAAACCCATTACCAATCAATGGATAAGGTATTTAACAAAGGAAAATATAAAGGTTTTATCTGTTAACTGTGTAAATGGTGATGGTATAAAAAACATAAAGCCAGTTTTAGATGAATTATTAAAAGAAAAACATGAAAGATTAAAAAATAAGGGATTAGTAAAAATTACTGATAGAGTGATGGTAGTTGGAATTCCTAATGTAGGAAAGTCATCTTTTATAAATAAAATGGCAAAAAATAATATTGCTAAAATTGGAGATAGGCCAGGAGTAACAAAGAGTAAACAATGGATAAAGACTAAAATAGGTATTGAGCTTATGGATACTCCTGGTGTGTTATGGCCTAAGTTTGAGGATGAAACTGTTGGATTAAATTTAGCCTTTACAGGAGCTATAAAGGATGAGATTATGGATATAGAGACTTTAGCTTTAAGGCTTATAGAAAGATTACAAAATGATTATGCTGAAAAATTAAAAGAAAGATATAAACTTACAGAACTAGATGAAAATCCACTTGTGAATATGGATAACATAGCCAGAAAAAGAGGCGCTGTAATATCAGGTGGAGAAATAGACTACAATAGGGTTGCTATTATGCTTATGGACGAATTTAGAGGGGGAAAGTTAGGTAAAATATCCCTTGAAAGGCCAATATCTATTAATGATGCTGAATAAAGAGAATGGAGCATTGCAAATGAGCTTAGAAATATTTAAGGATAATACACAATTATCTGATATGAAGTTTTCGGATATTAAGGATATTATTCTTGCCTTAGAAAAAGAATATTCTATTGAAAATAAGGATTATTTACTTAATATAGGAAGTATTTTAAAAAAAGATAAAAGAAAAACTGTGCAAAATTTATCAGATAGAATTTTAAGATTTATAAAAAAAAATGAAGAAGAAATAAATAGAGTTATGGATATGTATAATTTCGATAAATCCTTTGGGAAGTATACTTACATAGCTGGAGTAGATGAGGTAGGAAGAGGTCCTTTAGCTGGGCCTATAGTGGCTGCCTCTGTGGTGCTAAATTTAAATTATAATAGCGATAAGGATTTAATACTTGGAATAAAGGATTCAAAAAAACTTTCAGCTAAATCCAGGGAAGAATTATCAGAAATAATTAAGGATAGGGCCTTATATTATAATATTGCAGAGATAGATAATGATCTAATTGATTCTAGGGGCATAGGCTGGTGCAATAATGAAGTTTTAAAGATGGCTGCAATTGATTTGGCTATAAAGCCTGAAATAGTGTTATCCGATGGGTATGCTGTAAAAAATATAGGTTTGAAAAATGAGTTTATTATAAAAGGCGATAACAAAAGTGCCTCTATAGCAAGTGCTTCAATTATAGCAAAGGTATATAGAGATAAAAAAATGAAAGGATATTCAAAAAAATATCCTTATTATGGTTTCGAAAAAAATGTAGGTTATGGAACCCCAGAACACATAGATGGACTAAAAAAATATGGTCCATGCCCCTTACATAGATTTAGTTTTCTTAAAAATATACTTTAACAATTATATCTGAAAGGCATCCTTAATTAGTTTGATGGAGAAATCATCATTTTTATGATTTAATACTATCTCTATTACATCAAATCTAAAATTAAACTTATGAAGTTTCTTTTTTAAAATATACATTTCAGCAGTTTTATATATTTTATACTGTTTTACGAAGTTAACTGCTTCTCCAGGGGTGCCGTATAAATTCCCGTACCTAGATTTTACTTCTATAAAGCTTATATATTCTCCGTCTTTTCCTATAATATCTATTTCACCCTGCTTACATCTGAAGTTTTTATCTAGTATAATATAGCCATTTTGAATTAAATAACTTTCAGCTAAACTTTCACCTAGATTTCCTACTTCCTTTTTATAGGAATGCATAAATATTCCCCTCTCATTTTAAATAAATAATAGTTAGCATATATAGTATATACTATTACCTTGTAAAATAATAGTAAAACCATAAAAGTTTTACTATATTCTCCTTTTGTTCTTATAAAAAAAATTATTTTGTCAAGAATCTAAAGGAGGTGATTTTATTGGCTATTAAAATTAATACTGCTACCTTTACAGGAATAGAGGGTGTAATGGTGAATGTAGAGGTAGATATTAGTAGAGGGTTACCTTCCTTTAATATAGTTGGTATGGGTAATATTGCGGTAAAAGAATCAAAAGAAAGGGTAAGAGCAGCTATAATAAACTCAGGTTTTCAATTTCCCATTGGAAGAATTATTGTTAATTTAGCTCCTGCTGATTTGAAAAAAGAGGGATCTTTATTTGATTTACCTATAGCAATTGGCATATTATTAGATACAAATCAAATTGGGACTGATGATGTAGAAAAGTATATTTTTATGGGGGAACTTTCTTTACTTGGAGAACTGAGGAGAAGCAAAGGGGCTCTGCCTATAGTTTTGGAAGGAGTAAAAAGGGGAATATATGATTTTATAGTTCCAATAGATAACAAAGATGAATGTTCAATAATTAAAGAAGCAAACATATATCCATTAAGTAACTTAAAAGAGGTTGCCTGCTATTTGCAATATAGGGACTTGGCCCCTTATAAAAGTAAACAAAAAATAAATAATAAAAACAAATATGCTATGGACTTTTCTGAAATTATTAGTCAAGAAAGTGCTAAAAGAGCCGTAGAAGTTGCTGCAGCAGGAAATCACAATATAATATTATTTGGACCGCCAGGCACTGGTAAAACCATGATTGCTAAAAGAATCCCAACTATATTGCCAGATATAACCTATAAAGAGGCCTTGGAATGTACTAAGATATATAGTGTTTTTGGCACTTTAAAAGAAAAAGAAGGATTGATTACAAGCCGTCCATTTATAGATCCACACCATACTATATCGAAAATAGCCCTTGTAGGAGGAGGTATAAATTTAATACCTGGGGAAATAACTTTGGCTCATAATGGAGTATTATTTTTAGATGAGATACTAGAATTTAATAAAGGTGTTCTTGAAGCTTTAAGACAGCCTTTAGAAGATAGAAAGATAAAGATAAGTAAAGTTTCTGGTACCGTTGAATACCCATGCAATTTTATGTTGGTTGGTGCTTTAAATCCTTGTCATTGCAGCAAAATACCATGTGAATGCTCAGAACAGGACAAAAAAAGATATATTAATAAATTGTCAGGACCACTTTTAGATAGAATGGATATTTATACTTCTGTTGGAAAACTGGAGTATAACAATATAAAATCAAGTAAAAGGGGAGAAAGTTCTAAGAGTATAAAGAAAAGAATTAACTTTGCAAGAAACATTCAAAAGGAAAGATTTAAAGATTATCACATATTGACCAATGGTGAAATGAATGGAAGTATGATAATAAATTACTGTAAGTTAACAAGTAAAGCTACAGGGTTTATGGAGAAAGTTTATGATAAGTTTCATTTCAGCACTAGGGTTTATACAAGAATATTAAAGGTTTCAAGAACAATTGCAGATTTAGAGGGAAGAGAAGAAATAGAAGAAGCTGACTTAATTGAGGCTATTCAATATAGAAGGTTTCTGAATAATATAGTTTAAGGAGAATTGCTGTGAATAATTATGATATATGGTTTTCCATGGTAAAGCTTTCTTATAAAATAAAATTAGAGTTGTTAAAGAAATTAAAAAATACTGAGGCTATTTGGTATTATTCTATGACAAAAAGCACATATATTAATGAAGAAATAGGAGAAGATAAATTAAAAGCTTTATTAAAAAGTTTTTGGAATGTAGAAAAGATAAATAGTATAAAAAGCATAATGGAAAGGGAAAATATAGCTATGATAACCTACAATGATAAGTTATATCCTGAGAATCTTAGAAATTATGAGGATTCTCCTGCTATACTATTTTATAAAGGTAATTTAGAGAAGTTAAATAAAAATAAATCTGTAGCTATAGTAGGTTCTAGAGGTTACAGCTATTATGGTGAAAATGTTACAAGAATAGTGGCTGCCAAATTGGCAGAGAAAAATGTAAATGTAATAAGTGGCATGGCTAAAGGTATTGATTCATTTGCTCATACTACTTCATTAAAAGAAGGCGGTTACACCTGCGCTGTGCTAGGATCAGGGGTTGACGTTATATATCCTAAAAGCAATACTTCCCTTTACCATGAGATTACAAAAAATGGATGTATAATATCTGAATTTTTGCCTGGTACCCCGCCCTATGCATATAATTTTCCCTTAAGAAACAGAATAATAAGCGGAATTAGTGATTTAGTTATCATAGTGGAAGCTTCAAATAAAAGTGGCTCATTGATAACCGCCTCTTGTGCATTAGAACAGGGGAAAGAAGTAATGGCTGTGCCAGGATCTATATTTTCGGAAAACAGTAAGGGAACAAATAAATTAATAAAAGATGGGGCATATCCTTTAACTTCAGTTGAAGATATTTTCCATATTTTAAATATTTCATATGTTCACAAAAATGAAAGAAAATATTATTTTGGCAATGCAATGGAAGAAAAAATATTTAGCATTGTAAAGTATAGCCCTATACATATAGATGATATATTGAAAGGAACTAATATTGACATTAAACAATTGTATGAGGTATTATTTGAATTGCAACTTAAAAATCAAATAACTTGCCTTTCTGGCAATTATTATGTTAGAATTGCAAATAGTGTTTAATAGATTATCAGCAATGTTAATCAAAATAAAAAATAAACTATCATATAGGGGGTGTAACTCTGATATTTTTTATCGGAGAATAAGATGGGACAAAAACTTGTTATTGTGGAATCACCAGCAAAAGCAAAAACTATAGGAAAATATTTAGGTAAAAATTATGTAGTAGAAGCATCTATGGGTCATGTAAGAGATCTTCCTAAGAGTCAATTAGGTGTTGACATAGATAATAACTATACACCAAAGTATATTACTATAAGAGGTAAGGGAGAATTACTGGAAAAGATAAAAAAAGAAGCAAAGAAATGTGACGAAGTTTATCTGGCAACTGACCCTGATAGAGAGGGCGAAGCAATATCCTGGCATCTTTCCAAGGCATTGAAATTGGATGAAAAAAAGAAATGTAGAATAGAATTTCATGAAATAACTAAAAGTGCTATAAAAAGTGCTATAAAGGAGCCTAGAGAAATAGATATAGATTTAGTTAATGCCCAGCAAGCTAGAAGGGTATTAGATAGATTAGTTGGTTATGAGATAAGCCCTATATTGTGGAAAAAGGTAAAGTGGGGATTAAGTGCAGGAAGGGTTCAGTCTGTGGCTTTAAAAATGATATGCGATAGGGAAAGAGATATTGAGAAATTTATTCCTAAAGAATACTGGACTATAGAATGTAATCTTCATAAAGAAAGAAATAAGAGCAGTTTTCTTGTTAAATTATCATCTAAAGGAAAGAAAAAAATTGAAATAAATAGTAATGAGGAAAGTAATTCTATAATAGGGGAAATAGAAAAAGGGGAATTCATTGTAAAGAATGTGAAAAGATCACAGAAGACTAAAAACCCTCTACCTCCTTTTACCACAAGTACTTTACAACAGGATGCTTATAAAAAAATAAATTTTTCAACTAAAAGAACTATGTCCATAGCTCAACAATTATATGAGGGAGTTGATGTAAAGGGACATGGAACCATTGGATTAATAACTTATATGAGAACAGACTCTGTAAGAATCTCAAAAGAAGCTCAGGGAACTGCAGGCAAATTTTTAGCAGATAGATTTGGTGAACAGTATATTCCTAAAGTACCAAAGGAATTTAAAAGTAAGAAGAATATTCAAGATGCACATGAAGCAATTAGACCAACTAATGTGGAGATTACTCCAGAGGTAGCAAAGGAAAGCCTAAGCAATGAACAATATAAATTATATTCTTTAATATGGAAGAGATTTATGGCTAGCCAAATGTCACCTTGTGTATTAAATATTACTACCATAGAAATAATAAATGGTGAATATGGATTTAAAGCTACAGGTTCAGCTATAGACTTTGATGGATTTATGAAGGTATATGAATATTCTATAGAAGAAGAAAAAGAAGTTGTAAATTTGCCACAGTTAGAAATAGGTGAAAAATTAATTAAAAAATCCATAGAAGGGAAACAGCATTTTACACAGCCTCCAGCAAGATTTTCTGAAGCTTCATTAGTTAAAACCTTAGAAGAAAATGGTATAGGAAGGCCAAGTACTTATGCTCCTATAATTTCTACATTATTAGAAAGAAAATATATTGAGAGAGAAAAAAGGACATTAAAAACCACTGAATTAGGTTTTATAGTAAATGATATATTATCTGATTATTTTAAACCTATTGTAGATGTAGAATTTACTGCAGAAATGGAAAATAAATTAGATAGTGTAGAAGAGGGAAAAGAAAACTGGACTAATGTTGTGGATGAGTTTTTTAGCCCTCTTAAGGTTTTAATAGATAAAGCGGAAAAAGAAGTAGCTAAAGTAACCATAGAAGATAAAGTAACAGATGTAATCTGTGAAAAGTGTGGAAGAAATATGGTTATAAAACATGGTAGGTTTGGAGATTTTTTAGCATGCCCTGGCTATCCAGATTGTAAAAATACAAAACCTATTGTGGAAGAAATTGATGTTAAATGTCCAAAGTGCGGTGGGAACATATTAGTAAAGAAAAGTAAAAAGGGAAGAAAATTTTATGGCTGTAGTAATTACCCAAATTGTGATTTTGTAAGCTGGTTTGAACCGGTTAAAGATAAGTGTGCTTTATGCGGAAGTCATATGGTGAAAAAATATAACAAAGTAAAAGGAAATTACTTTGAGTGCGTAGATGCAGATTGTAAGAATAAGGTATATCAAAATGACACAAATTCATCGAGTGATTCTTAAAGAGGGTAGCCATGTGATAAAAATTAATATTGTTTAACAGAAATATAGTGTAGATAGCAATTAAAATATATTATTATGTCGAAATTATATAATAAAATAATAAATATAGCATAACATGGTTGTATTTTGTTATATGGTATGTTATTATTATTAATGTCAAAAGAACAATTCTAAATATTAAAAAAAATCACAATTATTTAACAAATACTATATAAAATATTATATTTATGATATAATAATATTAAAAATATGTGATAAACATTTTTGTAAATAGCTGCAGTTAAAATAATATAGTGGTTTATAAAATAGAGGAGGAATACATAAAATGTCATCACTTTTAAATAAGACAAGAAGATTAAATAAGATACTTCAGAAATCAGGAACAGAACCAGTTGTTTTTGACGATATATGCAAACTATTAAGCGATGTTTTAACATGCAATGTTTATATTTTAAGCAAAAAAGGTAAGATTCTTGGTTATGACTTTTCCACAGGATTTGAATGCGATGTAGTAAAAGAAAAAGTAATTCCAGAAATGAGATTTCCAGAGTTCTACAATAATAAGCTGCTAAATATTCATGAAACCTTAGCTAATTTAACTAACAATGGAAAATGTGTTTTTGAGGAAGATGGAGAAAAATGTGGAATAGACAATAAGCTTACCACAATTGTGCCTATAAATGGTAATAGGGAAAGATTAGGCACTTTATTAATTGCTAGGTTTGATGATCCTTTCACAGATGATGATATTGTACTAGGTGAGTATAGTGCTACTATTATTGGACTTGAAATTCTTAGAGCAAAACATGATGAAATAGAGGAAGAGGCAAGAAAGAAAGCAGTAGTACAACTTGCTATAGGAACTCTTTCATATTCTGAATTAGAAGCTGTTGAACATATATTTAGCGAATTAGATGGAAACGAAGGACTTTTAGTTGCTTCAAAAATAGCTGATAAGGTCGGAATAACAAGATCAGTAATTGTCAATGCTTTAAGAAAGTTTGAAAGTGCAGGAGTTATTGAATCTAGATCACTAGGCATGAAGGGTACTCATATAAAAATTCTTAATGATAAATTACTAGACGAATTAAAGAAAATAAAGTAATATAAAAAACAGGATGTGAAAGCATCCTGTTTTTTAATGAATAGCCAAGAAGAAATAGTGGATAATAAATAAAAGCTTTTTAGTTGAGTTATATAAAATTTAAAAATTATTATTGAACATGACAACTTCATGTGATATACTACTTGAGGTAAGAAAAATACACACATTGCCTAATTTGTAAATGGTGCCTTAGGGTAATTTATAAATATGAAGGTAATGGAGGTAAAAACCAAGGAGGTATAAATTTATGTCAGTTATTTCAATGAAACAATTATTAGAAGCAGGTGTTCACTTTGGACATCAAACAAGAAGATGGAATCCTAAAATGGCTCCATACATCTTTACAGAAAGAAATGGAATCTATATTATAGATTTACAGAAAACTGTAAAGAAAGTAGAAGAAGCTTATAACTTCATAAAAGAAGTTGCAGGAGAAGGAAAAGATATTCTTTTCGTAGGAACTAAAAAACAAGCTCAAGAAGCTATTAAAGAAGAAGCAGTAAGATGTAATATGTACTTTGTTAACAACAGATGGTTAGGTGGTATGTTAACAAATTTCCAAACTATAAAAGGAAGAATTAAGACATTAGAAGAATTAGAGCAAATGGAACAGGATGGAACTTTTGAAGTTCTCCCAAAGAAAGAAGTTATAAAGCTTAAGTTAGAAGAAGAAAAATTAGAAAAGAACTTAGGTGGAATAAAGAGCATGGATGCACACAATGTTGGAGCTATATTTGTAGTAGATCCAAGAAAAGAAAAGAATGCTATTTCAGAAGCTAAAATATTAGGTATACCTGTAGTAGCTATAGTAGATACTAATTGTGATCCAGATGAAGTTGATTATGTAATTCCAGGAAACGATGATGCTATAAGAGCAGTAAAATTAATAACTGGGAAAATAGCTGATGCTGTTATAGAAGCAAGACAGGGAGAACAATTATCTGAATAAAAATTAAAGGTAGATGAAGATTTTCTTCATTTACCTTTTAAAAAATCGTAAAGCACGGGAGGGTATAGATTATGATAACTGCGCAGATGGTAAAGGATTTAAGAGAAAGAACTGGAGCAGGTATGATGGACTGCAAAAAGGCCTTATCAGAAACTAATGGAGATGTAGAGAAGGCTATAGAACTTTTAAGAGAAAAAGGATTAGCTGCAGCAGCTAAAAAGGCTGGCAGAATAGCATCAGAAGGCTTAGTTAAAACATATATATCCGAAGATAAAAAATCAGGTTCTATAGTAGAAGTTAACTGTGAAACTGACTTCGTTGCAGCAAATGATGACTTTAAAACATTGGTTGCAAATGTTGCTAAGATGGCAGCAACTACTACAGAAACCACTACAGAAGGATTTATTGAAGAAAAATACATAACCGATGAAAATATATCAATTAAAGATGCTGTTACAGCATTAATTGCTAAACTTGGCGAAAATATGTCTGTAAGAAGATTCAGTAATTTCACAGTTGAGAATGGAGTAGTTGAAAGCTATATTCATGGTGGCGGAAGAATTGGAGTTTTAGTAAAAATTGAATGTGAAAAAGAAAGTGAAGTATTATCTGAAGTTGCTAAGGATATAGCAATGCAGGTTGCAGCTACAAATCCTCTATGCTTAAATAGAGATGAAATTGATACAGATGCTTTAAATAAAGAAAAAGAAATATACAGAGTACAGGCATTAAATGAAGGGAAACCAGAAAAAATCGTTGATAAAATAGTTGAAGGAAGGATTCAAAAATATTATAAGGAAAACTGCTTAATTGAACAGGTTTGGGTAAAGAATTCTGATTTAACTATAACAAAGTACCTTCAGGAAAAATCCAAGGAAGTTGGAGCAGAAATTAAGGTTACTGGATATGTAAGATATGAAAGAGGAGAAGGAATCGAAAAGAAACAAGAAGATTTTGCTGAAGAAGTTAGAAAACAAATGCAGCAAGGGAAATAACTTAAAAGAGAACACTGCGTGTTCTCTTTTTTTAAAATGAAAATTCGGTAAATTTTAAAATTACTATGTAATTTTTAACAATTTGGAGGTATAATATATATGAATAATATTAAATATAAAAGAATAATGTTGAAGCTTTCAGGAGAAGCTTTGTCAGGTAAAAATGGATATGGAATAGATTTTGAAGTAGTTAAAACAATATCAAAAGAAATAAAAGAACTTGTGGATATAGGAGTAGAAATTGGCGCAGTAGTTGGCGGAGGAAATATCTGGAGGGGTAGAAATGGTGAGGATATGGATAGAACCACCGCTGATTATATGGGTATGCTTGCTACTTGTATAAATGCATTGGCATTACAGGATTCTTTAGAGCAGTTAGGTGTTAACACAAGGGTTCAAACAGCCATAGAGATGAAAGAAATAGCAGAACCTTTTATAAGAAGACGTGCCATGAGACATTTAGAAAAGGGAAGAGTAGTAATTTTTGCTGCAGGAACTGGGAATCCATATTTTTCAACAGATACTACAGCAGCATTAAGAGCAGCTGAAATAGAAGCAGATGTAATACTGCTTGCCAAAAAGGTTGATGGAGTATATGACAAAGATCCACATAAATATTCAGATGCTAAAAAATTTGAAAAACTTTCATACATAGATGTATTAGATAGAGGTTTACAGGTTATGGATTCTACTGCTACTTCATTATGTATGGACAATAATATTCCTATATTAGTTTTTGGACTTGATTCTCCAGAGAATATCAAGAAAGCAGTTACTGGAGAAAAAATTGGAACTATAGTGTCTAAAGAATAAGGAGGTATTTTTAATGATAAAGGAAATAATATCTATAGCTGATGAGAAAATGGAAAAGACAATTAATGTGTTACAAAAGGAATTGGCTTCCATGAAGGCTGGAAGAGCTACCCCTGCTATGTTGGATAAAATAGAAGTTGAATACTATGGCTCTATAACTCCAATAAGTCAGATAGCTAGTATATCTGTACCAGAATCAAGAATTCTACAAATCCAACCTTGGGATAAAACTGCAATAAAAGCAATAGAAAAGGCTATATTAAAATCAGATTTAGGATTAAATCCAAATAACGATGGAACAGTTATTAGATTATTAATACCAGAACTTACTGAAGAAACAAGAAAAAATATAGTTAAAACCATAAAGAAAACTGGAGAAGAAACTAAAATAGCTATAAGATCTATAAGAAGAGATTGCAATGATAAGATAAAAGCTCTTAAAAAAGAATCAGATATATCAGAAGATGAAATTAAGAAGGCAGAAGAAGATATTCAAAAGAGAACTGATAACTTTATTAAGGAAGTTGACAAAATATTAGAGGTAAAAGAAAAAGAAGTTATGACTGTATAATAAATTTAATTTATAAACCTGCGGTTACGCAGGTTTTATTAGTAAAATAGAGATTGAAATGGAGAGAGCTGTATGTGGAAGTTTTTTAATGATAAAGCTAAGGATAAAAAGCCTTATATATCATTAGATATGAATAATATACCAAAACATATTGGAATAATAATGGATGGAAATGGCAGATGGGCAAAGGAAAGAAAACTTCCTAGAACCATGGGACATAGAGCTGGAGTTGAAGCTATCAGGGGAATAGTAAAGGAATGCGATAAAATAGGGGTTAAATATTTAACTTTGTATGCTTTTTCTACGGAGAATTGGAAAAGACCTAAAGATGAAATAAATGCTCTTATGAGGCTATTAGTTGAGTATTTAAAAAAGGAAATAGCAGAATTACATGAAAACAATGTAGTGGTAAATACTATTGGAGATATATCAAAATTGCCAAGGATATGCCAAAACGAATTAAAAAATGCCTATGAAAAAACAAAAAACAATAGTGGGCTTATATTAAATTTAGCTTTAAACTATGGCGGCAGAGATGAAATTGTAAGAGCTGTAAAATTATTATATAAGGATATTAAAGAGGGTAAGGTTTTGGAAGAGGATATAGATGAGGATACAATTTCTAATTATCTTTATACAGCAGGAATGCCGGATCCAGATTTAATAATTAGACCAAGTGGAGAAAAAAGGCTTAGTAATTTTCTCATATGGCAGTGTGCCTATTCAGAATTTTGGTATTCGGATATAAAATGGCCTGATTTTAACGGTGAGTGCTTACATGAAGCAATTTATGACTTTCAAAATAGGGATAGAAGATATGGCGGTATAAAATAAAAACAACATTTAGGAGCTGATAAAGTGAATAAGAGATATTTAGGAGCCATTATATTATCACCTCTTTTAATTTTTTTATTTATTGGAGGGGTATTCTTAAAATCTTTAGTTCTTATTCTTTCATTAGGTGGAATGTATGAATTCTATAAGGTATTAAAAGAAAAGAATATACATGCTTTTAGCATGGTTGGATATATATTATGTATAATATACTATTTAACCTTGGGGGAAAAAATAAATACGGATTTATTTTTTTATATAATTATTTTGTCAACTTTAATATGCTTAACTATACCAGTTATAAATATAAAATATACTTTTATTGATGTGGCTACTACTTTATTGGGATTTTTGTATATACCAGTATTTTTTAGCTTTATAGTATTAGTAAATAATAAAGATTATGGCAATTATCTAGTATGGCTTATATTCCTATCCTCCTGGGTATGCGATACTTCCGCTTACTATGCAGGAAAATACTTTGGTAAGCATAAGCTGTGCCCAAATGTAAGCCCTAAGAAAACTATTGAGGGATCTATAGGAGGATTTTTTGGAAGTACATTATCCTGCGGTTTATTTGGAGTGTTTATAGTTAATAAAGGTGTAAATATACCTATAATACATTTCTTTATACTAGGAGCATTATGTGGAATACTAGTTCAATTTGGAGATTTGGTGGCATCCTCCATAAAAAGATACACAGGAGTAAAAGACTATAGCAATTTAATTCCAGGTCACGGTGGAATATTAGACAGATTTGATAGTATACTATTTTCTTCAGTAGTGGTATTTTATTACTTAAGTTTTATAGTAGGAATTTAATAAATATATAAGTAAAACACCTAGAGTATATAAAAACTCTAGGTGTTTTACTTATTTTAAATAATAGATAAAAAATAATAAAGAATAAATAACGGAACCTTCCCATAAGGTAAGCTGAAATTTAATTTGAAATTTTTCGTAATGTTAATGGGGAAAAATTATCTGTAACTGTCAATTGTCAATTATAAAAGTGCATTGCACTTTTATATTAATATATACATATATTTCAGAATATAATATTATATAGTATTTGTGTGGAGAAATGATATTTGTTATATAGTAAAAATAGAAATAAGAAACTAATATATTGTTTTTTTGCCCTTGTGATATTTGTAATGCTGACTTTATTTATAAAAATATATTTTAAACCTTTTTTTATAATTATGTTTTTGCTTTTCCTTTGCAGTCCAATATACAACCTTTTAAATGAATTGCACATAATTAATAAAAAAGCTATGGGAATTATAAGCATAGTATTTGTGAATATACTTTTATTAATTTTTATAATTTATATTGGCAATTGGATATATAGCGTTAAGGATATAATTATTGACAGTATAGTAAAGGTAGTAAATAGTTTAGATAAATTGAGTAAGAGCTTAAACATAAATTTTGCAGGACTAAATAAGGAATTGGAAAAATATTATTATAACATTCTTAATAGTAATTTTTTAAGAAAAGGGGCAGTTTATACTACAGATAGCATAGTAAATTATTTTGTAGGTAATATAGTTGCTTACTTTATTTTGGTAGATAAATATGTTATATTTAACTGGGTTAAAAATTTTATTCCACCAAAACAAGTAAATTTCATAGAAGAGAAATTTAAAGATATTAAAAATATATTTAAGGTAGAAATACTTTTAATTTTAGTAACTATGATAGAAACAATATTTGGCTTCATGGCTTTGAATATAGAAAACTATATTATATTAGGTATAATCTGTGGTACACTGGATTTATTGCCTTATGTTGGAACAATAATTGTATTTATGCCTTTAATATTTTATAAGATTTCCACAGGGGATTTTATTATTGCCTTTGGATTGATTTGTCTTTATATAATGCTGTTTATTATTAGGCAGATTATGGAGGCGAAATTCATGAGCAGTAAATTAGAGGTGCATCCCATATTTACCATACTAGCCTTGTATATTGGACTAAAGGTCTTTGGTATAATTGGAATTATCACTGCACCACTATACATAATAGTATGTAAAAGTATATTGGAAATGTAACTTTACTAAAGCTAAGCCGATAAAGGAGATGTTATATTGAAAAATATATGTATACTTGGGGCCACAGGCTCTATAGGAACCCAAGCTTTAGATGTGATTAGAAGAGAAAGAGATAGTTTTTCATTGAGTGCTATTTCTGCAAATAAAAGCTGGAAAAAGATAATTGATATTATTAATGAATTCAATCCAAGGTTTGCAACTTTAATGGATAGCATTGCTTACGAAAAAGTAAAGATTTATTGTAAAGAAAATAATAAAAATACGGAAGTACTTTTAGGAATAGAGGGTTTAAATACTATAGCGTCATTAGATGAGGTAGATATGGTTTTAACTTCTGTAGTTGGAATGATAGGATTATATCCAACTCTAAAAGCTATACAGTCAGGAAAGGACATAGCCTTAGCTAATAAAGAAACTTTAGTTGTGGCAGGAGAAATAATAATGGAAGAAGCCCTTAAGAACAATGTTAAAATACTTCCGGTTGACTCTGAGCATGGGGCTATATTTCAGTGTCTAAGAGGAAATTCTTATAAGGATGTAAATAAGATACTATTGACTGCTTCAGGAGGCCCTTTTAGGGGAAAGAGTAGGGAGGAGCTAAAAAATGTAACTGTAGATGAAGCGTTAAAGCATCCAAAATGGAATATGGGTAAAAAGATATCTATAGATTCAGCTACTCTTATGAACAAAGGATTAGAGGTTATTGAAGCTCATTTTCTATTTGATGTAGATTACGATGATATTCAAGTGGTTGTGCATCCAGAAAGTATAGTACATTCCATGGTAGAGTATAAGGACGGAAGTATTATTGCTCAGCTGGCTGCTGCAGATATGAGACTGCCTATTCAATATGCTTTTAATTATCCAGAAAGAAAAGAAGCTATTATAGAAAAGCTAGATTTTTATACTATAAAAAGTCTAACCTTTGAGAAACCAGATATGAAGACCTTTAGACCATTAAAGCTTGCCTATGAGGCAGGTAAAGCAAAAGGATTAATGCCTGCAATTTTAAATGCAGCTAATGAAGCAGCGGTAGAACTATTTTTAAATAAAAGAATAAAATTTCTCACTATAGGAGATATTTTAGAAGATGCTATGGAAAAATTCTGCTCAAAAGAGAAATTTACTATAGAAGAAATAATAGAAACAGATAAAAGGGTAAAAGAATATGTAAACAGTAAGTATTTAACATAAATATTTAAGGAGGAATATATGTGAATATAATAAATATAATTGGTGCAATCTTCGCCTTTGGCTTATTGGTAATTGTTCATGAACTTGGGCATTTTACTTTATCAAAACTAAATGGAGTTAAAGTAGAGGAATTTTCTATAGGTATGGGGCCTAAATTATTTGGTTTAAAAAAGGGAGAGACTCAGTATAATGTTAAAGCATTGCCAATAGGTGGATATGTAAGAATGTTAGGCGAGGATGGAGAAACAACCAATGATGAAGGAGCATTTTCTAATAAATCTTCATTACAAAAATTAAGTATAGTTGCGGCAGGTCCTTTTATGAATTTAATATTAGCAATAGTATTATTTGCAATTATTGCAGCTAATAGAGGATATATGGCTCCTATAGTGGATAAGGTAGAACCTAATAATCCAGCACAAATTGCAGGTATGCAAAAGGGAGATAAAATATTAAAGGTAAATGATAAGAAAATACTTACTTGGGAGGATTTTGTAACGGAGGTTTACACTAATAATGGTAATTCTTTAAACATTACTTACAAAAGAGCTAATGAAACAAAATCTGTAAAATTAACTCCAGTAAAGAATGAAAAAGAAAACAGATATATGGTAGGTATTTATCCATCGATTATAAAGAATCCAACTATGAGTGAATCCATTTCTTATGGTTTCGTGGAAACAAATTCCCTCATATCACAAACCTTTGGATTTTTAGGCACTATTTTTAAGGGAAAGGTTTCTCTAAATGATTTTGGAGGACCTATAACTATTATAAAGGTATCAGGAGAAGCAGCTAAGGCAGGACTTTTCAGCTTATTATCCTTTGCAGCATATTTAAGCGTACAATTAGCTATATTTAACATAATTCCATTTCCAGCTTTAGATGGAGGTTGGATTATTTTATTCTTAGTAGAAATCATAACCAAGAGAAAGTTTGACAGCAATAAAGTTGGAATTATAAACTACATTGGCTTTGCTTTACTTATGACATTAATGGTGTTAGTCACTATAAAAGATATACTATACCCCGTTAAGTTCTAGGAGATGATTAAATGGAAAGAGTAAGAACAAAAAAAGTAAAAGTGGGAAACCTGTATGTGGGAGGAGATGCCCCAATATCCCTTCAATCAATGACAAATACTGATACTAGAAATGTAGATGCAACAGTAGAACAAATTTTAGAATTAGAAAGTGCTGGCTGTGAAATAATAAGATGTGCAGTGCCTGATGAACAGGCTGCTGATGCAATAAAACATATAGTAAAAAGAATAAATATACCTTTAGTAGCAGATATTCATTTTGACTATAGATTAGCTTTAAAGTCTATAGAAAATGGAGTATCAGCTCTTAGAATTAATCCTGGGAATATTGGAAATCAAAATAGAGTAAAGGAAGTAGCAGAGCGGGCTAAGGAGAAAAATATTCCAATAAGGATAGGGGTGAATTCTGGGTCTTTGGATAAAGAATTGCTGAGAAAATATGGAGGTGTGAGCTCAGAAGCCTTAGTGGAGAGTGCCTTACAGCATGTAAAAATATTAGAACAGGTTAATTTTTCTGATATAGTAATATCTATTAAATCTTCTAATGTTATGCAGATGATAGATAGTTATAGATTGATTTCTGGGAAAGTAGATTATCCACTTCATCTTGGAGTAACAGAAGCCGGGACTTTATGGAGAGGAGCTATAAAGTCAAGTATTGGTATAGGCACACTTTTAGCTGAAGGCATAGGTGATACCATAAGGGTATCTCTTACTGGAGACCCAATAGAAGAAATTAAAACTGGTAAGGAAATATTAAAGTCTTTAGGGCTTTCCCATAAGGGACTAGAATTTATATCTTGTCCTACCTGTGGCAGAACTGAAATAAATCTAATAAAGATCGCCCAAGAAGTGGAAAAAGGATTAGAAGGAATGAATAAAAATATTAAAGTTGCTGTAATGGGCTGTGTAGTAAATGGACCAGGTGAGGCAAGGGAAGCCGATATAGGAATTGCTGGAGGTAAAGGAGAGGGACTTATATTTAAAAAAGGCAAGATAATTAAAAAGGTTAAGGAAAATGAACTTGTAGAAGAATTATTAAAAGAAATAAAAGATATGTAAGGTAAAAAATAAAAGTATGTATCTGGTCAATTATTGCTGTTTAATTTATAATAAATGGATATACTATAAATATAAATGTTAACTTTTTCTTGAAATAACCTATTCGTTATGTTACAATTAAAACTAGTAAGATTACTGATAATTATTTGACGGAGAAGAGTGGGTATAAGCCCGCTCTTTCTATTTGTATAAAACGCAACTTTTGTTGCGTTTTTAAATTAATGTGGTATGTAAGTTATAATTTGCTGCAAAATAATAAATAAGGAGGGATTGCTATGATGAATGAAGATTTAATCAAAAAACTTATTATATTAATAGAGCCTATAGTTACTAAGTTAAATTATGAATTATATCATTTAGAATTTGTAAAAGAAAGCGGAGAAAATTATTTAAGAGTATATATAGATAATGAAGCTGGAGTAAAACTTGACGATTGCGAAAAAGTAAGCAGAGCTGTAAGCGAAATGTTAGATGAAGTTGATCCAATAGAAAAGAGTTATTATCTAGAAGTATCATCGCCAGGAATTGAGAGGGAATTACACAACGATAAACATTTTGAAAGATATTTAAATAGCTATGTTACTATAAAATTATCATCCATATTCAATGGAAGTAGGAAATATGAAGGTAAATTAATAGGCTTCGATAGTGCTTGTATAAAGATAGAAGATGCAGGAAAAGAGATAGATATCCCAAGAGAAAAATTGCATAAAGTTAAATTGAAAGTAGAATTTTAAAAGGAGGTTTAGTAAAAGATGAATGAGGAGTTTGTAGAAGCACTTAAGGAAATTGTTAAAGAAAAGGGAGTTAGTGAAGATTTAATATTTAGCACTTTAGAAGATGCTTTAGTTGCGGCATATAAAAAGAATTATGCAAAACAAGGTGCTACAACACAAAATGTAGTAGTTAATATGAATAGGGAAACTGGAGAGATACATGTTTATTCAAGAAAAACTGTTGTAGAAGAAGTTTTAGATGAAGTAAATGAAATATCTATTGAAGATGCAAAAGAAATAGATCCAAGATATGAATTAGGAGAAGTAGTAAATGTTGAAGTAACTCCTAAGAAGTTTGGAAGAGTAGCTGCTCAAGCAGCAAAGCAAGTAGTTATTCAAAGGATAAAAGAGGAAGAAAGAAGAATTGTCTATAATGAGTTCATGGAAAAAGAATGTGATATAATAAGTGGTACTGTTATAAGAAAGGATAAATCTAATGTATTTGTAGATTTGGGGAAAATAGAAGCTGTACTTGGACCTAATGAGCAGATGCAAGGAGAAACATATAGCTTTAATGAAAGATTAAAGTTATATATAGTTGAAGTAAAGAATACTACAAAAGGTGCCCAGGTTATAGTATCAAGAACTCATCCCGGCTTAGTTAAGAGATTATTTGAACTTGAAGTACCAGAAATATATAATGGTATTGTAGAAATAAAAAGTATAGCTAGAGAAGCAGGTTCTAGAACTAAAATATCTGTTTATTCCAATGATGAAAATGTTGATGCTATGGGAGCTTGCGTAGGACCTAAGGGTATAAGAGTTCAGAATATAGTAAATGAACTTAAAAATGAAAAAATAGATATAATAAAATGGAGCAAACTTCCAGAAGAATATATTGCAAATGCTTTAAGTCCAGCTAAGGTTTTAGATGTTCACGTCGATGAAGATAATAAATCGGCAAGGGTAATAGTAGAAGATAATCAACTTTCATTAGCTATAGGCAAGGAAGGTCAAAATGTAAGACTTGCTGCAAAACTTACAGGCTGGAAGATTGACATAAAAAGTTCTTCTCAGGTTTCTGATTAATAAGGCTTTAGAAGGAAGGTGGTTAATCTATGAAAGTTAAAAAGATACCTCAAAGAATGTGCACTGGCTGTGCAGAAATGAAACCCAAAAAAGACCTTATAAGAGTAGTTAAGAATAAAGAAGGAGAGGTTTCTATAGACTTAACTGGTAAAAAGCCTGGAAGAGGTGCTTATATCTGTAAAAGTGTAAGTTGTCTTCAAAAAGCCTTTAAAAGTAAGAAATTAGAGAGAAATCTCGAAACCACCATAAGTGAAGAGATTTACAGTAAATTAAAGGAAGAGATTGAGAATGAAGGATAAGTTTATTTCCTTTCTAGGAATATCTAAAAAAGCTGGTAAGTGTATAGAGGGATATAATAAATGTGAAGAAGCTTTAAGAGGTGGTAAATGTTATTTAATAATTGTATCAGCAGAAGTTTCTGAAAATACCAGGGAAAAGTTTGAAAGAATGGCCCATAGTAGAAATATCCCTATTATCAGTGGGTGTAGCGGAGAAGATTTATCTCACATATTGGGAAGGGATAAAATAAATGTAGTTGGGATATCAGATACGTCTATGGCTGCGAAATTGTTAGAACTATGGAAATAGAAAATGAAAATAGTTTCGGGGGTGAATGTTTTGTCAAAAATAAGAGTATATGAATTAGCTAAAGAACTAGGAATATCCAGCAAGAACTTAATAAGTTTGTTAAAAGATGAGTTTAATATAGAAGTAAAAAATCATATGAGTGTAATAGAAGACGAAGATGCTCAATTGATAAAAGAATTGTATGCAGAGGCTCCAAAAGATGACACAGCTATGGATATTTCAAAAGATAACAAAGATAACATTGAAGAAAAGTATGGAGAATTACAAGAAGAAGTTATAAAAAATAAAACTAAAACTAAAAAAATTAAAGGAAAGAATGAGGATGAAGAAATAGAAACTTATAATGAGCAAACAGAAGAAAAAGCCAAACCAGATATATTAATAGAAATGAATGAAACTATAACCGTTAAAGAATTTGCAGATAAACTTGGAAAACCTTATACAGAAGTAATCAAACAGCTTATATTCATGGGAGTTATGGCAGGAATGAATCAGGAAATTGATTTTCAAACTGCAAAAAAATTAGGTGAAAAATTTGAAGCTGTTGTGGTAAAAAAGGAGCAAAATTTAGAGCTAGAAGTAGTAGAAGCGGAAGAAGAAGATGAAGATAATGACAAAGGCAGCGTAAAAAGACCTCCAGTAGTAACTGTTATGGGTCACGTTGACCATGGTAAGACTTCTCTTTTAGATGCTATAAGAAAGTCCAAAGTAGCTTCAACTGAAGCTGGTGGAATAACTCAGCACATAGGTGCTTATACAGTAAATATAAATGGTGAAAAAATAACATTTTTAGATACACCTGGTCATGAAGCTTTCACATCTATGAGAGCAAGAGGAGCACAGATAACGGATATAGTTGTATTAGTAGTAGCAGCAGATGATGGCATTATGCCACAGACAGAAGAGGCTATAAATCACTGTAGAGCAGCTAATGTTCCTATGATAGTTGCAATAAATAAGATGGATAGACCTGGTGCAAATCCTGATAGAGTAAAGCAGCAGTTATCTGAAAAAGGACTTATAGCTGAAGACTGGGGTGGAGATACTATAGTAGTTCCAGTATCAGCTCATACTAGAGAAGGAATAGATTCCTTACTTGAAATGATACTTTTAACAGCAGAAATGGAAGAGCTTAAAGCAAATCCTAAAAGAAAAGCAAAGGGTACTGTAATAGAAGCAAAACTTGATAAAGGAAGAGGTTCTGTAGCCTCATTACTTGTACAGAATGGTACTTTACGTGTAGGGGATTCTATAATAGTAGGATCAACTTATGGCAGAATAAGAGCCATGTTTGATGATAAAGGAAAGAAAATTAAATCAGCAGGTCCATCAATTCCTGTGGAGATATTAGGATTATCGGAAGTACCTTCAGCAGGAGATAGATTCCATGTAGTTAAAGATGAAAAAACTGCAAGGGATATGGCAGATAAGAGAAAAGATAAGGAAAGAAGTGAGTATTTGCAATCAACTCACAAGGTATCCTTGGAAGACTTATATAGTCAAATTAAAGAAGGTAAAATAAAAGAATTAAACATCATTGTGAAAGCCGATGTACAGGGATCTGTAGAAGCCGTAAGACAGTCCCTTGAAAAACTTTCAACAGAAGAGATAAAGGTAAGAGTTATTCATGGTGGAGTGGGCGCTATTACTGAGACAGATGTTACTTTAGCCAATGCTTCTAATGCAATAATAATAGGTTTTAATGTAAGACCAGATACAAATGCCATTGCTGCTGCTGAAAAAGAAAATGTAGATGTAAAAACTTATAGAGTTATATACAATGCTATAGAGGATATCAAAGCAGCTATGATAGGTATGCTTGAACCAGATTATAAAGAAGTAATATTAGGAAGAGCAGAAGTTAGGAAAACTTATAAAATTTCCAACGTGGGAACAGTAGCAGGCTGTTATGTTTTAGATGGAAAAATTACAAGAAATTCTAGTGTAAGAGTTATAAGGGATGGAATAGTAATAAATGAATCTATTTTATCATCTTTAAAGAGATTTAAGGATGATATTAAGGAAGCTGCTGCAGGATATGAATGTGGAATAATGATTGAAAAGTTTAACGATATTAAAGAAGGCGACATAATAGAAGCTTATACTATGGAAGAAATAAAAAAAGTTAAGCTATGATTAGGAGTGAGTTTTTATGGCTAAGTATAGAGGTGGAAGAATAAACGAAGAAGTAAAAAAAGAAGTCTCAAATATAATTCAACATGAAATTAAAGATCCAAGAATGAGTGCCATGGTAAGTGTAACTAAGGTAGATGTTACCAAGGACTTAAGATATGCTAAAGTCTATGTAAGCATTTTTGGCAATGAAGAGACAAAGAACAATACATTGGCTGTCTTAAAAAATTCCAGCGGATTTATTAGAAGAGAAATTGGTCATAGGATAAATTTAAGATATACACCAGAAATAATTATAGAATTGGATGAAACCATAGAACATGGTATGCATATAGACGCTCTGCTTGCCGAAATAAAGGAGAGAGAAAGCCATGATAATGAATAAAATTTTAGACCATATAAAGGAAAGTGATACAATAGGTATAACCTTCCATACTTCTGCAGATGGTGACTCTATTGGCAGTTCCTTAAGTCTTTTACAGGGAATTAGAAAGCTTAATAAAAATGTATATATAATCTGTAAAGAAAGTATGCCTAAAAATTTCAGCTTTTTACCTTTTGGTGAAGAAATAGATGGAAATACATCAGAAGTTAAAGAAGGAACAAATTGCGTAATTGTTTTAGATTGTGGCAATTTTGAAAGAGTAAATGCAAATATAGATTTGAATAATAAAAATTATACCCTAATTAATATAGATCATCATATTTCCAATAATTTATATGGAGATTTAAATTTTGTAGATGCTAATGCATCTTGTATGGCGGAAATAGTATATCAAATGCTGAGATCTTTAGGTGTAACTGTTGATAAAAATATGGCTTCTTGCCTGTATACATCAATATTGACAGATACAGGCTCCTTTAGACACTCAAATACCACATCTATTACCCATAGCATTGCCGGAGATTTAATAAATACAGGCATTGATTTTAGTAGCATACACAGAAAGGTATTTGATAATAAAGAATTTAATAGATTTAAATTATATGGATTAGTATTTGATAAAATGGAATTAATTGATGGAAATATATGCCTTATGAAAGTCACTGATGAGATGTTCCAAAAATTAAATATAGATCCTAATACAGATACTTCTGACGTAGTTTCCTTTGGTAATAGCATTGATACCGTAGAAGTAACATTGCTATTAAAAGAAAAAGATGGAGAAGTAAAGATAAGCCTAAGATCTAAATCCAAGGTAGACGTTAGAAAAATTGCAGAATCATTTGGAGGCGGAGGACATATAAGAGCAGCAGGAGCAGCTATAAAGGATAAATCACTAGAGGAAGTTCAGCACATTCTATTACAGCTGATAAAAAAAGAGTTAATATAAATGAATGGAGTATTAAATGTTTATAAACCTTGTGGTATGACTTCTTTTGATGTAGTAAGAAGAGTTAAAAAAATATGCAAAATCAAAAGGGTTGGTCACACTGGTACATTGGATCCTTTAGCTTCTGGTGTGTTGCCTATATGTATAGGTAATTCTACAAAAATAGTTGATTATATAATGAATGAAAATAAGATATATATAGCTACTATGAAACTTGGAATAGTAACTGATACCTATGATAGAGAAGGCAAAGTTATTCATGAAAATCCAGTAAATATAGATGAAAATTCTGTCATTAACTGCATTAAGTCCTTCCATGGAGAAATTGATCAGATTCCTCCTATGTATTCAGCACTTAAAGTCAATGGGAAAAGGCTTTATGAATTGGCCAGAGAAGGAATAGAAGTGGAAAGAAAAAGTAGAAAAGTCCATATATATTCCATGGATATTCTAGACATTAATATGCCTTTTGTAACTTTTAAAGTAGAATGCTCAAAGGGAACTTATATAAGAAGTCTTTGCTATGATATGGGTAAGAACTTAGGAGTAGGGGGAAGTATGTGGTCTCTTGAAAGAACTAAGACAGGTATCTTTGCCATTGAAAATTCTGTTAATATAGAAGATTTAAATGAGGACAATGTACAAGATTATATAATTCCTATGGATAAGGCTTTATTTAAATATAATGCTATAAATATGGATAAAAGATATGAAATACTATTATTAAATGGGGCAACTCTTACTAATAAATATGTATTACAAAATATAGATGAAAATATTATTCTTAGGGTATACATAGAAAATAGATTCATTGGTTTAGGCAAAAGAACTGCAGAAGGGTTTAAAATCTTGAAATTACTTGTATAGGAGTAATGATTATGGACATAATAGAAGAGAAAATAAGGCAAAATTTACAATATAATACTTATGTTGCACTTGGGAGTTTTGATGGCTTACATTTAGGACATATGCAATTGATAAAAAAGGTCATAGCTCTTGCCAAAAAAAATAATGGCAGGAGTATGGTATACACTTTTAAAAATCATCCTTTATCTATTATTAACAAAGAAATTATGCCAAAACTTTTAATGGATAAAGAAACAAAAATAAAAATTTTAGAAAATAAAGGGATAGATATATTAAGGTTGGATACCTTTACCAAGGAGTTTATGCAACTTTCTCCTGAGGAGTTTGTATTAAATATTGTGAAAAATTACAATGCCAAGGGTGTTGTAGTTGGATTCAATTATAGATTTGGTTACAAAAACTTAGGAGATGTGGAGCTGTTAAAGGAATTAAGTAAAAAATATGATTTTCAATTATTTGTGGTAGATCCAATAAAGTATAAAAAGGAAATAGTATCTAGTTCTAATATCAGACATATAATTTCAGATACTGGTGATATGGATAAAGCACGTGCAATGCTTACAAGACCTTTTTCTCTTTCAGGAATGGTTATAAAGGGAAGGCAAATTGGCAGGGTTATTGGTTTCCCTACAATAAATTTGGATTATAACAAAGAATTTGTAATACCACGAGGTGGGGTATATTTTACCATAGTAAAATACAATGGAAATTATTTTAAGGGAGTAACCAACGTGGGATATAATCCTACAGTAGAAAATGAGAAATTAAGCATAGAAACTCATATATTGAATTTTAATAAAGAAATATATGATGAAAAAATAAGATTATATTTTATAAGCAGAATAAGGGATGAAAAGAAATTTAAATCATTAGATGAATTATCAGAAAGAATTAAAAAAGATAAAGATTACGTGGAAAAGCAAAATTTAGGATTAATTATAAAAAGAGATTTACAATCTTAAGGTTCTTTGCTATAATTAGTTTCGTGAACCTTAATCTAAGATTTCCGTGTTGCCGTCGGTATTCTTGGACTAAGGGGATATAACAATTGGAGGTGTTGGATAAATGGATAAGGCATTAAAAAATGAAATTTTAAAAAAACATGCAAGACACGAAGGAGACACTGGTTCTCCAGAAGTTCAGATTGCACTATTAACAGAAAGAATTAATCATCTAAATGATCATTTAAAGGTTCATAAGAAGGATTTCCATTCAAGAAGAGGTCTTTTAATGATGGTTGGTAAGAGAAGAGGTCTTCTTAACTACTTAGAAAAGAAAGATATCAACAGATATCGTGCAATCATTAAGGAATTAGGCTTAAGAAAATAAGAAAATCTACTAGAGCGGCTTCCACCGCTCTATTATTTTGAAATTAGCTTATTTATATTTATATTTGTATAAAAAAATTAATAAAATAGGATAATAATAGTGTATAAATTGAAGGGAGGTAAATTATGAGTCATGTACTTGAAACTACTGTAGCTGGTAGAAAGTTTAAGATGGAATCTGGGAAAGTAGGTGCTCTTTCAGATTGTGCTATACTTGTAAGTTACGGAGATACAGTAGTATTAGTAAATGCAAATGCATCTAAAGAACCTAGGGAGGGTATAGATTTCTTCCCATTAAGTGTTGAATATGAGGAAAGGTTATATGCTGTGGGTAAGATACCTGGTGGCTTTATAAAAAGAGAGGGCAGGCCTTCAGAGAAGGCTATACTTCATGCTAGAGCTATAGACAGACCATTAAGACCATTATTTCCTAAGGGATACAGAAATGATGTGCAAATAGTTTGCACGGTCTTATCTGTAGAACAGGATAATGCACCAGATATTTTAGCTATGAATGCAGCATCTTTAGCTTTATGCCTATCTAGTATTCCTTTCACTACACCAGTTGCCACTGTTTCTGTGGGCTTAATTGATGGAGAATTTATATTAAACCCTACACAGGCTGAAAGAGAAAAAACAAAATTAACTCTTACAGTTTGTGCTACCAAAGAAAGGGTTATGATGATTGAAGCAGGGGCTGATGAAGTAGATGAAGACACAATGTACAATGCTATAAATTTTGCTTTTGATAAGTGTCAGCCAATAGTTAAGTTCCAAGAAGAAGCAATGAGTAAATTTGGAAAAGAAAAGGTAGAACCAGTAATATATAAAGTAGATGAAGATATGGAAAAGGAAGTAAGAGATTTTTCATTTGATTTAATAAAAGAAGCTATGTATATTACAGATAGAGATAAAAGAAATGCTGCTATGGATGCAGCTAAGGAAAAGATTGATGAAGAATTTAGTGAAAAATATCCTGATGGTAAAGCAGATATAGGGGATATAGAATATAGAATACAAAAGGAAATAGTAAGAAATATGATTCTTAATGAGAAGAGAAGACCAGATGGAAGAGCTTTTGATGAAATAAGACCTATCAGTTGTGAAGTAGGATTACTTCCAAGAACTCATGGTACTGGATTATTCACAAGGGGATTAACTCAGGTAATGACTGTAGCTACTATAGGTCCATTAGGAGATGTACAAATACTTGATGGCATTGGTGATGAGGAATCTAAAAGATATATGCATCATTATAATTTCCCATCCTACAGTACTGGTGAAGTAAGACCACTTAGAGGACCAGGAAGAAGAGAAATTGGCCATGGTGCTTTAGCAGAAAAAGCTTTAGAACCACTAATTCCTTCGGAAGATGAATTCCCATATGCAATTAGACTTGTATCTGAAGTTTTAAGCTCTAATGGATCAACTTCACAAGCCAGTGTGTGTGGAAGTACTTTAGCACTGCTTGATGCTGGTGTTCCAATTAGAAGACCTGCTGCAGGAATAGCTATAGGACTTGTAACTAGTGAAGACTTATCAAAAGAGGAAGTTCTTACAGATATTCAAGGTATTGAAGATTTCTTTGGAGATATGGACTTTAAAGTAGCTGGAACTGCGGAAGGAATAACTGCTATTCAAGTTGATACAAAAATTCATGGATTATCAAAGAATTGCATAAAGATTACTTTAGAAAAAGCAAAAAAAGCTCGTTTATTTATATTAGAAAAAATAAAGAATTGTATTCCTGAAGCTAGAAAGGAACTTTCACCATATGCTCCAAGAGTCTATAAAATGTCTATTGATCCCGAAAAGATAAGAGATGTTATAGGCGCTGGCGGAAAGACAATTAATAAGATTATAGCTGAAACAGGCGTAAAAATTGACATAAAAGAGGATGGAAAGATATACATTATGTCAAATGATAGTGTAGGAGCAAATAGAGCATTAAAGATAATAGATGATTTAACAAAGGATGTAGAAGTAGGGGAAATATACTTAGGTAAAGTTACAAAGATAACTAACTTTGGGGCCTTTGTAGAAATTTTACCTGGTAAAGAAGGATTGGTTCATATATCAAAGCTTGATTTTACAAGAGTAAATAAAGTTGAAGATATAGTATCCTTAGGAGATGAAATTCTTGTAAAGGTAACAGATATTGATGAGCATGGAAGAATTAACCTCTCGAGAAGAGATGCCATTAAAAAAGAATCAGACGAGAAGGATGAAATAAAACAACAAAAATAGAAGGGCTTTGTGCCTTTTTATTTTTTAAACAATTATTTTATGGGAGGAACATAATGTATAATTTGATACAACTCAGTAATGGTTTAAGGGTAGTTTTAGAAAAAATAGACTATGTTAATTCTATAAGTGTAGGGTTATGGGTAAAGAATGGATCAAGAAATGAAAGCAAAGAAAATAATGGCATATCTCATTTTATAGAACATATGCTTTTTAAAGGTACTGATAACAGGAATTCTAAAGAAATAGCAGAATGTATTGAGGATGTAGGTGGACAGTTAAATGCTTTTACTGGTAAAGAAGCTACCTGTTATTATATAAAAATTCTAGATACTCATTTAGAGTTAGCCTTAGATGTAATATCTGATATGCTGTTCAACAGTAACTTTACTGAAGAAGATATAGAAAAAGAGAAAGGTGTAGTTATAGAAGAAATAAATATGGATGAAGACTCTCCAGAAGATGTGCTTGTAGATTTGCATAATGAAGCTATATGGGGAGAAGACCCTATAGCACTGCCTATATTAGGTACCATAGATACAGTTAAATCCTTTACTAGGCAGCAAATTATAGATTATGTGGATTCTCATTACATACCTGAAAATTGTGTTGTATCTATAGCAGGAAAATTTAATGAAAATGAAATAGTTAATTTAATAGAAAGTTATTTTGGAGAATGGAAAGTAAATAATAAGGAAATAACTCATTATTCAAAACCACCTATGTTAACTAATCATTTATTTAAAAAGAAAAAAATAGAACAACTTCATATAAGTCTTGGGCTGCCTGGAGTAGAAATAGGAAGTGAAGATGCTTATGCACTACTTTTATTGAATAATATTTTAGGAGGAGGAGCTTCTTCACTATTGTTTCAGAAAATACGAGAAGAAAAAGGAAGATGCTATTCTATATACTCTTATTTAAGTTCCTTCAATAATACTGGAGTGGTTACTATTTACACAGGATTAAATCCTAAATATGCCGTGGAAGTTATAAATCTGATAAAAGAAGAGATTATTAAATTTTCAAATAGTACTATTTCAAAGGAAAGGCTTATTAAGGGAAAAGAACAGCTAAAGGGAAGTTATATTTTGGGATTAGAAAGTACCAGCAGCAGAATGTTTAATAACGGGAAATCTGTATTGTTTTTGAATAGAATAAATAAACCAGGGGATATAATCAAAAAGATAGATAATATTGACAATGATAAAATTAAAAAAGTTATGGACATTACTTTTAAACAAGGTATAATTAATTCTGCATATGTAGGTCAAGATATAGATTTAGATTTGATAAAAATATTAGTTGAAAAGGATAGAATCCCATTTAACAATTCTTCAACAACCTTAATATAATATATTAGTAATAAATCTTTAATATATTTCATATTATTTTATGAAATATGTTAAGGAGGTATTGTTATGGAAGAGGATATAAAACTATATAGTGATATGGAAAAATACGAAATAATTAATATTAATGATGGAGATAAATATAACTACTTATCCAATAATGATATTATAATTGATGAAGAAGGCAATTTTAAATTACTAATTTTAAATGATCCTAAGACAAAGTTTACTATATTTGGGAAAAGTGAATTTATTGAGGTACCTTGGGAATTCGTTAAAAAAATTGGTTCAAGAACTATAATTATAGATGTAGACGAAAAATCACTAAAAAAGACCCGTGTATAGTTGTGGAGGAATAATATGAAAATCTTAGTTCAAAAATTTGGCGGTACATCTGTTTCCACTCATGAAAGAAGAAAAAGGGTTATAGAAAAGATTATAAAAGCAAGAAATGAAGGCTATGCTCCTGTAGTAGTAGTATCAGCAATGGGACGTAAAGGAGAACCTTATGCTACGGATACCCTTTTATCCTTAGTAAGTGAGAAGCTTAACCATGAGAATACTCTATCCATAGATTTGCTTATGAGTTGTGGAGAAATAATAAGTACAGTGGTAATTACAGATGAACTCTTAGAAAAAGGAATAAATGCTGTTCCTATGACTGGTGGACAGGCCGGTATATTTACTGATGATAATTATAATAATGCTGCTGTGGTAGATTTAAAGCCTAGTAAAATATTAGAAATTATAAAGCAAGGCAAGGTTCCAATAGTAGCAGGATTTCAGGGTATAAGTGAAAAGGGATTTGTTACAACTTTAGGAAGAGGAGGAAGCGACGTAACTGCTTCTTTACTTGGAGTTTCATTAAAAGCTGAACAGATAGAAATATATACAGATGTTGATGGCATAATGACTGCAGACCCAAGAATTGTTTCAGATGCTTCTTTAATAAAGGAAATAAGTTATAATGAAGTATTCCAGTTTGCAGATCAAGGAGCTAAAGTTATACATCCTAGAGCAGTAGAAATAGCTATGAAGGGAAATATCCCATTGGTAATAAAAAATACGCTAACTGACTGCAAAGGAACCATAATTAACAATACTGGAGATGTAAATTTAGATAATATTATAACTGGTATTACTCATATGAGTAATAGAATACAAATTAAAGTATGTAAAAATGAGAATATAAACAATGCTAATTATAATACATTATTAGGTATTTTGGCAGATAACTCTATTAGTATAGATTTAATAAATGTTTTTCCTGAAGAAAATATATTTACTATTGATGGGGAAAGCTTTGAAAAATTTGATAAAATAATGAGTAATATAAATTTAAATTATTCACATATAGATAATTGTAGTAAGATAGCCATTATTGGGAGCAGAATGAGAGGAATACCTGGAGTAATGGCAAAAATTCTTTCTTGTTTAAATTCAGAGAATATAAAAGTCCTTCAAACAGCAGACTCCCATACAACCATATGGTGTCTTGTAGAAGGCAATTGCACAGAAAAGGCTATAAATGCACTACATCATGGATTTAAGCTGGGAGATAATAAATAAAGAGCAAATAGGTGCATATTCTTTTCTCTTATGCGCAAAATAAAATTGTGCTAGGAGGGAAGAATATGTGTAATGAAAATGAAAAGGATGCTAGAAAAAATGAATTAGACAATATAAAAGAATTAGGGATTACAAATATTCCTAAGATGGATGAAAAAATATATGTTTTACCTATAATAGGTCAAATAGAAGGTCACATGGCAGTAACACCTCAAACAAAAAGTACAAAGTATGAGCATGTAATACCACAATTAGTAAATATAGAAATGAATGATACTGTTGAAGGAGTATTAGTCATATTAAATACTATTGGAGGAGATGTAGAAGCAGGGCTAGCCATTGCAGAAATGATAAAAAGTTTAAGCAAGCCAACAGTGTCTCTAGTAATAGGAGGAGGTCATTCTATAGGAGTTCCTCTTGCAACTTCATCGGATTATTCTTTTATATCTCCATCAGCTACTATGATAGTTCATCCTATAAGAATGAATGGTCTTATAATAGGAGTACCACAAACCTTTGAATATTTTAATAAGATGCAAGAAAGAATAATAGAATTTATTGTAAGAACATCTAAAATGTCTAGAGAGGATTTACAAGAATTGATGAAAAAAACAGATAATTTATTGAATGATATGGGTACCATACTAATAGGGGAACAGGCGGTTAAATGCGGTCTTATAGATGAGGTAGGCGGCATAAAAGAGGCCTTAAACAAGTTAAATGAATTAATAAGGGGAAAAGAAATGGAAAAGGAAAAGCCATAGGATATACCTATGGTTAATTTTTGTATGGACAAGCTTTAGCAGGATTATTAAAATAGTGTATAGAAATATAAAAATGAGGTGATAATCTATGGGAAGAAAAAAACGAAGACAGAATGATGATAATGATATAAAGGGAATAATATCAATTACATTAGGAATACTGATGCTGATAAGCGTATTTTCACCATCAGATTCCGGTTTAATAGGTAAGTTAATAAAAAAAGTGCTTATTGCTGTCTTTGGGTTAGGAGCTTTTATCTTTCCATTTTTAATAATCTTTGTTGGAGTTTGTTTTATATTGAAAAAGGGTAAAATAAGCTTCAATAAAAAATTCTATGGGATAGTTATTTTTTTATTAAATACCCTTTTGTGTATTCAAATGGCAGATATAGCTACTAATGATGGCAAACAAACTATCTTTGATGGGATTAAAGCTATATATAATTCTCAAAGTATAATACACGGTGGTATAATATGCTATGTTATAGATATACCTTTATACAAATTATTTGGTAAATTAGGCTCTTTTGTTATTTTTATAGCCTTATACATGATTTCATTTATTTTAATAAGTCAAATATCTCTTTATACTATAGTAGAAAAATTAAAACTTCATAGAAAAATAAGAAAAGAAAATCAAGATATTATTGCTGATGAAAAAGCAGAACAAAAGGATTTAGTAGCCTACGATAGTGAAAAGGAAAATGGAATTAAAAAAGATAATAAAATTAAAATAATAGATTTTATTAAAACTGCTACTGTAGAAAATGAAGATGAGAACCAACATCCACACACAGATGTTAAACTTAGCAGTGAAAATACAAAAGATAACTATAAGGGAGAAGATAAAAAGGATATAAGCAAAGAGCTGGAAGAGGAAATAAATAAAGGTAATACTAATTCAAATATAGAATATAGATTTCCTAACATTAATTTATTAAATCAAAATGTAGCATGTAAATTAAATAAGGAAGATAAAAAAGAATTATTAAATAATGCAAACAAGCTGGAAGAAACGCTGTCCAGCTTCGGTGTTGAGGCAAAGGTTATACAGGTTACAAAAGGTCCTTCTGTAACAAGATTTGAGCTTCAGCCTAGTGCAGGTGTAAAGGTAAGCAAGATTGTTAATTTAGCAGATGATATAGCTTTAAATTTAGCAGCTTCTGGAGTTAGAATAGAAGCTCCAATACCTGGTAAATCTGCTGTAGGTATAGAGGTGCCTAATAAGGAACTAAGCCCTGTATTTCTAAGAGAAGTATTAGAATCTGCAGAATTCTCTAATTTTAATAAAAGTTTAGCCTTTGCTCTAGGTAAAGACATTGGAGGCAATTGTGTAGTTTGGGATTTAGCAAAAATGCCTCATTTACTTATAGCTGGGGCAACAGGTTCGGGTAAAAGTGTTTGCATTAATACTCTTATAATAAGTTTACTATATAAGTATTCACCGGAAAATGTAAAGCTATTAATGATAGATCCTAAAGTAGTAGAACTTAATATATATAATGGTATACCTCATCTTTTAATCCCTGTAGTAACTGACCCTAAAAAAGCTGCTGGAGCTTTAAATTGGGCAGTAAATGAAATGACAAAACGATACAAGCTATTTGCTGAAAATAATGTAAGAAATATAGAAAGTTATAATGAATTATATGAAAGGGGTAAAATTGAAAATAAATTACCTTTAGTAGTTATAATTATTGACGAGTTAGCGGATTTAATGATGGTTTGTCCAAATGATATTGAAGACTATATTGGACGTTTAGCTCAAATGGCCAGAGCTGCAGGAATGCATTTAGTAATTGCTACTCAAAGGCCTTCTGTAGATGTAATTACTGGAGTTATAAAAGCTAACATTCCATCTAGAATATCTTTTGCTGTATCCAGCCAAATTGATTCAAGAACAATACTTGATATGGCAGGGGCTGAAAAACTATTAGGCAAGGGGGATATGCTGTTCTATCCTACAGGAGAGTCAAAACCTATGAGAATTCAAGGAGCTTTTATTTCAGAGGAAGAAGTAGAAAAAGTGGTGGAATACATAAAAACTCAAAAATGCCAAGTGGGATATGAAAATAGTATCATGGAAGAAATCAATACAGCCACAGCAGTAAACGAAGAGGATAAGGATGAATTGTTAGAAGAAGCAATAAAAATAGTAGTCCAAACGGATCAAGCGTCTACCTCTCTTTTACAGAGAAAACTTAGAGTTGGGTATAATAGAGCAGCTAGAATTATTGAGCAATTAGAAGAAAGAGGAATTATTTCGGGAAAAGATGGTAGTAAACCGAGGCAGGTACTTGTAAATAAAGATGAAATAGAGTAAGGAGGCTTGTATATGAATAAGTTAAAATTTGGAGTAATAAGTTTAGGTTGTGACAAAAATAGAATAGATGCTGAAATTATGATAAATAAAATTAGCAAAGATTATGAAATCACCAATGAACCAAGAGAGGCAGATGTAATAATAGTTAATACCTGCAGTTTCATAGAAGCTGCAAAACAGGAATCAATAGATACTATATTAGAGATGTCCAAATACAAAGAAGGAAATTGTAAGGTTCTTATTGTAACTGGCTGCTTAAGTCAAAGATACGGAAAAGAACTACAAGAATTGCTGCCAGAAGTTGATGTTATGATTGGTGTTAATGACTATGACAAATTAGAAGAAGCGGTAAAAAGAGTTATTGAAAAAAGAGAAAAAGTTTATTATTGTAATTATAGTGACAATGTAATTAATGAAGGAGAAAGGACATTAACTACTCTTAGTCATTATGCATATTTAAGAATTGGAGAAGGCTGTGATAATTTTTGTACTTATTGTGTAATACCACGTATTAGAGGTAGATACAGAAGCAGAAGTATGGAAAACATATTAAAAGAAGCAAAGAATCTAGCTAAAAAGGGTGTTAAAGAAATTATATTGGTAGCACAGGATACTACCAGATATGGTATAGATTTATACGGTAAAAAAATGCTGCCTGAACTTATAGAAAATATATCAAAGATAGAAGAAATAGAATGGATTAGGGTTTTATATTGTTATCCTGAAGAAATAGAACAGGATTTTATAGATACAATAGCTTCAAATCCAAAGGTATGCAAATACTTAGATATGCCTATACAGCATATAAGTGATGATATATTAAAACCAATGGGAAGAAGAGGCAGAAAAGAACAGATTTTAAATACTATAGATAAGTTAAGGAAAAGTATACCAAATATATCTTTAAGAACTTCCTTAATCGTAGGATTTCCTGGGGAAAATGAAGATAACTTTAATGAATTAAAAGAATTTGTTAAGGATATAAAATTTGAAAATTTAGGCGTATTTAAATATTCCAAAGAGGAAAATACTCCAGCTGCTCTTATGGAAAATCAGGTAGATGAAGATATTAAGGAAATTAGACAAAAGGAATTAATGATGTTACAACAAAATATATCCAATAGAGCTAATAAAGATAAAGTAGGTAAAATATACAATGTCATAGTGGATAACTTTAATGGAGAGTACTATATTGGTAGAAATTATGAAATGGCTCCTGAAATTGATGGTGCAATTTATTTTAAATGTGATAAAATATTAAATATAGGAGATATTGTTTCTGTAAAAATTGAGAGTAGCTCAGAATATGATTTAATAGGAGTTGTATATTATGAATTTAGCAAATAAACTCACATTAGTAAGAATGTTCCTAGTTCCTATTTTTTTAATTTTTATTGCGGTTAAAGGCATTCCTTACGGCAAAGAAATAGCCACCGCTATTTTTATTTTAGCTGCATTAACAGATAAATTAGATGGATACATAGCCAGAAGTAGAAATCAAATAACTAAATTTGGTAAGTTTATGGATCCTTTAGCTGATAAATTACTAGTAACATCAGCATTGGTATCTTTGGTGGAATTGCAGGTTATTCCTACTTGGGTTGCTATGATTATTATAGCTAGGGAATTTGCAGTAACTGGTCTTCGCGCTGTAGCAGCTGCAGAAGGAATAATTATTGCTGCTAGTGGATGGGGAAAAGCTAAAACTGTTACCCAAATTGTAGCAATTGTACTTGCCTTAATTAGTATTGATGAGGGAAGTGTAAATGCACCAGCTACTTTTATGATGATCCCATATAGCTATATAGTTATATTAGCTAAAATAGCTATGACTGCTGCAATTATAATTACAATTATATCTGGATTGGATTATTTTATTAAAAATAAAGGGGCTATTAATACAGATAAATAATTAGATGTTTAAAAATAATAATTATGTATATAATCAAAGATAGATAAAGTTTATAATAAAAAAAGTGCATTGCACTTTTTTTATACGTTGACCTAATTTGAAGTTTATTGTATAATGTAATAGAACAAGTGTTCGAACTATGAAAGGATGGTGAGCCCTTTTAAGGGATAGTATGGATAATGATAAGGCTAAAGCTATAGAAGCTGCTATGGGGCAGATTGAAAAACAATTTGGTAAAGGCTCAATAATGAAATTAGGGGAACATAGCGTATTAAATATAGATGCAATATCCACAGGTTGTTTAGGAATGGATATTGCGCTTGGTATAGGAGGAGTTCCTCGTGGCAGAATTATTGAAATTTATGGACCGGAATCTTCAGGTAAGACTACTGTGGCATTGCATATAGCAGCTGAAGCTCAAAAAACAGGCGGTGCAGCGGCATTTATAGATGCTGAGCATGCACTAGATCCATCATATGCTAAAAGGCTAGGAGTAGATATAGATAATCTAATAGTATCACAGCCTGACACTGGAGAACAGGCTTTAGAAATCGCTGAGGCTCTTGTAAGATCAAATGCTGTGGATGTAATAGTAGTGGATTCTGTAGCTGCATTGGTACCTAAAGCGGAAATAGAAGGGGAAATGGGAGATTCCCATGTAGGGCTGCAGGCAAGACTTATGTCTCAAGCTTTAAGAAAATTAGCAGGATCTATAAATAAATCTAAATGTGTAGCTGTATTTATAAATCAGTTAAGGGAAAAGGTTGGAGTAATGTTTGGTAATCCAGAAACTACTCCAGGAGGAAGAGCATTAAAATTCTATTCTAGTGTGAGAATAGATGTAAGAAGAATTGATTCAATAAAACAGGGCGATGAAATTTTAGGGAACAGAACAAGGGCTAAAATGACTAAAAACAAAGTTGCTCCTCCATTTAAAACTGCTGAGTTTGATATTATGTACAATGAAGGAATATCAAAGACCGGTGATGTTTTAGATTTAGGTGTTAAAGAAGACTTTGTGCAGAAAAGTGGAGCTTGGTTTTCTTATAAAGATGTAAGACTAGGACAGGGAAGAGAAAACGCAAAACAATTTTTAAGGGAAAATCCTGATTTATTATATGAAATTGAAAACTCAATAAGAAAAAAATATGACTTGCCAATTATGAAGAAACCAGAAGAGCCTAAAAATAGTGAAGTTAAAGCAGAAAATAAATCTACCGAAGCTAAATAACTATTAGGGTTTATGTAAATAATTAAGAATATATATAACTTGACATAATGACAAAATTAATATAAAATTAATACAAAATCTGGTTTAGCGAAATCATCCATTTGAATAATATGACACCTTTCTATGCTTTTATATTTACTGGGAATAGATTTTAAAAGAAAAAAAGCAAAGGAGGTGTTCATGTGAGACTGTTATATTATGTAATAATAACTGCAGTAGTAGCTGCTATCGCAATATATATTGATTTTTATATAAGAAAAAATGTATCAGCAGCTAAGATTTCTAATGCAGAAGAAGAAGCAAAAAAAATAGTTTGTGAGGCTGAAAAAACAGCTGAATCAAAGAAAAAGGAAGCTATACTTGAAGCTAAAGAAGAGGTTCATAAATTAAGAAATGACTTCGAAAAAGAGTCAAGAGATAGAAGAAATGAAATACAACGGTTGGAAAGAAGAATAATTCAGAGAGAAGAATCACTTGATAAAAAAAGTGACTTATTAGAAAAAAAAGAAGAAAATTTAAACAAAAAACAACAAGAACTTAGTGAATTAGAAGAAAATATTCAGGAATTGTACACTAAACAAAGAGAAGAGCTAGAAAGATTGTCAGGATTAACTTCTGAACAGGCAAAAGAAATACTTTTAGAAGAAGTTAATAAGGAAATTAAGCATGAAACTGCTATGATGATTAAAGAGGTTGAGGCAAAAGCTAAAGAGGAAGCTGATAAAAAGGCGAGAGAAATAATTACATACGCCATCCAAAGATGTGCTGCAGATCATGTAGCCGAAACAACTGTGTATGTAGTAAACCTTCCAAATGATGAAATGAAAGGTCGTATAATAGGTAGAGAAGGAAGAAATATTAGAACCCTTGAATCCTTAACTGGTGTAGATTTAATAATTGATGATACACCGGAAGCGGTAATTCTTTCGAGCTTTGACCCTATAAGAAGGGAAGTAGCAAGAATTGCATTGGAGAAGCTTATAGTGGATGGACGAATTCATCCAGCTAGAATCGAAGAAATGGTGGAGAAGGCTAAGAAAGAGGTTGAAAATGACATTAGAGAAGAGGGAGAACAGGCAACCTTTGAGACTGGTGTTCATGGACTTCATTCAGAATTAGTAAGATTATTAGGCAGATTGAAGTATAGAACTAGCTATGGTCAGAATGTTTTAAAACATTCTATAGAAGTTTCATATTTAGCTGGTTTAATGGCTTCTGAGCTAGGTATTGATCCTACAGTGGCTAAGAGAGCTGGACTACTCCATGATATAGGTAAAGCAGTAGACCATGAAGTTGAGGGACCTCATGCCGTAATTGGCGCAGAGGTAGCCAAAAAGTATCATGAATCTGCAGTAATAGTAAATGCAATAGCTTCTCATCATGGTGATGTAGAATCACAATCTCTTGAAGGGGTATTGGTTCAGGCTGCTGATGCTATTTCAGCTGCAAGACCAGGAGCAAGAAGAGAAACCTTAGAGGCCTATATAAAGAGATTGGAAAAATTAGAAGAAATAGCAAATTCATATGAAGGCGTAGAAAAGTCATATGCCATTCAAGCGGGTAGAGAAATAAGAATAATTGTTAAACCAGAAGAAATAGATGATGCTGGGTCAGTTGAAATGGCAAGGAATATTGTAAAGAAAATAGAAGGCGAATTAGAATATCCTGGTCAAATCAAGGTGAATGTTATAAGGGAGACTCGAGCAATAGAATACGCTAAATAAAATTATTTATAAAATAAATCCTTTAAATCTTGTAAATGCAATAAACTTTACAAAGTTTAAAGGATTTTTCCATTGTGTGTAGAATATTATAAATAGTATGTATAACAAATTAAGTTAAATTATAGGAGGTTTATTATGGAAGTATTAAAGGTTTCAGCAAAATCAAGTCCAAATAAGGTTGCAGGAGCACTAGCAGGAGTTTTAAGAGAAAAGGGAGGCGCTGAGATACAAGCAATAGGCGCTGGTGCATTAAACCAAGCAATAAAATCTGTTGCCATTGCAAGAGGTTTTGTAGCACCAAGTGGTATCGATTTAGTATGCATACCGGCTTTTACAGACATAGAAATTGATGGTGAGGAAAGAACTGCCATTAAGTTAATTGTACAACCAAGATAATTATTGAATGTAATTAAATAAAAATTTTTAAAAAAGGGCTTGAATTTATTCAAGTCCTTTTATTTATGATGAATATATGGTAAATTATAATTTGTGATAAATATATTATTGCAATAAAGGGAGGTATAATTTTGGACTTAAAAGCTTTAATTCAAATTATGAGGCCTAAACAGTGGATAAAAAACGCTTTTGTTTTTGCGGCCTTAGTTTTTTCAGGCAAATTTGTAGAAATACCTTTATTAATTATTAATATAAAAACATTTATATTATTTTGTCTTACTTCTTCAACTATTTACATATTGAATGATCTAGTGGATGTAGAAAAGGATAAACTTCATCCTGAAAAAAGAAATAGACCTTTACCTAGTGGGAGAATATCTAAAAAAACAGCTATTACCTTAGATATTTTAATATTTGTTATTGTAGTGTTGTTATCTATAAAAGATACAAAGCTATTTTTTATTCTTCTCACATATTTAGTTTTAAATGTATTATATTCATTTAAATTAAAAAATGTAGTTATTATTGATGTAATGATTATAACTTTTGGATTTGTATTAAGAGTAGAAGCAGGGAGCGTTTCTACAAATATTCCAATATCACCTTGGCTAATATTATGTACAATATTACTTTCTTTATTTTTAGCCTTAAATAAGCGAAAAAGTGAATTGATTACATTAAAAAATAAAAGTGGAAGTCATAGAAAAATATTAGAGGAATACTCTATTGAATTCATTGATAGTATGTTGACTATAGTTACACCATCTATACTTATGGCCTATTGTCTTTATACTTTTAGTTCAGTACAAAGTAAAAGTATGATGCTTACAATTCCTTTCGTGCTATACGGCATATTTAGATATCAGTATTTAATGTATAAAAAAAATATCGGTGGAAAACCAGAGGATATATTCACTAAAGATATTCCTTTTTTAATTAATATAGTACTTTGGATAATTAGTGTTTTAGTAATTATTTATTTTAAATTATAAGTGGGGGTGCAGTTGTGCTAACAAAGATGAATTACAATCACAGTAAAAAAAGCAGTAAATATTATTTTATTATTGGAGTAATAGGATTAACACTCAGTATAGTTTGGTGTAGTACTGTAAACCCTAAGCTATTTTCAGATTTTGAATACTACTATAACTTAGCTGTAGGAATATCACAGGGGAAACCTTGGGGGGACACTTATACCTCTGTGGGATATCCTATTATATTAGGCTTTATATTTAAGATATTTGGAGCTAGTACTTTGGTAGCAAAGGTATTTAATATAATACTTACCGTAATGAATTATTACTTAGTATATTCAATATTGGAAAAGATAGATATAGAGGAAAAGAGCAAAAAACTAATATATACGTTATTTGTTATTTTCCCATTAAACATATTTTACAATAACTTGGTTGCCACCGAGATATTATTTACAAATATATTTTTATTAGTTACAAATGTTTACTTAAGTAATTTTAGGCATAAATATATTATTATAGGCATATTAACAGCTGTTAATACTATGGTAAAACCATTTTTCATAGTATATTTCTTTGCCATATTTATTGTAGATATTATAAAATATAAGGACTTTAAAAATTCCATAAAAGGTAGTTTAACTGTATTATTTATATCTATATTATGTCTTTCTCCATGGTTTTATAGAAATACAAAGTTAACTGGTGAACTAACCTTTGTATCAAATAATGGTGGTATAGTTCTTTATATAAACAATAATTCTCAGAATAATATTGGAAGATGGATGGCTGCTGAGGATGTGGAAAATTCAATTGTAAAAACTGAAGAATATAAAAGTGCAAATATGACAAAAAAGAATATGATGTTAAAAACTGCAGCCAAGGAGTGGATAAAAGAACATCCAAAGGACTTTATAAAATTAGGCTTTCTAAGGCTAAAGAATACCTATTTTAATGCAGGAGACTTCTTCTATACTACCTATGGCAGTGATATTAGTGAAACTTATAGTAGCATAATTTATAATGTTGCTAATGTATTCAAAATAGCCATATTTTATTCAGCTATTGTTTTTACATTAATTTATAGTCTATATATATTAATATGTATATTTACCAATAGATTTGAATACATAGATAGTTTTGCCTTATATTCCCTGGTGATTTTCTATATGTTTAGTTGTGTATATTTTATAACAGAAGGTCAGCAAAGATATTCTTTTCCATTAATATTTACTACAATATATTGTTTTAATCATTTGTTAAATATGCTAAAAGAAAAAATTAAGGGGTTGTTTTAATGAAAGTTCAAATATTGATTTCTGTATTTTTAGGAGCCTTAGGACAAGTACTAGTAAAGTATGGTGCGGTAAATTTAGATTTGAATTTTTCTCCTGGACATTTAATAGGCAGCATAATCAGTATATTAAAAAACTTTTCTGTAATGAGTGGAATAATATCCTATGGAGTAAGTTTTTTATTATGGATTAAAGTGCTAAGCAAAGTGGAATTAAGCTATGCATATCCCATGGTGAGCTTGGGGTATGTTCTTGTTATGATATTTTCATACTTCTTATTTAAAGAAAATATTACCCCTTTAAGGATTGCAGGAGTGTTATTCATAATTCTAGGCGTTGTTTTAGTTGCAAGGAGTTAAAATATAATTATTCAATATGAAAATAAAATAATATGTAAAATATTCTTATAGGTATACCTTTACAATGGAATAATCGGGTTGGCAACATGTTTTTTCATTTTTAAATATGTATATAAAAATAAAAAAATGAAATAAATATAATTTTAAATTGCATTTTTAATAAAAATTAGGTATTATTAAACTATGCTTTTAATTTTGGCATAATAAATATAGAGAGATTAATATTATTTTTGGAGGTGTGCTATATGATGTTTTCTAAAAAAGCAGAACAAATACAACCATCAATAACTTTGGCAATAACTGCAAAAGCAAATGAAATGAAAAATAATGGAATAGATGTTATAGGTTTTGGGGCAGGAGAACCGGATTTTAATACACCAGAAAATATTCAAATTGCTGCTATTGAAGCAATGAAGAAAGGTTTAACAAAGTACACCCCAGCCTCAGGTATAAAAGAATTAAAGGATGCTATTGTAGAAAAATTTAAGAGGGAAAATAATTTAAGCTATAAACCTTCTCAAATAATAATATCTACAGGAGCAAAGCAGTGTTTAGCCAATGCCTTTTCTGCTATACTGAATCCAGGAGATGAAGTTATTATTCCTACACCTTACTGGGTAAGTTATCCTGAATTAGTCAAATTAGCTGATGGGGTGCCTGTGTTTGTTAAAACGGATGAAAACAATAGCTACAAGTATGATATAAATGAATTGGAGAAGTCTATAAATAGTAAAACTAAAGCTATTATTATAAATAGTCCTAATAACCCTACAGGAAGTGTATGCACAAAGGAAGAACTAATAAGGCTTGCAGATTTTGCAAGGGAACATAATCTTATTATTATTTCTGATGAAATATATGAAAAGCTTATATATGGAAAAGAAGAGCATATTAGCATAGCTAGTTTAAATGAGGATACATACAAAAGAACTATAGTTATAAATGGTGTATCAAAAACATATGCTATGACAGGCTGGAGAATAGGCTATGCAGCTGCTGATGAGAAAATAGTAAAACTTATGTCTAATATACAAAGCCATACTACATCAGGTCCCAATTCAATTGCTCAGTATGCTTCATTAGAAGCATTGGTTGGAGATCAAAGTTCTATCCATGTAATGATTGAAGAATTTAAGAAAAGAAGGAATTATGCGGTAGAAAGAATTAATCAAATAAATTCTATAAGCTGTATTGAACCTAAGGGAGCATTTTATGTATTTATTAATATATCTAATATAATTGGCAAAACCATAGATGGGAAAAAAATTAGTGGTTCTTTAGATTTTTGTGATAAGCTGTTAGAAAAGGGCAGAGTAGCTGTTGTGCCAGGTGCAGGTTTTGGAATGGATAATTTTATTAGGATTTCCTATGCTACATCAATGGATAACATTAAAAATGGTTTAGATAGAATGGAAGAATTCATAAATAAACTAAGCTGATGCCATAATAGCTCAGGTTTAAACTTTATATTTAAAATATGTTCAAATAATGATATAATAAACTAGAAATAATAAGCACAAGATTATTAGGGGTGATATTTAAAAATGGTATCTAGAGAAGTTGTTGTAAATAGCTCTACAGGGTTACATGCAAGACCTGCTACATTACTGGTAAAAAAGGCTTCCTCTTTTAAATCAGATATAAGCATTGAATTTAAAGGTAAAAAAGCAAATGTTAAAAGCTTAATTGGAGTCTTATCCTTAGCGGTAACTAGGGATTCAAAGGTAACTGTAATTGCTTCAGGAGATGATGAAGCTTTGGCAGTGGAAGAAATATCAAAATTAATAGAATCAATGGAATAAGTAAGATAAATAAAAGGCTCCTTTTGAGCCTTTTATTTATGCTCTTGAATGTTTTTTAATCCTTAATAGTAAGAAGATTAAATAAGCACCTGTTACTCCAATAAGTATGTAAATTAATCTAGAAATAAAGTTGGCAGGTTCTCCAAAAATTGTACCTACTAAGTTTAAATTAAATAAACCTAATAATCCCCAGTTAATAGCACCGATAATAACTAATAGTAAGGAAATCTTGTCAAATAGATTAAATTTATACATAATTGCCTCCCCGAAGTTTTAATTTTTACTTCTAATTAATTATATTAATTATGGATAAAATATAGAACATTCTTTATACGAACTTCAATATGTAAAATATAAAAAAGATATGATATAATATGAATAAATAAGTTGAAATTAAATATAATATACGTATGGAGGCTATAAATATGAGAGACTTTTATAATACACCTTTAAATACAAGATATGCATCAAAGGAAATGAGTTATTTATTTTCAGATGATATGAAATTTAAAACCTGGAGAAAACTATGGGTGGCTTTGGCCCAAAGTGAAATGGAGTTAGGATTAAATATTACAGAGGAACAAATTAATGAATTAAAAAACAATATGGAAAATATTAATTATGAAGTGGCGGAGGAAAAGGAAAAAGAAATAAGACATGACGTTATGAGTCATGTGTATGCTTATGGTCAGCAGTGTCCAAAGGCCAAGGGTATAATTCACTTAGGAGCTACCAGCTGTTATGTAGGAGATAATACGGACCTAATAATAACAAAGGAAGCTTTATACATAATAAAAAAGAAATTGATAAATGTAATTTGTGAGCTATCTAAGTTTGCATTAAAATATAAGGATGTACCAACACTAGGTTTTACACATCTTCAACCAGCACAATTAACCACTGTAGGTAAAAGAGCTACCTTATGGATACAGGATTTAACCCTTGACTTAGAAAATTTAAACCATATAATAGAAAACTTAAGATTTAGAGGAGTAAAAGGAACCACTGGAACCCAGGCAAGTTTTATGGAACTTTTCAATGGTGATGAAGAGAAGGTTAAAGCTTTAGATAAAATGGTAACAGAGAAGATGGGATTTAAAAAGCAGTTCATGGTAACTGGTCAAACTTATCCTAGAAAAGTAGATTCCATTGTATTAAATACTTTATCAGAAATAGCTCAAAGCGCATATAAGTTTAGTAATGATTTAAGAATATTACAGAGCATGAAAGAAATTGAAGAACCTTTTGAAAAAAATCAAGTTGGTTCATCAGCAATGGCTTACAAAAGGAATCCTATGAGGAGTGAAAGAATTGGAGCCTTAGCTAGATACATAATAGTAAATTCTTTAAATCCAGCTATAACAGCATCCACTCAATGGTTTGAGAGAACTCTTGATGATTCTGCTAATAAGAGAATAGCTATTCCTGAAGCATTCTTAGCCTTAGATGGAGTGCTTAATTTATATTTAAATATAAGCAGCAATATGGTGGTTTATGATAAGGTGATAAAATCACATGTTTTAAATGAATTACCTTTTATGGCTACAGAAAATATTCTAATGGAAGCAGTGAAAAAAGGCGGGGATAGACAAGAACTCCATGAAAGAATTAGGAAACACTCTATGGAAGCTGCAAGAAGAGTTAAAGTAGAAGGATTAGATAATAATTTAATAGAAAGAATAATAGAAGACAAAAGTTTCAATATGGATAAAGAAGAAATACTATCTTTAATAGATCCCATGAAATTTATTGGAAGAGCCCCAGGTCAAGTAGTGGATTTTATTAAGGAAGTGGTTAACCCAATTCTTGAAGGGAACAAAGAGATACTAGGAGTTAATGTATCAATAAATGTATAATATAATAATATAATTAGAGTTACAATAAAACCCCCGTGAGAAATCACGGGGGTTTTAAACAATTTGAAACAGCCTATAGGGCTGTTTTTTTCTTTTCTATAATTATTCACAAAGTTATTCCCAATTTGTGTAAGATTATCAAACTCATAATTATCAACTAAAATACTAACAGTTGTGACTTACATAAAATGGTATATTTATAAATTATTATTTCCTAAACTGTATCAATATAATTTCCAAAAACATGGATACAGAATATGGAAATATAATAAAGCAAATGATAAATATTATCAATTGAAATAGACCCAGGAAAGGGGTAAGGCAAATAAGGATTTTATTAGCTATATTTCTTACTATTCTACACAATATTATATATAACATAACATTCGATTTTTAGCAACAAAATAAATTTTAAAATTTATTTAAAGTACATTTCTAAGTCTAAATTACAATATTTTTTGATATTATATGCAAAACCAATAATAATTTATTGTAAAAAAGAAGGATTTTGGTCCCCTTTTATAGAATATATTATTCGCGAAATGTTTATTTCGCGAAATTGGATATAAATTTTAAGGAGGCAGCTATGAAATATAATTTAAAAAATGTATATGATCCATCATTACCCCATCAAATTAATGATTTTATAAATTATTTAGGTACTATTAAAGGAAAATCTACTAACACCATTGATGCCTATAAATTTGATTTGACCATGTTCTTTAGATTCTTAAAATTATACAGAGGCATGGTTGCCAATAATGTAGAATTTGAGAATATAGACATAAAGGACATAGATAATGACTTTATTAGAAGCATAACACTATCAGATTTATACGCTTTTTTAGCTTTTGTAGAAAACTACAGAGATAATGGCAATTATGCTAGAGCTAGAAAGGTTGCTACATTAAGATCCTTTTTCAAATATCTACAAGGTAAGGCGAAGATTATTGACGAAAATCCAACTTTGGAATTGGAATCTCCTAAAATAAATAAAAGAAATCCTATTTATCTTACCTTAGAAGAAAGCAAGAATTTGCTCAATGCCATAGATGGAAAAAATAAAGAGAGAGATTATTGCATAGTAACCTTATTTTTAAACTGCGGACTAAGATTATCAGAACTATGCGGAATTGATATTTCAAGAATTAAGGGGGATACTTTAACTGTAACAGGTAAAGGCAACAAAGAAAGAACTATATATTTAAACAAGGCCTGCATTAAGGCTATTGAGAGATATTTGAGAGTAAGAAATGCTAATGCTGATAAAATTAAAGATAAAGATGCTTTGTTCATAAGTAGAAACTACACCAGGATAAATAAAAGGACTGTAGAAATGCTGGTGAAAAAATATGTAGGTAAAGCTGGTTTGGATACGGATAAATACACACCACATAAGTTAAGACACACTGCAGCTACTCTCATGTATAAATATGGAGATGTGGATATAAGAAGCCTGCAACAAATTTTAGGCCACGAAAATGTATCAACTACACAGATATACACTCATGTAGATGATGAAAAGCTAAGGGAGGCTGTAAAATCTAATCCACTTAGCGGAGAATATGAAGAAGATACTACAAAAAAATAAGCTGTGGCACTAAGAAATTTACATACAAGAGAACGTCCATAGATTTGTGTAAATTATTATAGATGTGATTAGATTAACTGGAAATTACTATGGGGGACAAACTCCTGTAGTAATTTTTATTTTTTTGGGCATTACTAAATAATGAGATTTTGTGG
>NZ_PVXO01000007.1 GCF_002995785.1 Clostridium liquoris | reverse complement strand
TGTGTTAGGCACGCCGCCAGCGTTCGTCCTGAGCCAGGATCAAACTCTCAATTTAAAAGTTTAATCAAAAATTGCCATAAACTTCGCATTACTTCGTCATGTTGGCTTGCTCCGGTGCTCATTTACTGAAGTAAACTCCGCTCCTCACTGCACCACATTCCCTGTACTGCTTGTTTCTATCAATTTTTTAGCTCATCGCTATTTTAACAGTTACCTGTTAAGAATTGACTGGTTTCTCTTCTCTGTTTAATTTTCAAAGACCATGTCGCTTTATGCAACTTCTATATATTATCACTTAAATTTACCTTTGTCAACATTTTTTTTACTAACTTAACTAAATTTAAGTGCTATACAGTTTATTCATTTCTTCACTGCATTTCGCAGTGACAAATGTTATTCTATCAGATTTATTTTTTTAACATATTTAATTCAATTCTATCAATCAAAATTAAATTAATAATTCTCATAATATCTTAATATTCCTTAATATTTCTTATAATGATACACGTGATAAAGTTGTTAATATTTTATATTAAATTTGAATATATAAAAGAGCTAAAAACCTTATGTATAAAAGTTTTTAGCTCTTTTATTATATATATCTGCATCTTTATTTATCGGTACTTACTTCATTTATTTCACCTATTTTATCTATTTCATCTTCATTATCTATTTCATTTATTTCATCTTCATTATTTATCTTAGTAATTGCTAATACTTTTTCACCTTTATTTGTTTTCATTAAAGTTACACCCATGGCATTTCTGCTTGTTACACTTATATCCGATGCGCATATTCTTATAGCAGTATTACTACTGTTTATTAACATTACCTCATCACTGTCTTTAACTACCCTTGCTGATACTATTTTTCCTGTTTTCTCTGCTACTTTGTAGGTTATAATACCTTTTCCTCCTCTTCTCTGAAGTGTATATTCAGATACAGGAGTTCTCTTTCCAAATCCATTTTCACTAACAATCAATACATATTCATTTTCCACTATTATATCCATACTTACAGCTATATCACCTTTTCTTAAAGTTATAGCCTTAACTCCAGTGGCAGTTCTTCCCATATGTCTGATATCTTTTTCGCTAAACCTTATAGAATAACCATTTCGTGTAACAATTAATATATCAGCATCTCCTCTAGTAACCTTAACCTTGAGAAGTTCATCTCCTTCTCTTAAATTAATAGCAATCAATCCATTCTTTCTTATAGAAGAAAATTCTTTTAGAAGTGTCTTTTTAATAATACCTCTCTTAGTAGCCATTATTAAATATCCTTCTTCTATCTTTCCTCTTATAGGAATTACTTCTTTTACATTTTCATTAGGATTTAAAGGAATTAAATTAACTACATTAGTTCCCTTTGCAGTTCTTCCGGCATCAGGTATTTCATAAGCCTTTATTCTGTATACTCTTCCTAAGTTTGTAAAGAATAATAGATTACTATGAGTTGAAGTAACAACTACCCTTTCAACAAAATCATCTTCTTTTGTTGTCATAGCCTGAATACCCTTTCCCCCTCTTTTTTGAGAAGAATAGGTATCTGCAGATATTCTCTTAATATACCCTGATTTAGTTAATGTAATTACAACTTCCTCTTCCTGTATTAAATCCTCAATATTTATTTCATTAGCATTTTTTTGTATTTCTGTTCTTCTGTCATCACCATACTTATTTTTTATTTCCATTAATTCTTCTTTTATAATGTTTAAAACCAATTCTTCGTTAGCTAATATATCTCTTAAATGGGCTATAGTCTTAATAAGCTCACTGTATTCTTTTTCTATCTTCTCTCGTTCCAAACCAGTTAATCTTTGAAGTCTCATATCTAATATAGCCTGTGCCTGCTTTTCTGATAGACTAAATTTCTCCATAAGACCAGTTCTAGCCACTTCTGTATTCTTAGAAGATCTTATTAAGTTTATAACCTCATCTATATGATCAAGGGCTATTCTTAAACCTTCTAGTATATGAGCACGTGCTAAAGCCTTATCTAATTCAAATTGTGTTCTTCTTCTTATTACTTCCTTTTGGAAATTCAAATAATGCACAAGAATCTGTTTTAAATTCAATGTCTGAGGTTCATTATTTACTAATGCAATCATAATAACTCCAAAAGTATCTTGCATTTTTGTATGCTTATAAAGTTGATTTAAAACTATATTCGGATTTGAGTCCCTTTTTATTTCTATTACTATTCTCATACCATCTCTATCAGACTCATCCCTTAAATCAGATATACCATCTATCTTTTTTTCCTTTACTAAATCCGCCATATTTTCAATAAGCTTTGCTTTATTTACTTGATAAGGCAATTCAGTAACAATAATTCTATGTCTTCCCTTTTCTTCTTCTATATCTGCCTTGGCCCTTACTATTATTCTTCCTCTACCTGTTTCATATGCTTCTCTTATACCAGCTGTACCAAGTATTATACCTGATGTTGGAAAATCTGGTCCCTTAATTTTTGTCATAAGTTCAAGAATTGTTACATCTGGATTTTCGATAATCATATCAATACCATCTATAACTTCTCCTAAATTATGAGGCGGTATATTAGTGGCCATACCTACCGCAATACCTGCTGAACCATTTACAAGTAAATTAGGAAATCTAGATGGAACTACTAAAGGCTCTTTTTCTGACCCATCGAAATTTGGTATAAAATCCACCGTATTTTTATTTATGTCTCTTAACATTTCTACGGCTATTTTGCTCATTTTAGCTTCTGTATACCTCATAGCTGCTGCAGAATCTCCATCTACAGAACCAAAGTTACCATGACCATCTACTAAAGTATATCTTATAGAAAAATCCTGTGCCATTCTTACTAATGCATCATAAACTGAAGAATCTCCATGTGGGTGATATTTACCTAGAACATCTCCGACTATTCTTGCACACTTTCTGTATCCCTTATCTGGATAAAGTCCTAATTCATACATAGAATAAAGTATTCTTCTATGTACAGGCTTTAATCCATCTCTTACATCTGGAAGAGCACGACCTACTATTACGCTCATAGCATAGTCTATATAACATTTTTTCATCTCATGCTTTATATCTACTTCCAAAACCTTTCCTTCATTGCTCATCTGTTTCACACCTTCCACCTTTATATATCAAGGTTTACAACTTTCTTAGCATTTTCCTGTATAAATTCTCTACGCGGTTCAACTTTATCCCCCATAAGAATTGTAAATATTTCATCTGCTGCCATAGCATCTTCTACAGTTGCTTTTAATAAAACCCTTTGTTCAGGATTCATTGTAGTTTCCCAAAGCTGTTCAGCATTCATTTCTCCAAGACCTTTATATCTTTGAATATCTGTACTATTATCTCTTCCTCCAATTTCATTAAGTATATTTTCTAACTCTTTATCTGAATAAACATAATGCTCTTTCTTACTCTTTGTTATTTTATATAATGGAGGCTGTGCAATATATACGTGTCCCTGTTCAACAAGTTCTTTCATATATCTATAGAAAAATGTAAGCAGTAATGTTCTAATATGTGCACCATCAACATCTGCATCTGTCATTATTATTATTCTATTATATCTAATCTTCTCTATATCAAAATCCTTACCTATTCCTGCACCAAATGCTGTTATCATGGATCTAATACTATCTGAATTAAGAATCTTATCAAGTCTTTGTTTTTCAACATTCATTATTTTTCCGCGAAGTGGAAGTATGGCCTGAAATTTTCTATTTCTTCCCTGCTTTGCTGATCCACCTGCTGAATCTCCCTCAACTATATATATCTCACATTCACTAGGATCTTTTGAAGAACAGTCTGCTAATTTCCCTGGCAATGAAGTGCTTTCTAGAACTGACTTTCTTCTAGTTAACTCCCTAGCTTTTCTAGCTGCTTCTCTAGCTCGTGAAGCCATTAATGATTTATCTATAATTGTTTTTGCTATTTGAGGATTTTCCTCAAGAAAGCTTCCTACTCCTTCTCCTACTATACTATCAACAATTCCTCTAACCTCGCTGTTTCCAAGTTTAGTCTTTGTCTGTCCTTCAAATTGAGGATCTGTAAGTTTAACTGAAATTACAGCAGTAAGACCTTCTCTTATATCTTCACCAGATAAATTTTTATCATTTTCTTTAATATGACCAAATCTTTTAGAATAATCGTTAAATACTCTGGTCAATGCAGTCTTAAAGCCTGCTAGATGAGTTCCACCTTCAACTGTATCTATGTTATTGGCGAATGCAAAGATATTTTCAGTGTATCCATCGTTATATTGTAAGGCTATTTCTACAATACAATCGTCCTTTTCTCCCTCTACATAAATTGGTTCAGGATGCAAAACCACTTTGTTTCTGTTTAAATAAGATACAAAGGATTTTATTCCTCCTTCATAATGAAACTGTTCACTTTTTTCTGTTCTTTCATCAATTAAATTTATTTTTGTACCCTTGTTTAAAAAGGCTAGCTCTCTTAATCTTTGAGCTAAAGTGTCATAATCAAATTCTATTTCTTCAAATATTTCTGTATCTGGTTTAAAATAAGCTTTAGTTCCATGTTCATTACTTTCACCTATTTTATCTAACCCTGTAACTGCTTTACCTCTCTCATATCTTTGTCTCCATATATAACCATCTCTTGCAACTTCAATTTCGCAGACCTCTGAAAGAGCGTTAACAACAGAAGCTCCAACCCCGTGAAGACCTCCTGATACTTTGTATCCTCCTCCACCAAATTTTCCTCCTGCATGAAGTACTGTCATTATAACTTCAACTGTTGGCTTATGCATTTTAGGATGCATGCCTACAGGCATACCTCTTCCATTATCCACAACAGTTATTGAGTTATCTTTGTGAATGTATACGTCTATTTTATCGCAAAATCCTGCTAATGCTTCGTCTATGCTATTATCAACTATTTCGTAAACAAGATGATGAAGTCCTCTTGCACTTGTGCTTCCTATATACATTCCAGGTCTTCTTCTTACAGCTTCCAAACCCTCTAATACTTGTATTTGGCTTTCATCATAGCTTTGTTTTTTTTCTTCTACCATATTTATCCTCCTTAATTTTAAGGTTCATAATATAATGTTTCTGATCTTTTAGTTAATGTTGCAGATGAAATTGGTGATAGAAATACTTTACTTTTTTTATCTACCTCTGCTATTATAAAAGACTTAGGTTTTTCCTTGGTTATTCTCTGAACAAAACCATCTTCTTCAGCCATTCTCAAAAACTGTGTTGTATCAGAACTATACATGGATGTTTCTATATCAAATATTCCAATAATATCTTTTAAAGGGACTACAACATTTTCTCCTAAATGTAAAAACACAAAAATTCCTCCCTTGGTGTATAAACCGAATAATATTTTAATTATTAATACATTTTCCTTTTACCACGTTGAATATCTTATAATTCCCCTCTATATGGTTTTTTATATTTTCTAAACCTGTACAGGTAATTACAGTTTGAATATTTTTAATAGAATTTAAAATATATTTTTGTCTTTTTGAGTCTAATTCAGATAAGACATCATCTAAAAGTAGAACTGGATATTCTCCTGTAATATCTTTAATTATTTCCAATGAGGAAAATTTTATAGTTAAAGTTGCTGTTCTTTGTTGCCCTTGAGATCCAAAGTTCCTTACATCAACATGGTTTATTTTTATAGAAAGGTCATCTCTATGAGGACCAACTGATGTGTTTTTCTTTTCAAAATCACTTTTTCTATTTTTATATAAGGCATTAAATAACTCACTTTCTATATCATTTTCTCCCTTTATAGATGATAAATAACCAAAGCTTATGTTTTCTGCTCCTGCAGTTATATCATTATGTATGATAACTCCTTTTTCATTCATCTTTTCTATGTATTTTTCCCTCTCTTTTATAATAAAGGCACCAAACTTAGATAATTGCTTATCATATATTTCTATTATACTTAAAAATTCTTTTCCACCTTTTCTCAACAACGCATTTCTTTCATTAAGCACTTTATTATATTGCACTAAATTATAATAATATTTGTTGCTTAATTTGCATAATTCTATATCCAAAAACTTTCTTCTAAAAGAAGGTGATTCCTTAACTATCTTTAAATCTTCAGGAGAAAACATAACCACATTCAATATACCCAAAAGCTCGGATATTTTATTTATTTTTATAGAATTTACATTTATACCTTTTTTCCCTTCTTTAAATATCTTTATTTCTATTTTTTTATCTAATCTGTTTTTAACCACATATAGCTTAATATAAGCACTTTCAGCATTCCAATTAATCATTTCTTTATCTTTATTAGTTCTGTGGGATTTACCAACACTAGAATAATAAATACTTTCTAAAATATTAGTTTTCCCTTGAGCATTGTCACCAATAAATACATTGACATTTTTATCAAGTTCTATACTTAATTTATTATAATTTCTAAAATTAATTAATTGTAAATATTTAATATACATAAAAACACCTATTATAATTATATCATAATATATCTTTTGCACAAATTAGTATGCACAACGTACAATAAGATCATTTGTTAACTTAACCATACATTGTGCTATACATAATAAAAGTATTATATTATTATATAAGTTTCTTTATTAATTTCTATTTTATCTCCTTTGACTAATTTCCTTCCTCTTCTTAATTCTACTTCACCATTAACCTTGATCATACCATCTTGTATCATCATTTTAGCATCTGATCCCATGCCTACAGCACCACACCATTTTAAAAAAGCATCTAGCTTTATTACATCTGTGTTAATCATTATTTCTTTCATGAAACTACTCTCTCCTTAATTATTTAATAATCTAACAGGAAGAACTAAATAAGTACAATTATCCTGTTCTTTATTTTTTATTACACAAGGACTTACACTGCTTGATAATTCCATAACTATTTCTTCTTCCTCCATTATCTTTAATGCATCTATTAAATATTTTGAATTAAATGCAATTTGTAACGGCTGTCCTTGCAATATTATGCTAACCTCTTCTCTTACCATTCCCAATTGAGAATTAGATGTTATGATCATGTTCTCTTCTTCTATATTTAATTTTATTAAACTTGTATTTCCTTCTTTACCCATAAGAGAAGCTCTTTCAATACAGTTTAATAATTCAGTCCTCTTTACAGTAACTTTTAAATTATATTCTTCTGGAATTATTGAATTGTATCTTATAAATTCTCCCTCTAATAATCTGGATATTATTTTTGTCTCACCTATGCTGAATAAAATATGGTTTGGTGTAAATGTTATATTAACATTGCTATCTCCATCTTCTAATATTTTTGCAACTTCATTTAAAGTTTTTCCGGGAATAACTGCATTGATAGAATTATCACTATCTATATATTCAGATCTAACTGCTAATCTATAACCATCTAATGCTACTAAATTAAATTTCTTATCTTTTATCTCAAATAAAACCCCTGTTAATATTGGTCTTGTTTCTTCTTGAGCTGTAGCAAAAATAGTAGATTTTATCATAGATTTTAATATTTTTTCAGGTATTGAAAACATACTATTTTCATTTATGTTTGTTAACTCTGGAAAATCAGATGGATTCATATGTACAAGAGAGAATCTTGATTTCTGACATATTATTTCAATCGTATTATCATTTCCTGTGCTTATTTCAATAATATCATTAGGAAGTTTCCTTATTATTTCACCAAATAGTTTAGCGTCTACTACAATTGATCCTTCTTCAGATACGTCTGCTTTTATTTTGGTTTCAATGCTTAGATCTATATCCGAACCTGTAAATATTACTGAGTTATTTTTAGCGTTTATTAATATTCCCTGAAGAATTTGCATAGTTGATTTCCCAGTAACAGCTTTTTGAGCTATTGAAATAGCGTCTTGTAATATATTTTTTTCACATGTTATTTTCATATTTTGACCTCCTTAATAATCCACATTGTAAATTATTCATATAGATAGAGTAGATATATAAATTTTTAGTAGTAATAGTAGTAGGGGCTGTGAATTTGTTGATAACCGATACAGCCATTGAAAATATTGAATTTACGAGAAAAAATAATTGTGGATAAGTAATCAACAAAAGTATACTATTATCCACATTATTAAGATAGAAAAATATATTTTTAATTATCCACAGCATATTATAAAGAAATAATAAACAATTGTTAACTATTTTTGAGTTATTTTTTTTGTTAATTCATTTATGGTATTTTGAAGTGATTCATCTTCTTTTAAGTTAGTAGAAATTTTTTCATAAGCATGGATTACTGTGGTATGATCTCTCCCTCCAAACTCTTCTCCTATTTTAGGAAGGGAAGTATCTGTTAATTTTCTACAAAGATACATAGCTATTTGCCTTGGAAAGGCTACATTTCTTGTTCTTCTTGCAGATTTAAAATCCTCTACCCTTAAATTAAAATAACTTGACACTATATCTTGAATTAGCTCTATAGTAACTTGTTTAGATTGTTTATTTGATATTATATCTTTTAACGCCTCAGAAGCTAGATCTATACTTATTTCTTTATTTGTTAGGGATGAGAATGCCACAATTCTTATTAAAGCACCTTCTAGTTCTCTTATATTGGATTTAATTTTAGTTGCAATATACACCATTACTTCATTAGGTATATTTAAATGTTCAACATCCGCTTTTTTCTTTAATATGGCCATTCTTGTTTCAAAATCAGGAGCTTGTATATCAGCTATAAGACCCCACTCAAACCTTGAACGTAATCTATCTTCTAATGTAGGGATTTCTTTTGGTGGTCTGTCACTTGACAGTATAATTTGTTTATTTGCTTCGTATAGAGCATTAAAAGTATGGAAAAATTCTTCCTGAGTTCTTTCTTTTCCTGCTATGAATTGTATATCATCTATTAAAAGTATATCCACATTCCTATATTTATTTCTAAATTCAACATTTTTATCGTCTTTTATTGAATTTATAAGTTCATTTGTAAACTTTTCAGAAGATACATATACAACTTTAGACCTTGGATTATTTTGAAGAACGTAATGTCCTATAGCATGCATTAAATGGGTTTTTCCTAATCCAACTCCTCCATATATAAATAGTGGGTTGTAAGCCTTTGCAGGGGCTTCTGCTACAGCAAGTGAGGCTGCATGTGCAAATCTATTACTATTTCCTATAACAAAAGAATCAAAAGTGTATTTAGGATTAAGCATAGTGGACATTTCATCATTTACTACTACATTAGCAGTAGTATTTGAAATAGTATCTGATTGTTTATTTTTTGTTTCCAAATCTGGTGCATCCTCAGAAGCAATAAAAAATTCTACATTATATTTTTTTGAAGTAATTAATTTTAAAGCATTTATAATAAGATCTTTATATCTACTATTGAGTATGCCCCTGGTAAAATCGTTTGGAACGCATAAAAATAAGGAATTATTTTCAATTTTTACTGGTACAATACTTTTTATCCAGGTATTAAAACTTACTTCTGTAAGTTCTCCTTTTATGATGTTTAAAGTTTTTTCCCAGATATCTTTCAATTGGGTACTCATTTTTTATCCTCCAGTTCAAGTTTATAATAATTAACAATATGTATAAATATTTATGAACATTATTAGTTTTTCTTGACAATTATTAAAAAAAATATTCACATGTTTATAATTTTAGTTGATATTTTCTTTGTATAGAGGTTATAAACATATGTGAATAATTAAATAATAACATTATCAACCTATGAATAAATGTTGGATATTGGATATAATATAATAAAAAAATAAAATTATAAATAACAAGTAACAAGTTATGCACAAAGTTATCAACAGCTGTTGATAACTTTTAAAACAAATTAAGTTATCAACAACCCTTTATTAATAATATCAAAACCTATAAGGGTATTCAAGAAGTTATCCACAAAAAATAATTAAAAATATTAGCAATAGCCTTTTTCTTGACATTAAAGAGTTGTGAATATATAATTTAATAGTAAAACTATAATTGGATAGTAAGGCAATTGCTATATAAAAATCATTTGGCGAGAAGGGGGTGTATTGTAGATGTTTATGACATACCAACCAAAAAAAAGACAAAGAAAAAAAGAACATGGTTTTAGAAAAAGAATGAAATCTTTAGCAGGTAGAAATGTTTTAAAGAGAAGAAGACAAAAAGGTAGAAAGAGATTGACAGCATAAGGCCGCTATTTGTGGCCTTTTTCTGCAATTGCAGAAAAAAAGGAGTATAAGTATGAAGAAATACAAATTACGAAAGAATGCAGAGTTTAGAGTAGTATACAGAAAAGGTAAGTCTTTTTCTAATAATTTGTTAGTGCTATATACTTATAAAAATAATAGGAATGATTTTAATAGATTTGGAGTATCAGTTAGTAAAAAGGTAGGAAAAAGTGTAATACGAAATAGAGTGAGAAGATTGATCAAGGAAAGCTATAGACTTAATTTTGAAAGTTTTAAAAAAGGTTATGACTTGGTAGTTATAGCAAGAACAACTTCCAAAGATAGGAGCTATAATGAAATAGAAACTTCATTAATTAATTTATTTAAAAAGGCAGGCTTATATAATAGTTGAAAAAAATTTTAATTTATCTAATTAAATTTTATAGAAAATACATATCACCTCTTAAAAGACCTTGTTGTAGATTTTACCCAACTTGTTCCCAATATGCAATAGATGCTATATCAAAGTATGGTGTATTAAAGGGTGGATTTATGGCTTTTTGGAGAATTTTAAGATGTAATCCCTTTAATAAAGGTGGATATGATCCTGTTAAATAAAATGTCTGGAGGTTTATGATGAGTCATCTAAATAATGCGTTAGTTCAATTTTTTGTTTATGTGCACAAACTAGTAGCTAACTTAATAACAAATCCAAATTACTCGTATGGAATAACTATTATTCTAGTTACATTAATAATAAAAATAATACTCGTACCTCTTAATATAAAATCAATAAGATCAAGTATTAGAATGACAAAGATTCAGCCTGATGTAAAAAAGTTACAGGATAAATATAAAAATGACCCTCAAAGAGCTCAGCAGGAAATGATGAAACTTTATAAAGATAAGGGAGTAAGTCCTTTTGGAGGGTGTTTACCATTACTTATTCAGTGGCCAATATTATTGGCTTTGTATTATGTGTTTAATAATATAAGTGGAATAAGTGGTGTTAGTTTCCTATGGATAAAAGATTTGGCTAAACCAGATGTTATTCTTGCCGTTCTTTCAGGTGCTACACAATATTATGCAGGAATTCTTATGAATAATCCTGGTGATAACAATCCTCAGTCTAAGCAAGCGTCTGCTATGAATTTATATATGTCATTATTTATGATAGTAATCAGCTGGAAGTTGAAATCTGCACTAGTTTTATATTGGGTGGTAAGTAACTTAATTCAGATGGGTCAAACGATTTTTACTAAGAAGTTAGAAGAAAAACACATGGCAGAAAATGATGCCTAGGGGGTGTTTACGGTATGAAGACAATAGATATGACGGGAAAGACAGTAGAGGATGCTGTTAGTAATGCGATAAAAGAGCTTAATGTAACACAAGATAAGGTAGAAGTTCAAGTCCTTGATGAAGGCAGTAAGGGGCTATTTAAATTAATTGGAGCAAGACCTGCAAAGGTTAGAGTAACTGTAAAAAAAGATTATGGATATGAAGCAAAGGCATTTTTAAAAGAAATTTTAAAAAACATGGGAGTAGAGGCGGAAATAACAGTTAAAGAAGAAGAAAAGGTTTTAAAAATTTCTATGACGGGACCAGATATGGGTATACTTATAGGATATAGAGGAGAAACATTAGACGCACTTCAATATTTAGTTAGTCTTGCAGTAAATAAGGATCATGAAAATGAATACAAGAGGGTGCTATTAGATACGGAGAACTATAGGCAAAAAAGGGAAGAAACTTTAAAAAGGCTTGCTATAAAGATAGCTAATAAGGCAAAGAGAACAGGAAAAGTTATAAAATTAGAACCAATGAATCCATATGAAAGAAGAATAATTCACTCTGTTCTTCAAAATGATCCCTATGTTGAAACCTATAGCGAAGGTGAGGAGCCTTATAGAAGAGTAGTTGTAGATTTAAAGAAAGCCTAATGATGGCTTTCTTTTTAAATTTATAGTAATAAAAAAGCTGTAACAATAAGGGGTGTAAAAATATGAAAGAATTTGATACTATAGCAGCGGTGTCAACAGTATTAGGTGAAGGCGGAATTTCAATTATTAGGGTTTCAGGAGATAAGTGCTTAGGTATAGTAGATAGTATCTTTAAAGCTAAGAATGGAAAAAACTTAAGCGATATGAAGCCTTATACTATGAGATATGGGCATATTATAGAAAAGGAAACGGGAGATATTTTAGATGAAGTTTTAGTAAGCTTCATGAAAGGTCCTAGAAGTTTTACAGCGGAAGATACAGTTGAAATAAACTGTCATGGCGGAGTTACACCTACAAAAAAAGTATTGCAAGAAGTTATAAAAGCTGGCGGAAGACTTGCAGAGCCTGGAGAATTTACAAAAAGAGCTTTTTTAAATGGAAGAATTGATTTGAGTCAGGCAGAAGCGGTTATTGATATAATAAGATCTAAAACTGAATTATCAATGAAATCAGCAGTTTTACAGTCTGAAGGAAGAGTTTCTAAGGAAATAAATTCTTTAAGAAATAAATTACTTCAAATCATAGCACATATAGAAGCTACTGTTGATTTCCCAGAGGAAGACTTAGAAGAAATTACGGGAAATGAAGTAAAAAAGGATTTAATGGAAATAGAAAAAGATATAGATAGACTATTAGATACAGCAGATGAGGGGAAGATTCTTAGAGAAGGGCTAAATGTAGTTATTGTTGGTAAACCCAATGTTGGAAAATCATCATTATTGAATGCACTTCTAATGGAAAAAAGGGCGATAGTTACTGAGGTTCCTGGAACTACAAGAGATGTTATAGAGGAATATATAAACCTAGATGGTGTGCCAATAAAAATAGTAGATACAGCAGGAATTAGAGAAACAGAAGATATCGTTGAAAAAATTGGTGTTCAGAAATCAAAAGAAAAAATAAATGAATCAGATTTAGTTATTCTTATGTTGGATTCAAGTGCAGAATTGGACAATGAAGACTATGAAATAATAGATTATATAAAAGATAAAAAATACATAGTTCTTTTAAATAAAAGAGATTTAGGATGTAGGATAAATACAAATCAGCTGAAAGAATTAAATTCTAAATATATAATAGAAACCTCAGCAAAGACTGGAGAAGGAATTGAAAAACTTAAGCAATGTATAAAGGATTTATTCTTCAATGGAGAAGTAAAATCTGGAGATGTTATAATAACTAATACAAGACACAAGGAGGCTTTAATCAGAGCAAAGGAAAGCTGCAAGTCAGCTATGGATACTTTAACCAATACCCTTGCTATAGATTTAGCTTCTATAGATATTAGAAATGCATGGTTAACACTTGGTGAAATTACTGGAGAAACCTTGGAAGAAGATATTATTGATAAAATATTCTCAGAATTTTGTTTAGGAAAGTAGGGAGAAAAGAATGAAATATTATGCGGGAGATTATGATGTAGTTGTAGTTGGAGCAGGCCATGCTGGTTGCGAGGCAGGACTCGCTGCTGCAAGAATTGGTTGTAAGGTTTTAGTGTGTACTATAAATCTTGATAGTGTAGCTTTAATGCCATGTAACCCCAATATAGGAGGTACAGCTAAGGGTCATTTAGTTAGAGAAATAGATGCATTAGGTGGAGAGATGGGAATAAATATAGATCACTCCTTCATACAATCAAGGATGCTAAACACTTCTAAGGGACCTGCTGTACATTCTCTAAGAGCACAGGCGGATAAAAGAAGATATTCTGAAAGAATGAAAAATATACTTGAAAAGCAGGAAAACCTAACATTAAAGCAAATAGAGGTAATTTCTATAGATTTAGAGAATGGTAAAGTTAAAGGAGTATTAACCAAAAATGGAGCCTATTATATTACAAAGACAGTTATATTAGCCACAGGCACTTACTTGAAGGGGAAAGTAATTATAGGAGATATAAGTTACAGCAGCGGACCTAATGGTTTATTTCCTGCAAATGATTTATCACAATGCCTTTTAGATTTAGGAATAAAACTAAGAAGATTTAAAACTGGAACACCCGCTAGAATTAATGCAAAAACTGTAGATTTTTCAAAGATGATTGAACAGCCAGGTGATGACAGAATAGTTCCCTTTTCTTTTATGAGTGATAATTTAGAAAGGGATCAAGTTTCCTGTTATTTAACTTATACAAATGAAAATACTCATGATATTATAAGAAATAATATCAATAGATCACCTTTATATAATGGTTCTATAGAAGGAATTGGACCAAGATATTGTCCTTCAATAGAAGATAAGGTTATGAGATTTCCCGATAAGGAAAAACATCAGGTATTTATAGAACCAGAAGGGGAAAATACAGATGAATTATACGTTGGTGGAATGTCCAGTTCTATGCCTGAAGATGTTCAAGTGGCTATGTATAGAACTGTCCCTGGGCTTGAAAATGTTGAGTTCTTAAGAACAGCCTATGCTATAGAATATGATTGTATAGATCCTCAACAATTAAAATTATCATTGGAATTTAAAGATATTGAAGGATTATTTGGGGCAGGTCAAATTAATGGAAGTTCAGGTTATGAAGAAGCTGGATCTCAAGGACTAATAGCAGGTATAAATGCAGCTATGAAGGTTAAAGGTAAGGAACCGATTATTTTAAATAGATCAGATGCCTATATAGGTGTATTAATAGATGATTTAGTAACTAAAGGAACTAATGAGCCTTACAGAATGATGACATCACGTTCAGAGTATAGACTGCTTTTAAGACAAGACAATGCAGATTTAAGGCTGACAGAAATTGGACATTCAGTAGGACTTGTAAGTGAAGAAAGATATAACAAGTATTTAGAAAGAAAAAAATCAATCGAAAAAGAAATAGAGAGAATAAAAAATCTTCAAATAACAAATAAAAAGGAAGTTAATAAGTTTTTAGTATCCTTAAACTCTACTGAACTTAAAAAACCTATTAGTTTATATGAATTGATAAAAAGACCAGAACTCGATTATTTTAAAGTACAGATTTTAGATTTAGAAAGACCGGAATTATCATTTGATGTACAAGAAGAAGTAAATACTATGTCAAAATATGAAGGATATATAGAGAAGCAGTTAGAGCAGGTTAAGCAATATAGAAAATTTGAAAAAAGAATTATTCCTGAAAATATTGATTATAGTAATGTACATGGATTAAGAATAGAAGCTATACAAAAATTAAATAAGATTAGACCAATGAATATAGGTCAGGCTTCTAGAATATCAGGAGTATCTCCAGCAGATGTATCTGTACTTCTAATTTATTTGGAGCATAAATCTAAAAAATACAATGAATAAATTTAATATTTTATATATCGGAGGTATAATATGCAATATTATGATCTTTTGAGTTCTGCATGTATAGATATTGGCATAAGTTTTGATGAAGAAATATACAATAATTTTATTAAATATAAAGATTTGATAAAAGAGTGGAATGAAAAAATCAACCTTACTGCTATAACAGAAGATGAAGACATTATAAAAAAGCATTTTATAGATAGTATTAAAATTTATAAATTTTCTCCATTAAAAGAATGCAAAAAAATAATGGATATTGGTACAGGTGCTGGATTCCCTGGGATACCAATGAAAATTATAGATAGTAGTAAAGAAATAGTCCTATTGGACTCTCTAAATAAAAGAATAAAGTTTCTTAATGAAGTTGTAAATGAATTAGCTTTAACTAATATTACTACTTTGCATGGAAGAGCTGAGGACTATTCGAGAAAAGAAGAATACAGAGAGAAATCTGACGCCGTTGTCTCAAGGGCTGTTGCAAATTTAGCAGTATTAAGTGAATTTTGTATACCTTATGTAAAATTAGGTGGATATTTTGTTGCTATGAAAGGACCGGCTATAGATGAGGAAATAAAAGAAGGGGAAAATGCTATATCAACGTTAGGTGGTAAAATTGAGGATATTATAAAGGTGCAAATAGAGGAAAGTGATTTACAACATAATTTAGTAGTAATAAAGAAAATAAAAAATACTCCGCAAAAGTATCCCAGAAAAGCAGGTACTGCGGCAAAAAGTCCAATTAAATAATAGTATTTATTCTGTAGCAATTTGTCATAGAAATATTATAAAATAAAGAAGGATTTTAAATAAGTTTGGAGAATTGTTAATTAAAGGAAAGCATAAGAGGGATGGTTAGTTATGGAAGAGAATGTAAAGTATATAAGTGCAGAGCTAATTTCTCCTAATGTATATCAGCCAAGAAAGATATTTAATGAAGAAGCTATAGATGAGTTAGCTAAATCAATAAAAAGCTATGGTATAATCCAACCTCTATCAGTAAGAAAAATGGGAGAAAATAGATTTGAACTTGTTGCAGGAGAAAGAAGATTAAGAGCTGCTAAAAAAATTGGGTTAAAAGAAGTACCCGTTATAATCGTTGATGTGACAGATAAAGAATCTGCAGCTATTGCATTGTTAGAAAATATACAAAGAGAAGATTTGAATTTTTTAGAAGAAGCTGAAGCTTACTATAATCTAATAAAAGAACATAATTACACTCAAGAACAACTGGCAGAGCTTATAGGTAAGAAACAATCAACTATAGCCAATAAAATAAGATTACTTAAGCTGTCACCGGACGTCAGAAAAATATTATTAGAAAATAATTTAACTGAAAGACATGCCAGAGCTTTATTGAAATTACCAACGGATGAATTACAAAAGAAAGTATTAAGGGTAATTGTAAGAAAGAACTTAAATGTAAAGAAAACAGAAGAATTAATAGAAAACGAATTGATAAAAATAACTGAAAACAACTTAGCTAAGGATGGGAAAAAGAGGATTAAAGGAATATTTACTCCTAAGGTTTATATAAATACAGTAAAGCAAGTATTTGATAAATATGGGGTAACGGCTCAATATACATCCAAAGAATTAGAAGATAGAATACAAATTACTGTTACTATTCCTAAAAAATAGATTGTTTCACGTGAAACAATTTTTAATTGAAACTAATATTAAGGAACTTCTACATTAAGAAGTTCCTATTTCTATTAAATTTTTATAAAGTACTTTTAATATTATGTTAATGACTATATAATTAATATAGTAAAGGGGTTATTACATAGAAAAGTAGGTGGAGAAGTATATGAAGGTTATTTCTATTTTCAACCAAAAGGGTGGGGTAGGTAAGACTACAACTAATATAAATTTATGTTCTTATCTTTGTATGGAAGGGTATAAAGTGCTTTCAATAGATATAGATCCTCAAGGAAATACTACTAGTGGTTTAGGAATTGATAAGAGAAAACTAAATCTTTCAATATATGATGTATTAACATCTGATCTTTCAATAAAAGATGTAATTAAACAAAGTGAACTTATAAGTAATTTATATATAGCGCCATCTACAATGGAGTTAGCGGGAGCAGAAGTTGAATTGATTGGTACCGATAATAGGGAAGCTATATTGAAGGACAAAATTGCTTCAATTAAAGACGATTTTGACTTTATATTTATAGACTGTCCACCATCTTTAGGTCTCTTAACATTAAATGCATTAGTTGCCTCAAATAGTGTTCTAATACCTATTCAGTGTGAATTTTATGCCTTGGAAGGAGTAGGGCAATTAGTTAATACTATTCAGCTTGTTAAAAGATCCCTAAATAAAGAACTAGAGGTAGAAGGGGTTATAATGAGTATGTTCGATGGAAGAACAAACCTTTCAATTGATGTCGTTACAGAAGTAAAGAAATATTTTAAGGATAAAGTATATGAAACAAGTATTCCTAGAAATATTAGATTAGCAGAAGCACCAAGCTTTGGATTACCTATTCTTTTATATGATGGAAAATGTAAAGGTGCAGAGGCCTATGAATGTTTAACTAAAGAATTTTTAAGGAGGCAGAAATAGAGAAGGATGAGTAAAAAATCTGGATTAGGAAAAGGCTTAGGGGCTCTTATTCCTGAAGAAATTAATGAAGATGTGCCTAATGATAATAATATAAATAAATTATCCATGGCTTTAATAAAGCCTAATAGTGGACAACCACGAAAAAGATTTGATGAAGAAGCGATAATTCAATTATCTCAATCGATTAAAGAACATGGATTAATTCAACCCATAATAGTTAAGGAAGATAATAGTGTTTACACAATAGTAGCAGGGGAAAGACGTTGGAGAGCAGCAAAGCTAGCTGGGTTAAAGGATATTCCAGCAATAATAATGGATTTAAGTGATAAAGATGTGTTAGAAATATCATTAATTGAAAACATACAAAGACAAGATTTAAACCCTATTGAAGAGGCAAAAGCATATAAAAAGCTTCTGGATGATTTTAAGTTAACCCAAGAAGATCTCAGTAAAAGAATTGGTAAATCAAGAACAGCAATTGCTAATTGTTTAAGATTATTAAACTTAGATAAAAGAGTTCAGGATTACTTAATTGATGGGGTTATTTCAGAAGGTCATGGTAGAGCTATCTTATCATTAACGGATAATGAATTACAATATAAAGTTTCACAAACTGTTATTGATGAGAATTTAAGTGTAAGAGAAACAGAAAAACTTATACGAGAATTGTCTAATACAAAATCACATAATAAGAAAAAAGAAAATAAATCTAATAATCCATATTACATGGATCTAAAAAATAGATTAGAAGAGTTATTTGGAACGAAAGTATATCTTAATACTAAGAAAAATAAAGGGAAAATTGAAATAGAGTATTACTCAGAGGAAGATCTTCAAAGGATACTAGATATATTAAAACTATAATAATATAAACACTAAGCTAATGTTTCACGTGAAACATTATAGGAAGGGGAAAGATACATGGAAAATATATTAAGTATTATAAACAACCTTCAAACTATAATTGTCATAATACTTGCAGTGATGGTAATTATTTTATTTTTTATAGTAATTATACAATCTAAGTCTATTAATAGGTTGGAAAATAAATATAGAAAGTTTATGAGAGGGGTTGATAATAAAAATATTGAGGAACTTATTACTATGTATTTAGATAAAATAGATAAAGCAGCTGAACAAACAGAACACATGAATGAGTTATATAAATCATTAAATAATAAATTAAATTCATGTGTGCAAAAAGTATCAATAGTGAGATATAGGGCTTTTGAAGATGTAGGAAGTGATTTAAGCTATTCTATAGCTTTTTTAGATAATAAAAACGATGGTATTATTCTCACTGGTATTTATGGAAGAAATGAAAGTACAACCTATGCTAAGCCAATAGATAAAGGATTGTCAAGGTATGAACTTTCAGAAGAAGAGAATTATGTATTAAAAGATGCCATGAATAAAGCTGTATAAACATGAATAAAAAATCCCCCTTAGGGTAAAATTACCTAAAAGGAGGTTTTTTTATGGTGGTATGTGTTACAGAGGAGCTTAGATATATAAAGGAAGAATTGGAGGAAAGGGGATATAAGGTAATTACTTCAATAGATAATGAGACTTGTGATGCAATAATATGTAATTTGAAAAATGGTGGATTGTCAAAATTAAGTATGAAAAATAGTATAAATAGGGATGGAACTTTAATAGTAGATATAGGATGTAAAAGTGTAGATGAGATAGAATATATACTTAATAATAGAACTTATAGCTCAATATTGTAAATAGCAAAAGCGCATTTATATGATTATATACTTTGTAATATAATAATAGCCAAGATAATTAAACAAATATTTTCTTGGCTATTATTATATCATATATTATCTGATATAATATGGTCGGAAATGGTTTTTTCTGTTTTTTTACCGCCGACAGTTTTTAGTATGGAATGATAAATACCATTTGAAATTGTATCAGCTAATTCCATTACGGTATTTAATCTTGTGTTTTGTAAAACCATAAATTCTAGTGCCCCAGAAATATTAACAATACCGGTTATACTAAGATTGCCAACTGGAGGCAAATTTTTGTTCATTGCGGAGCCAGGTGATAAAGGTTTTTCTTCAATGCATATCTTACCTATATTTTGAACATTTCCGAGACAAGCATCAATTGCTATAATATATGGGTCCTTAAATTCCTTTTCGATTTTACTGATAATTTCGCATATATTTTTAGCATGAACAGGACTTTTTAAATTTCCGTATATATATAAGTTTTCTCTTGATAAAAACTGTAATTTGTGACCTACCAATGGTCCAAGACTATCACCTGTAGATCTATCAGAACCTATACAGAGAAAAATAATTTCTCTTTTAGATTTTATAACAGGTAGTATATATTCACATAAGGTATCTCTTAATATTATAGCAGAATTGCTTAATGATGAATCAATAACAATTTTTTCTTTCATAAAAAAACCTCCCATTTGGAATTATATCCATGGGGAGGTTTTTTATACATTTAGTTATAATACTTCCACGCTTTTTAAGACCTTATAAAATACTACTAAAAATATACAAAAGAACATTCCTGAAAGGCCATTTACTTTTAAGCCAATAAAAATTGATGCTAAAACTGCAACTGGATGTATTCCCAAAGAAGAGGATACTATTTTAGGCTCAAGTATTTGCCGTACTACTGTTACTACTATATACCAAATAAGTATGCCGAAAGATGTAAAATAATCTTTCTGAATAAACATATAAATTAAAGCCAATGGAATATAGATTCCTCCTATCCCTAGAATAGGCAGTATATCAAAAATTGCAGCAATTATACTTAATATAACTGCATACTTCACCTTTAGAATTGAAAAACCAAGTAAAGTCTCAATAAAAGTAATGCTTATAACCAATAAATAAGATAATGCATAATTTACAAGCATCTTTTTGGATTGAGCAAAGATGTATTGCATTCTATCAGGATTATCTGTTGGTACATGGCTTAAAAATTTGTTTTTTGCAGATGTAAGATCTTTAGTAAAGAAGTAGGTTGAAAGCAATGTAAATAATATAACCATGAATAAATACGGTATATATGTTAAAAAAGAAATTACACCTTGAACAATTTTACTTGTAATTAACATAGTAAGATTTGAAATTTTAGATACTGAACTAAGTAAAGTATTTTCTATTGCATTAATTATTGATGGATCTAAATTATTATAATAGATATTTAGGTTTTGAAAAAAATTATATATATTATTTGAATTATTAGATAAATAATTTTGAGTGTTTTTGCCTAGCTGAATAGCTTCCTTAGTTAGAGAAGCTATTCCTAGAGATAATAGTAGTATTATAAGTGTAAAAAATATTAAAGTAGTAATTAAAGATGCAATGCCTTTTTTTATTTTAAATTTGCTAATTAATAATTCTGTAGGCTTTTTTAGAATTAAAGAAAAAATAAAAGCTAGTACAAAGGGTAATGCATAATTTAAGGCTTTAAAAAATACTAAAAATACAAGAGTATATATAATAAAAAAAAGAATAATTTTATCAAACTTTTCTATAAATCTATCCATTTATTCACTTCCTTTTCCATATATTATATAAGCTATCTATAGTATAGTTTATATCCTCAATTGTATTAAAAAATCCTAAACTAAACCTTACAGTTCCATTAGGGAAAGTACCAATGGTTTTATGTGCCAATGGAGCACAATGTAGACCTGTTCGTGTTTCTATACCAAATTCACTATCTAATATATAAGATAACACTGAATTTTCAATATCCTTAAAATGGATTGATATGGTTGGAACATAAGAAATACTTTTGTCATATCCATAAATTTTTATAAAATCCATGTTCATTAACTTTTCTAAAAATGCTTTAAATAGATATATTTCCTTTTCATGAATATATTCAATACCTGTATTTTTAATAAAATTTATTCCATAGTATAATCCCGCTATACCTGGTGTATTTAAAGTTCCACTTTCAAATTTATCTGGCAAAAATGTAGGCTGAAATATATTCTCAGAATCGCTGCCTGTGCCGCCTTCTATGAATGGTAATGCTTCTTCATTTAGTTCATCAGATATTATAAAACCACCAGTTCCTTGAGGACCTAATAGACCTTTATGACCGGTAAAAGCTAAGGCACTGCAATTTAATTTACTGAAGTCTAAAGGAATTACTCCAGCAGTTTGAGCAGAATCAACAATAAAGTATATACCTTTTTCTTTACATATGCGGCCTATTTCTTCTAATGGCTGTATGGAACCAATTATATTTGAAGCATGGGACATTACCACAAGTTTAGTATTATTTTTTATTTTCTTTTTAAATTCTTCTATAGGGATTATTCCATTAGGAGAACATTGTATTATGTCAACCTCAACATTCTTTAATTTTGAAATTGAGCTTAATGGCCTTAATACAGAGTTATGCTCCATTGAGGAGGTTATTATATGCCAATTGTCCTTTATTATGGATTTCAATAATATGTTTAATGAGGTAGTAATATTAGAGGTAAAAATTATGTTTTCTATTTTGTTAAAATTAAAAAATTCGCCTATTATTTTTCTGCAATTATATACAATTCTACTACTTTCTAATGCACTAGAATAAGCCCCTCTGCCAGAACTTGCGCCAATGTTTTTCATATAGTATAACATTCCGTCATATACGCAGTCTGGTTTTGGAAAAGTAGTAGCAGCATTGTCTAAATATACTTTTATAACAATCAGCTCCCTTATAAGTAACAAATTTAAAATATTAGTTATAAATTTATTATCTTTATCATGTATTTGCTATAATTATAGTATAATATTACATTATATACTATAGAATAAAATTTTAAAATTGCATTATGGAGGAATATTAAATGAGTAAAATTATAGATTGTAGGGGATTAAAGTGTCCTGAACCAGTGATTCAAACAAAAAAATACTTTGAGTCTATTAATGAGGGTGAAGGAGAAATAATAGTTGACAATGAAATTGCAAAAAATAATATATTAAAATATTGCAAAAATATTGGATATAAAGTAGAGTTGAAAGAACAAAGGGAAGGATATTATAGAATAATTGCAAATAAAGAATTACAGTGTAAATGTGAAGATATAAGTTTTAATAACGGGACAGTTACCTTAGTTATTTCTACTAATGAATTTGGAGAAGGTAGTAAGGAACTAGGAACAATGTTAATGAAGAGTTATATGTTTGCATTATCAGAAAGTGATAAAATACCTGAAAATATAATATTTTTAAATAGTGGAGTATTGCTAACTACTAAAGGTTCAGAGGTATTAGATAGTCTGACAAAACTTCAAGAAAGGGGTTCTAATATATTGAGTTGTGGAATGTGTTTAGATTATTATAATTTAAAGGATAAGCTAGAAGTTGGAGAGATATCAAATATGTACACTATAGTAGAAAAAATGGGTAATTCTAATAACACTATAAAATTATAATGTATGGAGGATGAAATTGGATAATTATTATCTTTTAATTTTTAATAATACTTTGGAAGCTATGGAAGGTGAGAATGTGCTAAAGGGATATAACATTCCCTTAGTAATTATGCCTACTCCCACAAGTATAACTAAAAGTTGCGGCATAGGCATAAGAATAGAAAACCCTTATGTAGAAAAGATTGTAAAACTTAAAGAACAGGGTAAAATTAAAATAAAAAATATTTATGTAGAGGAAGACTCCTCTTATAGACTATATATTTAAACATAGACAATAAAAATTAAAATAATGAGGTGAATTAACTATATTAATGAGGGATAAAGTATTTTTGCTCAATATACAGTGGTCTAAGCTTTTAGATTTTATAAAAAAAGAGGATATATACAAATCCATTAATAACATTATAGGTGATATAATAAGAGTTATTATTGTACTTATATTAATGTATATAATAATAAAAATAGGAAATAAAATTATAAATAGATTTGTTGAAAAACAAAGTAAAATGAGATTTTCACTAGATGAGAAAAAATCTAAGACTTTGGGTGCTGTTTCAAAAAGTATACTTAAATATTCTGTTTACTTTTTTGGGATATTTATAATTACGGAAATACTTTTTGGTATACAAGGATTGACCTTTGCAAGTATAGGTGGTGTAGCTATAGGGTTTGGGGCACAAAACCTTGTAAAGGATATAATAAATGGATTTTTTATATTATTTGAGGATCAATATGCTGTGGGAGATTATGTAACCATACAAGATAAAGGTGGAATTGTCGAAAGTATAGAACTGAGGATTACAAGAATAAGAGATTTCAATGGAGATCTATATATAATTCCTAATGGTTCTATTAGGGAGGTTACAAATCATTCCAGGGGTAACATTAGAATATTAGTGGACATAGATATAGCTAATGATGAAAATGCAGATAAGGCAATTTTAGTAATAAAGGAAACCTGTGAGAAGTTTAAAAAGGAAAATAAAAACGTAGTTGATGGGCCTGATGTTTTGGGGATAACTCAGCTCAAAGAAACAGGTACTACAATTAGAATAGTTGGAAAGGCTAAACCTATGACACAATGGGATGTAGAAATAGAACTAAGAAAAAAAATAAAAGATGAGCTTGATAAAGAAAATATAAGAAGAGCATACCCAATGATAAGAATATCAAAGGAGGAATAGTATGGCTAAAGTTTTTAATATTGGAGATATAGTTGAAATGAAAAAGACCCACCCTTGTGGAAGTAAAGAATGGAAAATAATAAGAATGGGAGCAGATATTAAAATAAAATGCTGCGGATGTAGTAGAATCATAATGCTTGAAAGAAGTAAATTCGAAAAAGATATGAAAAAAGTAATCAAAACTGGTGAAGAATTAGAAAATAATAAATAAAAACATATTGCTTTTTATTTTCTTTAGTGATAAAATGTTTCGTAGTCCCTGCTGTGGAAACCACAGCCGTTAGTCCAAGGGGAGGAGGTGAATTCTAATGAGAAAATATGAAACAATATTTATACTACATCCATCATTAGACGAGGAAGCTGTTAATGCTGCTGTTGATAAATTTAAGGGTGTTATTGAAAATGCTGGTGGAGTAGTAGAAAACGTTGATTTATGGGGCAAGAGAAAGCTTGCTTATGAAATAGAAAAAGTTAATGAAGGTTACTATACATTAGTGAACTTTTCTGCTGAACCACAATTGCCAAAGGAATTAGACAGATTATTTAGAATCAATGATTCAGTTATCAGACATATCATTGTTAAAGATGAAAAATAGGTGGTGTTTTAATGAATAAGGTTGTTATAATTGGTAGATTAACCAAGGACCCAGAACTTAAATTTACTCCTGGTGCTGGGACAGCTGTTACCACCTTTACATTGGCCGTAGATAGAAGATTTTCTAAAGACGGTACAAGAGAGGCTGATTTTATCCCTGTAGTAGTATGGGGAAAACAAGCCGAGTCTACGGCAAACTACATGAGTAAAGGAAAGCTTATTGGAGTTAGTGGTAGAATTCAAACAAGAAATTATGAAGGAAAAGATGGAATAAGACGATATGTCACTGAGGTAGTTGCGGACGAAGTTCAATTCCTAGAATGGGGAAATAAGCAACCCGGTGAATCTCAAAATGAAGGATTTAAATCTAATCCATCATCAGGGTTTGATAGTGGATCTTATGGTGATGATATCACACCAGTAGATGATGGAGAGATTCCATTTTAAGTGTAAGGAGGGAATGAAATGAGTAGAGAAACTGGAAGAGACGCTGGTGCAAGAAAAGGCGGAGCAAGAATGAGAAGAGCAAAGAAGAAGGTTTGTTCTTTCTGTGTAGATAAATCAGAATGTATTGATTATAAAGATATAAATAAATTAAGAAAATATATAACAGAAAGAGGAAAGATTCTTCCTAGAAGAATTTCTGGAAACTGTGCTAAGCATCAAAGAGAATTAACTGATGCTATAAAGAGAGCAAGAAATATAGCATTATTACCATTTACAACAGAATAATTAATTTCATATAAACATAAGAGGGAATGTTACGCATTTCCTTTTTTTTATAAACAGAGTTCTTGGATTTAGGGGGCCTATTTTAATTAGCGTAATAGAATAGACCCTTTTAATTTTATATTGTAAAATATTGATAGTAAACATATAATTAAGGTATATACAAAATAAAATGGATATTATAAGAAATGGATAGGTGATAATATTATAAATATATATATGGTTTAAAAGGGGAGGTTTCCATGAAAAAGGATGGGTTTAATATAATGAGGAATATACAGGTAATAGAGGAACTTAAGGCAGAACTTTTATGTATAATAGGAGATTTTTTTAAACTATTAACCAGAGGGAGTAATATAGCTCAAGGGGCTATACTCGATTGTATTTCCGGGGCAATAATTGTTTTGTATATATTAGCGGAGAGATTAGGGTATTCATACACTGCAGTAGATGAAAACATAAAGAAAAAATTAAAGATGGGTATTGTTGAAGATGATGAAATAGAAAAAGAAGGGAAAGACTTAAGTAGACTTTATGCTCATCTTAAAGAAAGACAATGATGGAGGAAAATATGAATAATAGAGTTTATAATACAAAAAGCATAGTAGAGGCAGGTATTATCACAACTTTAATTGTAATTTTAGCTTTAATGAGCATTTACTTGCCCATATTTTCTATCTTAGGAAAGTTCATACTTCCCATACCTGTTACTGTGCTATATTTAAGGCACAATGCAAAAGTTACAATTATCTCTATAGTGGTAAGTGGAATTTTGGTAGGAATGACATATAATCCTCTTTCGGGGTTAACATCGGCTATTATGTTTGGACTTGCTGGAATGAGTTTGGGTTATTGTATAAAAAATGATAAAAAAATTTCAACCACGTTAGTACTTTTATCATCAGCATTTTTTATTGGCACTACAATAGACATTTTTGTATATATAAAATTAATAACGGGAAGCAATATAAATGCATTTGTTGAAGAAATGGTAAAAGCAATTAATGAGTCTTTTAATATGGCAATAAATTTTTATAAAAAAGTCGGGGTAAGTCAAGAACAGCTAAAACCACTTTTAGATTCTTTAAAGATGATGAATGCAGATTTTATATTAAAATTAACGCCAGCTATTTTAATTGTATCTTCAATTATATTTGCATATTTAACTTATATTATTACAAGGCTTATACTTAGAAAATTGGGTTATAATATAAAAGGAATACCTAAATTTACAGAGATATATATAAATGTAAAAGTAGCCACTATTTTAGCAATGTTTTTGCTTTTAGGCGTATTGCTTGTAAGGCAGAATATAAAAGGTGGAGAATATATATTAAGTTCATCTGAATTATTATTACAATATGCTTTTTTAATTAATGGCTTATCAGTGGCAGTTTATTATTTAAGAAACAAATTTAACTTAGGTAAAGGTTTTATAGTGCTTATAATACTTTTCACTTTATTCTCTCCATTAGCAATGATATATTTTATGCTTGGGTTAGCAGATGTAATACTTGATTTTAGAAAATTAGATCCAAATAGAAAATTAGGAGCAAAATAGCGAGGGCTTGTTATGGATAATAAATATAATTATTTTACTACATCTAATAAGAGATATATGTTAATAATAGCAGTTCTTATATTAACCCTTATGTATTACAATACTGAATTAGGAATATTAGCAATATCCCTTTATTCAATATTGGTTATATACAATATAAAAAATAATAAAACAAGAAAAACAGAATGGAAAAAGTTCATTGAGAATTTTTCAGCTAAAATGGATGATGCTACAAGAAATACATTATTAAAATTACCTCTACCTATGATCATTGTAGGGGAAAATGGTAATATATTATGGTATAACCAAAACTTTTCATTAACAATTGAGGGTAAAGATGTATTAGAGAAGAATATTACTGAAGTTATTAATGAGTTTAATTTAAAGCAAGTATTAGATGGTAGAAAGAGTCATATTAAATGTGCACATATAATGAATAATTATTATGATATATATACTAATATAATTGAAACTGATAAAGGAAAAGGAACTAAAGATAAAATAATATTGGTTTATTTGTGTGATATAACTGACATGTATAATGTAGTAAAAAGTATAGATGAAAATAAAGAAACCGTAATGCTTATAGAAGTAGATAATTTAGATGATGTTATAAAAACTACAGAAGAGGATAAAAAACCTTTAATTATTGCGGAAATTGAAAGAAATATAAATAGTTATGCTCAAAGTTTAAATGCCATGTTAAAAAAATATGGATCTAGTAAGTATATACTTTCTATACAAGATAAGTATATACAAAAGGAAATGGAAAAAAAATTTGATATATTGGATTCTGTAAGAGAAATAAACATGGGAAACAAGCTTACTGTAACATTAAGCATAGGTATAGGAAGGGGAGGAAATACCCCATTAGAAAACCAAAGTTATGCAGCATCTGCTAAAGAATTAGCTTTAGGCAGAGGAGGAGATCAGGCAGTAGTAAAAAGTGGAGAAAGGCTAGCTTTTTATGGAGGAAAGACAAAGGAAGTTGAAAAAAAGACTAAGGTAAGAGCAAGGGTTATAGCTCATGCATTAGTGGATTTAATTAATGAAAGCAATAAGGTATTTATAATGGGACATGTAAATGCAGATATAGATTGTTTAGGATCTGCTGTTGGAATATATAGCACTGTTAAACTTTTAAATAAAGAATGTTATATTATATTAGATGGAATAAATAATAGCATTAAACCTATGATGGAAAGACTTAAATCAGAAAAGGAATATGGCAATACTTTTATAGATAGCTTTAAAGCATTAGACAATATAGATGAAGATAGCATTTTAATATTAGTAGATGTTCATAGCAAAGGATATGTAGACAATATGAAGGTAGTTGAAAAGGTAAAAAAGCTAGTAATAATAGATCATCATAGAAAATCTACTGATTCAATAGAAGGAGCGCTTTTAAGTTATATAGAGCCCTATGCTTCATCAACATCAGAGCTGGTTACAGAAATGATACAATATATGGTAGAGAAGCCTAAATTAAAGAGTATTGAAGCAGAGGCATTACTTGCAGGAATATGTGTTGATACAAAGAATTTTTATTTTAAAACAGGTGTTAGAACTTTTGAAGCTGCTTCATTTTTAAGAAGATTAGGAGCAGATACCTTAGATGTTAAGAAATTATTTTCAGATGATTTGGATACCTATCTAAAAAGATATGAAATATTAAAATCAGCTAAGGTATCAAATGGAATAGCTATAGCTATATGTCCGCCAACAATAGAAGATTCTGTATTAGCCGCACAGGCAGCGGATGAGCTATTAAATATTACAGGCATTCATTCCTCATTTGTATTTGTTAAAATAGGAGATGAAGTTTTAATAAGTGGCAGATCCTTAGGTGATATAAATGTACAGGTACTACTAGAATCTTTAGGTGGTGGAGGACACATGACTATGGCTGGAGCTAAGCTTAAATCTGTTTCAATTGAGGAAGCAGTTGAAAAGTTAGAAAATGCTATAGATAAATACTTAATGGAAGGTGAAGAGAAATGAAAGTAATTTTATTAGCAGATGTAAAAAGTGTAGGTAAAAAGGGGGATGTGGTGAATTCATCCGATGGATATGCAAGGAATTTTTTATTTCCAAGAAAGCTAGCTATAGAAGCTAACGAAGCAAATATGCATATTTTAAATAATAAAAAAGAAGCAGAGAGAAGACAGAAACTTGCAGAAATTGAAGAAGCACAAAGGATAGCTAATGATATAAAAGGAAAAGAAATAAGATTAAAAGTTAAATCAGGAGAAAATGGAAGATTATTTGGATCCATTACAGGTAAGGATATATCGGAAGCTTTAAAGAGGAATTTTAATATAGATATAGATAAAAAGAAGATAGTGGTAGATGTAATAAGACAACTAGGCACTTATGAAGTAGAGGTTAAGGTATACCCAGAGATTTCTACAAAAATTAAGGTTGTTGTTGAAGAACAATAAGGAGGATAATTGTGAAATCACAATTTATTAATGATTTTGATAAAGATTCATCTAATATTTTACCTTTAGATATGCAATTAAATGTACTATTTGAAATTGTAAAAAAAGTATTAGATGAAAAAACTATAAGAGCAAGAGTTATAAAATTTAAACTTCAAGATTATATAGACAGCAATGATGAATATAGAAGGTTATATGCATTAAATAAAATAATAAGCGATGGTAAGGGAATAGAAATAATTCCTGATGAAAAAAATGTTTTTGAGGCTTTGGAAGATACTCATAAATGGATATCAGAAGGTTTAGCAAAAAAATATGTTCAAAATAATATAGAAAAGCAAGTGGAAAAAAATTTAATCGAAAAACAGAATAAATATATGGATGAAATAAGGCTAGGTATAATAAAAAAACAAAGGGGCCCTGAAAATAGGAAGACACTTAATAAATATGCTGAGCTAGAGTTGCTAGATTCTAAAAAACTTAGTAAAAATGTACAAAGCCTATTAAGACCTGAGTCTTTTTCTGAAATTGTTGGTCAGGAGACAGCAATAAAATCATTGCTTTCAAAATTAGTTTCTCCATATCCTCAACATATTATACTATATGGACCGCCAGGAGTAGGAAAGACAACTGCAGCTAGGCTTGCACTAGAAGAGGCTAAGAAGTTAAAAAATACTCCTTTTGATAAGGATGCTAAATTTATTGAAGTAGATGGAACAACTCTAAGATGGGATCCAAGAGAAATAACTAATCCTTTATTAGGATCTGTGCATGATCCTATATATCAAGGAAGTAAAAGAGATTTAGCCGAGGTTGGGGTACCTGAACCTAAGCCAGGTTTGGTCACAGAAGCCCATGGAGGGGTACTGTTTATAGATGAAATAGGCGAATTAGATCCCATTTTACAAAATAAGCTATTAAAAGTATTAGAAGACAAAAGAGTGGAATTCTCATCTTCTTATTATGATCCAGATGATGAAAATACACCCAAATATATAAAATATCTTTTTGAAAATGGAGCCCCTGCAGATTTTATACTTATAGGAGCCACGACCAGAGAACCTCAAGATATAAATCCGGCATTAAGATCTAGATGTACAGAAGTATATTTTCAGCCTTTAACACCTAAAGATATACAATCTATAGTAATAAATGCAGCTGAAAAGTTAAATATAGATTTAGCGTGTGGAATAGCAGAAATGATAAGCATGTATACTATGGAAGGAAGAAAAGCAGTGAATATGCTGGCAGATGTATATGGATATGTACTCTATAATAATAATCTTGATGCAACTGGTGATAAAGTAAAAATAGAGTTAGAAGATTTAAAAGAAGTTATAGGTATAAACAGGCTAATTCCTTATGAAGAGATAAATAACGAAAATAAATATGAAGTAGGTCATATTTATGGATTAGGAGTTAGCGGATATATTGGATCTACTATAGAAATAGAGGCTTCTGTTTTTGAAGCAAAAGAAAAGGGACATGGTAAAGTAAGATTTAATGATACTGCAGGAACTATGGCTAAGGATTCTGTGTTTAATGCAGCATCAGTTATAAGAAAACTTACTGATAAGGATATAAGCGATTATGATATACATGTAAATGTAATTGGGGGAGGACGAATAGATGGTCCTTCAGCAGGAGCTGCAATTACTGTATGTATAATAAGTGCGCTTTTAAACAAGCCTATTAGACAAGATATAGCTATTACTGGAGAGATATCTTTAAGGGGTAAAATTAAGCCAGTAGGAGGTATTTTTGAAAAAATATATGGTGCAAGAAGAAAAGGTATGAAATTTGTATTAGTACCTAAGGATAACTTAAAAGAAGTTCCAACAGGACTTAAGGATATACAAGTAAAATCAGTAGAAAATATAGAGGAATTAATAAAAATAGTATTTTAGAAATAAGTTATACTTACTACTAAGGAGAGATGAGTATGGATGCACCGTTAAAAAGTATGCCTCATAATATAGAAGCGGAACAATGTGTACTTGGATCTATGATGATTGATAAATCTTCTATAGCACAAGCTTTAGAGGTGCTTAATAAGGAAGACTTTTATAAGGATGCACATCAAATAATATTTAATGCTATATTAGATTTATATCAGAAGGATATAGCAGTGGATTTGGTAACTGTTACTGAAAATCTCCAATCAAAAGAAAAGTTAGAAAGTGCAGGAGGAATCACATATATAAGCCAGGTTTGCAGCACCGTGATTTCCACAGCAAATTTGCAGTCCTATATAAAAATAGTTAAAGATAAAGCTACATTAAGAAAACTTATAAGAGCTTCAACAGATATAATAGAAAATAGTTATAATAAGCAGGATGATGTTGAAGCTATTGTAGATTTAGCAGAGAAAAAAATATTTAATATAGGAAGTAATAGAAATACTAGTGATTTTGAGGCAATGAGTACTGTATTAGAAAGAGGCTTCATTGAGATAGAGAAAATCTTTAATAATAAAGGAGGGGTTACAGGTATACCCTCTGGTTTTCCAGAGTTAGATGCTAAAACATCGGGATTTCAAAAGGGAGACATGATACTTGTAGCGGCAAGACCTTCTATGGGAAAAACAACTTTTGCATTAAATTTAGCACAATATGCGGCATTAAGATGTGGTAAGAGCATAGCTATATTTTCTCTAGAAATGTCAAAGGAACAGCTGGCATATAAACTTTTATGTTCAGAAGCCAATGTAGATATGCTTAAGTTAAGAACTGGAAATTTAGAAGACAGGGATTGGGAGAATATTGCTAAAGCTTCAGGACCATTGTCCTCAGCAAAGATATTTATAGATGATACCGCTGGTATTTCTGTTATGGAAATGCGATCTAAGTGCAGAAGGTTAAAGATAGAAAATGGTATAGATATGATAATTGTTGACTATCTTCAGCTTATGTCAGGCAGTAGAGGATCTGAGAGCAGACAACAAGAAGTATCAGAGATTTCTCGTTCTATTAAAGCCCTTGCAAAAGAAATGGAGTGCCCAGTAATTGCTCTATCACAGCTGTCTAGAGCACCAGAACAAAGAACAGACCATAGGCCTATGCTTTCTGATTTAAGAGAATCAGGTTCTATAGAACAGGATGCCGACTTAGTTATGTTTTTATATAGAGATGAATATTATAATAAAGAAACAGAAGATAAAAATGTAGCAGAATGTATAATAGCAAAACAAAGAAACGGTCCTACGGGAACCGTAAAACTTGCTTGGTTAGGACAATTTAGTAAGTTTGGAAGATTGGATATAGTACATCAGGAGTAAAGATATAAAAAAGAGGTGTTTTCACCTTTTTTTTGTTTTGCAATGAATTATAGAATTTGAACATTATGTTTTATTATGGTAAAATATATAATGTAAGTTTGCTCCTGTAGCACAGCTGGTAGTGCAGCTGATTCGTAATCAGCAGGTCGCAGGTTCAAATCCTGTCGGGAGCACCATTAAAATTATATATTTTATATAATACTTGGTATAATGAAGAGCGGATTTTTCTGCTCTTTTTTTAAATATAAAAATATAAATGAAAATATTTGTACTTTTATATTAGCTAATTTAGTATAATTTAATTAAGGATTACAATTTAATATTTAAAAGGGGGCAGTGATGAGAAAAGATTTTAAACTAGCAAAACTTTTATTACTAACATTTATTTGTACATCTGCAGTGTTCAGTATACCAATAAAAGCTTATGCTGCTAATAGTTTACCTAAGGAAGAAGTCGGACAAACTATTGATAACAAAAGTGAAGATAATAGAGTTGTGATACCACCTACGGAAAATACAATATTAAAAAATGCTTCTATTAAATTGGGTAATTCCCCAGTTTATGAAACAATTTTAACTCCATTATTAATTAATTCTAATTATGATGGTAAAGTAAATTATAGAGTATTTTTGCATTCATTAGACAAGGATACATGGACGGATATTACTGAAGGATATACTATGGATAGAGATGGAAAAGAAACTTATCAAGCTAATATACTTAAAATTATCCCTGGAAGTTATGAAATTATAGTGTTTGTTAAAAATGCTAATACTGAAGGAAGCAAAAGTGCAAAAATAGAAAAATATGATATAAAATATGATGACTATAAAATTGAAAAGTTTCAATGCATAAAAAATGGGCAACCAAAACTAAATGTAGTACTAAAAAATAAATCTCCATTATATGAAGGCAATTCACAAGAAATCATTGTAAAAACAGATGGATATTATGGATTAGTACAATATAGGGTATGGCTATATTCGAATAATACAAAGAAATGGACAGATATTACAAAATATTATGGAAAAGAAATAAATTCTCAAGAAGCTTATAGTGTATTTACAGATAAATTATCTGCGGGCTCATATAAGTTATCTATAAGGGTTAATAAAGCAGAAAGTAAAGGTGCCAATACGGATAACCTAGGAGATTATGATGATGTAAAAAATATAGATATATCTGTTGCAAAAAAGCCTATACCTATAGTACAGCCAAAGACACCTGCAGCACCTAAAATAGAACCTATGTATGTAGGAAATGATAATGAAAATACTAAAATTAGAATAAGAAAAGAAGCAAGCACTAATTCAGCCATTGCTGGGCATATTTATGGAAGCACTCAAGAAGTAAAAGCTCTAAGTAAAAGAGGAAATTTTTATTATGTACAAGCAAAGGATTATGATACTCTTAATGAAGTAAAAGGATATATTAGAAGTGACTATATAAAGAAAGTAACACCATCAAATATTTATAGCATAATAGTTGATATAAGTGATCAAAAGGTTTATGTATATAAATATGGAAAGCTTCTACAAACATTTATATGTTCTACTGGTATGGATGCAACACCAACTCCAACAGGTAGATATTTAATTGGTGGAAGGGGAGAATACTTTGGAAAAGAAAAAGGATATATATGTTATAATTTTGTAAGAATTAATCATGATTTTTTATTTCATAGTGTTATACATAATTTAGATGGAAGTATTAATGAAGAAGAATATAAGAAGCTAGGCAAGAAAGCTTCCCATGGTTGTATAAGGTTACCAGACCCATATGCTAAATGGATTTATGATAATATACCAAGAAATACACTGGTAGTTATACAAAATTAATATCAGGTTGTATATATGACTTTATTATGTTAATATTATGCCATAAATACATTTGTTCTAATATAATGTATACATGAGGTGATTTTTATGAGTTACAAGTTTCTAATGATACACACTAGCGTGCTTCCAGATGTTTTCGAAAAGGTAATTGAAGTAAAAGAAATGATGAAAACTGGAAAGGTTAAGGAAATAACTGAGGCTGTAAAGATTGCTGGCATAAGCAGAAGTACTTATTATAAATATAAAGATTATGTTTTTACAGTATCTGAAACTATGAATAATCACAAAGTAATTATTTCTTTGACACTGGATCATGAACCAGGCACTCTATCAAAAATATTAGATAAAATTGCTTTCTATAAGGGAAATATATTAACAATAAATCAAGAGATACCTATAAATAATACTGCAAATGTAAATATAACTTTTGATATTTCTAATTTGAACATAGAATTGAATAATATGCTAGAAGAGATAAGAAATATGGAACACGTTATCAAATTAGAGCTTATTGCTATGGATTAGCAATTATCTATTATATTATAGTGCGGAGGAAGCTAAATGAGAGGTATAATTGATAGAATTGAAGAAAATTATGCAGTGGTAGAATTAGAAAATAGGGTTATGATTAATATAGAAAAGAAAAAAATCCCCTTTAGTGTAAAGGAAGGGGATGTAATAATTATTAATAATGATAATATAACCATAGATAAAGAAGAGACTAAAAAATTAAAAAAAGAAATAGAAGAATTAACAAAGGATTTATGGGAAGATTAAAGGGCATATTAAAGGTAAGATATTTTTTAAGGCACAGTATTCAATTACTGTGTCTATTGTTTTATATTTTTTTGATCCAAATAAAATAGGCAATAATTAACAAAGGCTATAATTGCACTTAATACTGCTGCATCTAAAAGATAACCACCTAGTTTTATGTTAAAGTTTAATGTAAATATTGCAAAGTAAAACATAAAAGTGGCCATTTTACCAAATTTATTTGATGGGATTATGAAATCTTTATTATATAGTATGGCTCCTGCAATAATCATAGCCAGTTCCTTTATTGCTACTATAATAAGTATCCAGAAGGGAATAATATAATCAATGGCTAAACAACTAAGTACGGTAAGAAGCATAAGTTTATCTGCTAAAGGATCTAAAACAATGCCCCATTTAGTTACTAAATCGTGTTTTCTTGCTATATATCCATCTAATACATCAGTAAAACCTGCCATTAAAAATATTACTATTGAATAAAATATATGGTTATTAATATCTGAAAAGAATACCAATATAAAGGTTGGTACTAAAAACATTCTAAATAAGGTTAAAATATTTGGAAGGTTCATATTTATCTCTCCTATAACTCTAATTAAGCTACTATTATAATATTCAAAATATGCAAAATGTTATCCTTAAAAGGAATATTGAGGTTCCATATAAATAGTATAATATAATTATTTTATTTGTAAAATCATTTTATGCTAATAATAAAAATAATGAATAATGTATAAAATATTGTATCCGAATTATTTTGTTAATAAAATAATAAATATTCGTAATTGTTATTGACGGGCATGTTCATTTTTGCTACCATATTACAGGAGGGATGTAAATTGAAAAATAAATATGATTTAATTATAGTCGGGGCAGGTCCTGCTGGAATATTTACGGCATTAGAACTTACAAAATTAAAACCAGAAATAAATATTCTTATTGTAGATAAAGGTAGAAGTATTGAGAAAAGAAATTGTCCTGCTAGAGTTACTGGTAAATGTGTAAACTGTACTCCTTGTGGAATAACTTTTGGATGGTCAGGAGCAGGGGCTTTCTCTGATGGGAAACTATCTTTAAGTCCTGAAGTAGGGGGAAGAATATTAGAATACTTTTCTGAAAGTGAAGCAAAAGATTTAATAAAATATTGTGATGATGTATATTTACATTTTGGAGCTAATAAAACTGTTTATGGATTAAATAATGAAAATATTGATAAAATAAAATATGAGGCTAGTAAACATAATATAAGATTAATTGAATGTCCTGTTAGACATTTAGGAACAGAGCTAGCCTACAATGTATTAAAGGGTATGTATGAGCATTTAATACATAACACTAATACAGATTTTTACGAATTAACAGAGGTAAAAGATATTATAATAGAGGAACAGAAGGCGAAGGGAGTAGTATTAGAAAATAAGGAGGGTACTAAGAAAGTAGCTTCAGATTATGTAGTTGTAGCTCCAGGAAGGGGAGGAGCTGAATGGCTTTCAGGGGAGGCAAAAAAACATAATTTAAAAACTACTAATAATGCCGTTGATATAGGAGTAAGGGTAGAAGTACCAAATTCCATAATGGATCATTTAACTAAAGATTTATATGAAGCTAAGTTAGTTTATTATTCGGATACCTTTGAAAATAAGGTAAGAACTTTTTGCATGAATCCAGGTGGAGTTGTTTCCGAAGAACATTATGAAGATAATATAGCAGTGGTTAATGGACATAGCTATTCTGAAAAAGAATTAAGAACAGATAATACAAATTTTGCAGTGTTAGTATCAACTACTTTTACTGAACCCTTTAATCAACCTATTGATTATGGAAAGTATGTTGCAAAATTAGGTAACATGCTTACTGGTGGAGGGATAATGGTACAGAGGCTTGGAGATCTTTTAAATGGAAGAAGAACTGATTACTCTAGACTAAGTAAATCTACTACTATACCAACTATGAAGTCAGCGGTTCCAGGAGATTTAAGCTTTGTATTGCCTCAAAGACATTTAACTGCAATAGTAGAAGCTTTAAAAGCTTTTGATAAAATAGCACCAGGTCTTTATAGTAAAAACACATTGCTTTATGGAGTAGAGGTAAAATTCTATTCAAGTAAATTTGAAACAAATAATAAATTTGAAACAGCTATAAAAAATTTATATACTATAGGTGATGGAGCTGGAATTACAAGAGGACTTATGCAAGCTTCAGTTACCGGAGTAGTTGTAGCAAGAGATATAAATAAAAAACTTTAATACTGATATACATTCAGTATGTATTTTAAGGAGGAGTATTCATGCCAGCATGTATTGTATTAGGAGCTCAGTGGGGAGACGAAGGAAAAGGGAAAATGACAGATTATTTAGCTGAAAAGGCTGGGGTAGTTGTAAGATATCAGGGCGGAAATAACGCAGGACACACTGTAGAAGTAGGAGATAAACAGTATAAGCTTCATTTAATACCATCGGGAATACTATATAAAAATAAGCTAAATGTAATAGGTAATGGAGTAGTTTTAGATCCTAAGGCTCTTTTTGAAGAAATGGGATACTTAAAAGAGTTAGGAGTAGAAATAACACCTAATAATCTTGTTATAAGTGATAGAACTCAATTAATAATGCCATACCATAAGATATTAGATGGTATAAAGGAAAGGGCAAGGGGTAAGAAAGATATTGGAACTACAGGTAAAGGAATAGGTCCTTGTTATACAGATAAGATGGAAAGAAGCGGAATAAGAGTTTGCGACCTTATGCATAAGGAAGTATTTGCAGAAAAATTAAGGGATAACATAGAAGATAAAAATAATATAATCAATAAAATATATGGTGAGGAGGAACTTAACTTTGACGCAATATATAATGAGTATATGGGCTATGCACAAAAAATGAAGCCTTTTGTTAAGGAAACTTCTGTAATAGTATATGATAAGATAAAGGAAGGTGAAGAAGTATTATTTGAAGGAGCACAAGGTACTTTACTTGATATAGACTATGGAACTTATCCTTATGTAACATCTTCTAATACTATAGCTGGCGGTGTTTGTATAGGAGCGGGTATTGGACCAACTATGATAACAAATGCAGTTGGTATAGCAAAGGCATACACTACAAGAGTAGGAAAAGGACCATTCCCTACAGAACTGTCAGATGAAACAGGAGAATGGATAAGAGAAAAAGGACATGAATATGGAGTAACTACAGGAAGGGCTAGAAGATGTGGCTGGTTGGATCTTGTTATACTTAAAACAGCAGCAAGAGTTTCGGGACTAACAAGTTTTGCAGTAACAAAAATTGATACTTTGGCAGGGTTAGAGAAACTAAAGGTTTGTGTAGGATATAAGTTTGGAGATAAAGCAATAGATTACGTTCCAGCTAGTCTTGAGGATTTGGCTAAATGTGAACCTATATATGAAGAGTTCAATGGTTGGGATGAAAGCATTGAAAATGCAAGAAGTTATGAAGAGCTTCCAGAAAATGCAAAAGTATACCTAAAGAAAATAGAGGAATTTACTAATACAAAAGTATCTATAGTTTCCGTAGGCCCCAAAAGAGATCAAACAATGAAAATAAGTCATATTTAATAAGGTGTTAATATTCATTTCTAGGTATGTTTTTAGTGCCTTAGTATATAATAAGTGTATACTTGAAATATTAGGTTTTGTTATTTATAATATAATATAGAAAGTAGACCATACTTATATACTTTCTAAGATAACTAAAAATATTTTAAAGAGAGGTAGATAAAGATGGAAATTAATAAAGATATGACTATAGGAGAAGCAATCAAAAATAAACCAGAGGCGGCTGAAATACTTTCTAACTTTGGAATGGGCTGCGTATTTTGCCCATCAGCTCAAGCAGAAACAATAGAACAAGCAGCTATGGTACATGGATTAGAATTAGATAAACTTTTAGAAGCATTAAATAAGTAATAAAAAAGTCTGTAAGAATTTTTCTTACAGGCTTTTTTATCAATATTAATCATTGAAAAAAGTCCAAATTTATAACATAATATAAGTAAAGCTACACAATCCCAAATGAATAACAATGCAATGATTCTTTCTATTAAAAGGAGTGTTTTTAATGGGAAATTTAATAACTACAAAAGAATATGAAGTTCATTATTATGAAGTAGATTGTAAAAAAAGAGCATTAATAACAAGCATAATGAATTACTTTGATGATGTTGCTATTAAGCAATCTGAAGAAGGAAATGTGGGTCTTGATTATATGGCTAAAAATAAAATTGCCTGGGTACTTTATAAATGGAATATAAATATATATAAATATCCTTTACACGGTGAAAAAATAAAAGTAAGAACTAATCCTAAATGGTTTAGAAGATTTTATGCTTATAGAATATTTGATATAATGAATGAAAGCGGAGAAATTTTAGTAGAGGCAGCATCTATATGGTTTCTTATTGATGTAGAAAAAAGAAAACCTAAAAAGATAGGTGAAGATATGAGACAAGCTTTTGATATTTCAGAAAATGATATTGATATACCAGAAATTCCAAAGATATCCCATATAATAAATAAGAATGTAGAAAAGACTTTTGATGTAAGATATAGCGATATAGATACTAATGGACATGTAAACAATGTTAAATATGTTTCCTGGGCGATAGAAACCGTACCTTTGGAAATAGTTAAAAATTATTTGCTTAGAAATATAAATATAACTTATGAAAAAGAAACTACTTATGGAGAAACCATAAAGGTTTCCACAGAAGTAATAGAAGAAGAAAATAGAATAATATGCAAGCATATCATTGTAGATAAGGAAGGGAAAAGGTTAACTACAGCACAAACTATATGGGAATAATTTAAAGAAAGCCACACATTTTATATGGGTGGCTTTAATAAAATATTGATAAAAAACTCATCCTAAACATATTGGCCAACCAAATAACCGCTGCTCCAAGCCCATTGAAGGTTAAATCCACCACAGTCGCCATGAACATCTAGTATCTCACCTGTAAAATACAGGTTAGGAACTATAGTTGATTCTAAGGTTTTAGGATTTACATAATTAGTATCAATTCCACCACAGGTAACTTGAGAGTTATTAAAGGAATTAGTGTCATATACTTCGAATTTCCAGCTTTTTAGTAATTTCAATAATGAAGATTTTTCTTTCCAAGTAAGCTCAATGCAAGGCTTATGTATATCTAAGATGTCACATTCTTTTAATATAACTGGAATAAGTTTTTTGTTTATTATCCCTATAAGGGATTCAAATATACTTCTATAATTAAAAATTCCCCAGTGATTTTCTAAAAAATCCTTAAGTTCTTCATACTCTGTATTAGGGCACATATCTACTAATATATGAACATTTTTTTTCTCATAAAGTGCTCTAGAAATTTTACTACTAAGTTGTAGTATTGGGGGGCCTGAAATTCCATAGTCAGTAAATAGAAGTTCTCCAAATTCTTTTCTTACAGGATGATTATCTATATAGGATTCCGCAAAACCATCAAACTTAATTCCAGAAAGAGCCTTTAATTTATTATATTTTAATTTCAATTGAACAAGTCCTGGAACAGGGGAAATTATTTTATGACCAAGTGATTGTGCTAAAGCAAAACCTGAACCATCTGATCCTGTATTAGGAGCGGATTTTCCACCACAGCCTAGTATTAATTTATCACAGTAAAATATATTTTCATCTGTAGTAGTTAATTGAAATCTATTATTTGTCTTTTTAATAGATTTTACTTTGGAATTGAAATATATAGGTATTTCCCTTTCATCTAAAGCTAATCTTAATATATCCAATACTGAAGAAGCTTGTAGGGACATGGGATACATTTTTCCATGATCCAGTTCAGTTATTGGAAGTCCCAAGGAATAAAAAAAGTTAATTGTATCAGTTATAGAAAAACTGTTTAATATATGATTAAAAAAATTTTTGTTTGAGCTGTGATATCTACTAGGTGATATATTTTTATTAGTTATATTACATCTTCCATTACCAGTAGTTAAAATCTTTTTTCCTATTCTTTCATTGCTTTCTAGAATGGCTACATCTAGTCCTCTATCTTTAGCTGCAATGGAAGTAACAATACCAGAGGCTCCACCGCCAATTACAATAACATTATGGTACAAATCAAATCTCTCCTTTTAATTTGATGTTAAAACTAATTCACTTAAAAATTATTATAATTAATATTATACACGAAAAAAGAAAGTGTATATGTGCAAATGTGGATAAATATAAAAATAGATGTGGATAATAAAACTATAAATTATTATATATTTTTTAGTACATAATATAATCATAGCAACAAAAATTATAAGGTGTTTATATAAAAGGAGGCTTGTTAACAGTTAAAGAAATACTATAAAAATTTGTAAAAGCACACCATTTTTTAATATACTTCAAAACTATCTAGTAGAATCACCTCAAAATATCATATAAAATAAGTTATTGAACATACTGATATAATAAATAGCAAAGTGAGGTGATAAAACATGATAAAAGCATTAAATATAAGGCTATATCCAACACAAGAGCAAATAATTTTAATGTATAAGCCATATAGGCTGTATGAGATTTGTTTATAATTGGGCGTTAGCCAGGCAAATAGATAGCTATGAACTTAATAGTAAAAAATTATCAGTTACAGATCTAGGTAAAGAATTATTTTACAGCAGATATAACAAAGTTTAAAAATCCTAGAGTATATTTTAATGTTAGAGTATGGGTACTTTCAGTAGGTATTGAGGATAATATAAAAACTGTTAGATTAAATGATTTTAGCTTAGGAATAGATTTAGGAATATCTCAATTAGCAATAACAAATATAGATGAATTAGATACTAAGAATATTAATAAAACAAATAAAGTTAAAAAACTAAGCAAAAAGTTAAAAAGGCTTCAAAGACAATGTTCAAGAAAATATATTATGAATAAGAAAGGAGAGAGTTACCAAAAGACTAAGAACATTGTAAAACTTGAAAAGAAGATTAAAAAACTTCATAGTAAAATTAAAAATATTAGATTAAATCATATACACCAAACTACCTCCAAAATGGTGAAAGCCAAACCATATAGGATAGTTATGGAGGATTTAAAAGTATCTAATATGATGAAGAATAAACACTTATCAAAGGCAATAGCAGAGCAAGGATTTAATATATTTCTTAATCAAATTAAAATTGGCAAAATCGGACATTATGAAGTAGGAAATAAACAAAACTTTAGGCTTATATAATCTTCTTATAGAGTTTTATAGAGTTTTGGTAACGGAAATATTATGGATGGTCAACAATTATTAGAATATAAGAATTGGGTAGTAGTGGGAGATGTTTTAAATAGTAGTAAATATGCTCATAGAATTCTAAATACACTAAAAGGTGCCGAATATAATGTACAAGGGGTAAATCCTAGTAGTAATGATGATAATATTTATAAATCTTTAAAGGATATTCCATATAAAATTGATGTAATAGATTTATGTATAAATCCTATTACTGGATTAAAAATAGTGGAAGAGGCTTATAGCTTAGGCATTAATAAAATATTAATTCAGCCTGGTGCCGAAAGTGAAGATATATTGAGTTTTTGTGCAGAAAAAGGTATTATGGCTATAGAGGGATGTGCTTTGGAAGAGCTTCCCTACTATAAAAGAAAGAAGAGGTAGATAGGTACATGTTAACAATATATGCTGTGTCAGATTCAATTGGGGAAACAGCTGAACAAGTAGCTAGGGCCACAGCTTGCCAATTTGAAGAGGGAATAGAGGTAAAAAGAGTTACCTATATTAAAAATTTTGAAGCTGTGGATGAATTTATAAGTGATATAGAATCTCCTAATGATTCCATGGTTATAACAACAATTGTTCTAGTAGATGTAAGGGAGTTTTTGGTGGAAAGATGCATTGAAAAAGGTATTAGAATAATTAATGTATTAGGTCCATGTATAAGTACCGCTTCTAGGTTATTAAATAAGCTCCCAGATTATAAACCTGGAGCAGTATGGAATATGGATTCTCAATATTTTAAGAAAATAGAAGCTATGGAGTTTGCTATCCAATATGATGACAGTAGGGATTATGCAGGAATAAAACATGCAGATGTAATTTTAATAGGGTTATCTAGAACTTCAAAAACCCCTCTATGCATGTATTTAGCTAACAAAGGTATAAAAGCTTTAAATATACCTCTAATGCCTGAAATACCTATTCCTGAAGAACTATTTGCTATAGATAGTAAAAAGATAATAGGACTTACTATTGACCCTATGAGACTAATAGAAATAAGAAAACATAGGATGGATAAGTTTTCTAGGCTATCCTCTGAAATACAATATGCAAATGCAGAAAGGGTTCTAAATGAGTTAGAATTTGCTGATAAGGTTATGAGAAGACTTAGATGTAAAACTATAGATGTAACAAAAAGAGCTATAGAAGATACTGCACTCCTCATAATGGAATCCATAGGCTATGACGGCATAAAGGATCATTAATGAGAATTTTACAGGGCTAAAGGCTAGTAATGTCAGTGCTTTAGTCCTGGTGCTAAAAAAAACGTCAAAAAACATAAAAGATTTTTAATAAAAACTGTTGACACTTTATCGATTATCTTGTATTATTATCTATGTCGGGTCGCTAAACGACTGAAACGAAGAAGAATAAGGCCCCTTGGTCAAGCGGTTAAGACACCACCCTTTCACGGTGGTAACATGGGTTCAAGTCCCGTAGGGGTCACCACAAACAATGTGGGCGCATAGCTCAGCTGGGAGAGCATCTGCCTTACAAGCAGAGGGTCACAGGTTCGAGCCCTGTTGTGCCCACCACATTAATATGGCCCAGTGGCTCAGCTGGTTAGAGTGTCGGCCTGTCACGCCGAAGGTCGAGGGTTCGATCCCCTTCTGGGTCGCCATATTTATTAGCATAGTTAATTCAATTTAGTGATTTGTAGCTAACAGGTTATTTATTTTATTGCTAGCTTAATAATAAACAAATTAATAAGGCCCCTTGGTCAAGCGGTTAAGACACCACCCTTTCACGGTGGTAACATGGGTTCAAGTCCCGTAGGGGTCACCACAAACAATGTGGGCGCATAGCTCAGCTGGGAGAGCATCTGCCTTACAAGCAGAGGGTCACAGGTTCGAGCCCTGTTGTGCCCACCACATTAATATGGCCCAGTGGCTCAGCTGGTTAGAGTGTCGGCCTGTCACGCCGAAGGTCGAGGGTTCGATCCCCTTCTGGGTCGCCATAATAAAAAACATACACTATGATGTGTATGTTTTTTATTTTTTCTTATTCATATTGATTCTAACTCTTATATCTTCACCATAGAACTTACATAAAGTAAAGTTGCCTAGAAGTCTTGAAGAAATCCTTTCTGAATAGTTTTTTAATAGAGCTTCTATGGTAAAATTAGTAGATATAATCATTTTTCTTCTTTTTAATAATTTTCTGTTTAATAAGTTAAATAGCTCCGTTTTTGAGAACTCTGTTAAAGCTTCTGTGCCTAGGTCATCAATTATTAAAAGATCACAGTTTATAAGGAGATCTTCCAATTCCTCTTGAGAATCAAATCTAGCTCCCTTTAGATCTTTTATTAAATCAACGGCTGTTCTATAGATTACCATATGACCCCTATCTAGTAATTCCTTTGCAATGCAATTGGCAAGGAAGCTTTTTCCTGTGCCGGAATCTCCATAAAATAGAAGGTTTTCATCTATAGAATTAAAGTTTTCGATAAAATTCCAGGATATATCTGCGATTTTCTCCATGTTTTTTCTAGGGCTTTCTGGTTCATTAGAGCTTTTGTAAGGAGAAAAGTACTGGAAACTAAAATTATCAAAGTTATCTCTTTCAAGTATATAATTTATTTCTGAACTCCTATATAGAGCCTTAATTAAATTCTTTTTATAACATTCACATTTTATAGTTCCTACAAAACCTGTATCCTTGCATTTAGGACAATTATAATGCATTTCTAAATAATCCAATGGATATCCTGAAGACACTAGAAGTTCAGATTTTTTTACTCTTAAATCTGTAATTTTTTCTTTAATAACACTTATATATTCCTCGATATTCTCTTTTTTCCTTAAAATATTTATAGACATATCTAATGAAAGCTTAACTATATTTTTTTCAATATCTATTACTTTAGGAAGTTTCTTTTCTATTTCTGCTCTTCTATTTTCTAAAGCTTTTTCTTCAGAGTTACGTAGTTCATCATATATTTTTAAAACTTCCGCCTGATAACCATTAATCATTATTATCCCATCCTAACAACTTTTTCTCTAATTCATCAAAGTTGTAATTTCTTTGCTCATAATTGTTGAAGTTATCTAGTTTAGCTTTGAAATTACCCGGTTTTTTAAAAGTCTTTTTAGAATCTTTCTTTTCTATATCCTCTAAGTTTTTTAAACCATCTCTATACCAACTACTTAAAATACCATCAATATATTTAAAATCAGCTTTATTTATTCTTTGAAAACATATTTCACAGGCCTTAAATATAACATTCAGGGGAAAGTTATAAGTAGATAGCCATTTAGTTAGCATTTCCTCCTGAGGTTTCATTACCTCTGCATCTTTCATTCCCATGTAATTTAAAATTTTTCTAATATTAGTCCATTTATCTTCATGTTTTTTTATAAAAGTTTGTGCATCCTCAACTGTTTTTATTTTGGCATCATACCAGGATATGGCAATAGTTTCAATATACCTACAATCAGTTTTTCCTTTGGAAACACAATATTGGATTAATAAAAGAATAATTTCAGGAGGAAAGCTAAAGTCTTTTATCCAGCTTATGTACATTGTCATTTCTTTAGTAGATAATGGCCTGCCTAATAATTTTTCAATATCTTGGAGCATATCCTTAGTAGAATTATTATTCAGTTCTTCTAATAAATTTATGTTGTCAGTAGATGTTTCAGTAGATTCAGTTATATTTAGGAATTCTATTGTGAAGTTTCCCATATTATCTAACGGAATCATCCTTATAATGCCCTCGTCGTTCCAATAGGACCATGCATTTATAACATCTGTTTCAAGAAGGTGAAGTGTGCTTGCCATTATGGAAGAATTAACACCAAGTTCACCAGATACACAGTATTTTAATCCTAATAAATATACCTTTACAAATTCTCCTCGTGCCTTAGGCATGTATTTATCAATAAAAATATTACTAACCGGAGTATAATTCCAATCTCTATTTTTAAACACAAAGGTGCTCATTTTTTAAAACCTCCATTTATAATAAAGTATCATATAATTATAACAAAGTATATATACTATCTCAATAAATCATTTTTTACGTTTGTGTCAAGTTAAAGTGGGCAATTTATTTTTTGAATTTTTCCCATTATAAATTCAGTTGAAAATTTTATCCAATAGGGCTTCGCCCGCGGCCCGAAAGGGCGTACTTATCCCCTTAATTTTT
>NZ_PVXO01000006.1 GCF_002995785.1 Clostridium liquoris | reverse complement strand
TGGTGGAGGAAGATGGATTCGAACCATCGAAGGCGAAAGCCAACAGATTTACAGTCTGCCCCCTTTGGCCACTCGGGAATTCCTCCACATATGGAGCTGGCAATAGGAATCGAACCTACAACCTGCTGATTACAAATCAGCTGCTCTACCGTTGAGCCATGCCAGCATATTAAGTTTTAGGGTTGGGTTATATGGTGGAGGAAGATGGATTCGAACCATCGAAGGCGAAAGCCAACAGATTTACAGTCTGCCCCCTTTGGCCACTCGGGAATTCCTCCACATATGGAGCTGGCAATAGGAATCGAACCTACAACCTGCTGATTACAAGTCAGCTGCTCTACCGTTGAGCCATGCCAGCATATTTATTCACTTTGTTAACTCTGATACATCAACAAGGATTAGTATACAATCATATTAAATAAATTTCAAACCTTAATATAACCGATTATTAAAAATCTCCTTGTTATTTCTCTATATAACTAATATTTTCTCTACTTTAAATACATGTATTACTTTTGTTGATTAAATTATATTTATAAAATATTTTATCTTTATTTATATAATTGCTTATATTATAATGCTGTTTAGATACTATAATTTTATAAGATAAGGAGATTATGTATGCAGAAGCTATTAGGTAAATTTAGAAGAGCAGTAAATGACTTTAAATTAATAGAATCGGGGGATAAAATAGCTGTAGGTTTATCCGGAGGAAAGGACAGCATAACCTTATTACACCTATTGAGTAAATATAGGATATTTTCTCCTGAGCCTTTTGAATTAATAGCCATAACAATAGATCCTGGCACTGGAGCAGATTTTTCACCTATGGAAATTCTTTGCAAAGAATTAGATGTACCTTTTTATTTAATAAAATCTGACATAAAAGAAATTGTATTTGATATTAGAAAAGAAAAAAATCCTTGTGCTCTATGTGCTAATTTAAGAAGAGGCATACTAAATAGCAATGCAAAACAGCTTGGTTGTACTAAAGTTGCATTAGGTCATCATAAAAACGATGCTGTAGAAACTTTACTTATGTCTATGTTTTATGAAGGGAGAATAAGTAGTTTTTCCCCTAAAACCTACTTAGATAGAAAAGATATAACCGTCATAAGACCTATGGTATATATAGATGAATTAGATATAAAAAACAATGCTAAAAAATCCAATTTCCCTATAATAGAAAATCCTTGTCCTGCTAATGGTTATACTAAAAGACAATTTATAAAGGATTTAACCTATTCCTTAGAAAATGAAATTCCTGATTTAAAAGATCACCTATTGGGAGCTCTAATGAATTCAGAGCAATTAAGTATATGGGACAAAACAAAGTATTAGTTACTAAATAGTTTTAATATTCAATAGTTATATCTCATATAAATTAATAAGGAGGTGTAGCTATTGAATAAGGTGAAAGCACATTTTAAAGACTCTTTGTCTTATTACAAGATTGCTTATTTTATAAGAGATTATCTAAATCTGAATACTATAGTGGTGTGTATAGGTACTGATAGGTGTATAGGGGATTGCTTAGGTCCTTTAGTAGGTACCTTATTAGAAGAAAAACGCTTTCCTCTTCCGGTATTTGGAACAGTTTCAGAACCCATACACGCTTTAAATATTGATAAAAGATTACAAGAAATTAAGCTTGCCTATGCTGATGCGAATATAATAGGAATAGACGCTTGTCTTGGCGACATAGATAGCATTGGAGAAATTCAAGCTAGAGATTTTTCTATTCATCCTGGTAAAGGGGTAGGCAAAACACTGCCTCATGTAGGTGAATCCTCCATAATAGGCATTGTAGATTCTACAGAAAGCAATATATTTACTAATAACACCATAAGATTGGATTTGGTATTAAATATGTCCAAGATAATAACTGAATCTCTTTTATATGCCTATAATTTAAATTTCCCAAATTTATGTAATATAAAATATAAATAAATTTAAAAGCAAAGGTTTCAACCTTTGCTTTTGCTAACTTAATTGAAAGGAACATTAATCAATTAAACTAATGTCATCTCCATTAAAAGTTACATCTAACTTGTCTAAATAATCTAAGACCATACCTGTACCAATAGCCACACAAGAAACAGCTTCTTCAGATACATGAACAGGGACTTGCGTTGCATCCTGTATTAATTTATCTAAACCATATAAGAGAGATCCTCCTCCTGTCATTAATATGCCTTTATCAGCTATATCAGCTGCTAATTCAGGTGGAGTCTTTTCCAAAACTGAATGAGCACACTCTGTAATGGCATTTACAGGCTCCTTTAAAGCTTCTCTCATTTCTTCCGAGGACACTGTTATATTTTTGGGAAGTCCTGTAATCAAATCTCTTCCTCTTATTTCCATAGTAACTTCTTCTTCTCTTTTATAAGCTGAACCTATAGTTATCTTTAAATCTTCTGCAGTTCTTTCTCCAATCATCAATTTATATTTTTTCCTTATGTATTTCATTATTGCCTCATCGAATGTATTCCCTGCAATTTTTATAGAAGATCTAACTACTATTCCTCCTAATGATATAATTGCAATATCAGTAGTTCCTCCTCCTATATCTATTACCATACTTCCACTAGCCTTAGTTATATCTAATCCTGCCCCTATGGCTGCAGCCAAAGGTTCTTCAATTAAAAATACCTTTTTTGCTCCTGCATTTTTAGCTGCATCGATTACTGCTCTTTTTTCAACTTCTGTAGCTTGACATGGTATGCATACTACCACTCTAGGTGAAACTATTTTTCTTTTCCCACAAACCTTTGTTATAAAATATTTCAACATCTTTTCTGTTAAATCATAATCCGAAATAACTCCATCCTTTAATGGACGTAAAGCGACAATGTTTCCTGGAGTTCTTCCTATCATCTGCCTAGCTTCTTCTCCTACAGCCAGCACTTTATTATTACTTTTATCTATAGCTACTACCGAAGGATCTTTTAAAACCACACCCTTCCCCTTAATAAAGACTAATACAGTAGCTGTTCCTAAATCTATTCCCATATCAGTTCCAACATTAAAAAACATTCCTATTATTCACACCTGCTCTTTCGTTATTATATATATAATAAGATTAATTAATTTCTTATTACACTATACTTTAATTATAATAGGAATGAACCTATCCTTCAATAGCTTTATACTTCATTTTGGTAGCCTTCCCACCTCTTATATGTCTTTCCGATTTGTTGTAATCCAGTATAACTTTAGCTTCCATTGCAACTTGAGGATTTATTTTAGGTAACCTTTCTGTCATGTCTTTGTGAATAGTACTTTTACTAACTCCAAATACCTTAGCTGTTTTTCTAATTGTGGCTTTAGAACTTATAATATAATTTGCAACTTCAAGAACTCTCTCTTCAATGTAGTCTTTCAACCTGCTACCTCCTTAACCCTTCTATATTTATAAATATGCCATGCCGTATATTTAAATTACATTTGGTTAGCCATTTCCCGATATAAAGCTCGGAAAATGGCTGATTTTTAATACTGCAAATACTTAGATGGATTTATAAATTCATCATTTTTTAAAACCGCAAAGTGTAAATGATCACCGTAGGCTTCGTAAGAAGCCCTAATGGAAGTTTTACCTACACTTCCAATCTTTGTTCCCGTTTTAATCATTTGGTCCTTATTTACAGCTAATTTGGAATCTAGATTTGAATATACTGTTTTCAAACCATTCTGATGATTAACTACAACCTGAACACCATCTATGCCATCAGTTTCAATACTTTCTACCTTTCCATCCATAACTGCAACTACAGACTTACCAGCTTCACATTTAATGTCTATACCAAAATTAGGCCTATAGCTGTTAGTTGACTTCCAAAATACAGGTTCATCTGAGTAACCTCTTGCTAGTATTCCTTCCACAGGTTTAATAAACTTTGTATCTACATTTTTAGACACCTGGGCGGTTTTATCACCACTTTTTTGAGTCTCATTATTTGCCTTCTCCTGCTTATCTCCATTCTTTACTTGAAGAGCATTATCATAATCTGGATAAGGCTGTTCTGTTACCTTTGCTGTTTCTTTTCCATTTTCACTTTGAACAACACTTGGTTGTTGAGATGGAAGTTGTTTTCTAGCCTGCTTGTTACTCTTTGTAGTTACTATGGCTACTGCAGCTAAAATACATAAGCAAAGAAACAGTATTACATAAAAACCCTCCTTCTTGATAAAGTTTAAAAACTTGTTTGAATTTTTATTATCCATATCAACACCTCCTTTTTGTAGTTTGTCCAGAGCTTAGTAAAAAATACATATTTTATGAAAATTTTTTTCTTTTTATTTCATTTTCTTTGTATATCTTTTGACAAAAAAAGAAGTATATATCGCTTATATACTCCTTTTCATTGTGTTCAATTTTAATTATATTTTTCTACTTTTGTTTCCTGATAATAATGCCCTAATATTTCTTTATAATTTTTATTATTCTTTGCCATGGCATTAGCTCCCCATTGGCTCATTCCTACGCCATGTCCATAACCTTTACATACTATTTCTACACTATTCTTATTAAATGTAATAGAAAAATTAGTAGAATTCAGTCCTAGCATGCTTCTAAACTTAGTTCCTGAAATCGTAGTTTTACCCAATTGTATTTCCTTTACACCGCCAGCTTCAGTCCTGCTCTTTATTTTTATACTAGATTTTAAAGCACTAGGTGACGATATAGATTTAGCATAGTAGCTATTTATTATATTAGTTAAGCTGCTATATGAGTAGCTTACAGAAGTTTTATACTTTTGGGCATTCTCTTCACCGGGGCTTTCCACGCTTTTTAAATATGGAACAGATTCTGAAAATACTTCCTGTACATTCTCAGTTTTTCCACTACTTACTGCAAAATAGTAAGGTTCTTTTATCATCTTCCCATTATATGTTATTACTTCATACTTTGTATCCTTAACTGCTTCTTCTATCTTATTCCAGTATTCTGCTCTTTTACTTTCAGGCCATTCCTTCATTCTTTCATCTTTATGCATAAATACTTGACAATGTGTTGTATTACAAAGATCTGCTTCTGACACATTGCTGCACCTTTGTCCACCCTCAGATTCCATATGGGCAATAGCATAAGTTCTAGCAGCTACCGCTTGGGCTTTTAAAGCTTCTATATGAAATTCTGCAGGCATCTCAGCAGATATTACTCCTTTTATATATTCTTCCAAATCCATTTCTTCTACCATTTTTTTCGCAGAAATATAAATTTTTATTTTAATATTTTTTTTATCATTATTAAATATTACATTATTTGGTTTCATATCAAACTTATTCGGCTTAATATCATTCTCTTTTGCAATAGGCTTTGGTTTTAAAATAACAAAAGAAATTATAGTTATAAAAGTAATACTAATTAAAATAACTATAAAAAACCTACTTAAATAAAAAAAAATATCATTTTTTCTCATATAGTTTTCTCCTTCATTTTAATCTAAAGTATCTTATTATTAACTATATGAGAAAGTTTTTCTACTTATTACTTAATACTTAATAACATTCTCTGTATATGTTAGCTCCTAACCCTTGAAGCTTCTTTTCTATGTTTACATAACCTCTATCTATATGATAGACATCCGTTACCTCAGTAGTGCCTGCTGCTGCTAATCCACATAGGATTAGGGCTGCTCCTGCCCTTAAATCTGTAGATTTCACTTCACAACCTGTAAGCCTATCTATTCCTTCTATTACCGCACTTCTTCCATCGATTTTTATATTAGCTCCCATTCTTTTCATTTCAGAAGCATGCATAAATCTATTTTCAAATATTGTTTCTGTTATAACACTTGTTCCTTTTACTGAGGATAACAGCCCCATCATTTGAGCCTGCATATCTGTAGGAAATCCCGGATAAGGCATAGTTTTAATATCTATTGGTTTAAGTATACCTGTACCATCAACTGTAAGACTTTCTCCTTCCACCTCTATTACTACTCCCATTTCCGTGAGCTTAGCTATAATTGGCTTCAAATGTTCTTCATTAACTCCGCATACTTTAATTTTACTTTTGGTAATAGCAGCCGCTACCATAAATGTACCTGCTTCTATTCTATCGTATATAGGTTTATGAACAGCTCCTTTTAAATTTTTAACACCTAATACTCTAACAGTGTCAGTACCGCCGCCTATTACATTAGCACCCATACTATTTAAAAACTTTGCCAAATCTTCTATTTCTGGTTCTTCTGCTGCATTTTCAATTATGGTTTCTCCTTCTGCCATAACTGCTGCCATCATTATATTTTCTGTAGCCCCAACAGATGGAAAATCCAAATATATTTTATTTCCTATCAATTTTTTTGCCTTTGCCTCTACATAACCATATCCCACACTTACCTCTGCTCCCAGAGCATTAAATCCTTTCAAATGCAAATCTATTGGTCTCGTTCCAATATTACATCCTCCGGGTAGTGATATTATAAACTTACCAAACCTGGAAATCATGGGTCCCATTATTAAAAATGATGCTCGTAATTTTTTTACTAACTCACTACAAGGTTCATAATCGCATATATCAGACGTGTCTATAATGATTTTATTACTAGTTTTATCTATATCTATATCTGCTGATACAGATCTTAAAACATCACTTATAACAAAAACATCTTCTAGCATAGGTGCATTATCTATAATACATTTATTTCCGCTTAATATACTAGCAGCAATAATAGGTAATACAGAATTTTTTGCAGAGCTGATTTTTACTTCTCCATTTAGAGTATTACCGCCCTTTACTATAATTTTATCCATATTCATCCTCCATAAATAGATTGCTAATAAGAAATAAGTATCTCTGGTGTTCCCATTATTATATAATTACCTGAGTTATAACTGCATAAAGCATAATTAAAATCTATTGGTTTACCATTAATATTTATTGGATTATATTTTTTAATATATGCGATTGTACTATATCCATGGTCTATTTTGATAGTTTCAATATTCTCTCCCCTGAAATCTTTTAATAATGTAATTATATCTTTATTTGTTTTCTGAAGATCTTTTTCATCTATTCGTGCTTTTACATATTTAAAAAACCTAACATTTTCATCCTTTAATGCTCCTGTCAATTCTTCTTCTAATTTATCCAATTCATTTGCTTTATTTTTTCCCTTTATATTTATTGTAATTATATTATCATTGTCATATCTTGTATTTTGGATATAACCTTCTAAGTTATTATCATCGAATTCTATACAATATATCTTCTCATTTTTAATAGTATCCCTATAATCATTTTGATTAATATTTAAATTTTTTAATATTTTTTTACAGACTTTCTCCCCTTCTCCATAGTGCTGAAAATTTGTAATTAAACCATACTCCACTATTTCTCCATTGGTATCCTTAAGTATACAATCAAATATGTTATCATTTACTGTAGCTTTAGATCTATCTATCCCTAAGAATAAAATGCCTAATAAAAAAATGATACCTAAAATAAATAAATTCTTCCTTCTCATACCCTTCGCTATTATAAATAGCTCCCCCCTATAATTCAATTTAAAAAGATACATAATTCCCCAGATTATCTCTTTCGATTAAATTATAGACATATATATAAATATTTATTCACTAAATATACTACTAATATATAATTATTATAAAAAAATGTTACAGATTATATTTATTACTGTTTTTATCCCATAACTGATATTTCTAAAATTCTGTAAAAATTTAAAAACCCCGTATTTTATTACGAGGTTTTTAAATAAGAACATAATATTTAATTCTCTTTATTTTCTTCAATATGCTCACATATTATTCTTACTTCATTACCGGTTACCTGAATAATTCCTTTTGAATTATGAAATTTATACTTTTTCCCATTAATATCTTCAAATTCTGTTAAAGTAGGTTTCAATGGTGATATTAATAGTGAATGCATTGGAAGTATTTCTATTTTACCAACTATACTTTCTGTAGTAACACTTTTTATATCTAAATTATAATATTCTTTAAAAGGTGTACTCACTATAAGTCTAATACTATTATTCATATATCATCTTTCCCTTATTTATTCGTATGATTAGGTTTCACTCATCATAGTCTTAGCTTTTTCCATCACTTCGTCTATGGTTCCTGAGAATAAAAATGCTGCCTCTGGTACATCATCATATTTTCCTTCTAATATTTCCTTAAACCCTCTTATAGTTTCCTTAATAGGAACGTATTTCCCTTTCATACCAGTAAATTGTTCGGCAACTGTAAATGGCTGTGATAAAAATCTTTGAATTCGTCTAGCTCTAGTTACTGTTGCCTTATCCTCTTCAGAAAGTTCATCCACTCCTAAAATTGCTATTATATCCTGCAATTCCTTGTATTTTTCTAATACATGTTTTACTTCTGTGGCGACCTCATAATGTTCTTCACCAACTATCCTTGGATCTAACATTCTGGAAGTTGATTCTAAAGGATCCACAGCTGGATAAATCCCTAATTCCACTATAGCTCTAGATAAAACAGTAGTTGCATCTAAATGAGTAAAAGTTGTGGCAGGAGCTGGGTCTGTTAAATCATCTGCTGGCACATATACTGCCTGAACAGAAGTTATAGAACCGTGAACAGTAGATGTTATTCTTTCCTGTAGAGCTCCCATTTCTGTAGCAAGGGTTGGCTGATAACCAACGGCACTTGGTATTCTTCCAAGAAGAGCTGACACCTCAGAACCTGCTTGAGTAAATCTAAATATATTATCTATAAAAAGAAGTACATCTTGGCCTTGATCTCTAAAATATTCTGACATAGTAAGGCCAGTCAATGCTACTCTCATTCTTGCTCCAGGAGGTTCATTCATCTGACCGAATACTAAAGCCGTTTTATCAATGACACCTGACTGCTTCATCTCATTATAAAGATCATTACCTTCCCTGGTTCTTTCTCCTACACCAGTAAATACTGATAATCCGCCATGTTGCCTTGCAATATTATTTATAAGCTCCTGTATAAGAACTGTTTTTCCAACTCCAGCACCACCAAAGAGCCCTATTTTACCACCCTTTTCATAAGGTGCTAATAGGTCTATAACCTTAATACCTGTCTCGAACATTTCTGGTTCTACAGATTGTTCTTCAAAGGTAGGTGCCTTTCTGTGTATTGGATAATATGTAGTTTCATTTACTTTACCACATTCATCAATTGGTTTTCCCAATACATTAAATAATCTTCCTAACACCCCTTCTCCAACTGGTACGGATATAGGTTTACCTGTATCTATTGCTTTTGCTCCTCTTTTTAATCCATCTGTAGATTCCATAGCTATTGTTCTTACTATGTCATCTCCTATATGCTGTTCTACTTCAGCTATTATTTTTCTATCTGATAAATCTATTTCTATTGCATTATATATATTAGGAAGATTCTCTTCATTAAATTTTATATCAATAACTGCACCAATTACCTGAACTACTATTCCTTCATTGCTCTGCATGTTACACCTCCTATTAAAATTACTAGAAAGCTATTTTTGTGCTTCAGCTCCTCCAATAATTTCAGATATTTCCTCAGTAATACCACTTTGTCTTATTCTATTATATCGAGCAGTTAATTTATCAAGTATATCTTTAGCATTCCGAGTGGCTCCGTTCATGGCAGTCATTCTAGATGCCTGCTCTGACACCTTAGAATTCAATAGATAATACAATAACTTTTCATTTATATAAGGTTCTATTATTTCTTCCAAGATGTTGTCAGCAGTAGTCTCAAATTCAAAATCATATTCTGAATTAATATCATTACTTATTTCCAGTGGAAGTATTTTTCTTGTTTCTACCACTTGTTTTACTGTAGAAATAAATTTTGTATATACCACATATACAGAATTTATGCTGTTGTCCCTATACATGTTTAATATTAGCTTGCTTATATCATTTGCATCTTCTAATCCTGGATCATCTGATATATTTAAGAACTCTTTTTCTATAGGAACTTTAAATTTATTAAGATAGGATTTACCTTTTTTACCTATTACCATTAATATAAAATCTTCCTTATTATGAGGTAATCTACTCATTACCTCATTTATAACATTTATGTTATGTCCTCCGCAAAGCCCTAAATTTGAAGTTATAACCAAAAAAAGTGTTTTGCTTTCCTTATTTTCTTTTGTATATAAATTTTCGCCTTCCAAGGAATTTAGAATATAATCTTTAATATCTTCAAAATAATCCTGATAGTGCTCATTATCTTCTAACTTCACCCTAATCTTTCTTAATTTTGATGTAGCAACGATTCCCATAGCCCTTGTAATTTTTTGAGTATTAGTTACTGATTTCATTCTTCTTCTAATTGCAACAAGTCCTATGCCCGCCATGTTTCACCTCCTCCAAAGGATTAAATCCTTTAATTACAAATACTTTTTAAATTCTTCTATAGATGCATTAAGCTTTTCTTTTATTTCATCAGATAACTGTTTTTCTTCTAATATTTGTTTTCCAATATCCCTATGGTGAGTGTCCATATAATCTAAAAACTCTTTTTCAAATTTTTTAATCTTATTCACCGGCACATCCATTAGATAATCATTAACCCCTGCATAAAGTATCATTATTTGCTTTTCCACGGACATTGGCTTATATTGTTCCTGTTGTAATATCTCTACCAATCTTTTTCCTTTTTCCAGTCTTTTTTTAGATTCATTATCAAGATCCGTACCAAATTGAGCAAAAGAAGCTAATTCTCTATATTGAGCAAGCTCTAATCTAAGAGTTCCAGCTACCTGCTTCATAGCCTTAATCTGGGCATTTCCTCCAACTCTTGATACAGAAATACCGGCATTTACTGCAGGCCTTACTCCTCCGAAAAATAAATCAGAATCTAGAAATATTTGACCATCTGTAATAGATATTACATTAGTTGGAATATAAGCTGTTACATCTCCCGCAAGAGTTTCTACAATAGGAATAGCTGTAAGAGAGCCTCCTCCTAACTTATCTGATAATTTAGCTGCTCTTTCCAGAAGCCTTGAATGTATATAGAAAATGTCTCCTGGATATGCTTCTCTTCCTGGCGGTCTTCTTAAAAGTAAAGACATGGTTCTATAAGCAACCGCATGCTTTGATAAATCGTCATATATTATCAACACATCTCTGCCTTTATTCATAAAATATTCGCCCATACTGCAGCCGGAATACGGTGCAATGAATTGTAGTGGGGACATTTCCGAAGCAGTAGAGGATACAACTATTGTGTAATCCATAGCTCCCATCTCATTTAAATTGTTAACTATATGGGCTACAGTTGATTGCTTCTGCCCTATTGCCACATATATGCATATAACATCTTTCCCCTTTTGGTTTAATATAGTATCTATAGCCAAAGCGGTTTTTCCTGTCTGTCTGTCTCCTATTATTAATTCTCTTTGACCTTTTCCTATAGGAATCATGGAATCTATTGATTTAATTCCAGTTTGCAAAGGTTCATTTACGGATTGCCTGTATATTACTCCTGGTGCTTGAACCTCTATAGCTCTTTTCTCCTTGGTATGAATTGCTCCCTTTCCATCTATAGCTTCTCCTAAGGAATTTACTACTCTTCCAATAAGCTCTTCTCCAACAGGTACTTCTACAACTTTCCCTGTTCTTTTTACTATATCCCCTTCTTTTAAACCTTCTTCTGAACCAAGCAGTACACATCCTACATTATCCTGCTCTAAATTCAAAGCCATTCCATATACTTCATTAGAGAATTCTAAGAGTTCTCCTTCCATACAATCATCAAGACCATATATCCTTGCTATTCCATCACCTATTTGTACAATTGTACCAGAGTCCTCAGTTTCTATCTTTTTTTCGTATCTTTCTATCTCCTTTTTTATAACTGATGTAATCTCTTCAGGATTTACATTCATAAAATCACCTCTATTCTGTTCTAAGCATTATCCTTTTCATTTCATTTAATTTTGATTTAATTGTCCCATCAATTACATCATCTCCGACTCTTACGTAAACTCCTCCGATGATGCTTTTATCAATTTCTTCTTTTAATATTATTTCCTTATTATATTTTTTTTCTAATTTTTCCTTTAAGTTTTTTCTATCTTCTTCCTCCAAGGGTATTACTGTTTTAACATGAGCACGCAGCATATTGTGTTTTTCAAAATATATTTTTTCAAGCTGTTTCTGCTTTTCTTTAAGATATAATATCCTGCCTTTCTCTATTAAAATTAATAAAAAAGATAATAAATCCTCATCAATTTTGCCTTTAAAAATTTTGATGAATACTTTTTTCTTCTTATAAGTACTGATTTGAGGATGCTTAATAAGCTGTAAAAGTTCCTCATTTCCATATATCACATCTATGATTTCTTTAAGATCACTTCTATATTCCTCAATCTTGCCCTTCTTCTCTGCGACTTCATATAATGCAAGAGAATATCGTCTATCCAAATACTCATACATAGTTATATACCTACCTTAGTAATAAACTCCTTAATAAGCTGTTTGTGTTTTTCTTCATCAATATTTTCTCCTAATGCCTTAGAACTCATTAAAAGTGACAAATCAATAATCTGTCTTTTCATCTCATCACTTGCCTTTTCTCTTTCAAGTCTTATTTCATTTTTGGATCTTTCCTCAATTTGAGAAGCCTCTTTTTTAGCATCATTTATTATTTCATCTGAAACTTTTTCGGCCTTTATTTTATATCCTTCTACAATAGCTCTTCCTTTTTCTTTAGATTCTTTTAACAATTGATCATTTTCAGTCTTTAAAGCTTCAACCCTTTTTTCATCATGCTTAGTCTTCTCTATTCTATTACTTATATCCTGTTCCCTTGAATTTAGTATCTTTTGTACAGGCTTAAATAAAAAATAAGTTACTACTGCCAATAATAAAATAAAATTTATTATAGTAGCTATAGATTGCGACATATCTATCATTTAAATTTAAGGCCTCCCTTCAGACCTAATCTATAAAACAACTAAATTAGTTTTGAAATTACATTAAATATTAAAAGCAACCCAATTAATGCTGCGTAAATAGCTGTAGCTTCTGAAAAAGCGCTGCCAACTACTAATGCACTCATAATTTTTCCATTAGCTTCAGGTTGTCTTGATATTCCTTCTACAGCCTTTCCTGCTGCATTTCCTGTTCCTATACCAGCTCCTATGCAACCTAGTGCTGCAAGCCCTGCTCCTATAGCTGCCATGCCTGCTACAAATGCTTTTGGATCAATAGTGTTCATAATAAATTCCTCCTCAAATAATTAATCTTCTGCTATTATTTTTATGTTAATCATAGTTAACATTACAAATATGATCATCTGTATGGTTCCATCAAAAATATCAAAGTACATGTGCAGTGGTATTGGTATTACCAATTGAGCAAATGGATTGAGTGCTGCCAATGCTTTATATACAAGATCCATTATAACAATTGATGCGGTCATATTGCCAAACAGTCTAAGGCTCAATGACACTGGTAACATAAATCTTTCAATTACATTTAGTGGCATCATAAACAAATAAGGTTTCCCATATGCCACAAAGTAATGAGCTAATCCTACCTTCTTTATTGCATACGCCTGTACTACAAAAAATGTTACTAATGCTATTCCCAAATTTATGCTGTAATCAGATGTAGGTGGCACAATTCCAATTAATCCCACCAAATTCATGGATAATAAATATATAATCATAGTTCCCACAAAAGGAACAAACTTCATATAACCTTCTCCCATGTTTTCCCTTACCAGCTTATTAACTGTTTCTACAAAAATCTCCAATACACTTTGCTTTGTATTTGGAACATTTTTAAGATTTCTTGTAAGAGCAAATGACATAACTCCAACTATTATTATTATTGCCCATTGAACCAATATACCAGAAGTAACCTTAAAATTTAACCCGAAAAAATTTAAAATAAATATGGGTTTTACAGTTTCCATTGTATTCCCCCTTCTCTTTTAATTTTTAATTTTCAAAGAGCCTATTATAACCGCTAAAAAATGCAGGCTGTATCCTATTAAAAAGGGTATAATACTAGCTTCATTGTAATTATAAAGCAATATACCTATGGTACATACAATAGCCACTCTAATAAAGGAACTTATAGTCATATAAATTTTATAATTTTGCTGTTGATTAGAAAATATAAAATTTGTAGAAACACTATTTAAAAAAAAATTAAAAGCTGCTGCTATAATTCCAATTAATATATATAAACAATAATTACGGAATAATGAGTATGCTATTATAAATACTGATATTGATATTAACAAATCATAAAATAATACTCTCTTTAACATTATTAAAAGTTCTTCTGCCAATTCATTCACTCCAATAATACTTTAGTAATGATATACATTATACATTCGACAACATTTTATACAAATTTCAAAAATACTTAAATTGCTTATTTAAATACTATTTTTGTCCATTTAGCTAAATCTATACATAGGTTTTTTTAGATAGCTTTCTATATATTTACTTTACTTATAACATGAGTTATATATTATAAAACATCATTCAATTAACTATCAATTCAATAGTCTGCAATTACTCCACGTCTCCCTATGTTCCCCATGTAATTATGAATTATACTTATGTTGCGTTACTTTGCCTACATCATGCAATATGTATTTATAAAATTGCACTTTTTAGAAAACTGAATCTTATGTAATTACATTTATTCATGTGAAAATAATAATTTTTTGTTAAAGGTTTATTAATTATAATTAATATTATCCATAAATAAAAGAAATAATTTACTAAGATTGAAACTTTTTAGAAACTAAAAAAAGCAGGAGATAAATCTCCTGCTTTTTATAAAATTGTTTATAATTATCTTTCAACTACAACAGCTGTTCCCATTCCGCCGCCTATACAAAGTGTAGCTAAACCTTTCTTAGCGTCTCTCTTTTCCATTTCGTAAAGAAGAGTTGTTAATATTCTAGCTCCTGAAGCTCCAATTGGATGTCCTAAAGCTATAGCTCCACCATTTACGTTAACTTTTGCCATATCAAAGTTAAGATCTTTAGCAACTGCTAAACTCTGAGCTGCGAAAGCTTCATTAGCTTCGATTAAATCTAAGTCTTCTACAGTTAAGTTAATTTTCCCTAAGGCAGCTTTTGTTGCATAGAATGGTCCGTATCCCATTATAGCTGGATCTAATCCTGCTGTTCCATAAGAAATTATTTTAGCTAATGGTTTTATTCCCAATTCCTTAGCTTTTTCAGCACTCATTATAACTAATGCAGAAGCACAATCATTGATACCTGAAGCATTACCAGCTGTAACTGTTCCACCTTTTTTGAATGCTGGTTTTAATTTAGATAATGCTTCCATATTTGTTCCGAATCTTGGGAACTCATCTGTATCAAATACCTTTGGTTCTCCCTTTCTCTGAGGAACAAGAACTGGAACTATTTCGTCCTTAAATCTTCCTGATTTTATAGCTGCCTCAGCTTTTCGCTGTGAAGCTACTGAGAATTCATCTTGCATTTCTCTTGTTATTCCCCATCTTTCAGCTATGTTTTCTGCAGTCATTCCCATATGGTACTGATTAAATGCATCCCATAAACCATCAGTTATCATTTCATCAACCATCTGGTCATTTCCCATTCTACGTCCCCATCTAGCATTGTTTAATACATATGGAGCCCTTGACATGTTTTCCATACCACCTGCTATTATTACATCAGCATCTCCAGCTTTTATTATCTGACATGCTAAACTTACAGCCCTTAATCCAGATCCACAAACCTTATTTATTGTAAATGCTGGAACCTCGTTTGGAAGACCTGCTTTTATAACTGCCTGTCTTGCTGGGTTCTGTCCAAGTCCTGCTTGAAGAACGTTACCCATTATAGCTTCCTGTACATCTTCTGGTTTTACTCCAGCTCTTTTTACAGCTTCTTTTATAACAGTGGCACCTAAATCAACTGCTGAAACGCCTTTTAATGATCCTCCGAATGAACCAACGGCAGTTCTAACTGCACTTGCAATAACAATTTCTTTCATTAATAAACCCTCCTAATATTCAATGTTTTTACATTTATACTTTACAATTCACAAATTTTTCTGTCAACAATTTAATTATAACCATATTTTTATTTTTTATCAATAGATTTTGTTAAAAAAAACACAATGTTTACATTAATTTAAATTCTTCAGGTCTATCTTCCATAAAGCCATAGTAATATAATATTGCATCTGCTATTCTACAAGAAGCATTTCCATCTCCATAAGGATTTATAGCTTTCTTCATTTTTTCATATTCTTCTGGATTATTTATTAATAAATTAGCTTGTTTTAAAATTTCATCTACATCTGTTCCAACGAGTTTTACAGTGCCTGCATTTATTGCTTCAGGTCTTTCTGTTACATCTCTTAATACAAGAACAGGTTTCCCAAGATGAGGAGCTTCTTCCTGCAAACCTCCTGAATCTGTCATTACCATAAAGCATTTATTCATTAAATTATGAGTTTCCTTGGTATCTAATGGAGGGAATAGATGTACCCTTTCTTCCCTACCTAGATATTTATATACTACATCCTTAACTATAGGATTTAAATGTACTAAGTATATTAACTCTACATCTTTATTGTCCTCTACAATCTTTTTTAAAGCTATACATATATTTTCTATACCTTTTCCCCAATTTTCCCTTCTGTGAGCAGTTACCATAATAACTTTCTTATTTTTATAATCTATAGAATTTAATTCTTTATTTTCAAATATGTACTCATTATCTACAGTAAACTCCATAGCATCTATTACAGTATTTCCTGTTACAAATATATCTTTTTCTGTTATTCCTTCACTCAATAGATTTGCCTTAGCTCCAACAGTTGGGGCAAAGTGTAAATCCGCAATGGCTCCTGTAAGTTTTCTATTCATTTCTTCTGGAAATGGGAAATATTTGTTATGAGTTCTTAAGCCTGCTTCAACATGACCTACCTTTATCTTTTGATAAAATGCTGCCAAAGCTCCAGCAAAAGTTGTAGTAGTGTCACCATGAACTAATATTAAATTAGGTTTTTCTTTTTCAAAAATTTCTTTTAAACCCTCCAATACTTTTGTTGTTATTCCTGTAAGGCTCTGCTTATTCTTCATTATATTCAAATCATAATCAGGAGAAATATTAAAAAGATTTAGCACCTGATCTAACATCTCTCTATGCTGAGCTGTTACACAAACTTTATTATCTATTTCATTTCTGCCTTCTAGTTCTTTTACTAAAGGAGCCATTTTAATAGCCTCAGGTCTTGTACCAAAGATAGTTATAATTTTAATTCTTTCCATTACTTTACCTCCAAAACTCATAGTCACTATTCTTTATGTTTAAAAAAACCACACTTCCAGGCTGCCAACACTAATATTATCATTACCACAGCCAATAGAAAATAAGAACTTTGACTACTTATTTGCATAGCCAATATAGCAAAACTGCCTAAAACAGCACTTATTAGATACATTATTATTACGGCCTGCCTTTGTGTTAACCCCATATCTAATAGCCTATGATGCAAGTGCCCTCTGTCTGCCTCCATTATGGGTTTCCCATTAATTTTTCTTCTTATCATAGCAAAAAGTGTATCGTATATAGGTAACCCTAGTGCTAAAATTGGTACTGAAATAGCAAAGGCTGCCGCTGATTTTATGGCACCTTCTATGGATATTGATGCTAATAAAAATCCTAAAAGTTGCGAACCTGTATCTCCCATAAATATAGATGCAGGATTGAAATTGTATGGTAAAAATCCAAGTATGGCACCGCTTAACGCACAGGTTAAAAATGCCGCTTCAAATCTAGTGTCTATTTTTAATAATGCAATTATAAATAGAGTAAGAGAAGATATAAGTGCTACTCCTGCAGCAAGCCCATCTAATCCATCAATTAAATTAATAGCATTTGTTATCCCAACTACCCAAAGTATAGTTAAAGGTATAGAAAACCATCCTATATCTATCCAAGGGGCTGAGTTTGGGAAAGGATTAGTTATTAATGTTATCCTAACTCCAAAAAATATTAAACTAATAGCTGCTGATATTTGGAAAATCAATTTTACCATAGGTTTTAAATCATATTTATCATCAAGAAATCCTCCTATAGTAATTATAGTTGCACCTACTATTATTCCCTTTTCAGGACTTGTTAAAGCACCTTTTTTTAACAATACAGTAGTTATAAAAGAAATATATATGGCTAAACCACCTAATAAAGGTATTGGTTTTTTATGTATTCTCCTTTTATCCTTTGGAACATCTATTGCATTTACCTTCACTGCAAACTTTTTCACTAAAGGTGTTAATAAAAAGGATAGTACTGTTGAAAATATACCCACAAGAATTAATTTATTCATTTTCTATCTCTCCATTAATAGGATCCGTCTCCATTAAGTGAATCATCCTTCTCCACCCACTCCTTTACAGGAATAACCCTATATTCTATTTTTGTATCTCTTATAACTACCTTTTCTATACCTGAATTTATAATAAACCTTTTGCAAAGAGCGCATGGGGATGCATTATTAACTAAATTTTTACTAGCCTGCTCTTTTCCTACTAAATACATACTGGCTCCTATCATATCCTGCCTTCTAGCTGATATTATGGCATTTTGCTCTGCGTGAACTGATCTACACAATTCATATCTAGTTCCCCTAGGTACATTTAGCTCTTCTCTCCTACAATACCCTAAATCAGAACAATTTTTTCTACCTCTAGGTGCCCCTGTATATCCAGTAGAAATTATCTCATCATTTTTTACAATTATAGCCGCAAAATTTCTTCTTAAACAAGTTCCTCTTTCAAGAATTGTTTCGCATATATCTAAATAATAATTATTTTTATTTATTCTTTCCATAGTTCCTCCAATAACTAAAAATTACGAAGTAATTTTTTAGTTGACAGTTGACAGAGGACAATTTTTCTCCATTAACATTAGATCAAATTTAAAATTTAATTTAGCTTACCTTTAGGTAAGGTTTCGTTATTTATTCTTTATTATTTTTTATTTATTATTTAAAAATATTTCATTAACTGTCCACTGTCAATTGTCAATTGTCAACTAAAAAAATTGGTCACAATTTTTTTATACTATGTACTATTCTATACTAAAAACTAAATAATTAAAAGTGCAAGTTAGAAAAATAAAAGTCGGCATTTGAGCCAACTTTTATTTTTAATTTCATTTAGTACCAAATAGTCTATCTCCAGCATCCCCAAGACCTGGCACTATATATCCATTTTCATTTAATTTTTCATCAATAGAGCATACATATATATCCACATCAGGATGAGCATCCATTACTGCTTTAATTCCTTCTGGAGCTGCTATTAGGCACATAAGTCTTATATTTTTGGCTCCTCTTTTCTTTAGCAATGTAATGGCATCAGCTGCTGAACCACCAGTTGCAAGCATTGGATCTGTTACAATCACATCTCTTTCCCCTATATCTTGTGGAAGTTTACAGAAATACTCAACTGGTTTTAAAGTTTTTTCATCTCTATACAATCCTATATGGCCAACTTTCGCAGCAGGTATAAGTTTTAACATACCATCCACCATTCCAAGTCCTGCTCTTAATATAGGAACTATGGCAACTTTTTTACCTGCTAACATTTTGCACTTAGTTTTACATATAGGAGTTTCAATTTCTACTTCCTGTAACTGAAGATCCCTAGTTACTTCATAAGCCATAAGCATAGCAACTTCCTCTACCAATTCCCTAAAATCCTTTGAACCTGTATTTTTATCTCTTATCAAAGATAATTTGTGTAATATTAATGGATGTGCTATTTGTGTTACCTTACTCATATTATTTCCTCCTAAAATTATTTATTATATTTCTTTTCTATAGCTGAAATTTTGTCTATTCTTTTTTGATGTCTTCCACCTTCATATTTAGCTGATAAAAAATTATCTACTATATCTAGAGCTAAACCTACTCCCACTACTCTTTGTCCTAAAGCCAATATATTGGCATCATTATGCTGTCTGCAAGCATGAGCACTAAAAGTATCTCCACAAAGAGCTGCCCTTATTCCAGGTACTTTATTTGCAGCAATGCTAATACCTATACCTGTCCCACATACTAATATACCGAAATCGAATCTCTTTGCTGCTACCTCTTCTGCTACCTTCATAGCATAATCTGGATAGTCACATGAATCCTCTGTAAGAGTACCAAAATCCTGAATCTCTATACCCTTATCCTCTAAATGCTTTATTATTTCCTTTTTTAATGGTAATCCTGCATGGTCACTCCCTAATGCAATCTTCAAAGCAATACACCTCCATAGTATTTTGTACTTAAAATTCTTATTTTTAGTTTGCCCACAAAAAAAGAAGATAGGAATATTCTAAAGAATACCTTTATCTTCTCTAAATTTATTTAATAGTAATAAGATACTATTTTTTAATTGTTTAAAAGTGTTTTCGTAAATAGTAATTGTACCGCCATAAGGATCTGAAACGTCTCCCTTGATGCCGACATACTCATTTAAAGAATAAATTTTATTCTTAAACTGTGGAAATTTATTTATTAAAAGCTCCTTTATGCTATATGTCATAGTAAAAATAAAATCATTTTCCTGTAATAGCTTCTTTGTCAATTGAACGGCATTTCTTCCACTTATATCTATATTTAAATTTTTCTTTACTATTAAAGCTGAGTTTAAAGAGGTTTTACTATTAGGGGAAACAGCTACTCCTGCTGAAAATGCTGTAATTGAGTCTTCTTCTTTTAAACTATTAAAAATAGCTTCTGACATACAACTTCTGCATGTATTTCCTGTGCAAACAAATAATACTTTCATAGCTACCTCCATGTCAACTTTAATAACTATCAGTTAAATATTTTAACTTACAAGAGTTTATATGTCAACTATAATTTTTTAAATATTATTATACATTGATAATATCAAAACCTGCAGATTTTTTTAATCTATTCATAATAGCTATACCTATACCTTCTTCATTAAATGCTTCTGAAAGTATAACATCTACTTTCTTATCATCAAAACTCCTTAAAGTTTCAAATAAATTTTGAGCAATCTTATCCAAGTTTTCTCTGCTGCCCAAGGATAAAATTACTCCCTTTCCATAGTAATTAATAGTTTCATCTGTAGCCATTATGCCAACAATTTTATTTTCCCTATCATATTCTTCCGCTATCTCCTTAATTTTTTCCACAGTTTTATTTAATTCTCCTTGCACAATCTTAACTGGAGCCTTTGGAGCATAATGTCTATATTTCATTCCTGGAGCCTTTGGTTTAAAATCTTTATCTGGCTTTTTCATTACAGCTGGGTCTATATATATTTTATCATCAACTTCTCTAAGCATTTCTAAAGTAATCCCACCTGGTCTTAAAACACAAGGAGGATATACACTACAATCTATTACAGTTGATTCCACACCTACATCACACTTGTCTCCCCCTATGATATAATCAACCTTTCCCATTAAATCCTCTACGCACCTCTCCACATCTGTAGGACTTGGTCTTCCTGATATATTAGCAGAAGGAGCTGCTATAGGAACCTCTGATATTTTAATAAGTTCTCTAGCAATTAAATTTGAAGGCATTCTAATTCCTACGCTATTAAGTCCCGCACTAGTTTCATCTGGTATTAAATCCGATTTAAGTAATATTATTGTCATAGGACCTGGCCAGAATTTATTCATTAATTTACATGCTATTTGTGGTATTTCTTTTACTAAAGGTTTTATTGATTCTGTATTCCAAACATGAACTATCAAAGGATTATCCTGTGGTCTTCCTTTAGCTTTAAATATCTTTTTTACAGCCTCTGAATCTAAAGCATTTGCCCCTAATCCATATACTGTTTCTGTAGGAAAAGCTACTAATCCTCCTCCTCTAATTACCCTTCCACATTCTATCAATGCACTTTTATCTAAGTTATGTTCATCCAACATTACAACTTTTGTATTCAAAATTACATCTCCTTTTAAACATTACAGATAAATATATTTTATAATAATCTTATTAAAATAAGCCCAAAAATCACACCAGATAAAATCCCAATAGTACTAGAAACCCCTTCCCAAAGCTTTGATGATTCAGGAATCATTTCACCACAAACAACATAAAGCATTATGCCTGAAGCAAAGGATAAACTTATTCCTAAAGCATCAATAGACATTTTGCCAATGTAGGCTCCAATAAAGGTACCTATAACCGTAGGAAAAGCTGTAGTCATAGTATATAAAAGTATTTTTAAAGGCTTTACCTTTGATGCCATTAAAGGAGCGGATACAGCTACTCCCTCTGGAATATCGTGTATAGCAATAATAAGGCTCATTTTTATTCCTAAACTTCCGCCTGCTGCAAAACCACATCCCATAATTATACCTTCAGGGAAGTTGTGAATCATAAGCCCAATAGCCGTTATAAGAGCCATCTTAATATGTCTATCTACTTTGTTGAGTTGTAAATAATTATCCACAAGGGTTACTAAAATAATGCCCATTATGCAGCATATAATTGTGTTAATAAATCCCCAATTCTGTAACGCTTCTGGTATTAAATCAAAAACTACTATAGACAGCATAAGGCCCCCTGAGAACCCAATTAAAGTTCCAAGGGTCCTTTTAGATGGATTCTTTATCATTAACCCCATTAACGCTCCTATAGTGGTCCCTGAAAGAGAAATAATGCTTCCCAATATAATCATTACAATTAAATTACCCAATTTACCACCTTTTAAAAAATATTCTCTATAAGATAATATTTTAGGTGATAAATAAATATTCTTATTTATCTAATAAACTATTCCTATATTCCTTTATTTTATCAATAGCTTCTTCTGAAAATGTAGCATAAACGCAACTTTTATATATTGTGTCCAGCAATTCATACTTGTATAACTTTCCTTTTTTTATTATAGTAAAAGCATACTCTTTTTCTGGATTAAGAATTTTTATTTTTTGATACTGAAACGCTGCATAGGGATGACCTCTTAAAAATTTTTCATTTATGGGAATCATTCTTTTGCTTCTAAATGTAGAAGAAACAATTAAAATTATTATAAAGTCCCTTTCCCTGTCACTTTTTCTTATTATATTTTCTACATGGACAAAAACCACTTTGTTACATATAATATTGATTTTATCCCGTCTAATTCCTGATACAATTTTTATTCTATAATTATTGGTGGTAAATTTTAAATTCTCATAGTTTATTTTTGCCACAATTGCCAATATAATTAAGACTTCTATAACTATTAAATACAGGATATAAAACAATGGTACCCTGTCAGTAAATAATAATGATGCTGCTAGTGGCAGCGCAAAAAAAATAAAGTCCATTATCAGCATAAATCTTTTATAAGACTTTTTTTGCTTTCTAATGGCTTTATTTATATTCATAACTTACCTCTTCCTTTACAAAACCTTTATTTAATTGCTTCCTAAGTTCTTCATTTTTTCTGCTTGATCAGCAGTAATCAGTGCATCAATTACTTCATCTATATCCCCATCAAGGAATGAATCTAACCTATAGATAGTTAATCCTATTCTGTGTTCAGTAACTCTTCCCTGAGGATAATTATAGGTTCTTATCCTTTCACTTCTATCTCCAGTACCAACCTGACTTTTTCTATCTTCAGCTATATTAGCACTTCTTTCAGCCTGAAGTCTATTATATAATCTTGACTTTAAGACCTTCATAGCCTTCTCCTTATTTTTTAACTGAGACTTTTCATCTTGACAGCTAACTACAAGTCCTGTAGGCAGATGAGTTATTCTTACCGCTGAGTCTGTAGTATTAACACACTGTCCACCATGTCCTGATGCTCTAAATACATCAATTCTTAAATCATTTGGGTTTATTTCAACATCAACATCCTCAACTTCTGGTAAAACTGCCACTGTGGCTGTTGATGTATGAATTCTTCCGCTGGACTCTGTATCTGGAACTCTTTGTACTCTATGAACTCCACTTTCGTACTTTAGTCTGCTGTATGTTGAATCACCTTTAACCATAAATACTACTTCTTTAAATCCACCAATATCTGTTTCGTTTGAACTTATTGGTTCTACTTTCCAACCATGTCTTTCTGCATATCTAGTATACATTCTAAAAAGATTTGCCGCAAATAAAGCCGCTTCTTCTCCTCCAGCTCCCGCTCTTATTTCTATAAATACGTTCTTTTCGTCATTAGGATCTTTTGGTAAAAGCAATATCTTTAAATCCTGTAATAAAGTTTCTTCTCTTTCATTTAAATCCTTTATTTCTTCTTGTACCATTTCTTTTAATTCTTTATCTAAATCTTCTCTGAGCATTCCCTTATCAGCTTCTATATCTTCTTGTACTTTTTTGTATTCCCTATATTTCACCACTACATCTTCTAGGTCTGCATGCTCTTTACATAACTTCTGCCATTCCTTTTGGTTGGCCATAACTGCTGGGTCGCTTATTTTTATTGATAATTCTTCATATTTACTTTCTATAAAATTAAGTTTTTCTAACATATCTTTCTCACTCCGTAAATGTATTTTAACAACTATTAATTATATCATATTCCTCAAATATAAAGCAATGTAAATAATTCTTAAGCCTATATTTATAAGCCATAACAGCCTTTTACTACCCTGTCTAATCCTGACAGATCTTTTATACATTCTATATTATAGAAGCCGTTATCTTTTAATAGTCTCATTACTTCTTCTCCTTCATCATAGCCTATTTCAAAAACTATGCCTCCATTGGCATTAAGTAATATCTTGCTTTGTTCAATAATTTTTCTATAAAAATTCAATCCATCTTCTCCCCCATTTAAAGCTATATGAGGCTCATAATTTTTTACGTCTTCCATAAGAGTTTCTATTATTTCCTCTTTTATATAAGGAGGATTTGATACTACCATATCATATCTTTTACCATTATCTATTGCATACTTTAATAAGTCACTTTTATATACTCTTACCCTATGTTTTAACTTATGAAGCAAAATATTACTCTTAGTAATTTTTAAAGGTATATCCATAATATCAAAACAATCAATGAAAGTATCTTCAGTAAGTTTTCCAATGGATATTCCTATTATTCCGCTTCCGCAACATACATCACATATTTGTTTATAATTATTTTTTTCTATATCCTTCAAAGCACATTGAACCAAAGTCTCTGTATCTGGTCTTGGAATTAAAACTCCTTCACTTATATTAAAATTAAAACCCATAAATTCACATTCTTTAAGTATATACTTTATAGGCATTTTATCTTTTCTAAGGTTAACTAGCTTAAAATATTCTTCTGCCTTTTCCCTATCCACATTGACATCTCTATTTAGCATAATAAATAATTTATCCTTTGTTAAAACCTTAGCTAATAGCAACTGACAATCTAATTTATAACTATCTATTCCTGCTTCTTTTAAAATCTGAAATCCCCTAGTTAGCAGCTGACCTATGTTTAATTCTTCCCATTGTTTCATAAAATATCATACCTCATCTATATTTTTTTCATCCTGGATTCCTTCCGCTGTCTTAAGGGCCTTTATAGCTACTTCTAATTGGGTAAAATCCGGCTCCCTAGTAGTGAACCTTTGAAGTGCTAATCCTGGAGCCGCCATAATTTTTGCTATACTGCTGCTACTCCTGCCCATCCACTTTATTAATTCATAAGTAATTCCAGAAACAATTGGAAGCAGCAATATTCTATACAATATTCTTTTCCAAAGGGAGTCCCATCCCGTTAAAGAAAATAATAATATACTTACTATCATAACAAGAAATAAAAAATTTGTACCACACCTTGGGTGAAATCTGCAATATTTCTGTGCATTCTCCGGAGTTAGTTCCTCTTCATTTTCATAACAGAATATGGTCTTGTGTTCTGCACCATGATATTGAAATAATCTATTAATGTCTTTCATTCTACCAATAAAAATAATATATATTAAAAATATACCTACCCTTATTATTCCTTCTATTATGTTCAATATTACAGTATTTTCTATGCCCTTCTTTTTAAATAGATTAGCACATATATTTGGTAATACCACAAACAAAAGAATAGACAACAATAAGGATATTGTTAGTGTAATAGCAGTTAATATTTTTTCACCTTTATCTTTAAAAGTATTTTCAAACCATTTATCAAATTTGGATTCCTCTTGTCCCTCATTATCCTCAAAAAAGGATGCAGAATAATTCAATGTATTTATACCTATAATCAAAGACTCTATCAAGGAAACAAACCCTCTAATGATAGGAATCCTTAAGAATTTATTTCTTTTAGAATAAGGTACGAATTCTTCGCTATTTACTGCAATTTTTCCATCAACTTTTCTAACTGCTGTAGCAATACCTTTACTCCCCATCATCATTACCCCTTCAATTACAGCTTGACCTCCCACTGAACAATTTTTCTTCATTTATTCACCCCATTTTTAGGAACAACATGACATTTTCTACATCTTGCTTCATAGGATTCCTTGGCACCAACTAAAACTATAGGATCATCATAATTTGCTGGCATACCATTTATAAGTCTTTGAGTTCTGGTAGCTGGATTACCACATATCATACATATAGCCTGAATTTTATCAACAAATTCAGCAATGGCCATAAGTTGCCCCATATATCCAAAAGGCTCTGCTCTAAAATCCATATCTAGCCCAGCACATATTACTCGTTTACCCTTATCAGCTATTTCGTTTACTACCCTCACTATATTCTCATCAAAAAACTGTGCTTCGTCTATGGCTACAACTTGTACATCTTCATCCATCAACTCCAAAATCTGGTCAGCACTTTTAACAGGTATTGCACCTTCTTTATCTCCACAATGTGATACTACATCCTCTTTACTATATCTATCATCGATTTCTGGTTTAAATACCTGGATCCTTTGTTTAGCAATTTTTGCCCTTCTGATTCTTCTTATAAGTTCTTCAGATTTTCCACTATACATTGGTCCAACTATAACTTCTATCCAACCGTGATTTTTTGGTCCATACATTTTAAAATTCCTCCTCGCATTAATAAACAAATATATTTTATCAGACCTGGAGAATATATTAAAGAGCATACGAAGAAAATTTATTGACTAGTCCATAACGACTATGTTATAATTTAGTAGTTAAATTTTCAGATACAAGGTTCAGAATTTGAAAGAGGTGAAAAAGATGAGAGAAGGCATACATCCAGAATACTACCATGATGCGGTAGTTAAGTGTGCATGTGGAAACACTTTTACAACTGGTTCTACACGCAAAGAACTAAAAGTTGAAATATGCTCTAAATGCCACCCATTCTATACAGGAAAGCAAAAAATAGTTGATGCTGGCGGAAGAGTTGAAAGATTCATGAAGAAGTTCAACATGACTAATGAAGAATAGAATTTAGTTCTTTAATTTGAAATATCGAAAAATAAACTCGAATATAATAAAATATTCGAGTTTATTTTTTGATAACAGATAAAATGAGCAGTAATTTATCTGCTCATTTTACCTACCTATTATTTTTATCTCTATTAAAATCTATTTTACTTATTAGCCCTACAAATTCTTCATTATTTTTTGTTTTAAGTAACATACTAATTAGCTGCTCTGTGACGTTTTGAGTATTATTTTCATCATATAACACCTTTCTTATATTAAATGCAGCTTCATATTCTTTAGTTGAAAGTAAAAGATCTTCTTTTCTTGTCCCAGATTTGTATATGTCTATAGCTGGGAATATTCTTCTCTCTTGAAGCTTTCTATCTAAATGAACTTCCATATTTCCAGTTCCTTTAAATTCTTCAAATATCATATCATCCATTCTACTTCCAGTTTCTATAAGTGCCGTAGCCAATATAGTCAAACTTCCGCCCTCTTCTATATTTCTTGCAGCTCCGAAGAATTTCTTAGGCATTATTAAAGCTCCTGGATCTAATCCACCAGATAGAGTTCTTCCTGTAGGATTTATAGTCAAATTATAAGCTCTTGAAAGCCTTGTTATACTATCTAACAATATAACTACATCTTGACCTTGTTCAACCATCCTTTTAGCTCTCTCTAAAACCATATAGGCAACTTTTGTATGGTGATCTGGTTCTTCATCAAAGGTTGAATATATTACTTCTCCATTTATTGATCTTTGCATGTCCGTAACTTCTTCAGGTCTTTCATCTATAAGTAAAACTATCAGCTTTGCTTCTGGGTGATTTGTAGATATGCTCTGAGCTATTTTTTTAAGAAGAGTAGTTTTTCCTGCTTTAGGAGGAGCAACTATAATTCCTCTTTGCCCTTTTCCTATAGGGCAGATGATATCCATTAATCTGGTTGATAAATCCGAACCACTTGTCTCTAATTTTATTCTTTCATTTGGGTAAATGGGTATTAATTTTTCAAAAGGTTTTCTCCCAACGGCTCTTTCTGGATTTTCTCCATTAACCCTTTCTACATAGAGTAAAGCCTTAAACTTTTCTCCTTCCTTTGGTGTTCTAACTTTACCTTCTACTTCATCACCTGTTTTTAAATTGAATCTTCTTATCTGGGAAGGTGAAACATATATATCATCCGGTCCCGTTAAATAGTTCCTGCCTCTTAAAAAGCCATAATTATTATTTTCAATTATCTCAAGTACTCCCTTTGCAGTATCTGACTCATTAATCATTTCTATAAGTTTCTCTCTTTTTCCTTCTGCATTGACCTTATCATTTTCCCCTGTGGTTTCTTTTTCCACTTTATGATCCTCAGCCACTTTCTTTTCTTCATTAGATTCCAATTCTTCTTTTTTTATCCCTATGTACTCCTTTTCTGATTTATCCTTTTTCTCTTCTACATTGTCTAGTATTCTTTCAGCCTTAAGTGTAGCCTTAGGACTTATTTTTTCCCTCAAAATAACACCATCTTTTTCAATATGCATAGGTGATACCTTCTTAATTTCTTCTATTAACTCTGCTTTTTTATATTTTGATATGCCCTTTATTCTTAATTCTTTAGCTAATTCTTTAAGCTCGTTTACGGTCATATTCTCTAAATCGTTATTAGCCAAAAAATAACACCTCCAATATTAAATTATAAAAATATCATTTATATAAATAATCTTTAGGGAATTGTCAAAAGAGAACACCTGAAATGATGTACTGTGTATAACATATAACATTATAACCCATTTTAATATTTTAATCCAGAAAAATTTTAAAAATACTTAGATTATAAGAAATATCATGATAAAACAAAAGCATAATAAATCTATACTTTTGTTTTACAACATTGCGTATATGTTCTTATTTGTATTATTATAATCAAAGATTTTTTTCATAATCTTTTCGTAGTTTCCTATATAAAATATTGGAATTCCTATTTCTTCGCAGCCTCCAATTAGTATGCCTTCTGATGTTAATTCTTTTAAGCTATATCTATAATAATGACTCTCTCCACATAATGGGCATTGTATATTAAGTATTATCTCTCCATTAAATATTTTTATGCTATTTAAAGAGGTGATTTCTTTATTTAGCTCTTTAAACTTAAAAAAACAGCCTTTTCTTATTTTATATTCTCCATTTTCATTTTTTACTGCAATACTCATGTTAGATTCAAATACCATTTTATCACCTCTATACAACTTATCTATTTTTTGACCTTTATAATAATATTTCTATATATATTAGTAAATTCCTTCAATAACTTCTATATTTATTATGTATATTTTTAGACATTATTGAAAAAATGGAGCTGTGGCACTAAGTAATTTACATACAATATATTGTAGTATTTATTCTTAATGCCACAGCTAACCTTATGAAAACTGTTTATTCAATGATGCCTTAATAAACTCTCTAAATAATGGGTGAGGTCTATTTGGTCTTGATTTTAACTCAGGGTGAAATTGCACTGCCACAAACCATGGGTGATCTTTCACCTCAACAATTTCAACTAATCTTCCATCAGGACTTGTTCCCGAAATAGTGAGTCCAGCTTCTACCAAAGCCTTTTTATACTGGTTATTAAATTCATATCTATGTCTGTGTCTTTCATAAATAATTTCTTCACCATAAGCTTCAAAAGCCTTGCTTCCTTTAAGGAGTTTACATGGATATACTCCTAATCTCATGGTTCCTCCTTTTTCATCTACGTCCTTTTGATCAGGCATTAAATCTATAACCGGATATTTTGTTGCTGGATCTATTTCAGAACTGTGGGCATCTTTATACCCCAATACATTTCTTGCAAACTCTATAACTGCACATTGCATTCCTAAGCATATTCCCAGCAATGGAACATTGTTTTCTCTTGCCCATCTTATAGATTCTATTTTACCTTCTATTCCTCTATCACCAAATCCACCTGGTACTAAAATTCCATCTACATCTTTTAAAAATTCACCTACATTATTTTTATTAATATCTACCGAATTTATCCATTTAATTTCTACATTTGCGTCATTAGCATAACCACCATGATTTAAAGATTCTACTACAGAAATGTATGCATCATGCAGTTCCACATACTTACCCACTAATGCTATAGTTACCTTTTTAGAAAGATTCTTTATTTTATTAACCATTGCTTCCCATTGAGCATTATCTATATCTTTACAACCCAAATTGAATTTTTCACAAATTAAGTTATCTAATCCTTCTTTGTGCAGCATTAAAGGAACTTCATATAAATTTTCTGCATCTAAATTTTGTATTACATAGTCTTGTTTTACATTACAAAATAAACCAATTTTGCTTTTTAACTCTTTGGAAATAGGCTTTTCTGAACGGCATACTATTATATCTGGCTGTATACCAATACTTCTTAGTTCTTTAACAGAGTGTTGTGTAGGTTTAGTTTTAAGTTCTCCTGATTTTTTAAGATATGGAACAAGTGTTACATGAATAAAACATACATTTTCTCTTCCTACATCATATTTTATCTGTCTTATAGCTTCAAGAAATGGAAGGGACTCTATATCTCCTACTGTTCCACCTATTTCAGTTATAACTACATCCAAGTCTTTTTCTTTACCCACCCTGTAAACTCTTTGCTTTATTTCGTTAGTAATGTGAGGTATTACCTGCACAGTCCCTCCTAAATAATCTCCTTTTCTTTCCTTATTTATAACTGACAAATATATCTTGCCTGTAGTCACATTATTATTTTTACTTAAATTTTCGTCTATAAATCTTTCATAATGCCCTAAATCAAGATCAGTTTCAGCACCATCCTCTGTTACAAATACCTCACCATGCTGATAAGGGCTCATTGTTCCAGGATCGATGTTTATATATGGATCAAACTTTTGTATGGAAACCTTCAAGCCTCTATTTTTTAATAATCTTCCCAATGAAGCTGCTGTTATCCCTTTACCTAATGATGAAACAACTCCTCCAGTTACAAATACATATTTAGTGCTCATAAAATTATGGGGCTGTGGCATTAAAGAATTTAAATACAATATACTGTTTTGCAAGTTTACAGTAAGCATAATATATTGTAGGGTTTATTTTTAGTGCCATAACCTCATTTTTCACCCCCTGCTTCCTTATTTGTCTGACAATATACAAGAAAATATTTATAAAATATTATTGACAAACTTCCAATTTTATTATAGAATAGATATTACCCAATAATTTAAAATGGGATCTTTATGTTATTTAATACATACCTAATATAATATCACATAATTTAAGCATTTTCTACTTTTTTTATTGAATTTTTTCTATTATATTTTCTGCTTCAAAAAACATTTCTCTTATTTTCTTATTTAATAAAAATTTCTCTTCCGCTTTTTTTAAATTACTATTTAATTTTCTTCTATTATTTATTTCAAAATCCTTTGCCAGACTCTGAATATCCATGCAATTGTATTTTTTTAGAAGCAAGAATAATAAATATTTACATTCTTCATCCTCTAATATTGTAATTAATTCCTCCCTATGAATTCCTTTGTATTCACACAGTAATTCTATTATTTTTTCATATTTAATATTTCTATCAAAGTATTTCATTTTTATAAAGGATTGCTCTTGCAATTCCATTTTCCCTCCCTGCTATTTTATTAAGAATATTACCCAATGCATAGTTTTTTAAACATAGATTTTAATAATAAAAGCGCAAAGGTAAAAATACCTATTGCGCTTTTATATTAATTTTAAGAGATGTATTCTGAGGCTTTTGCCCTGCAACACTCATATCATAACTAACAAATACATTTCCACCATTATCATTTATATCCATGTTAAGTTCCTTAGTATCTATTTTTAATTCTAAAGTTCCATAGGGAGTATTGTAAAGAGATATGTCCCCTGTTGACTTTTGAAATTCCATTTTAGTGCTGGTAGTTCCAATTCTTATCAAAGAGAACTTATTATCTTGAGAATTTATCTTAAAAGTAGTTGTTGTGCCTTCCATGCCAGATATTTCTGTTTCATTATAAACTACATAGTAACAGTTTTCCTTTTTATAAAAACTTCCTGGAGTAACTACTTCTATAGTATCATTTTCTTTTTTTGACTGCTTACTGGATACTGAAATAAGAGCTGTCTTCTTCATGAGTTACTTCTTCACCTCCAGTTTAATGTCTTTAAGACAATTATTTTTATATTATATATTCATTTATTCCCTCTTCTGAGGCTGGCTCCACCTCTATATGGTTATCTAAGGGGCTCATGAACTTTCCATATTTAACTTTTACTAATTTTTCATCTTTTGCTTTACTATATCTAGCAGTAACTTTAGCAGCAAACTTTATGTCTTCTTCATTGGGTTCTCCTACTACAATAATCATTGATCCATTAAAATCTTCAGCAAAAAATATTAAATCTCCTTTATCTAAATACTTTTTAACTTGATCTCCCTCTTCCTTAGTTCTTGTGGATATAATTTTTGCTGATGAAGATACCCTAAAATGTCTTCCATACTTTAATAACTCTAATTCCCTATTGCTAGGATTATCATTATGATTTAATAATTCTCTTAATCGTTTTGAATAATTAGGCTCTGTAAGCTTACATCCTCCTGCTGGTGAAGGATAATCCTTTATTCCCCACTTATCCGCTAATTCCATCTGAATTTTTCTACTTCTGCCTGATATATCAAGTAGTTTTTCTCTATCTACTAATCCTTTTACTTCCATTTCTGTTGGCGGCAGATTTTTCGCACATAAAGGTCTTAATATTTTGTCACTAAATCCTGACTCCTTTTTTACTATATCTAATGATGATCTAGTCTGGGACATAGGCCTCTGATTTAATACTTCTCCAGTTATAATAAAATCTGCATTCAAATCTTCTAATAGCTTTCCAGTATAATTAAGCATTAAACTATGACAATCTATACAAGGGTTCATGTTCTTCCCATAACCATGTTTTGGATGCTTAACCATACTAAAATGTTCTTCAGAAAAATCTACTACCTTTAGCGGTATGCCTATTTGTTCAGTCATCTTTATTGCATTTTGTTCATCAAAAAAATGAGATTTAAAACACACCCCTATTACTTCTATGCCTTGATCTTTTATTAGTTTAGCAGCTAAAATACTATCTAAACCACCCGATACCATGGCTAATACTCTTGTCATACAATTCACCTTTCTCTTTAAAACGAATTTAGTCATTTCCTCTATCTATAGCTAATTCTATTAGCTCATCTATTAATTGAGAATATCCTTTTCCTGAGGCCTGCCATAACTTAGGATACATGCTAATGCTTGTAAACCCGGGCAGAGTATTTATTTCATTTAAATAGACCTCATCTGTGTCCTTATCTATTAAGAAATCCACTCTTGACATTCCTTGGCAATCTAACATTTTATATATATCTACAGCTAATTTCTTTATTTCTTCTTCTTCTTCTTTGCTTAATGCAGCTGGTATCAAAAGTTTTGAAGCCTCATTTTTATATTTTGCCTCATAATCATAAAATTCTTTTGCAGGAATAATTTCTCCTGGTACTGCTGCTTTAGGTTCATCATTTCCAAGAACAGCTACTTCAACCTCCCTAGCATTTATGGCTGTTTCAACTAATACTTTCCTGTCATATTTTAAGGCTTCTTCCAATCCACTTACGAGTCTTTCTCTATTATGCGCCTTAGTTATACCAACAGAAGATCCACTATTTGAAGGTTTTATAAATACAGCATATCCTAACTTTTCTTCTATATGATTTATAATGCTTTCTTTATCCTTATTATAATCAAACTTATTAACTACCACATAATCTGCCTGTTTTACGCCAAAGTTTTCTAGAACATATTTTGTATATATTTTATCCATACATAATGCAGAGGATAATACACCTGGACCTACAAAAGGTATCTTAAGCAATTTACATAATCCCTGAATGGTTCCATCTTCCCCATATAAACCATGTAATACCGGAAAAACCACATCTACTTCTTTGTTAAATAATATGTTTTGTCCGTTTGGAATTTTATTTTCTTCATCACTTTCCCATTCTCCATTTTCTATATTTTCTATTTTACCCTTATATTCCAACCATTTTCCATCCTTAGTAATGCCTATTGAATATATTTCATATTTAGTTTTGTCAATATTTTTTAATACGGATGATGCTGATACCCTTGAAACTTCGTGTTCAGTGGATTGTCCACCAAAAAGTATGGCTATTTTCTTTTTCATATTTAATCTCTCCTCATAAATTATATAAATTTAATTGTTGTGTTAATATTAAATTAACACAACAATTAAATTGTGGCTATATATAATTGAAAATTAATCATTCAAATATTAGTTTAGTTTTTTTTTGTAATTTAATCAATGATTTTTATTTATTTATACATAAATTTCTTTACATTGTAAGCTGACCATTAGGTGTATTTATAATTTGAACAATTTTCTGCTCAAATCCGGTATCTGTATTTATATAGACTATAAATTGTTCATTATTATAGCTGCCGGAAAATTCATAACAAAGTACTTCTTTATTATTTTCTGTAGGAACTATGGCTAATTTAGTTGAATTTATTTTTAACCTTTTCCCTACCCTTTTTCTAGCTTCATCTACAGTTACCCTAGGCTGTGGTGTTGCCCTCCTGTCGCTATGAGATACTAAATACTTTTCTGATTCAATTCCTATTATGCTGCCATCATCTAAAGCGATTTTAAGTTTTATTTGATCTGGATATATTATAATATTGTCCTGCTTATATACATAACTAATAACTGCCACATTACCATAAGTCAAAGAATACATGGGTATCATATTTTTATACCCTATGTTATTTAAATAAGTTACACCTTGCTGTATAGCCTTATCCTTTGTGATCTTAGCTTTTGCTACACTTTTATTATCTAATAAATATATTACTTTCCCGCCATGTCTACTTATTTCACAAGCCGCTGTACTGCTTTTTTTATCTCTTCCCTTCATAATAACCTCAAAGGAATATGCAGGTATTCTTGTATTACTTTTAGTTTCTTTTATTTTTATAGATTCCACTTTGTCTGCCCCTAGAATTTTTTTTACTGCATCCTCTCCTTCTTTTTGGGATATAGCCCTTTCGGAATTAACTCTAGGTTCTATATTTACTACATTATCTGAAAAAGGTCCATCGTATATTAATGCGGGATATTGAGCTACCTGCTTTTGTATGCCCTTAAATTTTTCAGATAATACTTCTGTGTTATTTTTAGCAAATACTCCACTAACTCTTTTTCTTATTTCCCCCCATTTAACTTTACCTGAACTAACTTGATTTGATACTTCCTTTAAATTGGCTTCTAATTGAAAAGACCTATTTTTAAGACTATCAATAGTTTGATAATCCTTTTCACTTAATTCTCTCCCTTCTGAGGATACCTTTCCTAAGGTATAGCAAAAATCACCTACTTGGGATAAAAACTTGCTAGAGTTCTCTAATGTTTCCTGTGGAACAGGTAAAGAATGCAACTTATCATTTGCCATGGCTGCATTCCTGAATATTTCCTCAAACACTATTATACTCTGCTCTTTAGAACCAACTATAGCAGCTTTCCCTAAATTAACCCTTATATTCTGTACAGAACTAATTAAGTCGTACATATTTTTACTATATTCTCCTTGCAAATAATTTCTATAATCTGTTCTCTCCAATGTCATGAGTATTGCAAAAGTTGATGAAAATACAACTATTAATGTTACTATAGCAGTGTAAACTATTCTCCTTTTTGTCATTTTCATAGCAATTCCTCCCACATATTTCTCTTATTATTATTTGTAATAACTACATCAGTTATTCATTAGAGTTAAAAACATTTCTCTAAAATAACTTTGAAAATTTATTTATGATACAATGTACTAGAACTTGGGTATAATATTTAATATAATGTTAAATTATTTTAAAACCTTATATTTTTAATTAAAATAGTGTACAATATTTATTAACTGAGTTTTCCTAAAAAGTATAAATAGCTTTAAATATGAAAGGGGAAACAATAATTCATGAGAGCATTAATATTTTCAGTTTCTGCAGGTGGGGGTCATAGTCGGGCTGCAGAGGCTATAAAAGATTATATTTACCTTTATGACCCTGATTCCGAAGTAAAAATAATCGACACTTTGAAATATATAAACCCCATAATTGATAAGGTTATAATTGGTAGTTATTTAAAAACAATAAAAGTTACTCCATCTTTATTTGGTAAATTATATGATTACTCAGAAACAGATTTTGGATTGGCTACAATCAGTTCAAAAATTAATGAAATACTGACTTATAGACTTCTGCCTTTAATAAATGACTTTGAGCCAGACATATTAATAGCAACTCATCCGTTCCCAACGGAAATGCTATCTATATTAAAAATAAAACACAAAACAGAATTGCCTACTATGTCAATACTTACTGATTATGCCCCCCATAGTTTTTGGCTTCATCCATGCATTGATGCCTATATTGTTTCAAATGCAGATATGATTCCAGAAATGATTTCAAAGGGTATACCTAAAAACACAATTTTTGATATAGGAATACCAATAGATCCAAAGTTTCTCACAGAATATGATAGGAAAGAAACCTTAGCGGAAATACAATTTTCTACTGATAAGACTACCATATTAATAATGGGTGGAAGTCTTGGTATGGGCAAAATAGAATATATTTATGAAGAATTGCTAGGCTTAGAAAATGACATACAGATAATTGTAATAACTGGCAACAATAAAAAGCTTTATTATGAATTAATGAAATATCAAAATATATCTACAAAGGGCAAAAAAACATATATAATTGGATTTACAGATAAAGTTAATAAATATATGCAAGCTTCAGATCTTCTTCTTACTAAGCCTGGAGGTCTTACCATAACAGAAGCTCTTATATGTAAAATACCTATTGGAGTATTTTCGCCAATACCAGGTCAGGAAGAAAAAAACACAGAATTCCTTGTTAAACATAATTTAGCTGTAGATTTAAGCCATGGCAATAGTACAAAGGAAACTATAGAGAATCTTCTTTCAGATCCAAATAATCTATTAGCTATGAAAGAAAATTGCAGTAAATTCTCAAAACCATTTGTAGGTAGGGATATCTATAACCTAATACTAAAACTTATCAAAACTAATCAAGCTTAAAAAATCCAGAATTTTATTCTGGATTTTTTAAGTATTTTTTAGCTAAATATATCTTCTATTACCTCAAATATTTTAAATTTCATTTTTATTTTTTTTTCTTTATTATTGCTATTTTTGCTATATTGAATTCCATTATCTATAGCCTTATATTCACTTTCATTAAGTACACTCTTCATTTCTTTCTCAGTTTCCTTATAGGCAACCTGACCCTTAGTTATATCAACGAAACATAAGGGCGGAAACATAACACACCACCAATTTTGTCCTTTTCCTTCTCCTATTATTATTCTATAAGCCTCATATTTTCCTTGAGGTAAACTTATATTCCCATAAGTTTTTATAGGAAAATTCTCATAGGATAACTTTGTATTTATATTATAATTGTATCCATTTTCTTTTATTATTTTATTCGCTATTTCTTTAATAGCTGCGTCATTATCTTTTATAACCTTTCTTGACTGGTTTATATCTTTGCATTCCTTTAGCTTAGGTGATATATATTGTAATACACCATCTTTTACTTCTAGTTTCAATTTTTGATCATAAGGCAGATCACTGTTAGCTATAACATGGAATCTTATAAGCTTTTCTGATATATGTTTTTGTTGAATGCTTGTCTTTAATTTTATAATACCAAAAGGTACAGAAATAATTATTAATAAAAAAGTAATAATAGCTATTGATTTTTTCATTTTAAATATCCCCCTAATATGCTAAAAAGTCTTAATACATCATTAGCTATTATTGCCACATAAGTTTTATATATACATCCATTAAAAATTATTTTATTGCTCCTATTCTTCTTATATGGGTGTTTACATAGACGTTAATTACAGCATTTTTATATGTTTCATCCCAATCTTTTTTCACTATATTCCATACACTTGGATCATACTTTTGCACATATTCTCTGAGTCCAATTAAATCCGTAGAATATTTGCTCTGTATAATTTTTACAACCTTCTCCATCTCATCTTTTAAAGATTCATTAAAATTCTCCTCTATTTCTGATATTATCTTTGTGGAAAGTAATTGTTTACCTAAATAATATTCCTTTATCTGACCCTCCATATTAACATTAATATTAAATATTAGTTTATCATCCTTATTGTCCATTGTTATCTTTCTCTTTATACCATCTATTTGAAAATCTATTGGATGTCCTTCCTTATATATAACCTTTTTACCTCCTTTTAATTTTCCCCTTAATATTTTAATGTCCGCAGTTTCTGTAGGAGATAATATACCTTTAAAAGTATAGTCCTTTATAACACCGGTTCCTGATAACTTAATCTCATTTTTATGCTTATCTATAGTCAAGTAAGGCAAAATGGCATTCCCGTTTTCATCCAAGTTCGTTAGAAACTCATTCAAATCAGTAGGTATAATACTGGCATTCCTATCGCTATTCTCTATGAGTCCATGTATATATTCTTGTATATTCTTTTCCGTGTCTGGTTTATACTTCATATAGTCTTCAACTTTTCCTTCAGCAATCACTACTAAAGCATTTCTATCCAAAGAGGGTTCTCTTTGCAAATAATCCAGCACTTCCTTAACTGCCTCAGGATAACCAAAAAAATCATTGCTCATTATAAGAAGTTTTGAGTGTCCGAAACTAATATTTCTACTATTTTTACCAGTAGCTTTAATAAAGGCATCTTCCATAGAATATGCATCTACATTTATGGTTTTTTCTTGGGCTATGCCTCCCTTTTGTGGTCCAAAGTCACTTATATCTGGAAACCCATAGGTTACATTTAATCTTTTAACATTACTTTCTGAAAATGGCTCATTAGGGCTTAATTTTTTTAATTCCTTTTCTTTTGATATTTCTTCTCCTGCATCTATGCCTATGGTTGACACAAAGGTTCTTCTGTCTATTTCTACCTTATCCCAGCATCCAGTGGTAAATATGCAGCATGTTAATATAATAAGAATCTTTTTTATCCTCATAATATTTTCTTAGGAAATTATCTAGAATTTCCATTGCCCCCTTTCTTAGAAGATGATACAAGCAACAATGCTATAGGGAGAATTATTAGATTGATTAGAAAAAAAATAGGGCTGTACTTACTAGTCAATACATATGCCTCAGCTATATTCTTAGGATATAAAGCTATCAAATATATAAAAGGCACAATGATAGCAGCAGATAATTTTATATCTTTAAATTTAAAAATCTTCTTTAATAAATCAGAGGCAAAATAATAATGATTAGTAAAAGTAGTAAAATAAAAAATTATCCATATACTCATTATTATGCCTTCCCATCTCTCTATAAATGACCCTGGAATGTTTATATATTTTACCATAGTAATTACAGGCCATAATAATATCTTAGTTTGGTTTTGACCAAAAACTCCCACAGTTAAGATAAATACTGCTATATAGAAAACTACCACAAACCATATGCCTTTACGAGCTACCTTATTTATGCTTTTTTTATCTTTTACAAAAGGTATAATTAGGAATAATATTTGAAAACCCATGAATCTATTTATGCTAGCGATAATGCCTTTTGCATAACTGTTAGGGGGATTATTGAAAGCTGGCAATATATTAGTAAAATCCACATGATAAATTGAAAAGATAAGCACTAAAATAACAGGAATAAACATTAACCAAAAACTTATCTCATTAAACTTTATTAGATTATCTATCTCTCCTCTTACAAGATAAGTTCCCATTAGAATAGTTACTAAAAATATAAATTCTGTTGGAGTTTGTTCTAAAAGATACATTTTTATTTCTTCCGTAAATGTTCTTAATCCCATGGATATAAAAAATGTGCTATACCATGTTAATTCTAATCCCACTAGAATAGCTATAATTTTACCAAATCTATTTTCTAGTATTTCGTATATATGAGAATAACCATTATTTTTCTCTGCTTTACAAATAAAACTTATTAAAATGTAGGCTATAATGCCACTTAGAAGTATTACTAACCAGCCATCTCCTCCTACCAAATTAGCAAGTTCATTCGGGTATGAAAAAACATTAACTCCTATTATTGTTACTACTAAGGTAGCAAATAATCCATAGGAAGAAACAATATCTTTATTATTCAAAACCACTCGCCTCCCACTGCCAATAACTATTTCTGTCTAATTTTATCTTCCGTATTCATATATATAGGTCTATTCTTAAAATGTTTCAGTGGCGCTCTTATAAGCATATCTTTAAAATCCTTCTTATTAAAAGTAACAAGAGGGCCTAAATATGGTACACCAAAACTTTTAAGCTTAATAATATGTATTAAAACTGCAATAAGGGTCAGCATTATTCCATATAACCCAATAATAGCTGAGGCTATTATAAGTAAAAGCCTTATAATCCTAAAAGCTGATGTGATTTCATAATTAGGTGTAGTAAAACTAGTTATAGCTGTAATAGACAATATTATTATCATTACTGGGCTTACAATACCTGCACTGACAGCAGCCTGACCTATTATTAAGCCGCCTACAATACCAATAGTAGCACCAATGGGTCTAGGTAACCTAGCTATAGCTTCCAAAAGTATTGCTAAGTTTACCTCCATTATTAATGCCTCTACAAAAGCTGGAAAAGGTACTCCTTCCCTTGAAGCCGCTATAAAGTAAGCTAATTTTGTTGGTATAATAGAAGGATGAAAGGAGGTTACTGCTACATATAATGCAGGTAATATCAAAGATAGTATGATGGAAAACAATCTGATTATTCTCAACATAGAACCATATATCCATCTTTGATAATAATCATCTGGAGATTGAAATAAGTTAGGCAAGATAGTTGGAACAATTATAGCAAATGGAGAATTATCCACTAAAATAGCCACTCTTCCTTCATATAAGGCTGCGGAAACTACATCCGGTCTTTCTGTACTTTGAATTTGGGGAAAAGGTGACCAACTATTATCTTCTATTAATTGTTCTATATATCCGCTATCTAAAACGGCATCAATATTTATATTTCCTAGTCTGGTAAAAACCTCATTTACTATTTTATCATCAGCAATATCTTCTATGTACATTACTGATACATCACTTTTGGATCTTGTTCCAATCATTTTAGGGACTATCCTTAATCTGGTATCTCTTATTCTACGCCTCACTAAGGCTGTATTAAATCTAATGGTTTCTGTAAACCCATCCCTTCCTCCCCTTAGCACTGTTTCTCTTGAAGGTTCTGATACCCCTCTGGCAGGCCAAAATCTGGTGCCTATTATATAACATATATCCATACCATCAAGAAGCATAAGAGTATCTCCTGATAATACTGCATTTACACCTTCTTTTAGCTTCTTTACTTCTTTTAAATCTGATACAGTTAATATTTTATCTTTAATATCTTGTGCTTTTAATTCTTTTCTATTGAGCATTAAACTTTCTAGCACAAAGTTATCTAGCAGTATTTTATCCCCCATGCCATCTACATACATAATTAAAGCTTTTATATTGTCAATATAAAATTCTCTGTAAACTATATCCGAATTATCTTTTAGCAGGTTTTTAAGGTATTGTATATTATCATCTATATTCGCAGATATAACTTCCCTTATTTCTTCCTTCATATGTCTCACTTCCTATTCCATCCATAATTAATACAATGTTCTAGCTATCAAATACATAACTAAAGAAATAGAAATTTCACCAATTCCTATAATTCTAGCTTTTCTAGCTGTATTATTCATTCCTGCCTTCTTAAAACTTTTATAATCTATAATAGAGGTTACAAGTCCTTGTGTAATAACTAATATTAAAAAATAGTTGCTGAAAAGAACTAATATATCCATACTGCATCACCTTAACCTTTATAATTCCTATTTATTTTCTACATATAAAGATTAATTATTCATAGATTAATATACAAATGCAGAAATTAAAATAATAGGTCCTTTCAAAGGTATATCTTTACCTCCTGAAAGAACCTATTATTCAAAATTTATTCATGTAGCTGATATAATTTTTATATTGTTCTTGTAATAAACACCTCCTTATATTTTAATTTCATGTAATCATAATACTTTTGAGCAGAAAACATGTCTTCAAAAAATCCAAATATAGTTGGACCGCTTCCGCTCATTAAGGTTCCTAATCCTTTAAAGTTAAACACTTCTTTCTTTATTGTATTTAATGCTTCATATTTTTCTAAGGTAACATTTTCTAATACGTTAATCATGTTATTACATAGCAACTCTAAATTATCCTCTTCTATGGCTCTGATAATAATCTCTGAGTTAGGATGATTTAAAATACTTTTGTTATCAATTTCTCTATAAACTTCTTTTGTAGACACTCCAAAATTAGGCTTTACTAATACTAATATGTGATTTTTAAAAGGTTTTAATGGGGTGATTATCTCCCCAATGCCTTCACAAAGCGCCGTACCTCCGTAAATACAATAAGGCACATCTGCTCCCAAGTTTAATGCCATATTTGCTAATTCAGCATTTGAAATTCCAGGTCTAAACATATCTCTCATAGTCTTTAATACTGCAGCTGCATCAGCGCTCCCCCCGGCTAAACCTGCTTCTACAGGTATATTCTTTTCTATATATATATCTACTCCCTCTTTTATGTTATAATTTTTTATAAAAAGTTCCGCTGATCTATATGCTATGTTTCTATTATCTAATGGAATTGTACTTGTACTGCACCTTAAATTAATACCTTTTTTATCTTTATTAACCTTTACTACGTCATATAAATCTATGTTCTGCATAACCATTTTCAAAAGATGATACCCATCTTCCCTTACTCCGGTTACATCTAGGCATAGGTTTACTTTGGCATAGGCTTTTAATTCCATAGTGATCCTCCTAACTATTAATTAAAAAATAGTATAATACAAAAAAAAAATAAAAGCTATATATATGAATACAGCTCTTATTTTTAAAAACATTGTTTCTCTATGCTAATGCTTCGTTAGAATTCTTGTTTAAACTATTCATTTCTTCCTTTACAATCTTCAATAAGGGTTCATATTCCTCAAAAAATATTATAATTAAATCTCCTTTTCTAGAATTCTCCAGAGACTTTTTTAATGCTTCTCTTTCGTCTAATATTATATTTATGTTCTTTTTATCAAAGCCGCCTTTTAGTACTCCCTGTTCTAATAATCGTGCTACTTCTCCTTCTCCCTTATTTCTTTTATCTTTATCTTCTTTAATGTAAATATAGTCAAAGTTCTTCCCCGATATCTCGCCTATTTCAAGTATATTTTCATCCTTTCTGTCTCCTGGCATACCTATTATACCAATTAGCCTCTTATAATCTAACTTTTTTACTCCTTCTAATACGGCCTTGTATCCCTCAATATTGTGCCCATAATCCAATATAACAGTAACATCTCTTAGATTATACATATTAAACCTTCCTGGATTATGCTCTTCATCAAGATAAAAACTTTCCATACCTTTTCTTATAATCGAGTAATCTACACCTAATCCTATAAGTGCTGCACAAGCTGCCATAGCATTCTCTATATTATATTTCAGTTTTCCCTCTAAAGTTATTTTAATATCATTTATTTTTATTATAGGAAATATGCTTCCTTCCTTCTCCACATATATAAAGTCATTCCAGGTGTATATGCCATATCTTCCTCTTTTAATATTTTCCCTAAGATATGGATTATTTTTATCCTTAGAGAATAATACAACATTACCTTTTGCTCTGCTCAGTACTTTCATGCTTATTCTATCATCAGCATTTAATACAGTGTAGCCTTTATCTTTTACTGCTTCAACCACCAAGGATTTTACAAAGGCCAATCCTTCCAGTGTATCTATGTCATCTATACCTAAATGATCAGATGTTATATTTGTTATAACTCCCACATCTGCTAAATCATAGGCAAGACCTTTTCTTATTATTCCTCCTCTAGCTGTTTCTAATACAGCCGCATCTACTTCCTTGTTAGTTAGTACAGTCATAGCACTATCATACCCCGTGGTATCTCCTTTATCTATACAGGTATTATTTATATAAATTCCCCCTGTAGTGGTCATACCAGTCTTATATCCTGCTAAAGATAATACATGGGATACCAATCTTGTGGTAGTAGTCTTTCCATTGGTTCCTGTAACAGATATTATAGGAATTTGTCTAGGTATATCCTTTAATAGCATATCTACTATAGCCCTTCCTACATTTATACTATTCCCTTCGTAAGGGTGCTCATGCATTCTTATACCTGGTGCTGCATTAACCTCTATAACAACCCCATCCATCTTTTTTGATATATCTGAGCAGCAAATATCTATACCACATATATCAAGCCCAACTGCTTTTGCCGCTCTTTTGCATATTTCAATATTTTCTTCACAAATACTATCTGTACGATCTATTGCTATTCCACCTGTGGATAGATTTGCATTTTCTCTTAGTACAACCTTTTCTCCCTTTGCAGGTATGGAATTAAGTGAATAGGAATTTTTCCATATATAATTAATTAGATCCTCATTTATTTTAATCTTGGTAAGAGGTTTTTCATGTCCATCTCCTCTTCTTTCATCAGAATTAATTCCCTGAATTAGCTGTATGATACTGCTTTCACCATCACCAATTACATATGGTGAAATTCTCTCAGATACAGCTACTACTTTATAATCTACTAAACACACCCTATAATCTTTTCCCCTTATATACTTTTCTATCAAAATATCACTATAATTCTTTGACAAAGTTCTATAAGCCTCCATAACCTCTTTTTTATCTCTTAGATTAACCAAAACACCTTTGCCCTGGTTTCCATATCTAGGCTTTAGAACTACAGGATATCCTATCCTTTCTGCTTCAGAGAGCATTTGAACTGGATTTATTACCTGTTCACCATCAGCTACAGGTATATATTGATTAAATAATATTTTTTTGGTTAAAAGCTTATCACAAGCTATATCTATAGCAATTCCACTGGTATTGCTGCTTATGGTTGCTTCTATAATTTTAGAAGTGCTTCCATATCCCAATTGAAAAATGCTTCTTTCATTTACTCTCAATACTGGAATACTTCTTTTTTTTGCTTCCCTAATTATTGCTAAGGTGCTTGGTCCTAGCTCCTCCTTCCTCAAAGTTTCTTTTAATTTTAATATAGCTTCTTCCATATTAAATTCCTTTTTACTTATTAAAGAATTTATTATCATTACAGCCATATTCCCTGCTTCAATGGCAGTATTCTTATATTCATATTCATATATGATATAATAGATATCTTCTTTTATCTCTCTAGCTTTTCCATAAGCCGCTTTTATGCCAATGGTATTTTGCAATGCAATTACTATATGCTCACAAATATGCGCAAGGTATGTTCCCTCTTTCAGCCTTTTAATAAACCCCATATCTTCATCTATACCACATCTATGCTCTTTCAAGCTAGGCATAAGTTCTATTAACCCTTCATTGAATCCATCTATAGAGTTGCTTGGTATTTCGCTAAACCCTTCCAAATCCACTTCCATCTTTATGCAGGGTTTATGACAATATATATTTCTTCCCTCAAAACATTTAAAGTTTAAAACTTTCATTTTCTAAGGTGTCCTCCTATTTAAATCAAATTTATCGTCCTTTTTAAGTACGTGCATTTTTATATTGAATATTGATAATATCTCATTTTGGTTCTGTTCAGAGACGTTTGTAGCGGTTATTTCACTTCCATCAATAATATATACTGCCCCAGAGCCTATTACCTTAAACTGAGCCTTATTATCTACAACCATAGCAGTATCTTCATCTATCCCTATACCTATACTTTGGGGATTTTCTGCTATACCAACAAGAAGCCTTCCTATTCTGCCTCTTTGAGCAAAGTGTTGATCTATTATTACACCTTTAATTAATCCTAATCCAGGTGCCATTTTTAAAGTACACTTTTTAGGAGATTCCTCATCTGGTCCAGTTACTATCATAGTCTCACTCATTGCAGAGGCCCCTGCGGAAGTGCCTACATATGTACATCCACTTTCATAACTTTCCTTCATGGCCTTATATAATCTAGTGCCCCCTAATAAACTAGTAATTCTCAGTTGATCTCCCCCTGTAAAGAAAACTACAGAAGCTTTCTTAATTAATTCTATATTATAATTATCAAAAGCATCCTCCCTTTCCCTTACATTAAGTATAGAGATATGGTTCACACCTAGGTTTTGAAATATATTTTTATATTGAAATCCCAATTCCTCCGGTACACCTGAGGCTACTGTAGCTATGACAATCTCGCCATTTTCTTTATCAATCCTGCTGCATACCTCTTTTAGTATACTTTTTTCTCCTTTTTTATCCTCTGCTCCACCTATTATTATTAAATCACCTTGTAGTTTTTCCTCCACAAAAACACCTCTTTTCACAGGTATTTTTTATTTTTACCACTTTTATAAGTATTATACATAAACATAAAAAAAGCCTGCAGTTTACGCACCGCAGGTTTTACAGTTTACATATAAGCTCTTCCAGGTATTATTAATTTTTCACCCAATTTAATTGCATCTGGATTTTCTATATTATTTACCTTTATTAAAGTATCCATTGTAGTAAAATACTTCTTAGCTATTTTCCATAAAGTGTCTCCGTTTTGTACAATATAGATAGTAAGACTAGATTTCTTTTTTGGTATTTCTCCCTCTACAGGAGAAATATCTACTAAAAACTCTTTTGGCATAATATAATTTACTCTTACATATACCTGAACAACCGCTTTTACAGCTATATTACCAGCTTCTATAGAAGCTTCTACACTTTCTAAAAAAGCTTTGCCTATGCTCTGCATTTGAATTTTACAGCCAGGTAAATCTACAGGACAACTAAATGGTATTTCTTCAGAGACACTGCCTATATAATTATTTTCATCTCTGGTCTTATACATAACATCTACATTTAATACCCCTTCTACTATGACCTTATCTTCAACAATTCTCTTCTCTGTAATACATACCTTTCCTGAACACATTACTATTTCTGATATCTTGGGTATGTTTTTGTCAGTCTCTATATCTCCTTTTACTACTACTTCCCCTTTTGATTGACCATGAGTTACATTAAGTTTATAATTTTCCTTCTTCATTTCCATAAATACCGCAGGAGAATATGCATCTTGAATTATATCCATTTCTTCTTTAAACATTACTCGTGTAGCTGCTTTTACTAAGGCTTCAATATCAACTACTCTATTTTCTCCCTGTTCATCTTCTTTTACATTTAGTTCCATAGCATCTATTTTAAAATCAGTATAGGTTTCCATAGCAGAGGTAACCCCTTCATAGTCAACTTCCTTGCTAATACCCACATCTTCTTGAACGGCAACAATATCCCCTGTATCCTTTCCTTTATACAATAGGCTTATCAACGCTGCAGCCTCTATTAAAATTTTGTTTTCCATAACTCTTATATCTTTTTTATGAATATTAATATCACATTTAAGTATATTTCCTATCTCCGGTTCATCACTAGGTATCTTCATATTGCATTTTGCTACCATGTCACTATTAGCTGTTCCTACTATCTTGTCTACCTCCATAGGATTTTTCAACATCTGTATGTCATCTGAGTCTTTAATATCTTTTATTATTTCAAAGGTATAATTTCTATAAACCTCTGCTTTTAGTTTAATTACTGCTTCTACAGCCACTTTTCTTTCATTAACTATATTGTATTTCATAAGTTCAACATAACAATCACATTCACAATCCATCTTATGTTCAGCTCCAATTACTTCAACGGAGTTTGAAAATTTACCCATATATGTTACATTATATACTTCCATTTTATCTTCTTCTTTAGCTAAATAGATTACATTGTACTCTATCTGTCCCTCTAAATAAACTTTATCCTTCATAACTTCTTTATTTACTATATAAGGTTTTGAGTCAACAGTTAATATCCTTACTACGTCTGGATGGGTATCAGGTACTAGATATTCAGCTCTGATAGCAGTATCACAAGTATTTTCACCGAGAAGTTGTTCACATTCTATATTCTCTCTAACAAGCTCTATAGCCATATTCATACTCCCTCCTATATAAACCTACTATCTATTTATATAATTTTTTCAGAGAAAATATGATTAATCTTTAATATTTTTACGATTTGTTTACCATAGAAAAATAAATATTTTACAACAAAATTCATCATTTTTCTTTAAAAACTCGGATATATTATTGTTATCATTGTTGACATATAAAATATTTTAGCGTATTATAAAACATGGTTGTTGACCATATAACCTCTCATAAATTCTCAATACCCTTTTATACCATAGTTGAAAGATGGAACCCACCATCTTTCTTTTTTACTTAAAAAACCTTAATATACAAGAAAAGCAGTACCTTAAGGTACTGCTTTTATTTAAGCATATACTAATTGAACTGTCTTTGTTAGTACATCTGAATAACTATATGTCACTGTCCTTTGGGTGTCATTGTCTAATCTTATTACAAATATGCTGGGGTATGCCTTTTCTATTGTTCCTTTATTCACAAAGGTCTTTCTTCTTCCCCCATTAGCTTTAAGAGTCACGCTTTCTCCAACATGGCTTTCTATATCTTTTTTTATAGTAGCCAACACATTGCCTCTTTCCACAGCAAACACCCTCTTTCCACATTTTAATTATATATTATTATATATTGAATGTCAACTAAACTTTTAATTTTATATTTATTTTAGTGATTTGTCAATATTAATATTTGCCCAAAGATAAATATTATAAAACGTATTCATTGTTTATACGAGAGAATTCAGCTCTAAACTATTATTCCCTATATCTTTCATATATATTCATAATAAAAATCCTGCTATGTGTAAAATGGTAGCCATAGCAGGATTTTCATTATGAATATTGGGATTTAGGAAATCCTTCTCTATATTTGCCCCTTGTTTGAAGCCCTCCTATACCCTTTGCTCCGCTTATGGTGTTTTCAAGAGCCTCCTGTATTGCCACTACTTTTTCAATATTGGTATAGGCTATTTTCTCACATAAAAACACAGGATCCAAACAATGAATAAGTACTCTATTAGGTGAACTAGCAAAATTAGCACCTGCATCTAATATAGCTTCATAGTGGGATTGGCAGGCACCTGCAAAAATAACTAAATTATCATAACCTGGCTCATAGTTTCTAAGTTCTATTACAGTATCTATAAAATACTTAGAATTTTTATAATTTTTTAAGTCCATATAATCTTTGGTGTCTTTTGCTACTGCATCATGCCCTGTTATAACCACAATATCTGGTTTTACTGACTTAACCATTTCTAATACCTGTTTAGGCTGATCTTTTTCAGGGATTACCTTACCAACAACATCTAGAGCTAGCTGCTTATATACTTTAAGACATACATCTAAATATTCAGCATCTCCATCTATGTGTAATATCTTTCCGGGTCTTCCAAAGGATAAATCTTTTTTTTCATTTATGGCTATAGATCTAGTATAATTTTTTATATTTCCTCGATTTATTAGTATTCTTTTTATAGAAGTATTTACTTTTCTATTGAATACTTGATCATATTGAGTAGATTTTCCTTCTGCAACTACTTCTAGATCATCCTCTAAAGAGTCAGCTATTATCCTTAAATTTATTCCTTTTAAGGTATACATGTATCCTTGTTCTGTATCTTTTATATCTATTATTTTAAATGTAATATCCTTACCATAAGACACCCTTACAACTATATCTCCTACTTTCATAAAATCATCCCCACATAAAAATTCATGATATATTATATGACCCTACCCCTACTTAGGTGCAAAATAATTGGCATGTATTGCTTATGAAAGCGTTACATGCCATATTAATTATTCCTTTTGATTATATGTCTTCTTAAATTCTTCGATAAAATTAATATATTTGTCCTGTTCAGCTATCAATTCCTCCACCTTATTGTTAAAGGTATTTAATGGCCAACTTACTTCATTATAATAATACCTATTGGAAAGTCTCCAATATCTCTGAGGAAATAATAAAAATGCAAATAAAACTCTATAATCATTATCATTAAGAGGATATATATTATTATAAGAATCCAAAATCAGATTAGCATAATTTATATCCCAATCCACTCTTTTTAGAACCTTTATCATAAATGAAAATATATCATACACTCTAATTTCCCTTTTACAATAATCAAAATCAATTACATTAACGCAATTATCTTCATCAATAATTATGTTATGATAAGTATAATCATGATGGCAAAAACTCTTCTCCTCTTCTGCTATTTTGCATAGTTCCATATACTGAGAATCCCTCAATATATTCATTGCCCTTTTCCCTAGATCCTTGTAAAACTGTACTGACTTTATATAATTCATTTCAAAATCATTTTTATTGCTCTTCTTTCTAGCCATGTCCCTCATTTTATCTAGAGATTTCACTCTCTTTTCCATAAGATGAGGCCATCTACCTAAATCTGTTTTTAATTTGCTATTTTCAGGAGGCTCATATCCCTTTGAAGCTATATGCATATGGGCTAAGTTTTCTGCGGCTATTATTAAATCTTCCTTGCTTCTAAAATCTGCTTCCCTTCCATCTAGCCATTGAGAAAGGGTATATATATCTTCATTAACAATTGCATAAGGATGTTCCTCAGTATTTAAAAAATATTTATCCACTCTTGTAAATCCATTGGATATAAGATGTTCCTTGGCTCCATATACAAAAAGAAGTTTTTGAATTCCATAGTTAATTTTCTTTAAGCATCTCATACCCTCATTTGTTTTTAATAAATAAACACCTCTATTAGGCTTTAGGCTTTCAATTTTAATATCAAACTGTCTCTCAATTTCAAATTCTCTCATCATAGTAATCACCTCCTTATAATTTATATGTAAAGGATATGGTTTTTAGAAGATAACTTATAATGTTCTAGTGAGGTTAATTTATTAACACTTTTCGCTCCCTATTAATATAATGAAATATAATTAGTTTATGAAAGGAATATTCTTATGAGAATAGGAATAGACGGTAGAGCAGCTAATTGGTATAGGGGCACTGGTATAGGCACTTACACATACCAACTGATAAACCATATTAATAAAGTAGATTCTATCAATGATTATATGATTTTTATGCCTCATAATTGCAACAATATGATAAATTTTAATGAAAACTTTTGTATGACAGAAGTAGACGGGCATTGTAAAGACAATTTTTGGGATGAAATAAATATGCCTAATATATTAAAAAATAAAAATATGGATCTATATCATGTCCCTCAAAATGGTATAGGAATTCCAGAAGATAAAAAATGTGCCTTTGCAATAACATTGCATGATGTAATCCCCTATAGAATGCCACAAACGTCTAGTGAAAGATACCTAAAGCTTTTCAATGAAACTTTACCTAAAATCATATCTATGTGTGATGGAATAATAACCGTATCAAATTACTCTAAAAATGATATTATAAAAGCATTTAATTTCCCTAAAGATAAAATTTTTGTAACACACTTAGCAGGTGAGGATATATATGCCCCAATAGACAAGGGTTTATGTAAAAATATAATAAAAAAATACTACTCTATCAATGAGGATTATATATTATATGTAGGAGGCTTTAGTCCTAGAAAAAATATAATAGGCCTTATTGAGGCCTTTAGCATGCTTTTAAACCGCTATAAAAAAGAAATAAAGCTAGTTATAGCCGGTAAGCATGGCATCTCCTACAGTTTATATAAAAAGCGTTGTGAAGATCTTCATGTGGAAGATAAAGTAATATTCCCTGGCTTTATTCCTCTGGAACATCTGCCGTATTTATATAACGGCTGCGAAACTTTTGTGTATCCTTCCTTCTATGAAGGTTTTGGGTTACCACCAGTAGAAGCTATGGCTTGCGGTGTTCCGGTTATAGCCTCCAATGCTACTTCAATTCCAGAGGTAGTTGGTGATGGTGCAATACTTGTAGATCCATATAATATTGATGAGTTATGCAATTCAATGTATAAAATACTCTTAGATAAAACACTAAAAGAAGATTTGATTTTAAGAGGCTTAGTAAGATCTTCTGAATTAACTTGGCATAAAACTGCCAAGGATACTATAATTGCCTATAATAAAATAATTAATAGATAGAAAAAAGCCAATAGATAAATCTATTGGCTTTTATTTACAGTAAATCTTCAAATGCCTTTAAAAATTCTAATCTAAATTCTTCTCCTTGTGTTTTCCTTTTGATTCTATCTACAAAGGTCCCCTCAGTCCAATCTTTTCTTCTAGTATAATAATCCTTTACAATACTATAAAAATCCTGTGGGAAAGTTAACATTCCATATAGTACGGATAATTCTCTCTTATCTAAAGGATTTATGCTAGAATACTCTTCTAATATATTCTTCCCTTTTTCTATATCAAAAGCATAATTTTTAGTTCCCTTGGTTATAAAATTACACAAATCATGTACTCTTAAATCCACAATAGCATAATCAAAGTCTATAAAATACGCTTCCTCGTTTTTTATAATTATATTATGATTAGCTAAATCATGATGACACAACACTATTTTGTTCTCTTCGGCGCATAACTTATAGTAAAAAGAATTCTCCAGTAGTTTTATGCTATTCTTTATCTCAGCAATATAATGATCTACATTGCTTAGAAATATATTATCAAAATCACTCTTATGTTCATTAATAAGTGCTACAGTTTTAAAAACTCCCATTTCATTTAATCTTCTTGTAAAATTGTTTATTAGTCTACCGCTATTGCACCTACTGCATAAATTGCCTTTAAACCCCTCTGAGGCTAGGTGAAGCTCTGCCAGCCCTTTTGTAGCTATACTTAAATCTATAGGATTGTCATAATCACTTTCTCTGCCTTCTACTAAATCTATCATACAATATATTTCATTATTCCATATAGTATATATATTATCATCGGAGGTTTTCACAAATTCCATTACTCTATGGAATTTATTATTTATATATTTTATACCCTTGTATAATGAACATATAGTAAAAATTCATTATACTTTTCCTTTCTTAAAGATTTTTACTATAATTATCATAAGACGCTGTGGATTAGTTTTATCACCTATAGCTAGACTATTTTAATTGAGGAT
>NZ_PVXO01000005.1 GCF_002995785.1 Clostridium liquoris | reverse complement strand
AATTGTTTCTAAAGAATTTAGACACAAATGGTTATTTCCTGTTCAATGCAAAAATTGTGATAAATGCCCAATGAAAAGCAATCAAACTTATTACACAAAAACTTTGGATAATCCTAGGTATTTTACTCCTATATTAAGAGGCTCTAAACAATGGAAGGTTCTTTATAAAAGGCGCTCTACCACTGAAAGATGCTGGGATAGAATAAATAACGATTTCCATGCTGAAGATGCCATTGTTTATTCTGCTGAACGCAGAATAATAAGAGTATTTCTAGGAGCATTTAATTGTTTTATAGATGCTTGGGCTTCGGAAAAACCAGTATCAATTTCTGATATTTTCCCATGTCTAAATAACATTGCTGCATAATTCAAAGCTATATTAAATTTAATAACCAGCCTACGGCTTTTTAAAATTGTGTGTCTAAAAGCCTTTTTGTCATACAGTAAATTAAATTCATAATGTTTTTCTATCCAAATAAGCACTTTTATTACAACCCCTAGTAATTGTTAATTATTGTTTTTCGAATACACTAAAGTTTAGTAGTTTATCACATTACTAAATGTTATGACTACATAACTAAAAAGCATTAACACTAGGCTGAAAATCAATGTTATTATAAAGGAAATACAATATAGTGTCAATATTCAAATAATTTGTAGGAGGTTTTTTTATGATTACTAAAGAAACATTAATAAAATTCCTAGATAGCAGAGTTAAAGATTTCTCAAAAATCAGTGATAAAATTTGGGAATTTGCCGAATTACAATTTAAGGAGGAAAAATCCTCGGAGCTACTTTCTAGCTTCTTGGCAAATGAAGATTTTACCATAGAAAAAAATGTTGCAGGCATTAAAACCGCATTTATTGGCAGCTATGGTTCCGGGAATCCCGTTATTGGTATTTTAGGAGAATTTGATGCCCTTTCAAATATGAGCCAAAAAAGTGGTATAGCATGTAAAGGGTCCCTAGTGGATGGCGCTCCTGGTCATGGATGTGGTCATAATCTTTTAGGGACAGGTTCTCTAGCAGCCTGCATTGCAATTAAGGAATACTTAAAAGAAACAGGTATGAAAGGAACTATAAAATTCTTCGGTTGCCCTGCTGAAGAAGGCGGTGCAGGTAAGGTATTTATGGTGCGAAGTGGTTGCTTTGAAGGCGTAGATGTAGCTATGACATGGCACCCTGCCTCACAAAATATAGTTTGGAAGGATAGTAGTTTAGCAAATAATCAAGCCTATTTCAATTTTAAAGGTATAAGCTCCCATGCCGCAGCATCACCTCATCTAGGGCGCAGCGCATTGGATGCCGTAGAACTCATGAATGTAGGGGCTAACTATCTTAGAGAGCATATTATTTCAGATGCAAGACTCCATTATGCTGTTACAAATACCGGTGGTACAGCTCCAAATATTGTACAAGCTGAAGCAACAGTACTTTATCTTATGAGAGCACCACAGTCAAACCAAGTGAGAGATATTTATAACAGAGTTTGTAAGATTGCTCAAGGAGCCGCTCTCATGACTGGGACTAAGGTAGAAATCGAATTCAATACTGGTGTTTCTGAATTCAAACCAAATATTCCATTAACAGGGCTACTAGAGAAAAACCTGAAAAGGATCCTGCCTATAGATGGTTATACCAATGAGGATATTTCCCTTGCTAAATCTATAACTGATACAATACCTTCTATAGATACTTTCTTGTCTAGGCTTGAAGATAAAAAACTTGCAGAGCATATCAGGGAAACTGGCATCTGTAATGGATTCATAGAAAATATAACTGGACTTGGCAGCGGCTCTACAGATGTGGGGGATGTTAGCTGGGTAGTGCCTACAGCACAGTTTACTACCTCCTGTGCAGCTTGCGGAACTCCTATGCACTCATGGCAATTTGTTGCTCAGGGGAAATCAAACTTAGCACATCAAGGCATGCTTACTGCTGCTAAGACAATGGCATTATCTGCCTTTGATATTTTACAAAATCCACAAATATTAAAAGAAATTAAGGAATCTTTTGAAAATGATTTAAATGGTGAAAAATATATTTGTCCAATTCCACCAGAAATCTCACCAAAATATTAAATTTAGTATCAGCTTTTGTTTATACTCTTAAACTTGTATGAAATTAAAAATTTAGGAGGGTTTATCATGGCAAAAGAACATTTAGCTATAGCTAATAGTAATATTATGCTACTTTTATGTAGTGTTACTATTTTAGTAGTTTTAATTCAGCCTATTATATTTATGAAAATAGCATGGAAAAGAGGAAAAAATGTTGGCTTAACTAGCGATGAAATGAAGACAGCTACCAAAAGCAGTTCAATATTTGCTATTATACCATCACTTCCCATCATTATCAGCTATTTGATGTTAGTACCTGCTCTCGGTAAGTTTTTCCCATGGTTAAGACTTAGCGTAGTTGGTTCCGCAACTTACGAAACCATGGCTGCCAATATGGCTGCTGAAGCATTTGGCTATGAAAATATCTTTACAGCCAGCTTTCCACCTGATGTATTTATTGCCATTGTAGCGGTAGTTAGCATAGCTATCCTAGGTGGTAATATATTTAATCTTTTATTTTTAAAAAAATATGATGAGAAAGTTAAAAATGTAAAATCCTTAAATAGCGCTGTTGTTCCAATTATGACCACAGCAATGTTTCTTGGTATGTATGGAGTATTTACTGCTCCACATATAAGCAATGTCAAAAACCCATTATCTATAACAACTTTAATTATATCCGGTATCGCCTCTCTTATTTTTGGAAAGCTTTCAGAAAAATATAAATCACTTAAAGAATTTTCTTTCTCTTTAAGTATTATTACTGGAATGGCTTCCGCTTGCTTGCTAAATCTTTTTTTAAAATAATAACTTAGGGGGTTAATATAATGGAAACTAATATGAAAGATTTTTCAAAATTAACACATAGGGTTGGAAGGATTACAGTAATGTTAGCGCTTACATGTTTTACTATGCTTCCTGTAGTTTTAGCGCTTTATTATAAAGTTAACGTAAACGTAGCTATAGTTTTTGCTAACGCTGTACCAATGTTTATCACCTTTGCTACAGTGGCTGTTTGTGAAAATCTCTCTTATGAACCTATTATAGGTGCAGGGGGTCTTTATGTTGCCTGTGTAACTGGGAATGTAAGCAATCTTAAAATTCCTGCTGCCCTAAATGCTATAGAAGTTGCTGGATGTGAACCAGGAACTGAAAAAGGTGATGTGCTGTCTATAATCGCCATTTCTGCTTCATCTATTGTAACAGTTATTATAGTTTTCTTAGGAATGTTGTTTCTTGCTCCTCTTATAGAGCCACTATTTAATAACCCATATATACAGCCAGCATTTAACAATCTCATTCCTGCTTTATTCGGCTCAATCATGGCTCCATTCATTATAAAAAATAAAAAGGAAAGTATTTTACCTGTAGTACTGCCAGTTATATTTTTACTTATTGTTTCAAGGGAAAAATATGCTACTATTCAAGGGTATGTAATGCCTATATTCATATTAATTTCAATGGCATACTCCTATTTGTTAAATAAAGATTTATTTAAAAATACTAAAAATACTAAAAATAATAGTCAAAATATTTAGAAATATGTAAATTAAGGGGCTGTGGCATTAAGGATAAATACTACAATATATTGTATATAAATTCCTTAGTACCGCAGCCCCATTACCAACAAATCTAATTTTTTACACCTAAAATCTTCAATTGTTCATTAATCTCTGCTTCAAGTTCTGCAATTTCCTTATTATCTTGTTCTAACTGCTTATTTACTTCATCTAAATCAATTGGAGCCTCTTCTTCAAAAGTGTCAACATAACGCGGAATATTCAAGTTAAACTCATTTCCCTTGATTTCCTCAATTGATGCCACGTGAGCATATTTATCAACATCTTTACGTTCTTTAAATGTATTGATGATTTTATCTATATTTTCATTACTTAAGTTATTTTGATTCTTACCTTTCTCAAAATCATTACTTGCATCAATGAACAATATGTCTTTCCTTTTGCGATTCTTCTTAAATACTAAAATGGTTGTTGGTATGCTTGTTCCATAGAATAAATTAGCTGGTAGACCTATAACCGTGTCAAGATAATTTTTTTCAATGAGAGTTTGACGAATTTTGCCTTCTGCTGCACCACGAAACAGCACACCATGAGGCAAAACAATAGCCATTGTGCCAGTGTTGTTTAAATGATATATACTGTGCAATATAAAAGCGTAATCCGCCTTTGAGGATGGTGCTAATTTCCCATAATCGCTAAAACGTGGATCTTTTAATTTGGTTTTATCATTATCCCATTTTGCAGAATATGGTGGATTTGCAACCACTGCATCAAAACTGCGTGGGTGATCAATCCCCTTTCCATCTGGTCCATCTGGCCAATCGCTTTCCAGAGTATCAGCATTATTTAGTGTCATATTATTATAAGGTACATCGTGCATCATCAAGTTCATACGAGCCAAGTTATAAGTTGTTGTATTCAACTCTTGACCAAAGTACTTTATAGGAGTACCATTAGGCAATTCTTGTCCGACAGTAAGTAGTAAGGATCCTGAGCCCATTGTTGGGTCATATACATTGAAGAATTCATCTGATTTTTCTACACCATTAGTAACTAATTTAGCTAAAATCTTGCTTACTTGATGAGGTGTATAGAATTCTCCACCTTTTTTACCCGCACTTGCAGCAAATTGACCTATTAAGTATTCATAGATTTCACCTAGAATATCTTTTCCATCCTCTCCCTTGTACTCAATTCCATCAACTAACTTAACTATATTGTTAAGTGATTTTGCACGTTCATTTGTAGAACTTCCAAGACGTGAATCTCCCAAGTTAATATCGTTGAATATACCACGAAAATCTTTCACTGCTTCTTTATTTAATTCCGCATTTTTATTAAAGTTATCAAAAATAGTTTGGTAGTCACTCGGAATAACTTGTGCATCATTAATTTTATTAATCAGGGACTCCCATGTATCATTTGGCGCAATTGCATACCCCAAACTTAATGAAATATCTTGTAAATAGTCATTTAAATCCTCACCTGCCGCTTGTTTTAAGTAAGCATCATTGATAGACTCTCCCTCTGCAACATCAATAACGTTATTTCCCACTAAATACTGCTCTTGATGTTCTGAAAGGTATCGATAAAACATAAATGCCAATATATAGTTTTTGTATTCTGACGCATCCATTGTGCCACGCAGTTCATTTGCCATAGCCCAAAGTTTACTAGTAATTGTTTGTGAATTATTACCCATTATCTTTATTTCCTTTCTCTTTTAAAATTATTTGTTTATATAAACATCTGTTGTAGCAATGATTTCTTTTGTTCTTTTATATGATTTAATTTACGTTGATGAAGGACAATAAGGTGGTCAAGTTCTACAAAAAGGTTTCCTATTCTTGTCTGTTCCTCTGTTTTTGGAGCTTTATAATTATATACATTTAATTCATCACGATTGATTTTTGGCATTCCTGTCCGAGTCGAAACAGATACTGAATATTTATAAAAATCATTAGTCTGGAGTACAGAATATAAGAAATTTTGTACCACTCCATTCTTAGTATTTAATATATAAGAATCAGCACTAGCAAGCCCTTCAAATGGCGCAATTGCATACTTTCCAAGCTGCGGATTAATCTTTCCATAGATTATATCGCCTTTGTAAAAATGAAATTTCCCACTTATCAAATTGCTGTCCTTAACCTTCATTACATTATCTAAAATTTTCCCTGTAAATGACTCAATGTTTCCTGGACCGATATGTGGTAATTCATCATAGCTGCCTGTCTTTGGATCCACCATATTTGTAGATATATCTGCAGTCTCTTCCCAATTACGCTGTTCCCAAGGGTCAGTAAATCCTGGGAAACGAAGTTCTGGAAAACATTCTCCATTTTTCGGGAACATTTTTTGTAACAAACTTTTCTTCTTATCTTGCAAGTGATTTAACTTACGTTGATGAAGGGTGATAAGGTTGTCAAGTCTATTTAATAAATCAGAAATTATGTTTTGTTCTTCTATAGTTTTAGGAAGTGAAACAACAATTTCGCTCATTACATTATTCATTAACTTTGGGTTTCCAACTTTTGAAACATGCTTACATGAAATATTATTTAGCGCTTCTGAAACCATCTTATTTGCATATCCATCATCAGACAACAAAACTCCGCAAACATTAGTACAATAGAACTTCCCGTCACGATAATTAACCGTTCCAGCATTAGCTCCGTCAGTTGTCCACGTGATAGCATTTTCATAAAGAAAGTCTTTGTAATACCCCATTAAACCATTATCTTTTGTCTGAGATGAGTAAACTGGATAAGGCATTTCATCAGTTTTCTTATCCATAGTTTCAGTAGCTGCAAGAACATATCCACGAGTTACTTTGAATATGTCTTTAACCTTACGCTGTTCCCAAGGGCTAGTGAATCCTGGAAACCTTATTTTAGGTACATTTTCTTTGTTTTTGTCCATTTTGTCTCCTATCTTAACTGTCAATTCATAGTCAACAGTTTAATAATTAATTTTAAAGTATCATTATATATAATTTAACTTTCAGGCTGATCATCAGCTAATTCATAAATTGCCTCACGCAAACCATTACGGTACTTGATTTTAGATAAGGATTGTATATCTTCGTCATGTGCCAATATCTTATAATTCACGCTTGCTTGGGCAATTATATCTCGAATTTGACCAGTATCATCTAAATCTTGTAAGCCGTAATGATGACGACTAAATAATTCACGCATCTGAGCACTTGTTATAATATCTGCAATGCCCCACTTCACACGAAAATCTAAGAACATTCTATCAATGCTCACATTGTTAGCTGCTTGAATAATTTGTTCACTATCTCTCAATTTTACTGGATATTTAATATTAAAACCTTCGGTTGGAAAATGCCCTTTTATAATAGCCATTGCTGCATTCATAACCTTGGCAGCGTAATTTCTGTCTTCCAAACCATTGGCAAATTGATCAATTTTCTCCTTGGTGGCTTTTGCTTCTTGGCTCTTGCCCTCATGCACTTGGTTTAATAATTGTTCCACCAATTCAGTTAAATAATCATAATCTATCTTCACATCCTTCACATGAGTCATTTTTAATTCAATTTGATAAAAAGGAATTTTCTTTTCTTTTGATATATGTTGTTTAAGTTCATTGGTTAAAACTGTAGTAAGCATAGCTTCTTGAACACTAGTCATCCCTAATTTTTCAACTAACTCATCTGGGTTGTCGTAATTGAAACCCACCGTATTTCCATTAGCTTCTTCAGGAGCATATTGCTTTAATTTAGCCATACCAACATTATAATCACGCAATAAATCAAGCATATATTCTTTTTGTTTCTCAGAAGGTGGTAATTGTTGAAACCCATTGGTTAAGCTGTCTAATTTCTCAACAACCTCTTTAACTTCATTAAATACATTTTCAAAAGATTTAGCAATAATACCAGCCTTTTGGTTAGATTCACGCTGTTCATCTTCCGATAAAATTGCTGAATCTTTATTAGCATAAATTGCGAGAGCCTTATTCATCAACCTCTCATTTTGAGCAGGCCAACGATAATTTACAATACGCCCCCAAGGTTTTTCTTGCATATCAGCAATACGATTTGTTCTTGAATAGGCTTGAATAAGTCCAGCCCCTTTAAGTGTTCTATCTACATAAAGGGTATTAAGTTCTGGTGCATCAAATCCAGTCAAAAGTTGATCTACCACAATCACAATATCTAAGAAGTTCTTGTCTGTAGCAGTTTTATTCAAACGACTGGTAACATCTTGTGTATATCCTGCTACATCATCCATGCCAAAGCTTGTACCAAATTCTTTGTTATAGGTCTTAATAGCATTATGTAAACCTTGATTAGTGGCAAGCATACTATCATTATTGGATGAGTTTTGGCTAAATGTAACTGCTACTTTTAATGTTTGCCCACCATTCTTCTTATTCTCATCATTTACTCGTTGAAATTCATTGAAATACATCATTGCCATGGGAGTACTCGCTTTCCCACCACCAACATGAGTGGTAAAAAGGGCATTATACTTACCTCCATTTGAACGATTTCGCCAGTTCTTGAAAATATCTTCAACTACTAACTTGATGTGATCTGGATTTTCATCATAAAAACTTGGTTCAACCGCGTCATCCATATCTTCTTGACTTAGATTATAAATTTTCTCTTGAATCTGTTCTTCGGTCCACTTCGGATAATGTTCTCGATAAAAACCTGGTAGATATCTCAATTTCATTTGTTCTTCATCAATGGTTGTTTCAAAATCCACTTTAAAGCCTAAAACATTTTTATCTGCAATTGCTTCACGAATGGTATAGGCGTGTAACAATGGTCCAAAAATATCTTCTGTCCGTAAACCACTAGTAGTTTCATCAAACATTGGCGTTCCTGTATAACCAACCCAAGCAGATTTTTTAAAAGCCTTTTGTATCTTTGCAAAACTTTCACCACCAGTTGAACGGTGTGCTTCATCCACGATAAATACAATATTTTTATCAGGTGCTTTAAAAGATTTACGCTTCACTAAGGTATCAAGCTTTTGAACAGAAGTAACAATAATATTATTATCTTTACTCTTTAGTTTACGACTCAAATCACTGGTATTATAAGTATTTTGAACACTACCAATCATATCTTCACTAGCATCTGGATCATATGCCCTATAATTTTCACTTGTTTGTTTAGTTAAAGCAATTCTATCTACTACGAAGACAACTTTATCAACTTTAGGCATACGACTTGCAAGCCATGCAGTTTTAAAACTAGTTATAGTTTTACCAGAACCAGTAGTATGCCAAACATAACCTACTTTATTTGTGCCAAGTTCAAAGTCAACCTTCTTTAAATTTTCAATTACATTCTGAGTCGCATATACTTGATATGGACGCATTACCTTTAACATTTGTTTGTTTTTTGTGCCATCCAAAATCATATAATTAGTAGCCATCTGATGTGCCATTGGAATACTTAACATTGAATCAGCAAATTCCTTCCAATTACGCACAATGGTATTATCACTTTTACGCTGCCAGTTAAAAGCAAAATCCTTATTGAACTTATCCGGCGTGGTATTGGCCATATACTTCACGTTATTTGGCGTAATTGCCACTAATATTTGTAAAGTGGAAAAAATATCACCATATTGGTTTTCTTCTAAATATTGATGCATTTGATTTAGTGCTTCATTGACATCATGTGTATCACGTTTTTCTTCAATTTGTATTATGGGTAAACCATTAATAAGAAGTGTGGTATCAAAGCGACGATCTTGTTTACCAGTAATAACTGCAGGGCGTTCAATTTGATTAACTACTTGATACACTGTATCTCCAGCACCAATTTGTTTTTGATCGAAAACCGTTAAAAACACGTGACGACCGTCATCTAAATCAATTTCAATTTGCGATACACCATTAAGTCCATATAAAAATTGTCCAGCTTCATATGGTGTTTGAATATCAGATATAATCTTTTTAACTTGATTAAATTCCACAGTACTTAGTGGATGATCAAGTGTACTTTGATTGTGTTGTTCAAGGATCTCCTTGAAGTTATTCCAAAGCTTTTCTGTAGTTTTAATTTTTGGTTCATACTTCCATAGCTTTGTTTTTGCACCGTAACAAGTAGGTTTTTCACCAACCTTAAAGTCGCTGATTCCTTCTAGGTGCTCAGGTTTAGTTATGGTTCCACTGGTAATATATTGTATTAATTCAGTTTCAAATTGCTCTTCACTCATTTACTATTTGCCTCCTCTAACTGGGATAATCTGATTTTTGTTTCAAGTTCTGCTACTCTATTTCTAAGGGCTTGCATCTTTAACTGATTAAAATAAACTTGTCCTATAATTTTTTGCTTATCTATAGAAGGCATTTTCGGTATTTCAAGCTCTTTAAGTTGCTTGAGAGTGTATTTTAAAACTTGCGAACCTTGCAGACCCAACGCAAACTGTTTCTTGATTGTTTTGTTTTCATTAATGAGATAAACCAAAAACTTTGAATCAATGTTATGACCAGGTAATAACTTAACGTAGTTTTGCGTATAAAGATATCCCTGATGTTCTTTTCCTACTATGGCTGCAATTCCCGTGATTAAACTAAACACCACATCACCATGGCATAAGGTATTTACTTTATCGTTGGTTCTGACTTGTTTATTGTCCACATCTTTTGAGATAATACCTACCAAATCATCTGTTAAATCTGTTTGACTATAATAAGTAAAAAGCGGTGTTTTCTCATCAAACACTTCAGTAATTCTAAACTGAGGCGACCCACTTACTAATTCAACTAATTCACTCAACCTTTTCATAAAATATTGTGCCTTTCTAAAATTAACTTTATTTGCTATGATGTAATCATATCACAAAAGAAGTCCTATTGCAACTATTAAAATGTAATTTTAAAAAATTACATTTTAAATATTCATTTTTAAAATAAATAAATCAGTGATGAAGAGAAAAAAATCTCTAATTTCTTCGCTAATCAAAGAAATAGAGATTTCCCACATAATGAGGCTAAATTGCCTCTGAAGTCAATTTTATTTGATTTTTCGGTTCATAAAGGCGGTGGAAATAGGTATAGCATGTATAAATAAAAAAAGATGTTATTTTGCAGCCATAGCAAGTTGCATTGATAATCTGATAGGAAGAGCTGCTTTAGCCATCTGATTAATATCCCCTACGAAGAATAGTTCTTTCAAAGGATAATAAAAAGCAAATGAACCTGTTGATCCGGAATGGCCAATCAGTTCACCTTTCCCCATAAAAAGACTGATAACCCCATTTAATGGAATTTGCATATATCCCCCTCCATAATAAATCGGTCCCATGGAAACCTGCAGCTTATTATAGGTGGATAAGCTATTAAATATATTTTTGTTAAATAATTTTCCTCCAAAGAATGCCTTTGTAAATATCATTAATTCATGGGCAGTAGTAATACATCCTCCACTTGCACCACAGCTAATCACAAGCTTAGGACGGTGAATGACTTGATTCATATAATAGATATGAGGTATCCCATCATTTTCATTTTCCGGAAGATATGTGTGGGATAGCCCAAGGGGTTCAAAAATATAGTTTTTATATGCTTCGGATAGTTTGAAACCACTTATATTTCCAATTATTTCACCTAGTAAATCAAAATTAATATCTGCATAATAAGCCTTTTCTCCCTTTCTTGGTGCAAAGTGAGGTTTTAAATTCTTAACCATATCTATCATGTCAATAAAAGTGATATAAAAATCCTCTAGAATGGCTCGACTCCTAACACTGTCTTTTCCTTCTAAATACACATCTGGCAGTCCACTTGTCTGAAACAGCAAATCAGATATTGTTAATTCCAAAGAGTAATCCTTACCATTATAAACATGGATTCCCTTTATAATATTTTTATCAAAATGCTCAGATATTTTATCATCTAAGGATAGTTTCCCTTGTTCTAATAATATTAAAATGCAAGTAGTAGTAAATAGCTTCGTGATACTTGCCATAAGAAACGGTGAATTTAACCCCTTCCCGCCATATCCTTTGCAAAATGAGAACTCTCCATTTGTGCTTTCTATCAGCAAAATTCCTTCATTGATTTCCTTTAAGTTTGTAAATTTATTAAAAACTTTTTCAAATCTCTCAGCTCCAATATTCGTCATAGCTACTTCCCCCTTATAAGCCTATCTCCTATTATTATAATTCTATTAATACAATAAGTATTACTAAAAGCCTTAATCTATGGCTCAAATCAATTTCATCAATGTCTACTGATCCTCAATTACCGGAAATAGAAACTGAATTGCAAATCCTTTCCCATACTCAGACTCAACTTCTATTCCAATCTGCAATTCATCACATAACTTCTTTACAAGATACAACCCTATACCAGTAGACTGCTTTTGGCTAAGACTATCTCCTGTAAATCCTTTGTCGAAAATGGAAAGGAAGGTCAGAATTAAGAACCCCCATACCATTATCCCATATTCTTAAATAATATCGATTATTTGAACTGTCAAAACCAGTTTTTAGCCAGATAAAGCTATCAATTTTTTCATTAGAGTATTTAGCTGCATTAACAAATATTTGTGTAAAAATAAACTGAAGAGCCTTCTTGTCTGACACAATTGGGACATCTTCCATATGAGAAACAACTTTAACCTTTTCTTTATGTAATTCACCAATGGTTTTTATTAATTCATGCTCATGTTCCCATGAAGGCTGTCTAAAAAAATCATAAAAGACTTTATCCTGATTCTCCTTCCCTTTCCAAGCATACAGCATACCTAAAATAATGCTGGCTATAGAAAAAACAATCATGATACCAACTAGGAGTCTGAATGTTTCTGGATATGCTGTCCATGCCAGAAAAATGAAAAAGAGATCATTTATGCAAAGAAGTAATATCCAAGGGCGTGATTCCTTTAGAATATTTAGGTAATCACTTGGCTTCATTGGCAATCACCTTCTATTAGCTGGTAACCAATGCCTTCATAATAATTCCCTCATTCTCCGATAATGAAATAGAATTCTTACCAACATACAATATATTTGCCTTCTCATCTATCTGAAAATCACCAGCATCTAATAGAGCACGCATATTTTCATATAGGTGAAGCAGCTTTTGAATTCTAGCAATCAGCCGTTTAGGATGGCAGGGCTTGGTTAAATAATCATCTGCACCTAAATCTAATGCATGCAGCTCGTCACGAAGTTGATTGCGTGAAGTCAATACTAAAATGGGGCCTATTCCCCTAGCCTTTAGTACATGGCAAATATCAAATCCAGATAGCTTTGGTAAATTTAAATCCAATAAAATTAATGAAGGGGAAGCTGAAACAATATCTTCCACAGGGGTATCGAAAGAAGAGATACACTCTATAGAGTACCCTTCTTTCTCTAATATATCTTGCAGCTCTTCACGTAGAAAAACATCGTCCTCAACAATAACTATCTTTTCCACACATCCACCCTCTATCCTATCTCTTTTAATTTCTTAATTTCCTCATCACTCTTTCGCTGAATCATCCAAATATAACAAAGTTCAAAAACTATAAATACAATAAGAGAAATCACTACTGTGCTAGTACTCTTATTTATACTTATTGAATTTGGGAAAGCATCCAGCATGGACCAAATACCAAAAATAGAACTTATCAATGCTACCGATATAGCTAAACCAAAATATATCCAAATTTGTATCCTTGCTGATGAACATAGCGATTCAACACTTGCTCCTAGTATAGCTACTGTGGAATATCTATGTCTCGTACTTTTTTGCTGCATAAGAAACTTTAAGCCCAACACCGTGTTTGCAATGATTAGGAACATTATACCTAAATAGAATGTGGTGTAACTTCCTGCCACTGTATAAAACAACTGCCTTCCCATACTGGCAAGATAACTTTCATAGTCTAAGCCGGATGTGTTGAGCAGCTCATCTACTTGATACATGGCTTGCATTAAACCTTTTTCCTTGACAAAATCAGAAGTTAAAACCATATTCCAAAGGTATGAATCTTGGGAACCCTCAGCAAAGGCATTAAAGGCATCATCGGTTACAATCAATGCATATGAAAAAGTAATAGCTCTATCTGCAACAATATTGCTTGTATATAATGTTGATGCCAATTTATATTGCTTTTCACCCATACTAACTGTGGGATTAGACTGCAGCACCCTCCTCAGTATATCATGAGAGTATGAAAATACTTCACTGGAATACATTGCAGCTTCATTATCTCCCAATATAATAGGAGCTTTATTAATAGATTTAAGCAACGCATTAAAACTAGAAAGAGAAATTAAATAAGGCCCATCCTGATAAGATAAATCCCTTAATAGATTATCTTTTTCATCTGAATTTTTTTCCTTGGAAATTGAATCTTCTAATTCAGACCAGGAAAAAATACATGAAGCTGTATTTTTAGATATTTTTACATCTGAAGTCCGAAAAAAGTCTAATCTCATAGCATAATAATCCTTTACGTAAGGCTTTAATTTATCGGAAGCCAGTACAGAAACAACTTCTTTTTCTGATCCTTTAAAAGTGAAGTCTACAGTTCTATCAGATGCTGCACTGTTATTTAGTGCAGTAGAAATACCATAAGCAAAACAAACCATTGCCATAAGGATTAACAGTGATGATATAGCAAGTGAACCCCATTGGTTTAGAACGTTTTCTTGAAGTTGCCTTCCTGTAAATACAAATAAACCGGTAGAGGAACTACCTTTACGTTTTATCCATGCTCCAATTAAACTTCCCAATCCACGAAACAGTATGAAAGTTCCACTGATTCCTATGATTAGTATCAATGCAAATATCCTATAATCAAGGCTACTAAGCCATTCCACAATGTTTCACCCATAATCATTGTAAACAGCTTGCTTCGCTTCATACCCATCATTAAATACAATCCAAATTCGTGACTACGAAGTTGTAATTGGTACTTATTTGCAAAATAAACTAAGAAAAAAACAAAGAATAGCGAAACCGCGTATAGCATGGGAATCATTAGCAAAAGCCTAGCTACTGCATCACTTTCAACGGTCTTCAGATATAACATAACATCTTGTTCACCAAGTGAAAGGATGACATAAAAAGCTATAATTGAAATAATAAGTGAAGCAAAATAAACCCCATTCTCTTTTCGGGTCTTATGACTATTTCGCTTGATAAAATCAAAGAACATTGCTGCTGCCTCCTCCCAACTGTGCCATAACAGTTAAGATACGTTCATAGAAGAAATTCTGAGTTTCTCCTGGTACTTTCTTTCGGAGTTCATGAAATATCACACCATCTTGGATAAACAAGATTCTTGAGCAAAAACTTGCTGCATTGGCGTCATGAGTAACCATCAAAATGGTAGCACCATCTGTTTGATTGATGGAAGATAACTTTTGCATTAAGCTTTTTGCATTTTTGGTGTCCAAAGCGCCAGTTGGCTCATCTGCTAGCACAATGCTTGGATTGGAAATCAGCGCTCTTGCCGCTGCCACTCTTTGCTTCTGGCCTCCTGGTATTTGGGAAGGAAATTTATTTAATATATCTTCAATATCAAATTGTTTTGCTAATTGTTGAAGCTGTAACTCTTGCTTTTTAGGATTCTCTCCATGTATTGACAATGGTAAAACAATATTTTCTCTAGCGGTTAAATTGTCTAACAATTCAAATTCCTGAAATAAATATCCAATTTTGCTTCCTCTATATTTTGCTAGTTGTGATCCCTTAAATGAAGAAATATTCTTACCACTTAATAAAATTTGCCCAGATGTTGGCTTAAGCATGGTTGCAATGCAATTAAGCAATGTGGTCTTGCCTGATCCACTTGCGCCCATGATTCCAAGAAATTCTCCTGGAAGAACATCAAAGGTAATTCCCTTTAATGCAACAGTTTCATTTTGTTCCTTACCATATGTCTTATGCACTTCCTGAACTTGAAGTAGCTTATCTGAAATTTTCATATCGTATCCTCCCTGCACTTTTCTCTATATATAATACTATAAAATATAATATTATTAATTAATACTTACAGTTGTTGTAAGGTTTGCGATATGGGAGATATCACTATTAACTTATTAATTATTAGGCCTCACTGCCTCTAGTTTCAATATCATTTTACTCCTTCCTTAAAATATCATTCTTTACCTTTTCTGTTTTTTCCCACCTTCATCTTTTCCTTTTTAGCTTACTTTCACATTTACTAATCACCTCTTCGAAGGTTTTGCCTCTTTTAACAATCGCTCGGTTAATCAATTGATTAATCGGGCGATTAAACGAACGATTAAGCGATCGATTATTTTTAATCTAGTAATTTTATCATTCCATTTTACTGTAAATTATCTATTCTATTATATCAATATTGCCTTAATTTTGTAATTAAATTATATACTAATCTCAGGCTTTCCGAGTAAATATCCTGTTTCGTTATCAGTAAACTTTCTTGGATAATTAAATACCAGCTTCATATTGCTCCTGCTGTCCTGCATGCGATAGTTTTTCAATATACTGTGATTACCTTTGTAATAGTCTTTGTATATTTTCCTTTGATAATGAATTTTATTAGGTTCATTTAAGCATTGTAATATAAAATTTTCATCTATTTGCAAATTTATCAGCTCCCTTTCAAAAATAAAAAAGCCTATACTTCTTTGTATAAGCTTAAGACATTTATTATTATATTATTTTTTCTTTGCTTTTGTTTCAATATCAGGCTCTAAAACTTTTATCTTATCATAAATTTGACTAAACTCGCTTGATTTTTGATTTATGTCTTGATTATATGTCATTAATGAACCTTGCGGTGACATAGCTTGGCTATAAATTTGTCCATATAGACTATATAAATCTACAAATAATTTATAAGCTTCTTCATAATCTTTAGGTGGATTTCGCAATTCTTTCATATTTTTTTCAATGTTATTCTTTGCAGTTTCTCTTTCTTTAAGCACACCTTTATCTTGCTCTTTATTGCCTTCATTTTCCTCACAAATACTCTGCTTCATCTTATTGTCCTCCAAAGCATCATTAATCATTTCATTTAATCTTGTACCGCATTTGTTACAAAATGAGCTTCCCTCTTGATTTTCAGCCCCACATTTTGGACATATCATTCCTAATCTCCCCCTTATTATCCGCATGATTCAATTATAATCTATATATGGATAAATTCAATTGTTTTTCAAAATATGCCCACTGTTAATATCTGATCCTAAAGTTATAATTCTTTCATGCTTTTGTCCTTTCGAATTTATTGCTTCTATTGGAACATATAATTTAGCCTTCCATACTTTAACTTGCAATTATCATATTTGATCTTTTGACTTCTTAATATGCTTTTTCAAACTCATTTGGTGACATATAGTTGCAATGGCTATGAATCCTTGTAGTATTATAAAATGTTTCGATGTATTCAAACACAAGAATATACGCATGGCGGTAATTCTTAATTCTAAAGCGATTTATCCATTTACGTTTAATAATTGCATATGATGAAGAATTTAAGTCAAGTGCAGTAAAAATGATAACAGAAAAAGGCGGAAACATAAGTGAGGTATCGAGGAGTTTAGATGTATCTGAACCTGCATTAAGGGATGGTTAAATGCAGCTAAAGAACCTGCTGATGATGAAAACTCAAGGATCAAGGAACTAGAGCAAAAAATTAAGAAGCTAGAAAAGGAAAATGATAATTTAAATGATTCTTTTAAGGTAAACAAGTCTTGCCGCATTGGTCGTACATTCAATGATTTCAATGATTATTTGAGTAATAATCCTAATACATCTGTTGTTGAAATAGCTAGTGTTGAAGGGGTAAAGGGTGGGAAGGTGCTCCTTACCAGAAAGGTGCAGTAGAAAACAATCATGAATTAATACGTAGAATCATTCCAAAGGGCACTAGTCTTGATGGATATAGTCAAAATGATATTAAACTCATGATGAACCATATAGATTCTTACGGAAGAAAAAAACTGAACAATCAGTCACCACACCAATTATTCAGCTTTCTCTATGGAAATAGTATCCTTGAGAAGCTAGGTGCAGTACTCATACCACCAAACGAAATACTGTTAAAACCTGAACTTCTAAAGAAATAATTTAGCATAGAAAAAGGCATCATCTTACCATGATTTTTTACAAATATACCGAAAACATAAGGGTGGAATTTACCTTTGCAAAAAAACGGTTATTTTTCCTCCTCTTTTTGTTATATCTAAAAATCATATTAAATTAGCCAGTTTCTAATATTATTATACCAAATTATTCAAAATACAGTGTATTTTAATGAATTTATTTCCTCATTATTTGATTTTAATTAACCTAGGTGGAATTTAATCTTACAAAGTGGAATTTAGTTTTTCAATTGACCAACTTCAAAGGTTTAAGAAAACCGGAAGTTACATTTTCAATTTACGCATAATTTCTAGTAAAATTGCTGAACCTCTGTTTCAAAATACCTTGGCAAATCATAGCTTGAAAATATTCCTTTATCAGTTACAATTCCACTAATAAGATGTGGTGGTGTAATGTCAAAAGATGGATATATTCCCTTCACCGTATCTAATGTATTCTTAATTCCACCATATGATAAAACTTCTTTGGGATCTCTTTCTTCTATCACTATATCTGCTCCACTCTTTTTCCCTATATCAGGTATTCCTGTTACAAAGTAAGGTATGCCAAAGTATTTAGCCAATATAGCTATTTGTAAAGTTCCTATTTTGTTTGCAATATGTCCATCTCTAGCTATTGTATCTGCTGCTGAAGTAAATAAATCTACATTTTTATTTTGCATTGTATATGCTACCATATTATCTGTTATTACTGTGGTATCAAAACCCATTTGGCTGCAGCAACTAGCAGTTAATCTTGCTCCTTGCAAATATGGTCTAGTTTCAGCACAATAAATTTTTATATCATTATTTCTTTTCTTAGCAACTCTAAGCATCATTCCTATGATAGTTTCTCCAAAACATTGAGTCATTATTGTCCCATTTTGAGGAAACATATCTGCAAGATACTCTCCTACCTTTTCCATTGTAGAATAACGTCTATTCAATGAATCTACAGTAGTGTTAAAAATAGCTTCCGATGCACTCTTTCCTTCTAATAAAGCTTTTTTAGCTGCCTCTAAGCAATTATTAGTTATGATTCCCATGCGATTTGCAGTGGTAGGTCTAGCATGTGATATATCATAAGAAGCTTTCTCGAGGAATTCTATTTGTTCTTCCTCTGTCTTATATTCTATTTCATGAGCTGCTAATGCCATACCCATTCCTGCTGCTGTATATGGTCCTGCACTTTGAGTTACCATATCTCTGATAGCATAAGCTACCTCCATATAGGTAGTACATGTTACAAAACGCACTTCCCTTGGATAAACTCTTCTATCAAGAATTCTTACCTTCCCGTCCTCATACCACGCTACATTTTCATACTGTAACAAAAAAGCCAACCCTTCATCCATTCTTTTCATATATATCACCTTTTTCTATATTTATCATAGCTTTTAAATGTTCTATAAATTAATCATATATCACTATTATGCTAATATTAACTTAAATCTCTCAGTTAAATCTCTTCCCATTGCAATCTTATATCTATCAGTTATTAAAGCAATACCCATCTTGATTAAAGCTCTTTCTAAAGGAACTCTTTGATTTATATCTTTAACACTGGTTATTTCAATAACCTTAGAATCTCCTACTACTCTTCTTATCATTTCGGTTCCTGCATATCCCATAGAATCAGCTAATATTTCCTTAAGATAATTTTCTTTGAAATACTTATTGTATAAATTGAAAGTAACTACTGAATCATATTTTTTTGAAATCTTATTTATAAGAAGATCAACAGTATTTCCTATAGTTTCTTCTATCCAATTTAAAAACTCTTTATTTTCATTGTCAGTATAAAATTTATTAGCCCACGAAAAGAATAGATTTCCTATAACATTTCCTATATCATATCCCATAGGCCCATAGAATGCGAATTCAGGGTCTATTACCTTAATTCCCTTTTCATTAGCAAAAATTGAACCCGAATGAAGATCTCCATGAATAAGTGACTGTGCATAATTCATAAAGTTATTTCTCAATATTCCAACTTGAGCTTTTAATTTTTCATTGTTGTATAAATGCTCTTCAACAAATTCCTTATTCTCATCTATGATTATATTTCTATTTTTATAGTTGTAATAAGGCTCTGTAAAAACTAAGTCTTCACTAATGTCACAAAGCTCTTTGTTTGTAAACTCTGTAACTCTGTCCTTCTTTTCTGCTCTGTCTACTACTAAATCTGTTGTTGGAAGAAGAGTATCTGCTAAAAACGTAGATAGTTCTTCTGCTAAATGATTAAAAGTCTTTCCATTCATAAGTTCTTTTCTTAAGTTTTTATATTCTGATATATCTTCCATAGAAATTGCACACATAGTTTCATCATAGTGATAAACCTTAGGTATATAAGTTGGTGCCAGTTGCCCTTGTATCTTTAAAATTTCTGCTTCAATTCTGCTATGTCTAATATCTAAAGGTCTTCCCGAAGATCTTAAAAGAGTATCTGCCTGCTTTATAATTAGGGATTTCCCTGTTTCAGGATTCCATATTTTAAACACATAGTTTATGTTTCCGTCTCCAATCTCTTTAGCTTCCAACTTCTCATCAGGAGCGAAATATTTTACTACATCTTTAGAATAAATTTTTGCTTCTTCTATATCCATTAAAAAATGCTTACAATATTTATCCACTTTATTTTCCCCCTATCAAATCATAAATTCTTTCTTACTGTAAATTAGCTTCTACTTTTGCTATATCTTTTTTCTTAAATTTAGGCCATCCAATAAGTATAAATATAGTACCAAATATAAGCATAAGTATGCAGTACCATACATAAGGCATTATTGACATAGGGGAGATTTTTGCAATACCTCCTGCCACCAACAATTGTCCAGCATATGGAAGCAATCCATTAAATGCTGATGAAAATAAGTCAAGAATACTTGCAACTCTTTCTCTAGCAATTCCAAATTTATCTGATATTTCCTTAGCAATAGGACCTGCTGCAATTATTGAAATTGTATTATTTGTAGTAGCTATATCTAGTAAGCTTACTAAAGCAGCTATACTTAATTCTCCACCTCTTGCTGTCTTTGTTTTTCTAGTTAACTTTTCAAGAAGCCAATCTATTCCACCTAGATAGTTCATTAACGCTACCATACCACCTACCAATATAGCTATAAGTGACATATCTTCCATCCAAGTCATGCCTGTGTGTATAATACCTAGGGAAGATACCAATGTAAAGTCTCCATGTATGATTCCTATTATAATTCCTGAAGCAACACCAATTGTCATAACTTTTATGACATTTAATCCTATTAGTGATAGTACTATAACTACAGCATAAGGAATAAGATTTACAATATTATAATCGTATACTGCTTGAGTTATAGGGGTAGATGATGTTTGCATAGATAGTAATATGCAGTTTATAATTACTGCTGGTAATACCATAAGTATATTGGCTTTAAACTTTGCCTTCATAGATACTTCTTGTGTACGAGTAGCTGCTATTGTAGTATCTGAAATAAATGATAGGTTGTCTCCAAACATTGCACCACCTACAACAACTCCGCTAACTAAAGCTATATTAAATCCAGTTTTATTAGCAATATCTACAGCTATTGGCATTAATGCTGCTACAGTTCCCATTGAAGTTCCCATTGAAAAACTTAATATACATCCTATTAAAAATAATCCTGGTAGTATTAATCTAGAAGGTAATATTGAAAGCCCTAGATTAGTAGCAGATTCTACTGCATGCATCTCATTAGCTATACCATAAAAAGCTCCTGCAAGTAAGAAAATTAATACCATTAAAATCAATGTTTCTTCTCCGCCACCTTTACAATACATTGATACTTTCTCATCAAAAGTAGTTGGTCTTGTTTCTCCTGGCTTTTTTAGTGCTAATGCAATGCCAGATGCTATCATAATTCCTATCATAAGAGGCATATTGTCAAAGCTACCTGTAAAAATTCCCGTGCTCATATAAAGCACTAAAAAAACTATCAATGGTAGAATACCTATAAAATTTCCTTTTTTATTTGAGTTTTGTTCCATATTGTTAATCTCCCCTTTAAATAAATTTATTTATTCACATCGTCAGCTTGGAGTCAAATTTTGCTTAAAACTTATAATTTAAAGCAACGTAAACGTTATCATTACTAACAGTATGTGTATTTTATAAATGTTGTTTTCGAACTTATTTTACGGAAAATTATTAATCAACAAAATCATTTACCCGTTTAACAATTAATTATTAAAATTTACTCAAGTATAATAGGAGTTCCTGATGTCTTAGCATAATAATATATCTTTGCAGCATCCTCAACATATTCACTTGCAGTATATGCCTCGTCCATATTTTTTCCACAGCTTATAGTACCGTGGTTTGCTAATAAACAAGAATTTCTATCTTCTAAATAAGGAAGTATCACATCTCCTAATTCTGTGGATCCTGCAGGTTTAAAAGGCGCTACTTTGATATCTCCTCCTAAAAACGGTTTCATCTCTATTAAAATAAGGGGGATATCCTGTCTAGTTACAGCAAAGCTAGTTGCAAAAGGTGAATGTGTATGAACAATTGCATTGATATTAGGATATTTTTTATATATAGCCAAATGCATTTTCCATTCTGATGATGGTTTTTGACTTAGGTTTTTAGTTACTCCATTGCCATCAATTTCAACTATATCTCCTTCAACCATTGTGTCGTAAGGAAGACTGCTTGGTGTTATAAAAAAACTGTTATCAATACTTCCTATCTTTCTCATACTTATGTTTCCACTAGTTCCTGCTACTAATTTCTGGTTATAAAGTTTTTTTGCGGCTTTTAGCACAATCTTGTCTTCTTCCATTTTCTTGCCTCCTTTCTTTATATCATATCAACAGTGTACAATATATTCCTCCAAAAGTAAACATATTTCTGTGGTTTTTTGATATATGTTTTTGTATTTTGTGGTTTATGTTATTTTATTACGCCATTCATATTGTCTTTATTTTGTTTATGTTATATAATGTGTTTATTCGTTTAACAATTAATTTTAGTTATTAAGGAGACCCTGAAATGTTGAAAATTGATAGGCAAAGTAAGATACAGGAAGGGCTTAATTCTAATGGTAGTGTTTTAATATCTGAATTAAGTCAGCAATTATGCTGTAGTGAAGAAACAATTAGACGTGATTTAAAGGAAATGGAACAAGACCATAAATTAGTCAGGATTCATGGTGGTGCATATCTCCCTGAGAAATGTACAAAAGGAGTTCCATTACAACTTAGACAAATCTATTTCGTAAAAGAAAAGACAATGATGTCAAAACATATTATTAGCACTTATATAGAAGAAAATGATTTATTACTGCTAGACTCTAGCAGTACATGTTTGACATTGGCTCAAGAATTAATCTTAGCTAATATCAATGTTACTATAGTAACTAATTCATTAAAAATTTGTAACCTATGCAATGAAGCTACTTCAAACGTTAAAGTTGTATGTCTAGGAGGAATCTTGGTTACAAGAAATAGTTCTTTTGTTGGTTATAGAACTACTGAGGCCCTACAATATTTTGTGGCAGATAAAAGTTTTATAAGCTGTCCTTCTGTAGATATAAATTATGGACTTGTTGACAATAATGTCAATGAAGGTATGGTTAGAGCATGCATGCTTAAGCAATCTAGAAAAAACTTTTTAGTAGTAGACCACACTAAGTTTTCAGAATCAACAAATTCTATCTTTGCTGATTTAAGCAATATAGATGTGATAGTTACTGATAAAAGGTTAAATTATGATTGGGAAGATAAGTGTTCATCCCTAAACATTAAATTAGACTACGTTTAATAAATAAGCTCCATTTACATAGCTTACTATAATTATAGGAGGCTTATTATGATAAATTTTCAATACAATAATCCTGCAAGAGTTATTTTTGGTGATGGTGCTGAAAAATCAATAGAGGCACTTTTCATAGAATATAATGTTAAATCCTTACTCTTAGTTTATAGTGGATCTTTTATTAAAGATCTTGGAATATGGGATACTGTTCATTCAGCTTGTAAGAAGTTAAATATATCTTTTTATGAGGAAGGCAATGTTGTGCCTAACCCTAAGATAGAGCTAGTTAGGGATTTAGTTTCCCTAGGCAAATCAAAGTCAGTAGATTTTATTCTAGCTGTAGGTGGTGGAAGTTCAATAGATACTGCTAAGGCTACAGCTATTGGAATTCCTTATGATGGAGATGTATGGGATTTCTTTGAAGGGAAAAGTGACATAAAAGAAGCTCTTCCAATAGGAGTAATTACCACATTACCTTCAAGTGGATCTGAAACATCAAATTGCTCAATTATATCTAACGGGATTTTAAAGGTTGGAGTTGAAAATGATTTAATAATTCCTAAATTTGCAGTAATGAACCCTAAATTTACAATGGGACTTCCACCTTATCAAACATCTTGTGGACTAGCAGATATACTTTCTCATCTATTAGAGCGTTACTTTACAGATATAGATAATGTTGATACTACTGACTATTTAATTGAAGGTGCAGTTAAAGCATTAATGCTTAATGCTGATCGACTTATGATTAATCCAGAAGATTATAATGCTCGTGCTGAAGTTCAATGGTTAGCATCTATAGCTCATAATAATCTTTTAGATACAGGAAGAATAAGTGACTGGGGATCTCATAGAATAGAACATGAATTAAGTGCACAATATGGTATAACTCATGGTGAAGGAATGGCAGTAGTCCTAGTTGCTTGGACCCATTATATGGCATTAAATAAGCCAAAAAAATTAGCTCAGCTAGCTAACAGATTATATGGAATTGATTATCACAATTACACGGAAAAAGAGATGGCCTTAATTCTTTCTAAGAAATTAAAAGAGTTCTTCTTATCTCTTAACCTAAAAACAACTCTTAGTGAACTAAATATTGGTGATGAACATTTTGAAGAAATGGCTCTAAGAGCTACAAATAATAATACCTCTACAGTAGGTCATTATATTCATCTAGATAAAGATAAATTTATAGATATTTTGCATTTAGCTAAATAATCATAGCTTAAAAAATATTACACCCTAATTGCACAATGTCTACACTAGTAGCCTATCCTTTTGATAGGCTTTTTTTGTGTTCTAAAAAATTTCAAATATTTGTTTTAAGAGGAACACACGTTTGTTATACTAGTAGTAAAGGTGATTTTGGTGGATATAAAAGAAAAATTGGAAATCCTTTCAGACGCAGCTAAGTATGATGTATCATGTTCATCTAATGATAGTATAAAAGTGTAGACACAAAATAGTAGATTTACTTAAAGTATATAATAAAATATAGGAAGGAAAGTGTCTACATATGGGAAAGAGAGTTGATATGTGCCACCTGTCAAGTAGACATGGCAAATATCTAAAACGAGGTGCTGATGAACGACCGCGCATAATTTTGTGTGGTCGTTTTTCTATGCACACCATTTTTCTTTATATTTCTCAATTCGTTTGTTTTCAAGAATAGGATATTTCTCTGGTTTCTCTAAGGACAATGTTTCTCTTCTTACTTCCAGCGGTGTCTTGCAATGGTATCTATCCTGAGGACGTTCTTCACTTTCCTGATTTCTAAGTTTCTTCTGAAAAACTTTACTTGTATATTGGAACCATCTGTCACTATGAAAGACTGGTTTTGCATCCGATTAGAAGATATTGCTTTATCGAATGTTTTAAATACTAGCTTATTATCGTTTCGACAGCTAACCACATATGAAACAGGATATCTATCGTACAAATCGAGGATTGCACTTAAATACAGTTTTTTTTCCGCCCGGAATCTTAAATTCAGTTACATCTGTAGACCACTTTTGATTTGGAGCAGTTGTATAAAAATCTCTACTTAGCTTATTTCCCGTTGTTGTTTCAGGAGTAGAACGTTTATATTTTTGCTTTTTCTTCCTGATTACGGAATGAATACCTAGTTGGTACGATTAAAGTGATTAATCCATGAAGTCATTCTACGATAGCCTAAAATATGACTAAAACGCTCATCGTATTCTTTGATAAGTTCTGCCAACTTAATATTTTCCAGTTCCTGTTCCGGGATTTCGCGATGTAACCATTTATAATAAGCAGCTCTGGAAATTCCAAGCTGCCCGCACATCCATTCTATACTCCATTTTTTTGTTTCATGGAAATGTCTCATAGCTAAATATTTTGATTCGTAACGCAGTTTTCCAAGCCTCACATCCTTTCGAATTCTTTCACTTTTTTTAATAATTTAACTACCATGTCCTTTTCTTCAAGTTCTCTATTGACATTATAACGCTTAACCCAGTTCCTAAGCACTTCTCTTGAAGAAATGTTGTATTTAGCAACTATATCATCGACACTTCCTTCACCTGACAAGACAGCTTCCACACACAGGATTTTAAAATCAGATGAATAGGAAGTGTTCCCTGATTTATGAACAAATGCTGCAATTCCGTAAATCCTGTATTTAGCAACCCATTGATGTAATGTTTTCTTTCCAATTTCATATTTAGCAGATATATAATCATAAGAACCAACTCCATTAAGATATTCCTGCGAAACTTTCGCACGAAATTCTGGAGTATATGGTGATTTGGACATAAAAATACCTCCCAAGTAGATTTTGGTTATTTGCCATGTCTACTTAAGAGGTATCATATCAAAGATTGAATGCCGTTTATTATACCTAAATATTATTTTATTTCTTTAACTCTTCCTACAATTCCACCCTCAAGCATGACTTTGATGCCACGAGGATGAACCTCTGATTTTGTAAGGAGTTTTTGCACTACACCTTCAGTTAATTTTCCAGAACGCTGGTCTTGTTTTTGTACAACTAAAACTTTTGTTCCTACTTTTATATTTTTACGTATGGTTCCATCCATAATGTTACTCTTCTTTCTTATTTTTTATATAGCCTTACTACTGTCTCCACATGAAACGTAAAGCTTGAATTGATGTCCGAGCCATTTTTAATCTGTAAACTTTATCCTTTTAAATGTTTGCGTTTGTGGAAACGGGTCAATGGCAGTTTTGCATAATTTTATTAACCTCCACCCACGTAACAGCCGGTCTTATGTTTCGCCTACGCTCAACAGACTAAAGTCCATAAATTAAAAGATACCTTTTAATTTATATCTTGTGAAGATTTTAATAATTGATACGCAATGTTTGCACCGATAAAGAACGATGGAGCCGAGGTATTACCATCTGAAACAAATGGTGCAATGGAATCATCTGCAACAATCAAATTCTTTACCCCAAAAACATGTCCTGAAGCATCTACAACTCCACTATCCGCATTGGGTGCCATTCGTAGTGTTCCCTGTACATGGTGTGTTGCATCCAAGTTTTCCTTTATAAACGCCTCAAGTTTTTGATCATCATCAATGGTTTCAAGTGTGGGTGAAATAAGCCGATAGTTTGAATCAATTCTTGAGAGTTCTGCTGCAATATTTTTAATATATACTTTAAGAACATTTTTTATGGCTGCAATATCATCTGGATGATTCAAAAATCCTTCATTTGCAAGTACCATCTTTAATGGATCATTGTTTTGAATTTTTAAGGATCCCCTAGCTTTAGGCTCTGTCAAATAAAAGGCAATATTTAATGTATTATTTTTACCAGTTAAGCCAATAACTTGCACTCCACGGCGGCTCTGATCTGCTCCAGGAGTTGGATCTGGTAAAAAGGCCCCGCTGGAATATAATGCAAATGGGTCATTATCTGGTAATGCTTTATCATGTGGATTTGTTGTGAAAGTTACCATATTAACAGCGTGGGTTGTTAGATGTCTGCCAACATTGGGGTTATGGCAGATAACGGGAACACCAGCTTCGTTTAAAGTTTTTGATGGTCCAATTCCGGAAAGCATTAGTAGCTGGGGACTTCTAATTCCCGCAGATATAATGACTTTTTTACGAGCATAGGCACAAACACATTTTCCTTCTTTGACGAATTCAACGCCTATTGCACATTTTTTATTATTGAAAATTATACGTTGTGCCGTTGAATTTAAAGATACTATTAACCTTCTTCCTCCCACCCCTTGGCCATATCGGTTTACAATGTCTGGTGATAAAAATGCTGTGTCTGAACTTTCTCGGATACCATTAGGCATCTGATAGAGTTGCCATCTTGTAAAAGGCCCAATTGGAGTGCAAGGATCATTATAGTCCAGAATTCTTGGAAAACCAGTAGCCCTCTCCATAGCCAAAACCAGTTTTTCAACCATACTGGTTGGGTGTACAGGTGTCTGCCTAATATCCAATCTTCCATTGAATCCACGTGCATTCGAATTATTGGTCATACCGTTATAGTTCTCCAGTTTTGAAAACTGGTCTGTCTCTTGCTCTGGAGACCAAAGTGATCCAAGGAAGTCCTCCCACTGTTTCATATTGGCTTGCGAAGGTCTTACATACTGTTCATTGTTAACCGAGGAAGTGCCACCTAGGGTTCGCCCACCTGTCCATGGGAAAGAGCGAGAATTTACATATTTTTGAGGAATACCTTTCCCTGGCCAATAATATTGTGAGGAAAAATTATTCCTTAAAATAAATGGTGGGGCATATAGGGAATCCCTAATTGGAATTTCATTGCTATTGTTATCCCCTGCTTCTAAAATGAGTACCGATGTTCTATTATCGTCTGTAAGTTTTTTAGCAATAACTGCACCCGCAGGTCCTGTTCCGACTACTACATAATCAAATATCGGTTTATTCTTTTCACTTTGATTCATTCAAATTCCCCTTAATAAGTTCTACCCTATATATTATGTTCCGAAGCATGTAAAGGTTACTACTGACGCATACATTTATCAGTATGTCTTAATATTATTTCTACAAGATGTACATACAATGCAAAATATCTACAATGATTTATTTCAATTTAGTACCTATAATTCATTTATTGATCTTTCATTTTATCAATATTTATTATATGTTCTGAAGTTACAGCCCGTCAGCATATTAACATTATCAGAGAATTCCTGTATAGCAGCTATCTCTTCACTCTTACAGAATAGAAAATATATACCAGGTTTGTTCAGTTCAGCACCTGTGTATGTATCAACTTCTTTTCTCGGTACTTTTATTACCATGCCATTTACTTCTCTTTTCTTGTAATCAACACTGCGCACTCCACGTGGCTTGAGAGGATAGTATGAAATTAGAATATTTCCGTCTTCTAAGCCTAAAAAAGGTCTAAGTTCATGGCGGTATTTATTTGTTCCAATCATCCAAATGATGTTTTCTTTCTTTCTCAATTGATTTTTTACTTTATCTTTTGTCATAACAAAGCTATCATAAAAAGCTCTTCCGTCAATTTTAGGTTTGGTATAATTCTCTACTAAATCAATAAAATATTCTTTGCTAATCACTGTTAATGATTTTTTGTCACCACGTAGTAGGTCGTCTTGAAATCCCTTTATAGCTGCTAAAAACAGCAAAAATTCCACACCATACTCTTTGGAAAAACCCATACCAAACTCAGTATTATTTGCTTCTATAGTTAATGGTGTTTCTACTAATACGTTTTGATTTCCTGTAATTGCTGTATTAAAAAATATAATAGGGTGATACTTTAATACTTCCGCAGGTGTATTATCATAAGTATTTACTGCCAACCCATAATATAGCTCTTGAGAACCAAGATTTTTAGATAATGTTAAGAGGGAAACACTTTGAGAAGCAAAACCATATAAATATAAGTCTATCAGCAAATCAAAATCCATCTTAAATTCTCTGTCTTTTGCCTTGGACATAGTATCAGTATCATGCTGATATAATACACAATTTTCTATCCACACATTGCACGCATCAATGATATTTCTCATTATATTTCTATTTTGAACAAATATGCCTGTTAGATCTGTATCATCAACATTAATGGTTACTAATTTGCTCCTTGCTTCTTTTTCTCGCAAATAAAAATAGTGCACTTCATCAAATATGTAATATAACTTCATAAACATATTCTTTTATCTCCCCAAAATATTGAAAATTCGTACACAGTTCAACTTTTTTATTCACATGGAACTAAGATATTATCCTAACAATTCACGTATCTTTTCCGTAAGTATTGCTTTTCTTGCCTCATAAAATTTTTCAAAGTCTTCTATTTCAAGTGATACATCTTTCGGAGTCATATGGAAAATATCTTAATAGATTTCCTTTATTGTAAATATTAGTTCATAGGTAAATTATAACATACATTATAGCTATCTCAATATTTATTTTGCATTCGTAAATTTTAATTGTACCACTACTAATTTTCTGGTACACTTTATTTTATATTAGGGCGATGTACTAAGGCGAGATGATATTATGTCCATAAGTTATAAAAAGCTTTGGAAACTTCTTATAGACAGAGACATGAAAAAGAAAGATTTGAGGAGAGCATCAGGTATTAGTATAGCTTCAATGGCTAAGCTTGGCAAAAACGAAAATGTTAATACTGAAATTTTAATAAAAGTATGTAAGTCGTGAAACTTGCTGCAATATATTAACAGCTGCAACATGCCTGATTTTCATTCAGATAAACAAATGAAAAAATAATTTTGAAAATGTAAAAAAAGGAAAATATGGATGGGATAGAATGACATTTCAAACATTCAAAATTCATGGAGATAATATCGTTGAATGCGAACGTATTTTTAATTTTATATCTCGTAGGCTTAATATCATTGATATCAATAAACAATTTATTTCGCAAGCAGCAATCCGGGTGGATATTAGATTTATTTACAATAAATCTAAATTTCAATGGAGGCTTATTTATCATCCAGGCTTTAATAAATCTAACCGTAGACGCTGGAATAATAATATCTTTGATTCATTAAAAGCTGCAGGAAGTTTTTTAGATGAAACACCAGACGCCATTATAACTCAAGTTAACTTCGATAAACAAAAAGAAAAAATATTGTGTGCCATTGAATTTTGTAGTGCCTTACAAGCAGGAAATCAAGCATGGCAACGGAGTGGACGAGCATATTCAACTATTAGAACAGGTTGTCCTTACCTATACATTGTTGATTTTGTAAAATATGAACTGGATACCACTACAAGAAAAAGGAAAGCTATAAGGACACCGAATCCAGCTATACCTTACAGTTATATAAACAATACACAGCAAGAAAATGTATTTGGAGCCCAAGCTTTTGTTAAATCAGAAGAATTTGACAAAAACAATGCTTTACTCAAAAACTTTGATGAATCAACTTTTTCAGAAGACGATATAGCAGATTATTTAATAAATCTAATGCTAGGGTATGATACTACTGAATATGAGAAATCTTTACTTGATAAAAATCTAAAAATGGTAAACTACTTCTCAATACATACCAATGGACAATATTATTTTAAACCTGAAGACTGGCAACGTATTTATAAAGGTGAGACAACTGTTATAGAATTATCCAAAGAAAAGAAATGGCAATTCGGCAAGAAAATTGCAGAAAAATCTATGACTAGTAACCTTCGTGAATTTGTTAAGGTGGTTAAAAAATACGCTTATGGTATATCATGCAGGGATTTACCATTTGGGGTTATATCAGTAGAAAATAAGGCTAACTTTGTTAATGAGCTGGTTTCACTTTATCCCATTAGTCAAAATGACGCTCAGGCAATTTTAGAGGACGACCACGATCTTCTAATTTGTCTTATTAAAGGTTTTAAACCAAGAGGGGATGATAATCGACCTGATCGCGGCCTACTACCTTTCTTAGTAATGCTGACATCAGAACATGCCAAAATATTGACTTTAATTTATGGTCCAATGACCTCTACCCGTGTTAAACAGATTAAAAATGATCCAGGTGCAGTTGCGCGTGTAAGTGGTTTTTGGAATGTTTTTTTAGGGTTAAGTGATTACCTGTTACTTGATGTCCCAGTATTAAATGAAGAAAGAAATGCAACACTTTTTAGAACAAATCGTAGATATAAACAACAGTGCACAGCGCTATCAGCTAAAGAAATTATTTTCTCAGATATTGTTTCACCTATTCCAAATAGTGTACACGAAGATGATGTGGATTCTGCAATTCACATATTATTTACTAGTTTACCTTCTAATAAATGTTTTGAAGGTTTATGCAATCCTCCAGGAGGTGATTGGAGCGGTCTCTCTGTTATTGTTAATCAATGTGAATATAGGTGGGTATCACTACCACGAGTTAGTGGCGAAATTAATGGAAAAAGGCCTGATCATGTATTACAACTTTACCCCCATGATACCAATTCTATAATTTTATCAATTGAATCAAAGGATAGATCCTTTGATTTAGAACCTAATGTAGGAACGCAACTAAAACAGTATATTAAATACCTATCCACGTTCGTTCCTAGCTGCGAGAAAAGTATTAATGGCGACTGGTCGATTTCCAGCAGAAAAATTTCTCTTAACCCAAGTAAGATTGTTTCTGTTGCTGCATTTATTGATTCTGGTTCAGAAGACTACGATAATATCCATCGATTATCCACATGCGACTTAATATTTGCATTAAGCCAAAAAGAAATTGGCTGGAACATTAAAATTATAAACTACATGTCTGACAACTCCCAATATACGCAATTAAAAGAGCTAATATTATCACACCCAAACAACATAGGAATTACTTGTACTTTTTTATAAGGAAAGGAGGCGCATTTTGAATAAGTGCCTCTTTTTTTAATAATTTGTATACAATGATTCATACACCGTATTGCTCTGTTTATCCATTACTTTTTTAAACGCTGATTTTCCTGCGTGCAAATAATAATGGTTAACAAATAGATCCTCTGGCAGCTGTACACTATAATCTTTATTGGTAGTTTTCCCATCAAAAGACAGCGCCCATTTAACACCTCGATTATTAAGCTCTTTTATATAATCGAAAAACTCATCAAAATCGATTGTGGATAGGTTATAATAGCGACCTTTCGTATTAAAATATGGCGGATCAAGATAAATAAAATCACCATCACCGGCTTCTTTTGTAGCCTCTTTATAATCACATGTTTTAAAGGTTACAGTTTGTATACGGCTCGACCAATCTAAGATAATTTTTCTAAGGGTTTCTGGATTAATTCCTTTCCTTGAGTAATGTAATGAATTGTTAAATTGACCATCACTGTTAAATCGAATTAATCCATTAACACATGTACGTGATAAAAACAACAAATTATACGGAGAAAATGAACTGTTAAATTCATCTCTTATTTCATAATAGACCTGATAACCTTCCTCTTGCATCCTTTCCCATTGTTCACGATAATAATCTGCCAAACCAATAGGGTCTTTCTTAATAACATCCCATAATTTTATTAAAGGTTCACAAATATCTGAGCATATAGCGTTACTAGGATTCAAAGCATACATTATAGAACCGCCCCCTAAAAAGGGCTCAAAATATTTGTTATGTTTTGGAATTTTATTAACTATTTCAAAAGCTTGACTGCGTTTGCTTCCACTCCATTTAATAACTGGCTTAATATTAATATTCATCTTCTTCTACCTCAACAATTAATTCATTTGGATCAATTTCTAAAAACTCTGCTAATCTAACAAATGTAGTCTGCAACGGTGTTTTCCCATTGAGAAATTCGTATATTTTTGGTTTTGAAACCCCTGAGAGTCTTGAAAGTTCATTTATTGTTTTTATATTTTTATCAATCATGGTTTTCCTAATCTTTTTCTCATCAGCTATATACTTTTTCATTATTCTTCACCTTTGTTAATACTATCAAAAATATTTATTTGATTATTTATCATAGCATTTTCCAATCTTTTATGTGCAATATCTACATACTGAGGGTCAACTTCATACCCTAGATAGTTTCGGCCAAGTTCCTTAGCTGCTAAACATTCACTACCAGCCCCTGAAAAAGGTGTTAACATAATATCTCCTTCTCTTGATGAAAGTTGAATCATTCTTTTAAGAATCCTTAGAGGCTTTTGGGTAGGATGTTTCCCATATTCTAATTCACGTTTCTCTTTGTTATTAGATATATCCCATACAGTTCTCATCTGTTTTCCAGGCTGCTTTAAAGAATCGTAATCAAAATTACCATTTTTAGAATATTCATAGTCAAAGTAATACTCTCGCTTTTTACCGCCTTTATTACACCAGAGTATAGTTTCGTGGCTAGCAGTTAATCGCCTACCAGCTAAATTAGGAAAGGCATTACGCTTATACCAAATAACTTCGTTAATAATTTCTATATTAAGAAGTTGACAAACTACATTTATAATTCCAATGTTGTGATATGTACCAAAAATCCACATAGAACCAGTTGGTTTTAGAATTCTTTGCGCTTCAGTTAGCCAAGTAATTGTAAAGGAAAAGTACTCCAACAAAGACATATTGTCCCAACTCTCCATAACCTTGTTCCAATTGCCGCCCATTCCCGCAAGTTTTACACTATTATCCCATTTCCACTCACCACCTTTTGATAAATTATAAGGCGGATCTGCTATAATCAAATCAACTGCATTGTCTTCAAGGGTTTTCATTCCTTCTATACAATTCTGATTGATGATAATATTTAACTTCATACATTTTACCTCCATTTAATCTTGTTGTAAGAATATCACTTCCCTATGTTATTGTCAATATATATTTACAAAAAGTAAATATATATTGACAATTCACAAAATAAGACTTTTAATTACCTAAGGTAATGCTGTGTATCAATATTCATCTATTCTATCTCCTCAACCCCAGTAAAAAATCCAATCTATCAACTCAATCCATCGTTTTTAGGGCAGTTGATATGTTTCCTCGAACAATAAAAATAATGGCTTCCCAGCATTAGCGTCTTCGTAAAAATTTTCGAACGAAAAATGCAATGTCAGGAAACCCTTTATTCATCAGTATTTTCAGTAGCCCCTTACTTCTCATCCCTTGACATCAATACCACCGTCTCCACGTGCAACGAGCGGGGTGGATTGATGTCTTTTACATTGTCGGTAGTCGGAAACACGTCATCGCCACTTTTTGCACTATCGGTAGGCGGGAACATATCCACTAAATTTGCATAGTTAAACCGAATGTGCTTTTCAGCACAATTGTTGGTTACTTGTATTCACTCGGAATAGGAATATTAAATCTCTCACACAATAGTTTTACATCATGCACATCATTTTCATCATGCTCATAGCCTAGATGAAATAACACTTGATATTCAGCATCAATACATCTGACCATTTTATCGCCTATTTTCCCAATGCCGCTAAAGACTTCTGGAGGATATGCTTCTCCCTCAAAAACAATGTATCCTTGTTCGTTGAATTTAAATATATGAAGATCAATTATCCTACCTTTACTATCCTTATAAACCTTATGAGATGTGGTGGTATATGCTTCGATAACTTCAGTAAAGCCATTTTCTTTTAATATTTCAATAAACTTTTTACCATTACTTTCTTCCACAAATAAATCAATATCGTTGTGTACTCTTGTTTCTTCTTCTAATAGTGCATCTACTCCCCAACCGCCATCAATCCATATGTTAATTCCATTTTCTTCAGCGTACGTTATTATCTCAATAGCGTCAGTTTTACTTACCATGTAATCCCTCCGTTCAAATTCCTATCTAATTTCATAAAATCCCAAAAAGTAGCCATGCTAAATTCCTCCCAAGTAATACTGTTAATTCATATAATCTAACTTAATAGCGCCTTTTCATATCCTCTTCGTAGGCGGCTAGAATACGCTGATATTCTTTTGGGTCATCATTCTCACAGTCCAGTTTTATCACTCGATCCACAATAGAATCTAAAGAATCAGGGTTGTACCAAGGTTCCTTAATTGTAAGATAAATTGTAATGCCCCCCTTTGTCAAGACACTTTGAGAACGAAAATAAGTTATGTCCTCCCATCTTTTTGAATGGTGGTACCGTTCCGAAGGCCGCTTGACATGGAGCCTCTGCGGGCATGACTGCTCGCGATCGGGCGATGGCTAGTAAGCTAGCATCGCGAGGCTAACTAGCCTATCATGCCCGCCCCTCCATGTAAAGCTGCCTATGCTACCGATGTTACATGCTCGTAGTAAATCCTGTCTGGTGTTGCATAGTCCAAAGATTGATGAGGACGGTCCGTATTGTAGAACGTGACGTACCGTTTGATGCCTTTCCGTAATTCTCGTGGATTTTCAAATTCATTCAGATAGATACATTCATACTTTAAAGCTCGAAAGAATCGTTCTGTACGACTGTTGTCCGTCGCACGTCCCTTGCCATCCATCGATACCTGGATTTCATGTTCTGCCAACAGATTGAGATAATCTGCATTCGTAAAATGGCTGCCTTGATCACTGTTGATGATTTCTGGCTTACAGCGACGAAATGCTCGTTTCAGACAGGTCATGACAAACCCTTTCTCTAGCGTGCTCGACAACTCGTAATCAACCACCTTGCGACTGAACCAGTCTATGATGGTGAACAGGTACATAAATCCTTTCCCCATGCGAAGGTATGTGATATCTACTCCCCAAACGTGATTGGGGCGATGGATGTCCAGTCCCCGTAACAAGTAAGGGCGAACGTACTTTGCATGCAGTCGCTTGCTCAAATTGGGCTGTGGATGGATTCCGTGAATCCCCATGAGTCTCATCAGACGCCGTACACGTTTGCGATTGACGTTGAAACCCATTTCCCGCAGTTTGACGGTGATCCGCCTGTACCCGAAGAAGGGCTTGTCGGTGTAGATGGCATCAATCACGTGCATGATTTGAATGTTTTCAGCGCTCTCCTCCGTTCCTGCGGGCTTGCGGTACACACTTGTACGATTAACACCTAACAAAGAAGCTTGGCGCTTAATGTTAATTGTGGGATGATCGCGCTCAATCATGGCTTGGCGCTCTTTGACGGATTTATTTAAGGCCAGATTTTTTTTTGAGCCAGTCGATCTCCACGGTTAGTTGACCGACCAGCTTTTCCAGATGTTCTTGTTTGCTCTCGTACTCCTTTCTCAGTTTGTCCGCTTCACTGGTTCCCTTCTCGAACACCATCGAGGCTCGCTCAAGAAACTCGGCTTTCCACCGGCTGATCATCACCGGATTCAGCTCATATTTGGCGGCAATTTGATTCACGGTCTGCTCTTCCTGAAGAACCTCAAGCACGACCTTCGTTTTAAATTCTGGGGTATATCGGTTCCGTTTTTCCATGGCTTCATTATAACTTATTTATCACGCTCCCGTGTCTCAGCCTATGGGAGCATTGTAAATGATCTTTTTTGTCTTTTGACGTTCGGCCATTTCTTTCAGCATCTGAATCTCTTTTTCATTTTTTGTTACACTTTGAATTGGCCATACAATCATAAAATCGAAGGCATAATTATCATATTTATCACTACTACTTTTAGTGGTCAGATTATCAAAGAAAATTGTAAGATTGGATAATTTCATTCCTTGCCCATATTTCTTCGGTACGTTAACTTTATAAAGTTCCGCCCATCGAAAGAAATTCTCCATTCCATCTTTTGTTGTATGAATTAAATTAATTAGTCCTTTCAAGTTCCCTTGAGCATTCAAAGCTTTAAGAAGGGCCTGATGCTTTTCCTTATCAGCGATACCTCGTAGTAATAATGTTTTCTCTGTTTCATTGTTCAAGAAATCAATAATCTGATCATACGCATTTTTTACGTCGGACATTTTATTCACTCCTTAACTAATAAAAATCGCTATTTGTTTTTTGAATATACCCAAAATAAAATGCTATCAGTTAATCTCAAACAAAACAGCGCATCTTCAACTGTCGGCAATTCAATAGCATTCTCATTTCTGTGGGTTCCGTAATCAGACATCATAGAGTAAATCATATAAATTGTTTTTGTCTTTGTCAGCTTTCCATCTTTATTTTCATTAAAAAATTCTGCTAAATCTTCTTTTCTTAAATCTGATTTAAGGGCCCTATCTAAGTCAGCGACTGATGCAGTTGCACTGTCTCCACTAGTATTAAAGACACCTCTCATCCATTTTGCAAACTTTTCAGTCCCCTTATATTTTGAAAATATACTTACAATACACGTCCTACATGATTCAATACAAGCTCCTGAATGGCCTTGTGTATAAGCGTCAACTGCAGATTTGTAAGCATCATATACTTCTATATGGTTACTTTTTATCCATGATTCAACAGAAAACATCTCACTTACTCTTACAAAGTCACTTTCCATACAAGCAGAAACTTTAACTTTTTCAAATTCAATGGATATGTTTAATCCTAAAATCTCGTAAAGTTTAGCTAGTTCTTCAAAGTCTTCAACGCCATTTTCGCAAATGTATCTTACATTGAAAGATTTTGTTATTTCTTTTAGCAGGTTGATAATATCCTCATGCCTGTTTTCCTTATATAAATCCGAGAAAATACTATCTAAACCTAAGAACACATCGTATTCTTCGTTATTATTCTCGAATTTGTGCGCATAACCTTGATTATAGAAATATGGCACCAGATAGTCTATATATTTTTCGTAAAGGTCATTAAGCCCCACACATTTTAATCTGGCCTTAAATTCCGAGTTTTTTCTTATAAAAAAGCCTGGTCTGCTAACTATTTCTGCAATTTTTGAAAGAATTATTTCTTTATCATTCATTTTTTTCACCTCACCTAATATTTAATAACTATAACTTTTTCAAAGTAGGTAACACTTTCTCTAAATATTCCTGCCAATATCCCTCGTCATCGCCTTCCATATCGTGAAGCCAATAGTACATAAATAATATCTCAAATTCCTGCTTTCTACCTTTTATAAAGGACTTTTTCGGCATTTTTCTATACAAAGAATCAAGATTAAAAAGGTTACTTTTTTGCCTATAATCATAATCGTACTTTCTCCAATTATATTGACTCTTTCTTCTATGTGTTGAGGGCCAAATATCCTCATTATCAAAAAAACTGTTTATCCAATCATAAGCAAAGGCAAGAAGATTTACTTGATGCTTTGCCCAGGTTTTCTCAATCCAATCAGTAATTTCTTCCGATATTGACGGTATCCCAAAATTAAACTTTTGCTCACTTTCTACCCTATGATATTCTTTTATAAAAAGAAAAAGCATTTCTGTCTGATCCTTAAGAAATGGTAACCTTTTAATTAGTCGTGAATAACAATCATATGAAGCATTTCTAAATTCACTATCAGTATTATATAAAAAGAAAAGGTCATTCTCCTTCATGATGTTTCCAATGTATCTGTGTATTTGCTTCCCGTACTCATTATAAATACTAACAGCCCATTCTCTAACTTCAGGATCATACTCTCTTAGCTGCTTACGATATTTCTCCAACTTTTCATTATGGAGTACTGTTTTTTCCTCAGCTTCCGTAATATTCAGATAGTTGTTAAAATACTCAAATACATAATCAACACAGATTTTCATATTTTGTGCACGTGAATCAATGTCAAATTCATTGAATTTATCTTCCTTTTTCCTTCGTGCAATGTATTCCTCAATGCTTAGCATTCTTTCACCACCTCTCGCATGTGATTTTGCTATTCTTAGGAATATTAGTAAAAAGGCAATAAATCATTTCAGCTAGTATCCAGAGTTAATCTTTTTATACCTCTGCTGATTAGATGAAGTTTTTTCAATAGCCTTTATATTACCTTCCATTTTATTTATGTAGTTTAAAAATAAAGTCCCAAGCAGAAGCCGATCCTTTCTAGGTATTCTATTCCATACATAACCCTTGAATAGATCTTTTACAAGAAAGACTTCACCTTCATTCAAGTTTTCAGTTTCCTTAATAGCTTGTTCTAGTAACTCATTAACATCACTCATGTTGTCATCTCCTCATCAATAACAATATCAACAACATTGTTAATAAGATTATATTCCTTTTACCAATTCCAGTCAATAAGAAGAAAACCACCAATCAAGAGAATATTTCTCCTGAATGGTGGTCATTCATGTAGGTTATGTTTATACATCTACTTCTACACCAGATTTAAATTCAATAGTTAGTTTATTATCATAGACCGTTATTTTCTCTATAAGTCTCCTTACTAGTTACTCATCATACTCATCCAGGAGGGTGGATTGTTCATTAAGGAATTTTTCCATATCTTCTAGCCTTTGCTTGGAGCCTTTTTTGCCAGCTTCTTCTGCTAAAGCCTTATGCCTTTCCTCTCTGAGCCTGTAAATCTCATCGGCTATATCGTTATAATCCTCTTTGGAATTGGCCAGTCTCAAAAGGTCTTTTTGTAATTCCTCTAGCTTTTTATCTATCTCGGAAACAATATTATTGTCCGTTTCACTTATCACTGTTTCTATATTTTCCTTTAAGATAGTTAAAAAGCCATCCTTTTGCCCTATTAGTTTATTAATTGCCTCCGCCGTAGCAAGGCCTATCATATCCTCCAGCACGGTTCGGGAATGACAAGTTAACCCTGTATTCTCAAGTCTACTGACGCATCTCCAAACAATCGATTTTTTACCTCGGTTATTCCAATGAACTCTACGGTATATTTCGCCACACTCACCACAGAAGATAATTTGCGAAAATACATGATTTGAACTAAAGTTTCTTTTCTTTCCACTAGTACTTATATGTCCTCTACTTCTACGAACTAACTCTTCTTGTACCTGCATGAAAATTTCACGCGGGATAATGGCTTCATGACTATTCTCAACATAATATTGAGGTACGATACCGTTATTTACAACCCTCTTTTTTGTAAGAAAATCTACTGTGTAAGTTTTTTGGAGTAATGCATCACCAATATATTTTTCATTGCTTAATATCTTCCTTATAGTACTGGTATGCCACCTTTTTTTCCCCGCTCCCGTAAGTATGCCATCAGCTTCAAGTCCTTTTTTGATTTTATCCATACTTGAGCCTTCAAGATACTCTCGGTAAATCCTTTTGACTATTTCAGCTTCCTCCGGCACAATTACTAATCGCTTATTTTCATCTTTGGTATATCCTAAAAACCTAGAACAATTGACCATTACCTCTCCCTGTTGGTATCGGTATTGATAGCCAAGCTTTACATTCTGGCTTAATGACTGGCTCTCTTGTTGCGCTAAGGATGCCATAATGGTAAGCATAATTTCACCTTTGGCATCCAGTGTATTGATATTTTCTTTCTCAAAATATACTGCTACATTTTTATCTTTAAGTTTCCTGATGTATTGTAGACAGTCCAAGGTATTTCTAGCAAATCGGCTTATTGATTTGGTAATAACCATATCAATTTTCCCAGCCATGCACTCATCAATCATTCGATTAAATTCGTCGCGATTTTTTGTATTTGTGCCGCTGATGCCATCATCAGCAAAGATCCCTGCAAATTCCCACTCTGAATTCTTCTTGATAAACTCTGTATAGTGTTCAATCTGCACTTCGTAACTACTAGCCTGCTCATCACTGTCTGTGGAAACTCGGCAATAAGCAGCGACCCGAAGTTTTGGTGTTTCATCTTCTTTTCGATTGTTGCCCATACGTTTTATTGCAGGTATAATCATTACATTTTTATTAACTGCCATCTTGCTGTCCCTCACTTTCTATTAAGCTGTATACAAATTCCGCTTGTGTAAAAGGATTTGTATGCTTCTGAATTACTTGTCCTATGGTAAATTTCTTAGAAATAGTAGGTTTATCTTCTGTCTTGGGTTCAAAGATTCTGCCTAGCTTTTTCGCTCTCTTTACCCTCTCTGCTTCTGCTTTTTCGTAGGTTTCTTTATCAATGATGGCAGGGTAATAATCATCACCAAGATAACGTTCATTTCTTAGCATCCTTCCAGCAGTTCCATGATAAGCATCTATTCCAGCAGACTTTGCCGCGACCGATAAGGAAAGGCCTGATAAGTAGCCCTTATACAAATTCTTAACCTTTTCAGCTTTTTCTTCATCGATAACTGCTATTCCATTCTCTATCCTATAGCCATAAGGCGTATGTGCCACTTTTCTCACATCCTTTCCCTTAGTGTGATTCCACATTTCATAACGAAACCTATCTCTACCCTTGAGTAAACGATAATTTTTTCAATATGATCGTTGAAAATTTGCTCGTTAAATATGTTTATCATTTCAGCCTTATTTGTAAACTTTATTAAGCTACTGACTTCCTGCACCTTTGATAATTCTCCATTTAAAGCATGAATTAAAGCTTCTTTTTGACCCATATAATTATCTGCTTCCATTTGCAGTTCATTGTTTTCTCTGTTAAAAAGGGCAGGTTCTAGATACCCCTTTGCCATAAGCTTTACAAGCAGTTCTCTCTGTTCTGCATTTTTTTCAATTTGCTTCTCTAATTCCTGAATTCTTGAAAGGTTATCTGAGTTGCTCATTCCACGCAAAGCATCTAATAGTGGTTGTAGAATAAGTTTTCTTCCGAAAATCAGCTTGTTAATCATAGTAACAAAGGCCGTCTTTATATCCTCATCTCGAATAAACTGCATTGAACATTCTGTTATCTGCTTTAAGTGTTTACTACAACACCAGGCTACATATTTTCTTGTGCCGGATGAATGAATTCGTCTTTTAAAGGTGCTACCACATTCCGAGCAAATAATTTTTCCGGAGAAAGAATACCGGTTTTGGTACTTATCATTACGCTTTTCTATTCCCTTTTCTTTTGCCCTTTGATTTAAGGCAGCCTCTACTGCTTCAAACACTTCATGGCTGATAATTGCCTCATGATGATTTTCTATTAAATATCTGTTTTTCTCACCATAATTGGTGCGCTTATTAAAACGGGAATCTGTATAGGTTTTTTGCAGTATAACATCCCCGGTATATTTCTCATTTTTTAGAATTCCTCGAATTGTGGTAGCAGTCCAACGAACGCCTCTTTTGGAAGGGATACCCTTCTGATTAAGATCATCTGCTATTTTCTGTGTACCCTTGCCTGATAATACTTCTGCGAAAATATACTTCACAATTTCTGCTTGCTCAGGGTTTACCACCATTTGACCATCAATGTTGTCATAGCCATATGGTGGGTAAGAAATCTTAAAAGTTCCGTTCTGAAATCTCCTTTGAATTGCCCACTTGTTATTTTCCGAAATGGAGATTGACTCACTTTCTGCAAGCCCACTTAATATAGAAAGCATCAGTTCACTTTCCATTGATTGGGTATTGATATTCTCTTTCTCAAAGTAGATATAAATCCCAATGTCCAGCAGTTTACGAACCATCTCCAAACAATCCGTAGTGTTTCTCGCAAACCTACTAATGGACTTTGTAATAATTAAGTCAATCTTCTTGTTTTCACAATCTGACAGCATTCTGAGAAGTTCCGTTCGGTTTTCTTTTTTGGTACCACTAATTCCCTCATCATAATACAAGCCAACATACTCCCATTCTGGGTTTGCCTTTATGTAAGTCTCATAATGGGATTTTTGTGCTTGTAGACTTACTAACTGTTCATCACTACCCGTAGAAACACGACAGTATGCGGCCACTCGTAGTTTAGGTTTGATAATCGATGCAACCTTATTTCCTTCTATTTTCGTTATCTTTTTCATCGCCTCACCTCCTTCTTGGTAGGTCACATATTACCTCTGAAACCCTTATATATCAACGAATTCAGGGCATTATCTCCGCTAAAAAAGGAGAGAAAGATTGGCGATTAAGTGCCTCTATCTTGTTGAATTCTGCTTCCGTTATTAAACCTTTTTGGAGCATCTTTCTAAGTAATTTCTCTGCTTGAATATAATCAAACTCACGCTGTAGCTGCTCCTGTGACATTTTCTTTAATTCGGTGCTTTTGTCTATAACCCCATCTGAGATCTTCATAACTTTTTTAACCTCATGCTGATTCATGTAGAATCACCTCCTACCTAATAGCCGCGGGAACAGGTCGAAGTTGAGGATTTGTAAAAATTAAATTAAATCAGAGCATAAAAAAAGAGCCTGCAAGGGAATAACCCCCACAGGCTATATACATCTAATAGTTAATATTTTTTAGGGAAACTCTGTAAAGCTAAAGCATAATTGCCTATTAACTCGCTCCCCTTGATTAATCATACTTAATAAATGCATCCGTAAATCCTGCCTTTTTAGCTTTTGCAAGCTGCGCCTCAGCATTTGCTTTGACAGTGTATGCACCTATTTGTACACGATAGTATTTCTTTTTCGCTGGTTCTGCTGATTTTTCTTCTTCTCTTAGAAGTTTCTTAACATCTGCTCTAAAGGTATCCATGGTCTTGCCATGCTTAGGAAACCAGTGCATAACATCCGCATGGTTACTGGCTATACCTTGCTTATAGCCTTCACTATGACAGATGATATCCTTCTCACTTAGTCCATAGAGTTTGCAAAGATGTACACAAAGCTCTACTGCTTCCTTATAAACAGCAGAAAAATACGAGCCATCGGTTAGACCGTCCTCGCAAATCTCAAATCCTATATGCGTGTTATTCGCATCTCCTCCAGCATGCCAACCACGATGATTCCAAGGCAATGTTTGGTATGTGGCAATGGAGCCATCTGCTAACTTACCAATAAAAGCATGGACACAAACTTGACGACCTCCGGGTTTATCCTGATTCCAATGATTGTTGTATTGGTTCTTTCCGAGCAAACCGTCATCTGGACCAACATATCTCTTCAACCACGGGTTGTTAGCCCCTGTAGAGTGAACCATTATACCCTTCGGTTTTATTGTTTTGCCTGCTTTGTAACAGGCATTATTCGTAAGTATTAATTTGTATAATTTCATTATAATCACCTCAACATTTAATCATTTGGCTCAGGTGTAAGATGGACAGGGTACAGGTGATAGGTAAACTTTAAATCACAATAAGCATTTGATGATGTTCCATCACTTCCCATACAGATATACAGTCCATAACCGGCTGGAACTCTGGCCTGCCGCATTTGAATATGAATGTGCAAGGATTCTGCTGAAGTATTCGATCCGACAGGTGTACTCCGTTGAATTCTGGTGAACGTCTCCTCATCATTGGAAATATACAAGTCCAGTTCCTTTTCACTAGTATCCGATTGACGACAAAGAGTTATCAAATGGCAATCATAAGCCGTCGTATACAATTCTCCGCCCTGACCGCCAATAACCACACTATTAATAGGTAATATCGTGTGCAAAGGGCCACGGACACTGTTTACACCGCCTGAACCTGAGACATTGCCAGACAAAATATATCTTGAATAGGCCGACCGGGTGAAGTCACTAATAATAGTGGTTGCAGTGGATGAGAGAGGTATTGCGGAAGTCACATTTTCTGCTCTTTCAAGTAGAAAAAGGCTCTCACCTGCCTCAACGGTGGTACTACCTATGGAAAACCTCTGACTTGTCCAGTAAGCTGTACAAATTGGGTTTGGATCAGTCCCAGTTCCATAGGCAATATTCATTTCGTCATCAATGCCCCTTATAGCTCTAGCAAGTGTCTTAACTGTATTACGAAGGGTGTCTTGAATTAGAACCTGCACATTATTTGCAGCTGGACTGCCCAAAGCTGTAACGAAGGTATATGTTATCATGCCAATCACTACATTGTTTCCATTTGCTATGTTGTTAAATGTGATGGCTGCTCTCCGGCTAATCATATCCGGTGCACTAGCTGTTTCTATTGGATGCAAATGGTTGAGTAGAATACCTGTCCGCCTATATAAATTTTCGCGGGTATCCTCAACCAAATTGTGTGTTGTATTTAGCAAATCATAGTTGTTGTTTAATAGATTGTAAGTGAGGTTGAGCAGATTATTTATTTCATCAATATCCAGTTCAGCTAAAGCCGAAAGCACTCTATTTAACCATTCCTGTGCAGGAGGTTCTGGTGGTTCAACAATTCCATCCACAAGAGCATCCTCCACTATGGTTAGTATTCTTGCACTCTTTCCAACCACATCACCATAAGTAACCCTTATTTCAAGCCGACCAACACCAACAAATGATGTGTCCGTTGCATTGGGCTGCCATGTAAGGACACCATCAGCGTAGTTCGTGACTACCGGATATGCAATCCCATCAGGCCTTTTGTAAATCGCATTTAAGGAGGCACTTGGGTAGTTATTTTCCAGTAGGCTTGATACATCAAACTCAATATTTCGGTAATTGTGTTCACCGCGTCGACCAATGAATACCGTTACCGCTTTTGTTAAGTCAATCATATTTCATCACCTGGCTTAGGAGGTTCCTCATCACGACCATGTAGTTGCTTAAGAACCGCCTTTAGTTTTTCTGGGATGGGTAGTCCAATATGACCTGCATTCTCCAAAATGGATACACCCTCGTTACTTAGATAGAAAAAGATTACCGCTGTTCGCAAAGCGCTGCCATCATATCCTGCACTCCCCAAAATTTGTGTATCAAGAATATGAGCGATACCTACCATTACAAAGATGAGCACTTTTTTGAAAATTCCCTTGGCACCAATTTCGCTGGACAGCTTTTTATCTGTAATCGCACAAAGGACACCTGTCAGATAATCAATAGCTACAAAAGTGACCAGTGTATATAGAAATCCGTCAAACCCGCCGAGAAACCATCCAAGAAAAGCACCAACAGCCGCAAAAGCTAACTGTATCCAATTCCAAATCTCTTTCACTGTAAACACCTCCATTACATTAATTTGTGTATTTAAAAAAGCACCCCTGTAAAATACAAGAGTGCTGTTGCCGTATCACACACCTTACAGCATCAGTATAAGATCGTGGATTTGTTGCATCACATCCGCCTTTGGACGCCCTGTTCCAATAGGGAGCCATGTCACAGGTGGTATATCAAATGCTGCAGAAGAGTCAAAACCATTAACCACTGTAATGATAGTATCAATAGCCTTTCGGATTTCAGTAATGTGAAATGGCCATTTTTTAACTGTTGTTCTTCCAGCAATAATCTCTTCACTCCAAATTACAGGGGATAAGTTGTAATAACTTAGCACTATATTTAAAGCGGTTCGAAGCGTCTGAATATGTGCTGCCTTTACAACAGTCTCATTTGCAGTAATCGTTTCAAAAGGTGGCGGTAATATAGTAAATGTCCTGACAACTTCTGTGCTTGCCGACTCAATATCACTATCAAGGCAGCGGAAGGTTACAGTATGGTTTCCTACTGCAAGCGGTTCCGCTTTGTACACCGTACTAACACCATTTCCCAGATAGCCACTCGTAGAAAATCTCTCAGGATTATCCACACTATTAACCCACTCACCTGAATCAATCTTTACTTCCACAATCTGTGTATGACCGTCTGGTTCAGTGCCTGTAGTAATCATAAAGCGTGGTATAGTGTTATAAGTAGACTTTCCGGTCATAGGACTGACGATGATCGGAGCTGCAGGCGGACTGTTTTTCTTTACCGTGTTACTAACCACATGGCTTGAAACTGCATCAAGTGTATCTGTTACGCTTATTCGATAGCGGGTATACATTCCAGGTACCGGGGAAGCATTTACCTGATGGGTACCTGAAGTAGCACTTGAAATAATAGTAGTCAATGCTTCATATACCGACCAATTTATACCGTCTGCTGATGTAGCTTGTTGAATAACATATTGCTTGATGGCACTGGTTCCCGGTATCGTTCCGCTCCACATAAGAGTTACTGTATTCGTCTCATATATTGGCGGAGTAGCAGTGAAAGAAGTAGGCGGAATGGGCAGTGTATTTCTGCGGACAGTGTTGCTAGATATAGTCCAGTCAGAATAAAAACTCTCTCCAGCCGTACCACGTGTCCTAACTCTAAACCTACGGTAATAACCGCGAGTTGTCGGTGGGCTAACAACTACGCTGCCACTTGTTGTTGAGGTAACCACTATTGTTAATGCTGTCCATGCTCCCCATGTGCTGTTATCTGCCGAGTCACTATATTGAATCTCATAGGATGTGATGGTGTTGCCTGCTCCACTGGATGCACCACTCCATGAAAGATTAACATTTCCTTCAGCTAAAGTTGAACTTACCGAGCAAGCGGTCGGTGCTCCACAAGCCGTGATATCACAGTAGATGCTATTACTGATTTTTTCCGAGGAGTAGACATCGAGATTATCTATCGTCCATACACCAAATTGAGTATATGTTCCTGGAACTCGTGACACGTTAGGGTTATAACTACCTCCACTGGCCGATAGGGCTAAAATGGTTAGAACATTCCATGAACTCCATGTGCTGTTATCCGTAGATGTTCGACTAGCAATCTGGTATCCCTTGATTGCACTCGTACTTCCAGAAGCGCCGCTCCAAGTAAGCGTGATTGTTTCATCACTATAATTGATTGGAGTAGCAGTCACTGTAGTTGGTGGGCTAGGAACTGTGTTTCTGCGAACAGAGTTCGATGATACTCTCCAGCCTGAATAATAACTTGCTCCTGCTGTACCTCGAGTTCGCACCCGAAACCTACGATAATTACCCCGTGTTGATGGTGGTGCAACTGACAAGCTGCCACTAGTGGCCGTGGTGGTTACTGTAGTTAGTGCTGTCCACGATCCCCAATTCAAATTGTCAGCAGAATCACTATACTGTATCTCGTAGGAGGAGATGGCATTATTTGTACCACCGGAAGCACCACTCCATGATAATGTAACATTGTCCTCCGAGAGGGTTGCACTCAATGAACAGGATGTCGGAGCACTACAAGCTGTGGTTCTTATTGCCCAGTTAATGGTTAACACTATCTGGCTTAAATCATCTCTAGCTCGAAATCCCATATAGTTTAGTGTGCTGGAGCCAGCATCCATGAATAAACAATTACTAGCTCCACTACCGATGGAATCAATGAGTGCGGTGGAAATTGCGATATCCTTTGTACCCTGTCCGGCAGAAACAGTATAGCTATATCCAGAAGTAACTTTCGTAGGTCTACTCCCGGATATGCTGGTACCCGAACTAGGAGATGGCAAACCATATGCATTTCCAGCATATAGTGTTATCGTTCTGGCTGAACCCCAATCACCTGCAGCTATCCTAACAAGACGAATACTGGCAGAGGTAGGATAATAGTTTGCATAGGTATTTCGAATACTTGTAAGGTCAAATAACATGGCACCAACATTCTCATAATTATTGGCTGGGGCATAAACCCCTTGTCGAACGTAGTCGGTTACACCCGCAATCCAACTGCCATTACGCCATGTACAAGCATTTATCGCTTGATAGGTTGCCATAGAAATTCACCTCACTCGTAAACCGCCGATACCAATGAGTTCACTAACCCACAAAGGCTGGTGTTTAATCTGGTATCAGTAATGTTATTTGCTGCAATTGATGTAGCCGCAGCAGGTACAAGAACTTCTGCAATACCGAGTTCATATACATCGCTGGTTCTTGTTAAATCAGGAGCTACTGGTGTAGCAGCTGGAGTACCGGTAACAACTGCAAGCTGAATACTCCTGCTGATTTGACTTAAGCGAACAACAATCCGGTCAATGCGTGGATTGCTACCGTGTGCTGTTGTGAGAGGCATATTTAACGCATCTGTATTCTCATATCTATATCCATTAATCCACGCACTTCCAGCCGCCACGCTTACTGCCAATCCCATCCCTGGTGATACCTGCAGATTTGTAGCTGTTTTATAAAATATCCCGTTTGAAACAAGACTTCCAAAGTATGCTGCAAAATCCGTGGCATCATAGACTCTATCTCCATCGGATGAATTAAAAAAACCGCTTTTCTCCATACAAAAATTCCTCCTTCCTAGATGGTTTTCGTATACTCGATAACCACGTAGCCCGTATAATCTGTCCGGTCAATACCTGGTTCAACAACGACATTTGTTTTATCCACATAGAGACCGATTTGTGAAGCGAAGTTGTTATACCGTGCAAGCGGTAGTGGCAAGAAGTTGGTGCCATTTGTTGCAAAGCCAGATAAACTAACAACTGTACTTAGGTTTGCAATACCATGGGCTACGCTCCCAGGAGTAGCGTTGGGAAGGGAGCCGATGTTTACAACTTTTCGATATATTTCCTTACCATCTATCCAGAGACGCCCCGTGTTTTGTTCTGTCATAGAGTAATCAGTAAACGCAGAGGAGATTTTAGTTGCAGTAATCGTTCGTTCTGCAATCTTTGTACCAGTGACCGCTCCATTTGCAATCCGTGCTGTAGTTATTGGATCGTTATTAATATTCAACCAGTTCGCTTCACCAGACGGATTGTTAAATACAAAAACAGATATCACATAAAACGTCATTGTGTTGCGAGATATAAAAAATCCCATTGCCCGCTGATATCCGTTTCCCGTGTTATCCCCGCTATGCTTTACCAAAAAGACATGCCCGTCATCACTTGGCTGATCACTGAATTTGTTGCCGCTCCACGAGGTGAAATAAAAAGCATCTCCAGGACTCATATGGTGCAGGGCATACTGACCGATCGATATAGCTCCTTCTCCAACAATTACCTCAAGTGAGGGCAGTTTCCCAAACAGATTGTTGATACTATCGGTAACAGTATCTCCTTGGATATTGGGGTCAAGGTCATGAATATCTCCAAGTGTTTCTGACACATTGCCTAATGCTTCTGCAATATCAGAGATGCCAGTTGGGGCAGATAATGCAGTTTTAATCTCACTCATATCAGAGCGAATTTTTTGAGCTATTGTTAGCTCGCTCTTTCCAAACACTACGCTGATGCTTTGACCGTCCGCGTCATATGTCTCCTCCACTTCAGCGATTCGTGTTGTCATAGATACACCCCATGCTTTGGAAATAACCTTAACGACCTGCCCAAGGTCAAAGTCTACCTTATAAGTCAGGCTGCCATGTGGGTTAACTGATGTATCAAAGGAATAACGTATTACTTGCTCATTTAGCTTGCTCTGCCCTCGAAAAATCAGCGTATTGATATAATCCACTCCAAAATCTTCTGCCCGTAGGTCTTTAGCATCCACAAAAATCTCATGTCGTGTTTCTCCAGATCCACTTGTAATTGCTACAAATGTCCGCTCTGCACCTTCGCCCTCCCCACCAACAAGAGCGGTGTTAGCAAAATCTGCTGCACTTACTGTATAAACCTGCTCAGTTAGGTTCTCATACTCCTTAGAGAACACTGCCTGTGATTCAGTCCCCTTATACAGCATTATTGTAAAAACCCCTGTTTCAGGAGTAAAAATAGTCTTGATACCAACCTCCGAAACTTCACATAGTTCCGTCACTGCGTCCATCAAGTTGCGGTACGAAATTTGGGTGCTAATGGGTATATCCAGGCTTGGGGATGAAAAGGATATACCGCTGATCTTTCTTGCTACATCAGAAGGATTGATAAGGTTATTTTCTATAAGTTGCTCCACACAATCAGAAATGTCACCGGACAATTTCTCCGTTTGCCATACAATGCGTCTAGCAAGAAAGGACGTGGCAAAGCGACCACTTACTGTAATAAATTCCTGATCCGTCTGAGACAAGAAAAGATGCTCAATAATCCCAGCTTCTTCATCATCGTTCTTCCAAATGATATTTCCTTCTTTTAGAAGTTCGGCATTCTCTTGTGTGGCGATGGCTTTTAGTTCAAATGAACCACACTGAGAATAACGCCGTGTCCATCGAAGATATTCGAAAGATTCCACGATGCCCACAAGCTCCCGGTTTGTATTAAAGATATATAGTTCCATACTCACACCCCCAGAAATTGTGGACGAAAGTAAATACTGACCTCCAACAGTTCCATATTAACTGAAGCGTCATAGCGCAGTGTGTTAGTACCTGCAGCAAGCTGAAAAAACGTTGAATTGGTGTCCAATAGTGAAAAAGCATTTGTAACCGTTGACCCTACAACCTGAACCACACGCTTACCAGCGAAATGGGTATACACACGAAGTTCATCACCAGCACTCATTGTAGTGAGAAGGCGGATATATTCTCCCGTGTCTATGTTTAGTAGTTCAGGGTTGGTAACCGTACCCAGTGCTCGAAATACGATTTCGCATCCACAAGATACATCACCAATGTTTTCTACTGTGATGATTTGGTTCGGCTGACGCATTCCAAACTCCATACCACTTACTGGTATCTCCAATTCAAACTCAAACAGAGGTATCCATGATGCCAGTTCCTCTCTCACCTCATCTAATGTTTCGAAGAAAGGGGATGGACATAGTAAACTTACAAAGAAGTTTGGTATGCGTTGCCTAGTAGAAACAGTAAAACCTGCTTCCTCTACCACACAAGCAATTTGCCGTCCACGATACAAAAGAGTCCCTCGCATTTTTGGAGTAAATATCTTAAGAAATCTCTGTCTCCGTACATAAGCCTCGTCAAGAGAATCCGCTACGACCGTACCTTCTAGCGTGATATTACGCATATCCAGTGTGGAGGAAATATAAAAAGCACCGTCTTGATCCGGTGCCTTAAATGTATTAACGGTCTGGCGTATGTTGCCTGTTCCGTCTATCTTGGTAAGAAAATACGGGCGGCTTTGTTTGAGTGTGATACTCCTGCCATTTGCATTAATATAAGTAAGTTCCATAGTCAGACCCCCTTTAATATTCAAGTGCCAGCTTGCGGGAGAGGTTTTTAAACTCCCTTGCCAGTTCTTTTTCAGACAGAGCCTTTGGTGTCACCACTGAGAGATTTTGCGTGATGCTTGTGCCTGTAGCACTGCCTTGTCCTAATGAACCTCTGTAATTCAAATCGAAGTTTGTGGGTACAGCATTTTGCATATCCCTTGAAACTGCTGTCATTGCATCCTCAAAACCTACACCAATACCTTCACCCATATTGTGGCCAATTCCAGCAAATAGCTTTGAAGGTGAACTGATGCCGAAGAAATTCTTAATCTTTGATACAACGTTGCCGAAAAATCCAGAGATTTTACTCCATAGCCATGCACCTGAATCTGAAATACCTTGCCACAGACCTTTGATTAAGTTTCCACCTACTTTAGCCATCTGGCTTATATAACTTGTAAAAGCATTGACCAATCCTGAGATAATCTGAGGTACAGCCTTGACGATCTCTACGATTATCCTTGGAAGATTCGCAATTAATGCCACAAACAGCTGAACACCGGCCAAGATGATCTTGTCGATGTTACCTACAATAGCGTTTACCAAGGATGTTATTATTTTCGGAATAGCCCCAACCACAGTAGTGATAATTTGCGGGAGTGCCTGTATGAGTGATATTAATAGACGTATGCCCGCATCTATAATCAATGGAATTGACCCAATAACTGCACTGATAATACTATCGATAATCTGCGGGATTGCTTCCACGATTGCAGTGATAATAGTAGGCAGTGCTGTAACCAGTGAAGTCAATAATTGAATACCTGCATCAATAATCTGTGGAATGGACTCCACTATAAAATCCACTATTGCTTTTATGATGACAGGTAAGGCAGATGTTAGTTGAGGTATTGCATCTACCAATCCCTGTGCTAATCCTATTATCAACTGTAAAGCGGCATCCAAAATAAGTGGTAGGTTATCAATTAATCCTTGAACAATCTGCGTGACTGCCGAAACTGCTGCGGGTATCAGTTGCGGTAGAGCCATGCCAATACCCTCCACAAGTGCGGTTACCAGTTCTATTGCTGCATTTATGAGCAGTGGAAGATTATCAATCAACGCACCGACAATCGTCATTACTGCATCTACTGCCGCTGGAATCAGTTCAGGCAATAAGTTCAAGAGTGTCTCCAACACCTGCGTGAACAGGCTCGTTACAGTTTCCAACAACATCGGAAGCAAGTCACCTATTGCTGTTAATATCGCATCGAACGCAGGCGGTAGTGCGGTTACGATGTTTTCTAAAACAGGCACGATATTTTTAACGACTGCACGGAATGCATCCACAAGATTTTCCGTCAAATTTGTCATGTCTGCATTAGCGTTACCGAGTCCTGCTGTAAAAGAGCCAAGTGCAGCTTGTAATAACCCAATAGAACCAGAAATGGTCTCAGTTGACTCTCTCGCAAAGTTTCCGGCATACTGCTGTGTGTTTTCAAAAAACATCTGCATTGCGACTTCCGCTTTTTCCGCTTGTGTAGCGGTATTCCAAGTGAAATCTAGTCCCTTAGCAAGAGCATAAGCTTCGATGTTTGTAGCATTCATGGCAACACCTAAGTTATCCATCATGGTAAAGTTGCCTTTTGCCGCTCCCGTAACCGCTTCCATGGCAGAAGACATATCTATACCCATAACGGATGCCATATCTGCTGCACGTTGCATCGCTTTTTCTGTCAATTCAAGACTTTTTCGCTGTTCAATGCCAGAGCCTTGGAACAATGCACCCATTTTATTAGCTGTTGCCAAATACTCACTTTGGGAAATTCCGAGATTTCTATAGGCTTCTTCACCGGTCTTTTGAATTGAAGCAGCATACGCTCCAAAGACTGCTTCTGAGCCACCTAGGTTTTGCTCCAATTCCCCAAACTGGGTAACTACCTCTTTACCCAATTTTATAGCAGCAGCTCCAGCAGCAACTGCAACTGTGCCCATAGCCACACCGATGCCCTTGAGTATACCACCAAGCTTTTCAAATTTACCTCCAGAATCTTCCGCACTTTTGCCTGAGTTGTCTAACTCTTCACCGAGATTATCTGCTTCAACCGCAGACTGCTGAAGTTCACGCTCCATATTATTGAGTTCTGCCTGAGCTCTGTTCAGCTGAATCTGCCAGTTTTGAGTGCGGCGGTCATTTTCACCGAAAGAGGAGGTGGCATTATCAAGAGCGGCCTTAAGGGTTGAAATCTTTTCTTTCTGTGCGTCGATTTCTTTATTCAAAACCGCATTACGAGCAGTGACCGACTGGATAGATTTATCGTTTTTATCAAACTGACTGGTCACAAGTGCCATTTCACTGCCCAGCACCTTAAAGGACTGATTGATATCTCGTAGGGCGTTCTTAAACTCACGCTCGCCCTCGACGCCTATTTTCAATCCAAAATTGTCCGCCATACCTTCACCTCCTCCTATATGCCTGGTGGGATAATATCGTCAATCGTTCGAGTTTTCTTCGGCTTTTCGATCCCATGCCATTGCTTGTGGCAAGCCCATAAATCAAAAAACAGTCCAATTGGCATAAGCCAGAATTCCTCTGCGTCCATGCCCATCTGAACTGTTCCATAATAATAAAGTCGGGTAAAGACTTCAGCGTCCGTTACCCGACTTCCACGTTTTTTGGAGTTTCTTCCTCACTTTCCACGTTGCGCTTTGCACCTTTGAACATTGCTTCGGTGATTGCACTTTTATATTCCGCCAAATCAAGCGGTGAGGTAAGAAGCTCCACTTCTTCCTCTGTCAACAATTCTTCTGGTGCGTTCTTATTCTTAAGATTGCGAATTAAAATGGACTGGTTTGCAAGCAGTGTGATTAGCCAAACTATCTCGTCCAGTGCCATCTCAAAGTTTTCTGATTTCATCAGTTTTTCTCCAAGATTTTCAAGACCACCGTAACGACCAGCAATTGCCTTTGTTGCACGTGTAGTTAAAACCAGTTCATACTCTTTGTCACCTATTTTGATTGTGGCACTTCTCTCATTATCCATCATTTCTCCTCCTATGGTTCAGGTGTATATACGGGTTCATAAACTTCAGTGAACCAGCCTGTTATGGTGGACGATGAAACACCGGGGTCGCCTTCTGTGACTTCTGCTTTCCAGGGGTGCTTGCCCAACCCATCCAGCTTGTTCCTGCGCATAACTGTTCCTTCAATAGTAGGTGTAGAAAAGGTAATGGAATCCGCTTTTGTCTGTAAGTTGGTCGCTGGTAGTCCAAACTTAACGCGATACAACCAAAAATATCGATATGTTCCATTGGCCTTTTGCGCACGAAACCCCACTGCAACAGGTGTACCTACACTCTCACTTGCAGAAATTAATACCCCGTTGTCGTCGGTCGACGCACCAGTTAGATCTGCTGCTACTGTCGGGCCAATGTCATCTACACCGAGAGTGAGTGTACCGCTATTAAAGTCCTTCACAACCTCGGCAGCACCATCATCGGCATACAGAATTGCTTCCACCAATTCTACCGAAAGTTCGGCAGTAATGGCTTTTGCGAGTACCGAAGGCACACCGTAGGTTTCCTCGCCATTTGAGTCCTCGGTTATTTTTGCATAGTACAGTTTATCCAAACCGATAGTTGCCATATGTTATTCCTCCATTCCATAGTTTTTCGCCACGTCGATGGCGTAATGATGATATCCAGTATCATCCTCGTGACCAATATATCTACGCTCAGTCACTGTAAAATCATCGTTTAACAAAGCCGCTGTAATCTGTCTCTTCCGCTCTAAGTAGTTGCTCTTGGAAAATAGTGATATACGTGCTTCCTGCACATCAAAGCCAGGTCGGTTATCCGCATGAACTTCAAAAACATCCGAAAGTGGGAGTATCACCACGTACTCATCCGGTGCCAAACCTGAAAAAACCCCGGTTTCTACGGGGATAGGTATTGCTGTCAGAAGTGTATTTAGCTCCTCTAAGATATTCATATTTTATCAATCTCCTCCTCTAGCTTTGCGATCATCGCATTGATACAAGGTTTCCTAGATGCAGTTCTCGCAGGCTTTAGGAAGGGTTTTGCAGGCTGACCATGCTTACCATATTCAATGATTGTGGCAATTTTAGCATTGCTCTCACCATCAGAACGTGGCTCGGCAAAGCCAACTTTAACATTGAAGTTTCCGTTTCTATCTTGCTTTGCACTTGAAAGTCCTAGTGAAGATAGTAGCTCCCCAGTGCTTTTGGATGGATATTTTGTATTCTTACCAATCACTTTACTTAGATTTCCCTTAACTTTATCCAATACCACTTCACCGCCAACTTCCAGAACCTTAGGAAGAATTACATCGGTCTGGTCAGCTAATCGTGATACCTTTAAAAGGAATTCTTCTGGCATCTTTATATTCACTTTTGCCATATCCATCACCTCACGGTTGGTTCTATCTTTTCTGCTAAAACCTCGACATACATACCTCGGTTTCTAACATCATCAACACTTAAAATCTGATATCTGCCATCATCACAAACGATGACCATTTCACTGGTCACCCTAAGGCCAGATATTTTTCTAAACCTAAATAGGGAAGTTGCAGAAGAAAATGATGCCCTATTTGCCCACCGCTCACTGCCATGCCGATCTTCCTTGTAGGCACGTACACTGGCAAGTGTGTTATCGCCTATAGCAGCGAAACCATCCTTGTCTTTAATAGGCTCTGTACTGATGATATCAATAAAGGTGTTCATCTTTCCAAAACTCATAATTTACACCTTCCAATCCCGGTCTAGCCTAAGAAGTAGGTTCACCGTGTTCCAAACCTGCTGCCCCGCCTGTACGCTATCGGCGAAGAAACCAGCCGTCGAGCCATCTCTGCTTTCGTAGAAATGACTCGACAGCATGATTACTGCCTGTTCAGTAGTTGGGGGCATAATATTCTCAGTGTAATAACCCTCAGCAACATGCTGATAACTTTCCGCATAAGAGACGGCGGCTTTGATGTAATGCAGCAGAAGTCCATCGTCTGCGTCATGCGTCAGGATCAGATTTGCTTTTACTTTAGGGAGAAGATTATCAGTTGTCATGCCGTCCGCCTCCTTCCGGTCATGCTTCGTCTGCAGCCATTAACCCAGCCGCTTTTAGTTTAGCGAGCAGAGCATTAAAATCTGTGACAAGAGTGGCTGTATCCTCGGCTATGCTGTCGGCTTGATTAGCAGCCATTTTTACCAACCCTGATACTGACTCCGTAGCATCGGTAGGATATGCTGGAGCATACAGCTTACCGTCTTCTCCGATTTTTACTTCGACGGTATCGTCCTCACCGGCAGCGGCGGCTTTTACACCACCGAGAGTCTCCTCTGTTGCCACGAGAAGCGGATCGGCGGAGAGCCCCGTTACCGAGGCTCCTTCCTTGATTTCAAGTGTTCCGCCTATAACAGTTTTTTCTCCGCCTTGTTCGGTATAATTCTTAGTGTTATAGCTCATAACGCACCTCCATTAAGCTTTCTGCTGAAGTACTTTTATGGCTTCAGGTAGAATTAATTTTCCATCCACACGCTGAGTTGCAACAAAGCCTACTTGGCCAGTAACAGCATAAAGTTCATTAAGCCTCTTAAATACACGACCCTGACGATCAGCTACCCAGTAATAACTAAAATCACCAAATGCGATACTCTTCGCAGCGGCAGCAATAGTTGGCATATATGCAGAAGTATACAATGGTCGATTGAGGATAGTATCCGGTGTACCTGCCTGTAAGGAAGGTTGCCATAGGTACTGTCCTTGACCATCCTTTAGTTTACGGATTGCTTTTACAGTGGCGTCGTTCATAACGAATACAGCCTTATTACGGTAAGGTGCCTTTAGTGAATAGAACAGATCAAGTACCTCGTCCATAGTAATTGCCGTAGCACCTGCAGTAGTCACACCAATTTGGGCACCACCTGTAGAAGCAAGGATACCTGTCGGTTTTCCAGATCCATCACCGGTAAAGAACGCCTCTTCCTCTTTGTTACCGATACGCCTTGCAAACTCCTTAGAGATGTAGGCTTCAAGATTGAACACAGAATCGTTAAGAAGCTCCTCGGAAACTTTGATCATGGTAGCGAGTTTGTAAGCTCCTATAGAAACCTGTCCGAAGCTATCATCGCTATCTGGGATAGTGCCTTCTTCATCCACCCAGGAAGCAGTACCTTTTGTAGCTACAACAGGAATTTTCCTATCGCCAGAAGATGTATTGATAACATTGGCCAGTGAACGGAAAATGTTCTCTTCCTCAAGAGCCTCTACTAAGGTACGTTCAAACTCGTCAGGCACAAGATAACCACCCTCGGAGTCTGTACCAATTTGAAGGGCATTTCTTACGTTTACATCAAGGCCTTCCCCTGCACGAGTACGCATAGCATTCCAGAATGCTTTCTTGTACTCTGCAGACGCGCGTCCTGTCTTATCATCGGCATGTTTGGACGGTGTGTTTGTAATAGGGCTACTCGTGGCTTTGGAAAGTTCTAAGTCAATAACCGCCTGACGTTCCAAACGTTCTATTTCTTTACCAAGTGCAACAACTTCAGCTTCCATCTTTTCATAGGTTTGTGTGTCCTCTGCGGATAACAATCCATCACCGCCACGTTTTGAATCAAGGAATGCCTTCGCCGCATCCCAAACCTTAGCGCGTTTCTCGCGCAATTCAAGAATTTTACTCATTGTTATTTCCTCCTTTAAATTAGTGAGAAATTAAAGAAAGCCGCTTATCCAGCGACTCTATAGGTGTACCTGTTTTTTGTTTTTGTTTTTTAGGTAGTTTACTAATAAGTGAGTTGGTAACCGCCATCCTGCTAAAGATAAGGCTATCTGCCAAATCCGGTGTTTCATTTTCCATAAACATGATCTTATCTGCAAAACCAAGTTCGATGGCTTTATTTGCATTCATCCATGATTCTGCATCCATCAGATGAGAAAGCTTTGTTCGGGAAAGACCAGTCTTTAACTCATAGGCATTAATAATACTTTCCTTAACTTCATCTAATAGAGCCTTTGCTCGCAACATTTCCTCGCTGTCACCGATGGCAATGGTCGAAGGGTTATGAATCATGATCATGGATACCGGCGACATATATACATCTCCACCCGCCATTGCAATAACGGAAGCTGCACTTGCCGCAAGCCCGTCAATTTTTACAGTGACCTTTCCTGTATAGTCCATAAGCATGTTGTAAATCTGAGCTGCTGCAAACACATCCCCGCCAGGAGAGTTAATCCACACTGTAATATCACCGGTGCCAGCCAGCAGTTCATCTTTGAACATCTTAGGTGTGACCTCATCACCCCACCACGTTTCTTCGGATATCACTCCATTTAAATAGAGAGTGCGCCCTTCATCAGAATCTCGCACCCAATTCCAGAACTTCTTCATTTACTGACCTCCTTCGGTTTTGGCAAACGCTCCTGCGTCAGCCAATTTCGTCATATTTCCGTTAACCAGATATAAATCGCCACCTTCCTCAGCTGGGATACGGTTCATGTCCTCCAATTCACGGATATCATTAGCTGACATCCAGCCATTTTGCCGCCCAATAGCATAGCCATTCATTCGGCTTTGATAATCGCCGCGCAGCAGACCATCTAAATTGAACTTGATGAATACTGATGTTTTCTCAGAAGGCAAAATAAGCGATTGCTGGAGACTTTGCTCCCATCTCACCACCCACGGATCGAGAGTGTATTTTACAAACTCCAAAGACTGCTGCTCGATATTAGAGAAGCTAGATTTCTCAAGATCTCCCACCATATGGGGAGGCACACGGAAAATCCTTGCAATCTCATTGATTTGAAATTTCCGTGTTTCTAAAAACTGAGCCTGTTCTGGAGGTATACCGATGGCTTGAAACTTCATGCCCTCTTCCAATACAGCGATTTTATGTGCCTTAGCTGTGCCTTGGTAAGCACTATTCCAGCTATCCTTCACTCTCTGTATGTCTTTAATTACTCCCGGGTGCTCCAGCACACCGCCGGGATTGGCTCCATTAGCAAAGAATGCCGCACCGTACTCTTCAGTAGCAAGTGACATACCGATTGCATTTTTTGCCATAGCAATAGGGCTATAGCCAATGAGTCCATCAAAACCTAAACCTGGTATGTGAAGTACATCATCTTTGCGAAGTGTGACATAGCCTCCCTTTGGATTCAGGCCACTTTCGTCTGTATCCCGGTAGTAGGTATAAACCAGTTCACCATTTGATGCTCGACTTACTTCCATCTTGTTAGGAAGTAGGGGATAAAGCGCAATTGCCTGGCCACGACCATTTCGAACTATCTGTGCATAAGCATTGCCCCAAAGTAAAAGATGACTCATCAGTGTTTCTCGAAACACAAATGAAGTCATCTCTGGATTTGGTTCATCATGAAGAAGGTAATACAAAGGGTGGAAAGGAATCTTTTCTTTACCTCCATCAGAACGATATCTATATACATGTAGTGGCAGTCCAGCAATAGCTTCAGCTAGTATTCTTACGCAGGCATACACCGCTGTTGCTTGCATTGCAGTACGCTCATTTACTGTTTTGCCAGATGATGTACCGCCGAATAGGAAGGAAAATGCGCTACCCACACGGTTTTGCGGTTTGTCCCTTGAACGAAACAGTCCTTTTAATAAATTCATAGGCCTCACCTCCAAATTGAAAGAATTACACCACAAACAATCATTGAAATTTATAGAATTATTAAACCTCTCTCGTCATACACCGAGTCTCCACTATTACCTGGTCCACAGCGGATGGCGCGGTCGAGTGCCATAATAGTTGCCACTGCTCCATCTATTTTTTCTGTACTTTTTTCCTTGTCCGGTTTTATATTTCCAGCCGGATCTGTTTTTATATAGATGTTATCCATCATCCACCGTAGTACTGGATGCCCGCCGTGTGCTATTCTTTCTTCTAATGTCAGCTTCATAAGTTCCTTTGTAGGTGGTGACATATCTTTAAAACCTTGACCGAAAGGAACTACAGTAAAGCCTAACCCTTCAAGATTTTGCACCATCTGAACAGCGCCCCAGCGGTCAAAAGCAATCTCTCGAATGTTGTACTTTTCCCCCAGTTCTTCAATGAATTTTTCAATGTATCCATAATGGACTACATTTCCCTCGGTGGTTAAAATATAGCCTTGCTTCTCCCAAAGGTCGTATTGCACGTGGTCTCGTCGAACTCGGAGGTCAATATTATCCTCCGGCATCCAAAAATACGGGAGAACGGTATATTTATCTGTTTCATCTTCCGGTGGGAACACCAGCACGAAGGCTGTAATGTCAGTGGTAGAGGATAAATCAAGTCCTCCATAGCATACTCTACCTTCAAGGCTCTCTGGTTTTACTGGAAACGCACAGGCATCCCACTTTGCCATTGGCATCCAACGGACAGATTGCTTAACCCACTGGTTCAGACGCAGCTGTCGAAAGCTATTTTCCTCAGCAGGGTTCTGCTTTGCACTTTCACAAGCGGCTCTAACTTTATCGATACTTACTGTAATTCCTAAGCTTGGATTTGCTTTCTTCCATACTTTAGGATCAGTCCAATCATCCTCTTCTTTGGCACCGTAGATTACGGGATAAAAAGTAGGATCGTATTTTCTGCCCTCAATAATATCAACCGCTTTTTGGTGTGTTTCATAGCAGATACTCTGGGTATCCGTCCCTGCAGTGGTGATAAGAAAATATAGCGGTTGGGTTCTCGCATCACCAGACCCTTTTGTCATAACATCAAATAGTTTCCTATTTGGCTGAGTATGAAGTTCATCAAAAACAACACCATGTATATTGAAGCCGTGTTTTGAATAGGCTTCAGCCGACAATACCTGATAAAAGCTGTTGGTCGGCAGGTACACCAGTCGTTTAGTTGAAGCCAGCAACTTCACTCGTTTATTCAGCGCTGGACACATCCGCACCATATCGGCTGCTACTTCAAATACAATTGATGCCTGCTGGCGATCTGCGGCACAACCGTATACCTCTGCTCGTTCTTCACCATCTCCACAAGTGAGGAGAAGTGCGATTGCTGCTGCAAGCTCGCTTTTTCCCATCTTTTTAGGTATTTCTATATAAGCCGTGTTAAACTGCCGGTATCCATTAGGTTTTAAGATACCGAATAAATCACGGACAATTTTTTCCTGCCAGTCGATAAGTTCAAAAGGCTTGCCTGCCCATGAACCTTTCGTATGGGAGAGTGCTTCGATAAAAGCCACAGCGTAATCAGCAGCGTCCTTATCGTAATATGACCCTTCAGCTATAAAGGCGGTCGGCTTATATTTCTTCAGTTTCCGCATAAACACCGCCCCTTTTATGGAAAAGGACATAAGAAAAGAGCCTCAATCCTATAGATGAAGCCCTTTTCTCTATCCTATTTAGATTTAGTTATTTCTTTATATCCACTTCACCCGTCAGTATGAAATGGGCATATTCTGCTTTATGGTCTATTAAATAGACTACCAATTCATAAAACCCTCGTTCATTTGCCTCATACTGTACTCGGTCCACATCAAACATATTTGTGACTCCACTTTCTCGGATGGAAAGGATTTGTTGCTTAATTATCTCATTCATTGGCTACCTCCTCCGATTCTATTGAATCAGTTGTAGCTTTGCGCAGGATTTCCACATCGAAGCCCGCACTCTTATAGCCTTCTAAAATTGTACTGTAATAATAACAACTCGGCTGTCCAAGCGGTCTACCATCATTCATGATGTAGACCATCGCCTTGACGGTTTTGCTTCCCAACTTCACTTTTATTGTTTCCTTTCGATAAAGGAACGGCCATCCCTCGTAACGGTCAAGTGCCGCTTCATCGGTCGGTGTAATCTCCCAAACTAAAACTGGTACGTTGCCACCCTCAAAAGGCTCGATTGTCGCCACAGCGCCCGCGTGTGCCCCTCGAAATAATAGGCGGTGGTCATTGATTTGACTTGCTCCTACCACCTTCGCTGTGGGGCATCTGTCGGCCATTTGCTTTAGATTAAGGTTGGAGCCATAGGCAAGATATAATTTATTCTTCATTGTAATCCTCCTTCTTAGCTTTGTGGGTTAGGGGCAGCTCAGGCCGCCCGAAACCGCCATGCAGCTGAACCCGAAAGTGCTGCTGTCAAATGTTCTCTGCAGTTTGCAAATTCATCTCCAATGAAACCAATCCGGTTTAGATAGGTTCTCATGGCAAATTTCTCGTTTTCCACCTGCGGTTTCTTTGCTGATGCACACTTTTGTGTTAAGGCTTGGTGGTTGATGGCAAGTGCTAGAACAATGTAGCTTCTTATCTTTCCTGCATGAAGTTCGCTATTGAATCCTCTAAGTTCAACTGTATGGTTTCCGGTAAAAAAGCTGTGAAGGTTGAGGAAATGGTAGCGGCTGTTGTGGTAATGAGTGCTTCTACTCTCGCTGTAACCTTCGTACCAAATATCCTCAATTTGTCTCATCGTTTTAGGCTTTTTACGGTTCATCTTCTCAACCAAAATACTGTCCATCTTTTTGCAGTAATTCATTCTCTGCGGTGCAATCTGAAGTGCTTTATAAAATAAGTCGTTTTTGCTTGCAATGATATTTACAAAGTTTCGAATGCTTCGTGGGGTATGTTCAGCACCGTCTAGATGAATGTGAATTCCGCAAGATGTATTTGTAAAGGCTCCAGATTTGCGAAGCTTTCTTACTAGCTCCTGCAAAGTTTCAATGTCCTCCCGGTAGGTTAGGATTGGACTAACCAGCTCAACGCTATAATCTCTACCTGCAGCTACTTTTCTTCTACCTTCTTTTCTTTGGCAGTTGATGCTCCCATCGTACATAAACTTCCACACTCGACCATCTGGAGTTTTTACCTTCTTGGTGTCGTAGTAAGTCCCGCCTTCACTGTAAATGCCTTGCAAATATTCTGCAGCGACTCTAGCTGCCCTTTCCCTTGTAATCCCTGTAAATTCAATCTCAATCCCGAATTTTGCACTTAACATCGTGTATCACTCCTTTTAAAGTGTGTTTGTCCTTTCGGCATGTACATATATCACTCTAAAAGGCTTATATAGCAAGACAATTCTGCAATATAAATCTACATATTTACTGCCATATTGGGCTTAAAATGTGTGTTTTTATTCTTCGATTTTCTTGCATAAATCCTCTCCAAAAACCACTCCAAGGGAACTGCCTGAATCCCAACTGACGTGGATAGTTCCCAAATCATCAACACTAGTAACCGTACCTTTATCTCCTGGCTGAAGCTTGGTATAAGGGTCATTCATCTTAAGTAGCATGACACGAGTTCCTGGAGTGTAATAACTTCTAAGTTGCTTTAGCATTTCTGGGTGAATGATATTCATTATTCACTCACCTCCTCATGCTTGGCACTTCCGCTTTTGAAGGCAGAGCTACCCGACAGTTTGGAGAGGAGAATTTTTCGTTCTGTTTTGTATTCTGGCCCGATAAATCCAAGTCTTAGAAGGAAACAACGGAAAGCGTACTTTTCATTCTCCACTGATTTCTCGGTCGAGTTGACGCGGGTCTGTTTCTTTGCCATTTCACAAAGTGCTGTTACAAAGTGGGTATAAGCCTTCACCTCCTCTGCGGAGCACTCACTCTGGAACCAAGGGAAGGTTATAAATTCCTCATTTATGATAATGGGAATAGAGTCAGTATCAAGTGCTTTCTTTATAAGGGTTTCTTTGCTTTCTACCAATCCTTTTAGGTTACCAAGTGCAGTTTCGCTAAAACCCTCCCTCGGCATTTGAATAATCAAACTAATAGCTTCTTCGGTTTCATTTGATTCGTTGTATACGGGAGGTTCTTCGTAATCACTATTTGGATTTACCCTACCCCCAAGAGCCGCTTCATTGGGAACTTGAATATTTTCAAGAACAGGCTCTGCTTCTGGAAGTGGTGTGTCATATTCTGCTGTAACCGCATTGAAGTCATAAAGGCCTAATAGATCATTAACCAGTTCATAATTATCTGGTCCTCTGACTACCCCGTTTTTGTCAATGTTGTAGTCTGCCACTTCATATGCAAATGTAGGTGCTCCGAGATATCTTGCAGGAGCATTCAGTTTTTGGCTGATTGCGTTGACTAGCTCTTTTCTTTTTGCTCCTGTGACATTATAGTTTATCTGCATTTTTCATACCGCCTTTCTATTTTCGGTACATACATATATCACTCTAAAGGCTGTTAATATCAAGTCATTTAGAGCATCTTTCTGTAGAAAAGACTCTTCCATTAATCGGCGGTAGCAACGTCTGGCAGGTCACAATATCTTATTTTCGAACCATCTCTTAAAACAAACACACCATCTGAGTTTCCAACTTGCTCAATATACCTTTTCACAATGACATCACAGTACTTTTCATCCAGTTCAATGGTGTAGCAGATTCTATCTGTCTGCTCACAAGCAATCAGTGTACTTCCTGAACCTCCAAAAGGATCAAGCACGATACAATTAGAAAGGCTTGAATTCAAAATAGGGTAGGCCACAAGTGCAACTGGCTTCATCGTAGGATGATCACTGTTTTTCTTCGGTTTCTCAAATTCCCAGATGGTGGTCTGCTTTCTATCGGAATACCAGTTATGCTTGCCTTTCTTTTTCCAACCAAAGAGTACTGGTTCATGCTGCCACTGATAAGGAGATCTTCCAAGAACCAAGGATTGCTTCTTCCAAATACAAGTACCAGAAAGATAAAAACCTGCATCGACAAATGCCTTTCTAAAATTAAGTCCCTCTGTATCGGCATGGAATACATAAATGCTTCCATCTGTTGCCAGTGCTGTTTCAATATTTATAAAGGCATCTAACAGAAACTTATAAAAAGCATCATTTGCCATATTATCGTTCTTGATTTTCCCTGCAGTACCTTCATAGTTAACATTGTATGGGGGATCAGTTACCACCAGATTAGCAACTTTTCCATCCATTAATGTATTGAATGTCTCCTTATTTGTACTATCTCCACATACCAGTCTGTGCCTACCAAGTATCCAAACATCTCCTAAACGCGAAATAGCGGGCTTATTCAGCTCGCTATCTATATCAAAATCGTCTTCTTTTATTTTGTCTTTTAAAGAATCCTTGAAAAGATCATCCAGTTCTCCTGGATCAAATCCAGTCAGAGATACATCAAAGTCTGCAGCGTTTAAATCTGTAATAAGAAGTGCCAGTTTTTCCTTATCCCATTCTCCGCTTATTTTATTCAATGCAATATTAAGAGCCTTCTCCTTTTCCTCATCCATCTCTACAACTACACAATCCACTACATCCATACCCATGCTCAGTAGAACTTTCAGTCTCTGATGGCCACCAACCACTCTACCTGTAGTTTTATTCCAAATAATTGGTTCAACATACCCAAACTCCTCAAATGACCTTTTTAGTTTTTCATACTCTGGATCACCTGGCCTTAAATCCTTTCTAGGATTATAGTCGGCAGGGATCAACTTCTTGATAGAAATCTTATCTATATTCATGCTAACCTCCCAAAATAAAAACACGCCTCATTTAATAGAAGCGTGTTATTGATTGATGAATCTTTAAGTTTTGCTTTTACTATTTAAATATATCCCAGTTGTTATAATAGGCAGTCATATCTTTTTCTGTCTCTCTGACCTCAAGTGGTTTACCATCCTTTGTTACTCGGAAATAGAAGTGGAGTTTTTTGTTGGCATCATAAGCCTTATCGTCAAATTCATTAATAAGGTCTTCACGTTTAAAAATAAAGTAATGGAATTCACCCTCTTTGCCTTCAACTACAAAGATGAAATATGGGAAATCTGGATTATCTATTTCTTTATCAAATACAGTATGCCATCCAGAGCAAATTACCTCATCGCTATCAGTGTATGAACGACTATATGAAACCTTGATATTGTATGATTTCCCATTCTTACTTGCTACAATACCACTTCCTTCAGAGCGATTTCCTTTTCGAACACTATACCCATACTTTTCTTCTAGAATTGCCATAATCTCTCTGCGGGTTCGTTTCCTTCCACTTTCCTTTTTTTCTTCTCCGCTAGTTACATCATCTTCACCCTCATCTTTGTTTTGCAACTCTTGCTGGTATTCTTGTAACATATCTACTTTTTCTTCCAGGTCCTTTATCCGTGTAAGCATTTCAAGAATTACTTTTTCATAATTCATCGTAATACCTCCTTTAATTTATCTAATTTAATCATATGTTATTTTTGATTTTTTGTCAATGATAAATTTAGATAAATTATGATGAATTATGGTTATTTAGATAAAGTTGATTCTGTGCTTTCTAGATAAAAAGACTGGAGCATTTTTTTCTAGCAGATAACTACTTATACATATTCCCTATCTACATATTTTTCCACCGCTGCTTTTAATTCATTGTATCTATCAACATCCTCCCAAGGGAAAAGACAACTATTAAAATGTCCATAAACTGCTGTATCAGAGTAGTGAATGTTTCTAAGTCTAAGCTTTTCAATAATTGCTGCAGGCCTTAGGTTGAAAACCTCTTGAGTTGCTAGGGTTAAAACTTCATCTGAAACAGTTCCTGTACCAAATGTATTTATTGAAAAAGCCACAGGATTTGCCTTACCAATGGCATAGGAAATACTGACTTCACATTTCTCAGCAAAACCACACCATACGATATGTTTAGCAATGTACCGAGCCATATAGGCACCGCTTCGATCAACTTTGGTGGGGTCTTTACCACTAAGTGCGCCACCTCCATGGGATGCAAGTCCTCCATAGGTATCAACCATAATTTTTCTACCAGTTAAGCCTGTATCGGCAGCGGGACCACCTTCGACAAATCTACCAGAGGGGTTAATGAGAATTTCTGTTTCATCATCAAATGGGACGTCCTCAAAGCACTGCCATAGGACATTGTTAAGGATATCTGTCTTTAGTTCTTCCTGTGTTTTATTCTTTTCATGCTGTACCGATATCACAATAGTCTTTATTCGCACTGGAGTGTCCCCTTCATATTCCACCGTCACCTGTGCTTTACCATCTGGGTGTATACCTTTTATCAGTTTCCCTTTTCGGCAATCATCCAGTCTCTTTACAATCCTGTGAGATAGTACAAGGGGTAGGGGAAGCATTTCTCCCGTTTCCTTTGTAGCATAGCCATACACAGTTCCTTGGTCTCCAGCACCTATCGAACCATACTGTTCATTTATTCCATTTCTTACTTCCAGTGCAGTATCCACGCCAGTTGCAATATCTACACTTTGTTTGTGTACAAATACATAAATCAAGAATTTAAGAGGGTTGTATCCAATCTCTTTAAGGACATTCCTAACAATGTATCGGATGTCTATTTTCTCGCTGCAGGAGATTTCGCCCGCCACGATAATTTTCCCTTTGGTTGCCATTACCTCACAAGCGACACGTGATGCTTTGTCTTTACGTAAACATGCTTCTAAAATGCTATCTGCTATGATGTCGCATAGTTTATCAGGATGTCCAGCACATACACTTTCAGCTGTTAAATATCTTTTACTCATTATATATCTCCTCATCTTTATTTTCCTCTGCGGGCAGATAGCAGTCGCTCCATCACATCGTCCTGTGGGTTTAAACCAGAATACTCTGTAGCACAATTCTCTTTAACGATTTGATAAATCTCCATCCACAATCTGTTTGTCTGACTCATAAAGTTCTGACTCATAGCTACATAAGGACTTTGAATAGCATTGCCGGTAGTTGGATGCTTGGCAAGAAAGCCAAACTCAGTTACCGCCTCCTCACACTGTATCCATCTGGCCGCACTCATGGCATATCGTTCTAGAAGCTGTGGGAGCACCAAATGGGCACAGCCTCGCTCCTCAAGCCATTTCCAAGTAATTTCATAAATCTCGCTGGCTACTAGGGTTTTCCCGTCCTTTTGCACCGCTGAGAGCATGGCCCTTGGCTTTGGCATTTCCTGCCCCTTTAAATCAGCGGTATTTTGGAAGTCAATGATTTCTAGCTTTCTCTTACCTGGATTTCCCTGTGCAATTTTATCAGCAAGCGGTTTCTTTTTTTGACCAGAGCCTATACGGGCACCGCCACGATTTGTTCCATCTTTGGCCATTCACTCACCTCTTTTCGTTGATGGGTCTATTACCCTGTTTGAAACCGCGAATTTTCACGCGTTACCCCACGCCCGTTGCACATCTAAAAAGCTGTGGAGATTTGACTCCCCCTACCGGGTTCCCCAACGGTCTCCATCTTTTGCAGTGATGGCAGAGTGGCAAGAAGTACAAAGGGACATAAGATTGCTTCTATCATGGGTTCCACCTCTTGCTAGAGGAAGAATGTGATGCACCTCGGTTGCTGGGGTCAGCTTTCCTTGTCGTTTACACTCCTCGCAAAGAGGATGAGCCGCAATGTAGCGGTCACGTATTCTCTTCCATGCACGACCATATCGCTTACGAGTTGCTGGATCGCGGTCATACTTTTCATACCGTGCGGCTTCCTTTTTAGCATGTTCTTCACAAAAACGTCTGTCAGTCAGCTCTGGACAACCAGGATAAGAGCATGGACGCTTAGGTTTCCTTGGCATACTACACCTCCTTTTGCTCATAGAAAAAGCCCTCGCAGGAGAAATGCTCCCGTGAAGGCTTCTGTTTGCTATTATTCCATACTACCATTATATAGCTTTCCCTACGGACAAACAGTGTCATCGTATGCCAACCTGTGCCAAAGTGTGCCAACTTTTATTTAGGAACCTTTAAATGCTGCAAGGCTGATGAGTGAAGTCTATGCACTGTTCTCATAGAAACATTAAGGTTGACACAGATTTCTTCCCAGTTAAGAAAGTTAATGTAGCGGTAGCGAAGAAGCAGCTTTTCATCCACATTTTCCATCTGGTTAATCGCTTCACGAATATCTGACTTAAGCTTTATTAAACGTTCCACCTCTTGTTGTATCTGCTTCTCCAAATCTACTATTCTAATCACGTATTTTTCAAAAGGTGGATCAGTACTTTTTGTTTTACTGACTTTTTCCTCAAGAACAGGAGATGAAACACTTCTTGAGAGTTCCCTTAGATTTTGCAACTCCTCAAGATCGGAATTAATCAGCTCATTTAAGCGATAAGCTTGTTTCAAGAATTCCTTTGCCGTCATCGCACCACCTCCTCATGTAGCTTTTGAATTAGCATCTCAGGATCGAGGGATGTTAGGGTATTGAAATACCCGGAATGAAAGAAACGCTCAATCTCACATTTCGTATATCTAGCAGAATCATTGCGAGGGTATTTTGCTAGTCTTTTCAGAGCAAAACGATAATCTTTGACTGCCTGTAGAATAATGGCATTTGCCAGTTTTTCAAATGCATCCATCATACAACACCCCTCGCTTTCCCCAGATTTGCTTTGACAGCATTTATAAGATCGGACTGTGTCTTTTCCTTTTGTTTCAAGGCTCTCATCACATCTTCATCAATCGTGCCTTTAGTAATAATGTGATGGATAACCACGGTTTCATTTTGTCCTTGTCTCCAAAGTCTTGCATTTGTTTGCTGATAGAGTTCTAGACTCCAGGTAAGACCAAACCAAATAAGTGTTGAACCACCACTTTGTAAATTGAGACCGTGTCCTGCTGATGCAGGATGGATAACCGCCACAGAAATATCACCGTTGTTCCAGTCCTTGATATCCTTGGATGTTTTAATTTCTCTAACATTAAATCTTGCTTTAATACGCTCTAAATCGTGATTATACCAATATGCAATAAGAACAGGTTTGCCGTTTGCACCTTCGATTAAATCTTCAAGAGCATCCAGCTTGCGGTCATGAATAATATGAGTATTTTTATCATCATCATAGACAGCACCGTTTGCCATTTGAAGGAGTTTGCCCGAAAGGACTGCTGCATTCATGGCATCTATTTCTTCATCAGCAAATTCAAGAACCATCTCTTCACGAAAGTGATCATATACGGATTGTTCTTTGTCATTTAGATACACAGGCACTTCATTGATCATGCATTCTGGCATTTTTAGAAAATCAACCGATTTCATTGAAATGGTAATATCTGAAATTAGCCGATATATGGCATCTTCTGCCCCAGGTAACGGTTTATATGAAAATACAATCTGCTGATTACGTTTATCTGGAGTAAAGAAGGAATTGCGGTAGTGAGTTATGTATCTGCCGAGTCTTTTACCCATGTCGAGAATACGAAACTCTGCCCACAAATCCATTAACCCGTTACTGGATGGAGTACCTGTAAGACCCACGATACGTTTCGCCCTAGGTCTGACTTTTAGTAAACTCTTAAATCTTTTTGCTCCATAGGACTTAAAAGATGACAATTCATCAATTACCACCATGTCATAATCAAAAGGAATGCCACTTTTGTTTACTAACCAGTCAACATTTTCTCTGTTTATAAGATAGACACTTGCTGGTTTCCTAAGAGCTGCTAACCTCTCCTGTTCTGTTCCAATAGCCACTGAATACTCCAGTCCTTTTAAATGCTCCCATTTGTTTATCTCATCTGGCCAAGTATCCCTTGCTACCCTTAGTGGGGCAATGACCAGAACCTTTCCAATTTCAAAACTATCAAGACATAAATCAAATATAGCAGTTAAAGTAATTACGCTTTTGCCAAGACCCATCTCTAAAAACACCGCTGCTATGGGATGCTCGAGTATGAAATTCGTAGCATATGTTTGATATTTATGAGGATTGTATTTCATCGAGTATCCCTCCAATCTGCTCTACATCGTCAATGACATAGCAGGTAAAGCCTAACTTTTGTAATTGCTTTATTCTTCTAATCTGTAGTGGACGAGGTTTCTTTCTGGGAGCCTTTAATTCCACAAATGCCATCTTTCCAAGTGGTAAAAGCACTAGGCGGTCTGGCATCCCATCTAAACCCGGACTAACAAACTTCGCTGCAATGCCACCCATCTTTTTTACCTCAGCCACCAGTTTCTTTTCGATATACTTTTCAAGCATAAATACCTCCCATATAAAAAGGCTCGGAACAAGAAAACAACTTTGACCCATTTTTCCTATACGCGCGCGTATGCGTGTATGCACAGGCTACACTTTCTTCTTTTTTACTATTTATAAATAAATAGGATACTTCTTGTTCCACTTGTTCCGAACCGTAGATTTTCCTTTTGATTACTAGCCTTGGGGAAAGAACCAGCATGAGAACAAGGTAAGGTACAACTAGCTTTGTTCCTCGGTTCGGGAATAAGCTCGTTGCTTTCCATAGATAGGAAAATTGATTGTTCCGTTCTTGTTCCCGGTGTACTTGTTCCACCCACTGATCTTTCTCATAATGGCACCGATGGCATAAGAATCAGATGTTCTCATTGAGGATGCATCTTTTCCAAAACATTCACACCAAATCTCCATATTGCAGACAAGGGTTCTTTTTACTGTTCCAACACGGGTGCCGCCGCCAAATTCGCTACCGCCGAGGAAATTTCTACGCTCGTATAAAGACATACTGTCCCAATCATCCGGCAAAAGAGTATCCAGATAGGTACGAACCAATCCTTCTCGTTCATCTGTTTCCATGGCATCTGCCTGCTCACTAGTTGCCATGGATGCATCATCACCTTCAAGGTAGAGTTTTTCGCCCTTCTCATATAGCACTAGTGTCTCTGCCCAAATCTGCTGTACTTCCTCTTTAGTCATCTGCCAAGCTTTCTTTTTGCCATTACCGCTAATACGGACTGGCCAGAATCTTCGATTGCCAGTTATATCCCGAAGAAACCCGCTTTCTGCATTTGTTGAACCTACAATCACACATTGACGGGGATGGCTTTCCACATTGACTCCATAACTTGCCCGGTACTTATCATCTGCCCTCGAAATAAAAGACTTCACAATTTCCACATCCGTCTTACGCATACCAGCAAGCTCACCCAGTTCCAATAACCAATATCCCTGAAGTTTCTCAGCTCCAGATTTATCTTTCATGTCCGTAATGGTCAAACTATCTGAAAACCAATCTCCAGCAAGTTTTGCAAAGAAGGTTGACTTACCGATACCTTGAGGACCGTTTAAGATAAGGACACTATCAAACTTTGTGCCTGGTCTATAAATGCGGGCTACCGCTGCAACCATCGTTTTGCGGATGACTGCTTTTGTATAGGAATTATCTGTTGCACCGAAATAATCAATTAATAGATTATCTACTCGACTAATTCCATCCCATTTTGGCAGGGAGTCCAGATACTCCTTAACAGGATGGTAGGCTCGTTCAGCCGCTACCGCTAACACAGCATCCTTGGTCTTGGTAGGTGAATAAACTCCGTATTTGCTGCTTAAATACACTTTAAGAAGTGCATTATCTGAATCATTCCAACCCGCCTTGATCTGTTCCCAAGGCAGGCCACCTTTGGCATCAATACCATCACGGTGGCAATTAAAAGCTATATGCTGTAATTCCTTGTCATGACGAATAATCAAAACGATGTTGTCTAGAGTGTCTTTTATTCGGCCTTGCTTATCCAATTCCAAAGCTGTCTGCCAATCCTCATCACTAAACTCCTCTTCAGCCTGTGCCTGTCTTTCCTTAGAAAACTCAGCTTTTACTCTTTCATCTTTTATAGCAAACTCGCACATTGCCACAAAAGATGGCATCTTACCAGGAGCTGTAGTGGTAGAAGCTTTATCATCTAAAGAACCGAATTTATGAATACGAACGAGATCAAAAGCATTGAGGAGTAATCCACTTGCTGGGTCTGTAGCATGGTGGCTGTATGCGAATTTATCATCATAGATAATCACACCGGCACTACTATCAGCTGGAATATAATCGTATCGCCCTTCCATAGTAGAAGGTGCATAAACTGCACCTAAGAATTTCTCAATTGCTTCACGAACGGAGTAGGCACGACAGAATGTTCCTACCACACCTTCCTTTAAAAGCGGGTCTGCTTGCTCTTTAAGACTGCGATTTATAACTTCAGACTGCCTGCTTGATACTGGCCATGTTGATGTATCCCGCCAGTTTTGATATTTTGAAAGATAAACATCAGGGTCAAGCAATTCTCCATCCTGCTCTTCATAGACGAATTCACCATTAGAGGAAGTGGATGGCCAATACATAAGGCGATGGGCTTCATAAGTCGTATCATCGAAAAGATCTATGCCGATTTCTTTTGCCACCATACGTCCAACGGCTGCGTATTCTTCTTCGCTGATTTCACGAGCAAGAGGAACTATTAGCCTAAGTCTTGGATTTTCCGGTGTGTGCTTATGGGTGGAATAAACACAGCATTTGAAATCAAAAAGCATACTGATTTGTTCCCAGATGTCCGGTCTACCGTAATCCATATCAAGGGTAAGCAAAGAACGGCATAAAACATTGCCCTTCTTTCGCCTTCCTCCTTTTAAATGCCCTCCAACAAAACCACCCACATCTTTGATATCATCTTGTTGACCTCTTTTTAATTTCCGATATTCTTCTACCGTTTCTGTAGTACGTTGGGTTGTCTTTACACGGGAACAAAAATCCTCCCAGGATATATCTTTGTTTTTCCATTTTCTATCCATCCGGCTATTGCCTACTGCAATTTTCATAAGCTATCAACCTCCTCATGCTCCGGACTAAAATACCTGACCATTTGTCTGCGTTTCTTGGCTACTTCAATTTCCCTCGCCATACCGCTTGAGATGGTATTGCCCAGCACCCACACCTCGGAGCATTTGCCCATAAGCACGATGTCCATAAATATGGCAAGCTCTCGTTCCTCTGGGTTTTCATCATCCATAAACTGTGGAAACATAAGATGGGGAGCAATCGGAATACAGTTTTGGTCTAAGGCAAACCTGCAAAAACTACGAGCCTTTTTAACGTTTCCTTCTACATCACCGGAATAGGGAGAACAGATATATACAAGCGGCTTAAAGGCAGATTTTTTCTCTGCCTTTTTCTTTTTCATTATGTTGGTTAGTGCTTCATGGGGAGTTGGGTCATGGTATCCTTCATGGTTAAATTTGTTGATTCCCATTACACACCCTCCATTTCTATCTGAGGCAAAATACCGTCCGCCTTCAACAGTTCGTAAATGAAGAGTCTGCCTTTTTGAGTCCAATATGTATGGACTTTTGTATGCAGTTCACCGTTACTACCGATGTAGCTATGTGTCTTGGTGCTGGTATAGCCTTTTTCTGCATACTTCTGATATAAAAGCCAGATACCACCTTGTTTAAATTGGATGCCCTTTTTATTAAGATAGCGGTTCATCCAAATAGCTGACTTGCCGTAATCTTTGGCAATTGCTGATGTAGAAATGAGGTCTTTGCAATTTAGAACTACATCATAATAGGAGACTTTCGGTTTCATTTCCGCAATTTGCTGATTCTGGACAGCAATCGTACCTTCAAGTAATTTATTTTGATTCCTTACTTGATTTAGTTGCTGATTGGCAAACTGTAATGCCCTTGCCATGATTGCTTCTGGAGAGTTCCATCGTCTTTCAATTTCAAGAAAGTACCCGCGGCATTGTTTTCCTTTTGGAGTACGCTGTATCATGCATAGCTCTTTTGCCATATCAATTGTTATTTGGTGGTCAACAGCTGGTCTTCCACCAGTACTTTCCGACAGAAATGTCGAAAAGTCCGTACCCTCCACAAATCCATACTCACACATTCTTGGAAACCATTTATCATAGGGTGTTTTCACTTCCAAAACTGCATGCAAATCACGGCCAAGTACTGTGGGGCGGTCTTTTTCATAGTTGATTCTTACTAATTCGTCCATACGAATTACCTCCTGTAATATAGTCAGAGAGGAAACCCCTCTACCTAATAGCCACAGGAGGTAATGAATGTTGAGGATTTTGAAAAAATATATTTAATCTTTTTGATAAAACTGACACTCATAGCCATCAGCACTAAGTAACAGACCATTTGCCCATGTTGGTGTTCTAGCCATTTGATCACAAATAGTAGAAAGTGACATACTCATATCCGCTTCGATTATAATTTCATCGTGCACATGAGCCACAATGGAACAATTCTTTAACGTCTGCATGGCGTGGCACAAAATGTCACGACTGATTGCCTGGACAATATTCTCTACAAATTTTGGTCCATAGCTTTCGATTCTTTCCCATTTCTTCGTCCCACCGATACCTTCATAAGTAACTGACTCACCACCAAATACATTCTCTCCCATACGAGGTTTCACATAGGAAAGTCGCCTGCCGGAAGGAAGGACAATAAAGAGCATTCCACTTTGATATATAAATTTAATACCGTGTGTTTCTGTAGGAGTTTTTTGCTTAACGCAGGTTTTTACAGCACGGTCAACATCCCACCATAGTTTTGTAATATTGGGATTGGATTGTCTCCAAGCCGTTACAAGAGGTTGAAGTTCCTCTTCTTCAATTCCCATCTCCAAAGCACCCATTGATTTCAGTGCACCAATAGATCCACCGTAACCTAGGGCTAATTCAGCAATTTTTCCCTTCTGACGAAGATGTCCATTAACACCGTTTTTCTCCACAGGTACATTAAACATCTGAGATGCACTTGCACAGTAAATGTCACCGCCATTTTGGAATACATCTATTCTCCATTTTTCTCCCGCAAGCCAGGCGATAACGCGAGCTTCAATCGCTGAAAAATCTGCAACTATAAACTTCATGCCCTCCTGTGGTATAAAAGCAGTTCGGATAAGTTCTGATAGTACCTCCGGGATAGAATCATATAGTAAGGTAAGAGCATCAAAGTTTCCGCTACGAGCTAAAGCACGAGCCTGTTCCAAATCAGGCATATGGTTTTGAGGGAGATTTTGTAGTTGAATAAGCCTGCCCGAAAACCTACCAGTTCTGTTTGCTCCATAAAACTGAAACATTCCTCTTGCACGACCATCATTACATACTGCATTCTCCATTGCCGTGTATTTTTTTATCGATGATTTTGCAAGCTGCTGACGAAGTTCCAAAACGGTACCTAGTGGTTCAGGTGCTGTCTTTAACATCTCAGCAACCGCTTTTTTACCAAGGCTATCTGTTTCCAATCCGTTATCAGCAAGCCATTCTTTCATTTGTTGTACAGAGTTTGGATTCTCCAAATTAGTTATATCCTGCATTAAAGCCATTAGCTTTTCCCGCGACTGTTCATCCATCTTGACGGCTTGTTTTACAAAAGCCATGTCAATAGCGATACCACGATCATTGATTTTCTGGTCAAGATGATATTCTGACCATATATTCTCTGGAAGCGGGAATTTAGATAGTCTCTGCTGTATTGACATCTCAGTTTCCACATCACGGAGGTTATATGCTTTAAATCGCTCCCATTTATCCATGTCGTGTTTTGGCAAATTACGAACTCGTCCTCCGTTTGATTTAGTAGGGGAGCAAGGTGTACAGAAATATTTAATGAGGTCTTTGCCTTCCGTCAATTTTTGTTTTTCCAATCCTAAGACTGCACCGACACCTTCAAGAGAAAGCGGAAGTCCCATATAAGCCGACCATACCATTGAACATTTCCAGGATGTAGGGTCAAGATAATCAGTAAGGTTAAGCCATTTTGATAGGCAAACACGCTCAAACATAGCATTAAAGGCCCATTTGGTAACGGAATTATCCATAAGGGCATTGATTATTTCATTAGGGATTTTCTCTCCGCAGGCAAGATCGACCACCTGAACTGCACCACCATCAACCGAATAACCAAACAATAGAATTTCAAAATCATCACTCTCGGCATAACGGTAAACTCCACATTTTTGAAGATTGGCACTACTAAATGTCTCAATATCAATAGATATAGAATTCATGTATTACACCCTTTCCAATGCAAACGAGGTGACAGAAGAACAACTTCCACCACCCCGTTTGTATTCATACTTTAGCTGTTATGCTAGGAAATCATCATCTTCAATTGTGGTGAAATCATCAGCCGCTGTGGTTCTGCTGCCTAAAGGCTCTCCGTCTCTAATCTTCTGGATGTTACCAAGTCCGCAGGCCACACCCTTGTTCCCATTAGAATTGAAAGCATAGAAATTAAGTGACACTCTTGCATAGCAACCACTGTATACCTCATTGCGATCCAGAATAGGCTTGACTGCTTTATCTACAATCTGAGGCGGAGTAGTGCTGTTGGCATTTACAAAATAATGTCCTTTATAAGCCTCATCATCTCGTTCTACATCACCATCTCGAAGCGGCAGCTTGATAGCAGCCTTATTTGGTTTTTTACCGCCAAACTTTGCAATGCCCTCTTCAATAGCTGCATCAACTGCTGCATTGATGGCATTAATGGTTTCCTTATCCGATTTAGGAATCAATACCGATACACTATACTTTTCTGCCCCACCATTGATGGATACCGGTTCCCAGCCATGAAAGTAGCTGAGACGTGTGTTTACACCAGTAATAACCTTCGTTCTGTTTTTATTATTCATATTCACATTCCTCCGTTATTTCGTTAAATTCGTTTTTTGCATTAGATACGTTCATAGCCGGACGCTTATCCGATAGCGGGACCAGAGTCGGCTTTCCCGGTGGCTTGTATATAAGATCACCGAGTATCTTCTCAAATTTTGATTTGCCCATCAGCCTTTCCATTTCCGTAAGAGTGATGAGACTCTGACGAAAGATATCTTTATAACCGTTTGCTTTGGCTACTTCAGCCACAGCATCTTCATCCTTGAATTTGCGGACAGATCTGCCCTCAACAACCTTAAAACCATGCCACTCTTTACCGTGATTAACAGCTGCATCGGTGGCATAAGCAATGATTTCATTTGCCCACTTCGTAAGATCGGACAGTTTAGATAGAACTTCCTCGATTTCAGAGTCCGTAAGTAGTGGGGGTAGCTTGAATTCCGATTGTGCCAATTTCAGTTTTTCCTCGGCCCTAGCACGGCATTTAACTGCCGCTCGACAGAAAGTACACCACTCACCCGGAAGATATTCACCTTCACCGTCATAAGCTTTTTTAGCCCTTGGTTTTAGTTCTTTTTCTGCCCAATCTTTCAGATCCTCTACCCGTATTGTCCATGTGCTGACATTCTCTCTGCGTGGCTGGAAAATGGTCATGGAAACTTCCTCGATGTCGTACAAACTATCGTAAATTTCTAAAGCACCCAGTGCGTACAACTTCATCTGTGGATTGTCCACCGCATCTACCAATACTCCCATGCCATACTTGAAATCGATAATGTGAAGTTTCTTATCGGCAATAATGATGCAGTCACCGGTTCCAAATCCCTGTGGAACATAGCAAGAAAAATCAAGACGCTGTTCGATTAGTATTAAAGGGTCTGTGCAGCTCTGCTTTGCCAGCTCCAACTGCTCCATTACAAATTCCACATATGCATCACTGTGTTCTTCCATCTCATCGGAGTTATAAACTGAGACAGGACGCTTACTTCTCATATGAAGTGCTTTTTTGAGTTTATGTTCGCAGAGAGCATGGGCGGCGGTGCCTTCGGCAGCTGCACTGGATTCGTTATTTACAAACTCCAGTTCCAATCGTGCAGACGGAAGGCAATTCAACCACCTATGTGCTCCTGATGCGGAAAGAACTGCATGATTACTCATTACCAAGTACCTCCGCATCTTTTAACATATCTGCATAATGTTTCGGGTCCACCTCGCTTAATTTAGAGCCTCCGTATTTTTGGATTATTTCTCTTACTTGGGCAGTAAGACCGGCTTGACTCTTTTCAGCGAGTTTTGCTCTGACTTCCTCCAGAGTGATTTCTTTTTTATTTGGTTCAGGCTCTTTTACAGTTGAAGTTGGTTCTTTTGTTTCGACAGGTTCATTGCCTGCCATTACATCAGCAACCGCTTGTATGCTGTCTGCCAAAGAGTGCATATCGGAAACCACATCAAGAAGTAGCTTGATCTTGCTCATGGTTTATTCCTCCTTCCTTAATCTCACTGATGGCGAGTTCCTGTACGGTGTCACCCGGAACAAGGATGGTTATTTTCTGCTTATCACCAAGTAAAAAACGAAGGAAACGCTCCCTAATGGTGACGTTTCGACAGGAAACAATCCCGCCAGTCTGTGGTTTTTTTGAAACACTGATTTTCAAGTTGTGCTTCATGTATTCACCTCTTTCCGAGAGCGTTTATTTGCTGCCCTCTAACTATTAGCCGTGGCAAGAGGGGAAAGTTGAGGATTTTGGATAGATTTTTTTGAAATTTTTCTTAGCTGTATCTAAGCGGTGTGAAATGGCACTTACACTTACTCCCTCACGTTCTGCATACTCCGTTACCGAAACACCATCCAAGACTATAGCTATCAGTAGCTCCGCTTGTTTTTTCTTGAGAGCCTTGCGAATAATTTCACAGATATGCTCATACTCTTCTTTTTTCTCTCTAGCCATTTCATCTGAGTAGTCAGGAAAATAGTCCATATGGTCGGTTTCATCAACCTCTTGGTCATCCTTGCGGAATGGTTTCTTTGGCATACCTCTATGCCTGTCAAATTTGTGCCAGTTATTGTACTCCGGCTTGTTGAAACGTTCGTCCATTATCTCCTGTGGAGAGCGCCGGGTCACGGTTTCTTTGTCCTCTGCAGAAGACAGCCTGTCCTCATAATCCGCCTCAATCATTAAGGTGAAGTCCTCGTCTGGTACCTCCAGATAGATAGATTTGTTTTCGTGCTGAATTCTAATTTTCATTTTGCATCCTTTCCGCCGGATTGCATTGGCGGCAAAGGATACAAAAATAGGCCTGTACCAGAAGTACACAGACCTTTTTATCCTGAAAATGAGCGCAATAAGGTAAGGTACTTCTATTGCACCGCAACAATCCTTACGGATTGGAGCGAAACAATATGTATCCTCTGCCCTTATTGCAAATCAGGCATTCGATATTTTTTTGTAGACGAGGAAACGGTCTTAATCTAGCTACTTACGAAGGACCTTTCCTTCGTCTAATATTATTGTAAGGTAGAAATGGACAGCCTTGGCGGACACCTCATGCCCGGTTATTTCATACTCAAAATGATGCTTTTCTCCTCATAAACACCTAAAAACAGCAATAAAAAAAGCCATACACAAACCCTTAAAAGGATTCATGTATGGCTCATGTGCCTAACAGCTAAAAAAACGGACATCCCGTGTCCGCTTTTTCAAAAATATTTTGAAATTTTATAATGGGTCTGCACCATGTTCCTGTAAAAACGCTCTAATCTCATCCATCGATTTTGGATATAGGTGAGTCAGGGCAAAATTATACCAAATATGACTATCGTTATTGAAGTTTAACGAAAAGGGGGAATTGCGAATTATATGACTACTAATATTAGGTGGTAGATGAAGTCCAAGGCAAATTAAGATTATGGAATTGATAGAACCTGGCTCTTCACCATTAACGATTCGTCTTATAGTACGTTCATTAATCAGTATTCGTTCAGCTAATTCTTTATAAGTTACATTTTTCCATTCACGCACTATTTTAAGAGAGCTTGTATAACTATTTGGCAGTTCATTATAGATCCGCGTTTCTTCAGCCAGTGTATCAGCTAGTATCTTTGCTTTCTTCTCTGGAGTCGCGTGTTCAAAACCGTTACAGTATTTTATGTCGAAATCAATATTTGATGTCTTATCTCGGTTGAGAAAACATTCAGTATAATATCTTTCCTTACATCCAGACTTGACTGATAAGTTAAAAACCAAACAGCATTCTTCCATATGGGTTCGTGCATAATCAGTAAGTACAGTCTGTCCAAATATATCCTGTGTTAAATATTTGGGATGATTTAAAACAAAGTGAGAATCTACATAAACATAACTTCCATCTCCAACTAAAGCTGCCATTTCAGGATTAGTTATGCTTTGGATGGCAGCATCCTCCGCACTTATAGAGAACGTTTGATTTCTTTCAAGTGCACCTTTCTTAAACCTATGAGGTTTGACGTAACGACCATCTATGTAAGTAAAAGTTCCAATTGCTTCCTCATACCCAGCATCAATCATTCGGATTTTTGCTGCGGTTCGAGAAACACAGAAAAACGTAGCCAAAGCGTCAATAACTGGTTCCATTACATCTATAAGTTCAGACGTTCCTAATTCCGTACGAAATTGCTTAATATACTTAAACGCTTGGGTTTTAAACATTGCAAGTGGCATTTGTATCTTTGGAGTGAGAGCATTTGCCTGCCATTCCATCCAATCAGTTGCATCTCTGCTATTGTCTTTTATGCCACCAACAACCTGACACTTGATTCGTGTTAGACTGTTGTTATAGAGCCGCTCCAATTCAAATGCTTTTCTATGCTGATCCCAATGAACACACTCATGGACAATGGTATTGTTTACCGATCCTAGATTACGTAGGAAGAACGCTTTTGGATCAACTATGATAGTTCTGGCATCTACATGGGTCTGTACCATTTCATCACTGTCTTCATCATAGAATACTGCATCACAATCATGAAAGTATAGCTGTCCAAAAACAGAGAAATCCTTTGTAATTTCTCTCATTTCCACTGTAAGACCCATTTTTTCTGCTAGTACTTGTGGTTCAATTGCCATTGGGGTTTTTAGTGCTTCTGGGTAATGTCTGCGAAGAAAGTCTGTAGCGACAGATTCAAGTTGCTCCTTATGAATGATAGGGACAAGAGAGTCCGACATAGGTTTGGGCTGCTTATTTTTACTGGTATACTCAGTTACACTAGAGATTGTAAAGTCATCTAAATTGCAAGCCAAATCTCCTGAACATGTCAGCATAAACCACTGCCTACAATTTTCCGATTCATCATAATGATAGTCTGACTCACGGACTTCTAATTCGGCTTCCACAACAACATCAAATTCTATTTTCATACCTGGTAAGTCATTAACAGATACAAACTTTACTTCTATATCTGATAATTCTATGCCACCAATATTTCGAACCCTGTATAGCCTTAAGTCTAAATCATCGTAGTTATCCGTGGTGTAACTTTGTATAGCAGCAAATATTTCATTATAGAACCTATCTGCCACATAGTCTTTAAAAGAACGATTACCCGCCACTATATTATCCCCCTCTCCAATCAATGTTAAAAAGATTTATTCTGCTTCTAAAATATCTCTCTTTTTATTAATCCCTTGGATAATATTGTAACATCGTAATAAAGAGCTTTCAATCGATTCTGCATGAAAATCTTGCTATCGCATGATTATTCATGCTTTAAGCATTGTTTTTTACATTTTGAGGTGATATACTTGAAAAAGGACTTGTAAAGTGGCCTATTATTAAGCCACTTTACTTCTTTTAATGTAGAAGTTGAGAGGTGGAAATTGATGTCCATAAGTTATAAAAAATTATGGAAATTACTTATCGACAAAGATATGAAAAAGAAAGATTTACAGATAGCTGCAGGAATAAGCTCATCTTCCATTACTAAAATGGCGAAGAATGAAAATGTAAGTACAGAAACTTTAACTAAAGTTTGTAAAGCACTTGACTGCGATATTTCCGATATCGTTGAAATAATAAAAGACTAGCCTTATTAAGCAGAAGTCTAAGCAAATATACGGAGGTCATTATGAAAATAAATACATTTTTCGACTTTTGTTCGGGAATCGGAGCCGGAAGGCTCGGTTTAGAGCAAAGTGGATTAAGATGTGTCGGTTATTCAGATACAAGTAGACTATCGGTAGCAACATATAAACAGATGTTTGATACTGAAAATGAAAAGAATTATGGAAACTTAAAAAAAATTAAAAGTGAAACTCTACCATCATTTGATCTTCTAATTGCAGGATTCCCTTGTCAGACATTCTCTGTCATAGGTAGAAAAGCAGGATTTAATGATGATAGAGGGCAGATCATTTTTCACCTTATAAGAATCCTTAACGAGACTCGCCCGAAATGTTTCATATTAGAAAATGTACGTGGACTTGTGAGCCATGACAAAGGTGCAACAATTAAAAAGATTATGACTGAATTTGATGATATTGGATACTCAGTTGTTTATAAGGTTTTAAACAGCCTTGATTACGGCGTTCCTCAAATGCGGCAACGAGTATATTTCATTGGATTTGATAAAAAATCGAATCTTTCTGCCGATGGCTTCGAATGGCCAACAGTAGAGCCCGTACCTGGTTTAGAAAATTATTTAATTGATTCAAACAACGATATATCAGAGATTAATCTTGAAAAATTCACATATTACCTAAAAAACCCAACAAATCAGGGAAAGTATGTACCAACAGATTTCTTGGATGAAGAATTACTTATAATCGATACAAGAATGTCAGATTTAAGGTTATACCGTGGAAAGGTGCCAACTTTACGCTCTCAAAGAGACGGGATCTTTTACATAAAAAATCATGCCATTAAAGAACTAACAGGTTTTGAAGCACTACTTTTACAAGGTTTTCCTGTACAATATGCAGAAAAAGTAAAAGACAGTGTTACAAATAGACACTTACTTATGCAGGCTGGAAATGCAATGACAGTTAATGTCATTAAAAAGTTAGGTGATTGTATCATTAAACATCTTAAAAAAAGAGGAGGTAATATAATGTCATCAATATGGGAAGATTTTGAAATTGACTGTACCGAATATTTAAATAGAAAATTCGGTGATTATGCAAGCTTTAAACATGAGGGGGGATCTGACTCCACTATACCAGACATTAAAGTTACAACTAAGTCTGGCAATATTTTTTACATTGATGCAAAGCACTCTCCAGCACAATGTGGTCAATTTGTTTTGCTACCAGATATTGCATCAAGTACATTTATTTATAGCCGTCTAAATACCACTCCAATTAATACATACGCAAAACAAATCATTGAACATATGAATGCCCAATTTGACGAGTTTAAGGAGGCTGGAACAGCAGGAAAAGATATAGTAATGAATAATGGTTCTGAAATCTTTTCAAATTGGATTATCGACAGCTACAGAAATAAGGGTGCTCGCTATTTTATAACAAATAACTATACTATTTTACCTGTTGAAAGATTTAGTGAATATTTTAATGTTAGTGCTAAATACAGAGTTAAACGCAGTGGGTCAAGTCATGTTGGAAAGAGTAATATATCCAATGTTCTAAACTATATTAAATCCAATGGCTATAATATTGAAAGCTCAAGAACAGATGCTGGCAAGCTTTTTGTCGTTTCAGCGGAATCCTTACACAACCAACGTTTCCTATTACACGGTTATGAATATATGTTCTCTCTACGAGACTCTGAATACGAAATCAGAAAGCTTTCTAATACATTTAATGCAAACGTCATTTTTTCAATTGACTTAAAGTCAAATAAAAGCGGTATTGGACCAGATGAGTTCATTCAGGCTTTGAGGTAATCTCGTCCTCAATGAATTGCTTATACTTATTTAGTGCATACTTAAATATACTAAGCTGGTATTTACCAATTGGCAAATCTACATTTTTAAACTTATTCATATTGTCATTTAAACCTTTGTTTTGAAAAAGGGAGAATAGGTAATAAAACTTATCACTGCGATATTGCTCATCAATATCGCAGTTTTCTATCGCCTTTTCAAAACGTTTCAATCTCGACACAAGATCACTTTGCATCTTTTTGGATATATTATTTTTAGATAGCCATTGTCTGAATTCTATTTCCCTCATTCTTTGCTCCCTCCATGGCACTTCCTATCTCTTGACCAATCAGTTGCAAAACATCAATAACTACAGAATTACCAAATTGCTTATAGGCTTGATTATCACTCTTGCAAATTTTGTAACTATCTGGAAACCCCATTAGTCTAGCACATTCTCTAGGATGCAATTTTCTGGTTTTTCCATTAATTAAGTATCCTCCCGTTTTGGCAAATATTCCTCCACCGTTAGCCGATAGCGTAATCGCTATCCCTTTTACACTATATATTCTTTCACCTTGACCGCCTTTATTTACTATTCCTAATCTAATTGGTTTGTTACTGTACTTGTTATCTTCCACCCCATTGAAATAAGTATCTGGCCTCTGTATGTATAGATGTTCTACCTGGCTTTCATCTTCTAATAAAAAGTCTTCAACATGTTTTTTCAATGGGAAAGGCTTTGGAAAATTAAACTCTTCAATGTCTAAATCATTTCTAAAGCAAACCATGTAAATACGCTCTCTCTTTTGAGGAATTCCATAATCAGCAGCGTTTAAAACTCTCTGATGGAATGTATACCCCAACTCTTCCATAATGGTTTTTACCACGGACAAAGTATTACCATTATCATGAGAAGCAAAATTCTTAACATTTTCCATAAAAACTACCTTTGGCTTCTTAGCTTTCACAATTCTTGCGACATCAAAAAATAATGTACCTCTACTATCTTCAAATCCACGCTGTTTCCCACTTATTGAGAAAGCCTGACATGGAAATCCAGCACATAGAATATCATGATCAGGAATAGAGTTTTCATCTACTTGAGTAATGTCTCCATCAGGGATATCTCCAAAATTCTCTGCATAAACTTCTCTTACAGGTTCATCCCATTCACTTGAATAAACACATTTTGCACCCAGCGATTCTAATGCAATTCGAAAACCACCTAATCCTGCAAATAAATCGATAAAAGTAAAACCAGAAAGCGACTTTTTCTTTATATTAATCATAGTGAATCTCCTCTTTAAGTTTTAATTTCTACTATCATTATAGCGCATTGCGCTATAATTTCAAGTTCTTTAGTCCTAAATTACTAAGTGTTTTCTCAATCAATTATCTGTTTAACCCCATGTATATCTATCCTATCTCCTCGACCCTACGATTTTATCTAATCTGTCAACTCAACCCTACACACTTTTTTACAGTCGACCTGTTTCCTCAATAAATAAAAATAAGGATTTCCAAGGTTAAGAGGACTGCCAGACATCAGACAGAAAATCTTACAACCTTGAAAACCCTTTATTTATCAGTGTTTTGAATACCCCTACTTCTCAACCCTTGACATCAATGTCACGCACTCAACGTGGCTCGTTTGCGGGAACATATCCACTGGCTGCACCTTTTTAGCTTCATATCCTAAACCTTTTAAAATTCCTAAATCCCTGGCAAGAGTTGCTGGGTCGCAGGATACATATACTATTCTTTTTGGGCTCATTTTGGCAATTTCCTCTAAAAGGGATTTTTCGCAGCCCTTTCTTGGAGGATCTACCACCACTACGTCTGCTCTTATTCCTTTGTTAATAAGCCCTGGGATTACTTCTTCCGATTTTCCCACAATAAATTCAGCATTATTAACACCATTTTCCTTAGCATTTATTATAGCATTGTCTATGGCATCCTTTATAATTTCCACTCCATATACCTTTTTTGCTTTCTGTGATAAAAATAAGGAGATTGTTCCAGTTCCACAGTAAGCATCAAATACTACTTCTTCTCCTTTTAAATCAGCATATTCCAAGACTTTATTATATAATATTTCTGTTTGGGTAGGATTAACTTGAAAGAAGGCTAATGGAGCTATATTAAATTTAAACTTTCCTATGTAATCTACTATAATGTCTTTTCCCCAAAGGGTAATATTTTCCCCGCCTAATATTACATTTGTTTTTTTATTATTAACATTTTGTATAAGGCTTTTTAATCCAGGTATATGTTCCACAATCATATTAATAAACTCTTTCTTATAAGGTAGTTCTTCAGTTCTTGTAACTATAACCACCATAATCTCACCTGTTTTAAATGCTTTTCTTATCATTATATGTCTTATAATGCCTTTATCCATTTCCTCACTATAGGGTTCAACTTTATATTTCTTTATCCATTCCTTAGTTAATGCAATAACTTTATCTCCTATTTCATCCTGTATGAAACATGCATTTATATCAATAATTTCATGACTTCTATGAGCATAAAACCCTATTTTTATCTCCTCATTATGTTTTCCCACAGGCAGTTGTACCTTATTTCTATATCTATATGGATTTTTCATACCTATAACTGGTTCTACCTTTGCATCTATCTTTCCTATTCTATTTAAAACATCCTTTACCTTTTGTCTCTTAAACTCTAACTGGCCTTTATAGGATATATGCTGTATTTGGCATCCACCACATCTATTATATATTGGACAAACAGCTTCTGCTCTGCTTGGAGAAAGTTCTAAAACTTTAAGCAATTTGCTAAAAGCAAAATTTTTATTTACTTTCACTATCCTTACATTACATCTCTCCCCTTTTATTGCTTGTGGGACAAACACTGTGAAGTTTTCTATTTTGCCTACTCCTTCACCTTCACTGCCCATACCGCTTATATCAACAATATAATCTTTATTTTTTTCTACTGGAATATTTTTTGCCATATTATCACCTTTTAATAAGTATTTTATACATAAATACATGTATAATAGTATAATAAAGAGGATTTCAATGCAATAAAAAAATTGCACCTATAAAAGGTGCATAGTAAGAATCAGTTGTCCTTATTTTCATTATCTTTTTATTTTATCCACATATATTTTTATTATACAACAAAAAATTGATTTTGTATCATTAATATAATAAAAAATAGATAAAAAGTTAAAATAAAACTGTAAACCTTGTTATTTTTTTATTCATTAAAACACTTTCTAACTTCTTTGAGCATTTTTCTTATAGGTAAATCATACGGGCACTTCTTTTCGCAGCTGCCACATTCCACACAATCCTTAGCTCTATTTTTTATGCTATAGTATCTTTGTTCAGCCCATTCCTGTAAACCATATCTTTCTTTGTATGCTTTTAAAATCAATATACCTGGTATATCAATTCCCTCAGGACATGGTCCGCAGTATCCACATCTTCTGCAAAATTCTGTTCCCAATTCCTTAGATATTTCTACTATTTTATTCTTCTCATCTTCAGTAAGAATATCTAAGTTTTCTCCTACCTTGGTATTTTCCTCTATTTCTTCAAGAGTTGCCATACCGGGTATGGCTGTTGTAACATTATTATTTTGTAGAATGTACTTTAAAGCTAATTTCCCATCTGTAAGTGCTCCTCCAGCCATAGGCTTCATGGCAATAACTCCTATGTTCAACTCCTTTGCTCTATTAAATAGCTTTTCACCCTGATTTTCAACTAAATTATAAGGATACATTATGGTTTCAAATTTTCCTGTTTCCACAGCTATATTAAGTATATCTAAACTATGAGATGTAATTCCTATATGTCCTATTTTACCTTTTCCCTTCATTTCTAATAAAGCATTATATGCACCATCCTCACTTAATACCTTATAGTAATCCTCATCAGTCTTTACATTGTGAAGTTGATATAAATCTATATAATCCGTTCTTAGATTTTCTAAACTCTTCTCCACATCTTTTATCATTGAATCCTTATCCCTTGCCATGGATTTAGTAGCAATAATCCATTTTTCTCTTCTTCCTTCCAATGCATATCCTATATATTCCTCTGAAACTGTATACCCTCTAGCAGTATCTATAAAATTTACTCCCTTTTCTTCACATCTAATTAAAAGTTCTTTTACTTGTTCCTTATTAGTTTTCTGAATAGGTATTCCCCCAAACCCTATTGCTGATACTTTTAATTCTGATTTCCCAAGTTTTCTATATTCCAAATATAACATCTCCCTTTACCATATTTTAATTTAATTCTACATTTGATATATTGGGTTGTCAATTTTAAAAAAAGTGCCTGACAGCAGACACTCTTAAATACTATTCATCAATTTATGAAATTGTAACCTTTCCATTGTACACAATTCCTCTTTTTACATCCATAGTCACAAAGGAACCACTTTTTAATACTTCCATTGCTCCACCTGCACCACAGATATAAGGTATTTCCTGAGTAATACACTCTATAGCTAAGTGTGAAGTTAATCCACCCTTTTCTGTTATTACTCCTCCAACCCTATCTAGTACAGAAATGTATTCAATATCTGAATTTTTGATTACTAGTATATCACCCTGTTCTATAATTTCATTCGCCTGTTTTGGACTATTTACAATCTTTACTGTGCCATAACCTGGATTTATTCCAGCTCCTCTTCCTTGGACTAAAATATCTCCTACCACATGAACCTTTAGCATATTGGTGGTTCCTGAATAACTAACAGGTATTCCAGCAGCAATTACTACTAGATCTCCTTTGTTTACATACCCCGATTCTAATGCCATTTCAACAGAGGTTTCAATAAGTTCATCTGTGGATTCTACTTTATTAGTTAATATAGGAAATACCCCCCAATTTAAAGCCAATTTCCTTGCAACACTTTTACTTGGAGTTACAGCAATAATTGGGCAGGCAGGTCTATATTTTGAAACCATTCTAGCTGTATGGCCACTTTGGGTAGCTGTAATTATAGCAGAAGCATTTAATTCTGTTGCAGTTGTACAAGTTGCAATGCTTATAGCATTAGCTACATTTAATACATGAGATTCTCTATTTTTGTTTAAAGTAATTTCATAATCAATTTTGGATTCTGCAGCCTTAGCTATTCTAGACATAGTTCTAGCTGCCTCTATTGGATATTTTCCTCCAGCTGTTTCTCCACTCAACATTATAGCATCCGTACCATCTAATATAGCATTTGCTATGTCCGATGCCTCAGCTCTTGTTGGTCTTGGATTTCTGATCATTGAATCAAGCATTTGTGTAGCAGTAATAACTGCTTTTCCTGATTTATTACATTTTTCTATAATCATTTTTTGAATTAAAGGAACTTGTTCTATTGGAATCTCTACTCCCATATCTCCTCTTGCTACCATTATTCCATCGGAAAATCTAATTATTTCATCAATATTTTCTACCCCTTGATGATTTTCTATCTTTGAGAAAATCTGTATATCACTTCCGCCATTTTGTTCTAATACCTTTCTAATAGCTAAGACATCAGAAGCCTTTCTTATGAATGAAGCAGCAATTATATCTACCCCTAATTCACATCCAAATTTTAAGTCATCTTTATCTTTATCCGTTAAAGATGGTAATGATGTAACTACACCAGGTACATTTACTCCTTTATGATTCCCTATAGAACCGTTATTTTTAATAATACAGTGGATCTTATTTTCTTCAACTTCCTGCACTTCCATTCCAATAAGACCATCATCTATAAGTATCATGTTGCCAGGTTTTACATCCTCTGAAAGTCCATCATAGGTTATTGAACATTTTGTTTCATCACCCATTACTTCTTCTCCACAATATATTGTGAATTTATTCCCCTCTAATAGCTCTACTTTGCCATTTTGAAAATCACCAGTTCTAATTTCTGGTCCCTTAGTATCAAGTATTATTGCTATCTGCTTGCCAAACTTTTGGCTGAGTTTTCTTACCAATTCTATTCTTGTTCTATGTTCTTCATGAGTTCCATGGGAAAAATTATGTCTTGAAGCACTCATCCCTGCCTTTATTAATTCACTTAATATATCCTCCTTATCACTTGCTGGTCCAATTGTAAAAACCATTTTAGTTTTTTGCATAAAACATTCCTCCCCTTATATACACTCTATTAATACGATAATGCAATTGCTATGTTATATAACTTCTCATCAAACTTCCTTTCCATTGCCAATGCTTTATCTATATCTACATCTATTACATTTCCACCTTTTACGCCTACAACCTTTGAGGATTTCCCTTCCATCAATAGCTCAACCGCTCTATACCCTAATCTAGATGCTAATATTCTATCATTAGAAGTTGGACTCCCTCCTCTTTGAATATGCCCTAATATTGTTGCTCTTGCTCCTATTCCAGTAACCTCTTCTACCTTCTTAGCAATATCATTAGCTCCACCTACGCCCTCTGCAACAATGACTAAGTTATGTCTCTTGCCTCTTAGTTTGCCTTCTAATATAGTTCTACATAATTCATTTATATCATAGCCTTTTTCAGGAACAATAATGCTTTCTGCTCCCCCTGCTAATCCTGCATATAAAGCTATATCTCCACAATTTCTGCCCATAACTTCCACAACACTTACTCTTTCATGAGAGCTGGATGTATCCCTTAGTTTATTTATAGCATCCAATACTGTATTTACTGCAGTATCAAAACCTATAGTATAATCAGTGTAAGCTAAGTCATTATCTATAGTTCCTGGAAGTCCTACAGTATTAATTCCATATTTCGATAATGCCCTCGCACCATGAAAAGAACCATCTCCTCCAATTACTACAAGACCATCTATTCCAAAGGCATTTAAAATTGCTGCCCCCTTCTTCTGACCCGCTTCAGTCTTAAACTCTTCGCTTCTAGCCGTTCTTAATACAGTTCCGCCTCTCTGTATTATGTCTGCAACACTTCTCCTGTCCATTTCAAATATTTCACCATTTATAAGGCCGCTAAAGCCTCTCTGTATTCCCATAACTGTTAGTTTTTTATCCAAACCTGTCCTAACCACTGCTCTTATAGCAGCATTCATACCTGGAGCGTCTCCACCACTTGTTAAAACAGCAATCTTTTTCATATTATACCTCCTATGTTACCGCTTGGACATTTTTAGTCCCACTTATTTTATAAAATAAAACTTCTATACCTATATTATTAATTTTAATAATATTAAGTAAAATATGCAATGATTTATATAAATAATTAGTAAAAGTAAGCAAAGTATTAAAGAATGTAATGATAACAATCATCTTTTCTATAATATTTTGCTTACTTTCCGTGATAAATATACTATTATTCTAAACAGCCTTTACATTTTCTTCTCCAAAGCTATTTTTCAAATATGTTAATATTTCTTTATCACTATTTATCCATAAATTCTTATTAATTAAAAATGATCTTTTGTTTTCACTAACATATAAATATATTGGTATATTACCTTTATATTGTATACATACCGGTTTTAATTTTTTCATAACATCATTTACATACTTTTCTTGCTGAATTCTTATGTAAATTTTATTATAAGAATTGCGCTTTTCTCCATTTTCACATAATGCTTCTACATTTTCACACAATATCTTAGGCTGTTCACCTTCTCTTATATTTACTCTTCCTTTTACTATTACCATTGAATCTGCATCAATTAAGTCCCTATACCTATTAAAGGTTTTCGGAAATACAATAACTTCAATAGAGGAATATAGGTCTTCTATGGTTATAAAAGCCATCATTTCATTATTTTTAGTCACCTTTTTATTTACTGAAGTAATAATTCCCCCTATTTTGACTATCTCTCCATCCTTTATCTTTCTTTCTTGTTCTACCAACTCATCCTCTAAAGTTTCAGAGTCAATTATTTCAGGTATTTTTGTAATAGAACTACTATTTAATATATCCTTATATTCTTCAAGTGGATGTCCTGATATATATAATCCTGTCATTTCTTTTTCCATAGCTAATATATATTTTTTATCAAATTCATTTATATTAGGATATTCTATCTTTACCGTGCTTTCTTTAAAATCTAAGAAAAGATTTATCTGTCCATCTATATTTTTCCTTCTATCATTATTTACACCATCTAACACCTTTTCGTATACTGCCAGCATTTTTGATCTATATATTCCAAAAGTATCAAAAGCTCCTGATTTTATCAAACTTTCTACAGCCCTTTTATTAACACAGCTTAAGTCTACCTTATTACAAAAATCAATTAAATCTATAAAGTTACCTTTTTCGTTTCTAGATTTCACTATACTTTCTATTACATTTACTCCTACATTTTTTATAGATGCCATACCAAATATTATCTTGTCTTCTTGTGCATTAAATTTACTATAGCTTTTATTTATATTTGGAGGCAGCACTTCTATACCTCTTTCATTGGCAAACCTTACATAATAGGCAACTTTTTCGTTATTACCCATCACACTATTTAGCATAGCTGCTATAAATTCTGTTGGATAATATCTCATTAAATAAGCTGTTTGATAAGCTATTACTGCATAAGCAGCAGCATGGGATTTATTAAATGCATAGGAAGCAAAATCCACCATTTGGTCAAATATTTTATTAGCTATTTCTTCTTTTATACCATTACGTATGCAGCCTGGCACCTCTATATTCCCGTTTTCATCCACAATACCATAAATAAAATTCTTTCTTTCCTCTTCCATAACCTTGTGTTTCTTTTTAGACATGGCACGTCTTACAAGGTCACTTCTTCCCATAGAATACCCAGCCAATTTTCTAACAATCTCCATTACCTGTTCTTGGTAAACCATGCAACCATAGGTAACTGAAAGAATACCCTCCAATTCCGGGGTTAAATATTCTATTTTATCAGGGTTCTTTTTGTTTGAAATATATTTAGGTATTTCCGCCATAGGTCCTGGTCTATAAAGACTTATTCCAGCTATTATGTCTTCCAAGGAATCCGGTTTTAGTTCTTTCATAAAACTGGTCATTCCAGGGGACTCAAGTTGAAATACACCTACAGTTTTACCTTCACTAATCATTTTGTAAACTTCCTCATCTTCAAAGCCTAATTTATCTAAATCTATGAAAACACCTTTATTTTGTCTTATCATAGTTATGGCATCCCTTATTACAGTTAATGTTCTTAAGCCTAAAAAGTCCATCTTCAATAAGCCTAATTCTTCTAATGTTCCCATGGTAAATTGCGTTACTATGTTACCCTCATTTTTTTGAAGGGGTACATAGTTTACTAAAGGCTCAGATGCTATTACTACTCCCGCAGCATGAGTTGATGTATGCCTTGGCAGCCCTTCTAGTTTTTTAGCTACCTGTATTAATTCCCTTACTCTATCTTCTTCTTCATAAGCTTTCTTTAGTTCCGGATTTAATTCCAGGGCTTTATCAATTGTTATATTAAGCATAGTAGGAATCATCTTAGCTATTCTATCTACTTCAGCGTATGAATAATTCATAGCTCTTCCTACATCTCTTATGCAAGCTCTTGCTGCCATGGTACCAAAGGTTATAATCTGTGATACATTATCTACTCCATATTTATTAACAACATAATCAATAACTTCTTGTCTTCTTTCATAACAAAAATCACTATCTATATCTGGCATTGAAACTCTTTCTGGATTCAAAAATCTTTCAAAAATAAGCCCATATTTAATTGGATCTATTTTTGTGATACCCAAAGTATATGCAACTATAGAACCTGCTCCACTACCTCTGCCTGGACCAGTCATTATTCCATTTTCTCTTGCAAACCTAATAAAATCCCAAACTATAAGGAAGTAATCCACATATCCCATGTCTTTAATTACCTTTAACTCATACAGTAGTCTGTCCTCTAAATCCTTTGTTACCTGGCTATATCTTTCCTTTAATCCCTTATAACATATATCCTTAAGATATTCATAGTGGTCAACTTCCTTTGGAAGAGGGAAATTTGGTAACTTAGACTTATGAAATTCATAGTCAAAGTTACATTGCTCTGCTATATTAACCGTATTTTCCAAGGCTTCTGGAACATGACTAAAAATTTGGTACATTTCATCAGGAGATTTTAAATAAAACTCATCTGAGGGATATCTCATTCTTTCTTCATCATCTACAGTTTTCCCGGTTTGAATACATAGAAGTATATCATGAGGTTTATAATCTTCTTTTCTTATATAATGTACATCATTAGTAGCTACCAATGGTATATCCAGCCTTCTCGACATATCTATAAGTTCATTATTAACCTTTAATTGTTCCTTCATTCCATGGTATTGCAATTCCAAATAAAAACCATCTTTGAATATATTTTTATAAAATAAAGCTGTTTCTTCAGCCTTTTTTATATTACCATTTAATATTTGAGATTGAACTTCTCCAGCAAGGCAAGCGCTTAAAGCAATTAGGCCTTCACTATGTTCTTTTAAAAAATCATGGTCTACTCTTGGTTTATAATAAAATCCTTCTATAGATGCCTTACTTACAATCTTCATTAGATTTCTATATCCTACTTCATTTTTAACTAGCAATACCAAGTGTTGATTTTCATTATCTTTATCATTACACTTTATATACATAGATTTTGGAGCTACATAGATTTCACATCCTATAATAGGTTTAATTCCTGCGGCTACCGCTTCCTTATAAAATTCTACACACCCATACATAACACCATGGTCTGTTATAGCTATACTTTCCATACCCAATTCTTTAGCCCTTTGTATTAGTTCCGGAATTTTTGCAGAAGAATCTAAAAGCGAGTATTCCGTATGCTGATGTAAGCTAACCCATTTATGCTTAGAGTTTTCATTTTCCCCCATAGGGTCACTCCTTTCTTTTATTGCAGCTTCTTCTTATTATTTTCTAATAACATTAGCAGATAAACAGGCTTTAGCAATCAAATCCTTTTTATCATCATACATATTGATTTCTACTTTACATGGACTTCTATCCATAACCTTAAATAATGTCTTTCCCTTGTCAAGAATATTTACATAAGCATGAATATCCATATCCATTTGAACTGGTTTCATAAAATACGTTGATATGCTGTCCATAAATAAATTTATATTATTCTTTTCCTTTAAACACAATACAGCCATTGAAGAAAGAAGCATATTTAAAGAACTCCAGGAAGCAATGCCTACTGGATCAAGCATTTCTGGGGTTATCCTTCCCTGAAAATGCATTTGTTCACCTTCCCATTGAAATTTAAACTTTTTTAGTACTATGCTCTCTAAATTTTCTTCTGTCTTAGGCTGTTTTGCCACATATCGCAGCGCTGTCATTATGTCCTTTCTTCTTACTGCCCCCACCAGTTTTTTATTGTCAACTACAGGGCAAAACTGAATTCCTTCTCTATCCATTACATGACTAGCATAAGCTACAGTGGTTTTAGTTTCCAATGTTATTGTATTTTTTCTCATTACCTTTTCAATTAAATCAATATCATTTAATTCAGAAGATAAATCATTTATTGTTAATAATCCAACCAACTTCATTTCTCTGTTTACTACTGGTAACATAACTTCTGAGGTTCTATCTATTAACATCCTCCACTTTTTTACTGTGTCCGTATTATATAAATAAGGATAATTGTAATCCATTATATCCTCTACAAGAACTATGTCCTTTTTTACTATAGTTTCTGAAATGGCCTTATTAATCATGCTAGCTACAGTAAAAGTATCATACAAAGAACAAATTACTGGCATTTCCATTTCATCTGCTAATTTTTTAATATTATCACTGCATTTAAAGCCACCAGTTATTATTATTCCACATTCATTTAATAAAGCTAATTTTTGTACTTCTTCTCTGTTTCCTACTATTAGTAAGCAGCCAGGTGTTATATATTCTTTAATAGCTTCTGGAGTCATAGCCCCGATTTTAAACTTATCCAAGGTTTTATGGATTCCAGATTTGCCCGCAGCTATACTACCATCTACTATGCCAACAATTTCTCCAAAGGTTAATACCTCTTTTTTCTTTTTCTCTACCTTCTCTATTCTTACAGTTCCAACTCTCGGTATAGTGGTTACAATCCCCATGTCATCACAATCTTTTATAGCTCTATAGGCTGTGCCTTCACTTATGCCCAATAGACTTGCCATAGTTCTAACAGAAATCTTAGTTCCTACTGATAAATTTGTAATATATTTGATAACTTCTTCATGCTTTGACATGTGTAAGCTTTACCTTCCTTCTCTTCTAAGTTCATCTGCTATTTTTTCAATTCTTCTTAACCTGTGATTTACACCAGATTTACCCACTGGTGGATTTAACATTTCCCCTAATTCCTTTAAAGATTCATCGGGAGATTTCAGCCTTAATTCTGCCACATCCCTTAGATTCTTGGGAAGACGCTGAAGCCCTATCTCATTTTGTATAAGTTTAATGCTCTCTACTTGTCTAACTGCTGCATTTACAGTTTTACTCAAATTTGCTGTTTCACAATTTACTAATCTATTAACATTATTTCTCATTTCTTTCATTATTCTAATATTTTCTAATTCCAAAAGAGATGAGTGTGCACCTATTATATTTAATAGATCAATTATTTGTTCTCCTTCTTTTATATACACAATATAACTATTCTTTCTCTGAATTACTTTAGAAGCTAATCCATAACTATTTATAACTTTACACATGTTTTCCGCATAGTTATCATTGTGTGTTACAAACTCTAGATGATAAGTTTTTTCTGGATTACTTATACTTCCTCCTCCAAGAAAGGCGCCTCTAATATAAGCTCTTCTTGTCTTATCATCATATACTATGTTCTGAGATATATCGTAGTTTAAAACTAGTATCCCATCTTCACCCTTTAATACCTCTACCTCTTTTAACAATTCCTTAACATTCATATCTTCTGTTATAATAATCATATAAACATTATTTTTCTTAAATGTATTGCCTTTTTTAACCATTATTTTAGTATGAATACTAAAATGTTCTTTTAAAAGCTTAAATACAAGTCTTGCTATAGCAGGATTCTCTGTAGTAATCTTAAAGCTGATATGTCTATTCCCTGCAAAAGTTAAAGTACCACTTACTCTCATTATTGCAGATAATTCTGCCAAAGCCTCTTCTTTACTCAATTGTGTGTATCTACAAACCTCATTTTTTACCTTAGCTGAAAATGACATAATTTCCTACTCCCTATTTATTTTTTTCTTTTAGTCTTTCTGATAAGTAGAAATATTCTATTATCTTTTTCCTATCATATAATAGCTTTTTGTCCATTATGGTTTCGATTAAAATAGATGCTAGCTTTTCAGAGTTATGCCTAATCAATCCATTTTTAACACTCACGAAGTCTCCACCAATTATCTTCACATTTAAATTTTTTATCTCTTCCTCATCTATTTGAACTAAGTGAGATGCCTCTTCTTTATATCTTCCTTCCATTTCCTTTTCCACTTTTCCTACATTTACTATAACGTAATCAACTATACCGTTACCTCCATGCTTAAATATGGACTTTATATGGTCAGAAACAGTATAACCGTCAGTCTCACCAGGCTGTGTCATTATATTTGATACATATATTTTAACAGCATCGGTTTTTTGTATTGCTGAACTTATGTCTTTTACTAATAGATTAGGTATAACACTGGTATATAAACTACCGGGCCCTAATATAATAGCGTCTGCCTCTCTTATAGCATTTACGGCCTCCGATAATGCTTTTGCATCCATAGGCTCAATAAAAACTCTTTCAATAGGGCTATTTTGATTAATAGTTTCTTTGGGAATATTTGATTCACCTTTTACAATAGATCCATTTTTAAGTCTAGCAGTTAAAGTTAAATTGTCTAAAGTCACAGGTACTACTTTACCAGTTACGGCTAAAACTGAACTCATCTTCTGAACAGCTTCTTCAAAATTACCTGAAATACCATTCATAGCTGCTAAAAACAAATTACCAAAATTTTGATTCTTTAGTCTGCCATCCTTAAATCTATACTGTAACAATTCCTCCATTAAAGGTTCTGTATCAGATAAAGCCAATATGCAGTTTCTAATATCCCCTGGAGGCAATATACCTAAATCTTCTCTTAAATCTCCAGAACCGCCTCCATCATCTGCTACGGTAACTATGGCTGTAATGTTAGAAGTATAGTATTTTAATCCCCTTAACATGGTAGACAAACCCGTTCCACCACCTATGGCTACAATTTTAGGTCCTTTAACCAATAGCCTCTTTTCATAAATTAAAGTCTCTAATTTTTTAGAATCTAAAGATACATTTAAATATCCTTTATTTATAAGGGCTATAATTGATTTCATGCTCTGAGTTACTGATATATATATAATAAATACTCCTGTAATAATCAAAAATATATAAAAAGAAATATAATAAACACTATATAATCTATGTCTCACAAATTCGATTAGAGCGAAGGCAATAAAAAGTATACCCATGGCAGCAAGTAAAATCCATCTCTTTACTTTTATACCCGGTCTTAGCCAATCAATTATTTTCATATTTTTTACCACCCTTATTAACATCTTCTTCTATATCCCTATGGTCAATGTTTACCTTATGTCCCTTATTTTTTAACCTATTATAAATGGCATTAGCTATTGCAACTGATCTATGTCTTCCTCCTGTACAACCTATTGATACAATAAGCTGCCTCTTACCCTCCTGCAAATAATTTGGTATTAAAAATTCTAACATATCCTCTAATTTATCTATAAAATTATTGGTTACATCATAACCCATAACATAATCTATTACATCTTTATCATTGCCTGAGTGGTTCTTTAATTCTGATATATAATATGGATTAGGCAAAAATCTTACGTCAAATACCAAATCTGAATCTAAAGGAATACCATATTTGAATCCGAAAGATACTACTGTTATGATAAGTTCATTTTCAATTTGTCCTGCTTCTCCATATATCCTAGTAATTTCTTCCCTTAATTTCATAGTTGAAAACTTAGATGTGTCTATTATATTATCGGATCTATCTTTAACCTCTCTTAATCTGCTTCTCTCTAATAATATACCATTCAAAATTCTTCCATCAGGGGCTAAAGGATGTTTTCGTCTAGATTCTTTAAATCTCTTTACCAATACCTCATCTGAAGCATCTAGAAATAATATTTCATATTTATATCCTTCAAGTTTAATATATTTTAAACTTTCAAATAAATCATCAAAGAATTCTCCACCTCTTATATCTATTACCAATGCTATTTTGTCTATTCTGCCATCAGTTTTATAACAGGCTTCCGCAAATTTAGGCATTAATGTAGGAGGTAAATTATCTACACAAAAATATCCTAAATCCTCGAAACTTCTAATAGCTTGAGTTTTCCCTGCACCCGATAATCCAGTAACAATTACGAATCTCATAGTTGTTCCTCCTTATAAAAACTGCAAAATAATCCTAAATATTTAACTTTTTTATTATAGCATAACACACTCTTTATTAATAGTAAAAGGGTTATAATGCCTTATGTTTCAATAGACCTATCCTTAATAAAAGTAAAAGTTAAGGAAAAAATATTTCTTTTTTTATCCTTAACTTATTTTGTCAGTCTACTTATCTTCCCCTATTATCATTACCTCTGTGTGAAGATCAAGATTAAACTTTTCTTTAACAGTATTCTGCACAATTTCTATTAAATTTAATATATCATTTGCTGTAGCATTACCCTTGTTTATAATAAAACCTGAATGCTTCTTAGATACTTCTGCATCGCCTACATGTACTCCCTTTAATCCACTATCTTCTATAAGTTTAGCAGCAAAATAACCTTCTGGTCTTTTGAAAGTACTGCCTGCTGAAGGGTATTCCAGGGGCTGCTTTTCTCTTCTTCTTCTTCCAAGATCCTGTATTCTGCTAATTATCTTCTCACTATCGCCTTTTTGTAGTTTGAATACAGCTTCTAAAACCGTATATCCATATTTTATTATAGCACTCATCCTATATCCAAGTTCTAAATCCTCTTTGGATAGCCTTACAATGTTACCTTGTTTATCTAAAACCGTGGCATTTTCTACTACCTGTGATATTTCACCATTATATGCCCCTGCATTCATGGTAAGAGCTCCCCCTACACTACCTGGTATTCCGCTGGCAAATTCAAAACCTGTCAAACTATTTTTTGCAGCTATGGCAGACACCTTGGAAAGCAATACTCCTCCCTGTGCTATGATACTTTCTCCTTCTACTGTGACCTTATTTAACTTACTTAATTTTATAATAACGCCACGTACACCACCATCTCTAACTAATAAATTAGAACCATTGCCTATAACAAGACAAGGTATATTATTTTGTTTAGTTAAAGCTATTGTATCTCTTATTTGCTCATAGGTTTCAGGGATAACTAAAATATCTACTGGTCCTCCTACTTTAAATGATGTGTGTTTTTTCATTGGTTCATCTATTTTTACATTTTCTTCGCCTAGCCATTTGATTAATTCCATAGCAAAATCTTTATATTGACTCATATCGTTATCTCCTTGAACTAAAATTATGTATCACATAATCAGTATAATGTAAATTTCTTTCTTAATCAATATTTATATAGCCTTTACTACTTATTTCCATACTATTATTCTTTACACATTCTTGTTTGTATATTCCATATTACTTATTTTTATTAAAAAAATCTAATATGCTTAAAGCTGCTTTCCTATCTATAGAAGGAGTATCTATAAGTTCTTCATAGCCAGCCTTCTTTATATTATCTATGCTTTCAAACCTTTTTAGTAACTCCTTTCTTCTCTTTTCACCAATATTAGGTATATCATCCAATATGGAATGTAACACTCGCTTATCTCTCAAACTTCTATGGTAACTTATAGCAAATCTATGAACTTCATCTTGAATTCTTGTTATTAACCTCATAACATTTGAATCGCATTGTATATTCAATTCATCATTATTATATATAAGGCCTCTAGTATTGTGATTATTATCCTTAACCATGCCGCATACAGGTATATCTATATTAAAATTCTTTAAAACTTGTAAAGCTATGTTAACTTGTCCTTTGCCACCGTCCATTAATATTAGGTCAGGGAATATGCAAAACTTTCCTGAGCTTATTGTTAAACTTTTTTCCTGTATGCTTCTAATCTCATCTAAGCCATGCTGAAATCTTCTAGTTAATATTTCTCTCATACTCTCATAATCATTTGCACCCTTTACAGAATTTATTTTAAATCTTCTATAATCACTATTCTTGCTCTTTCCATCTTCAAATACCACCATGCTTCCTACAGAGTCAACACCTTGTATATTAGAAATATCATAAGCCTCAATTCTTTTAGGTATTTCTTCTAAATCTAATATATTAGCTAATTCTTTTAATGCAGTCTCATGTATTTCTTTATCCTGTAAAATTTTCAGTTTAAATTGTTCCAATGTAACCTTAGCATTTTTTTGAACCATATCCAGTGTATCTTTCTTTTCTCCCTTTTTAGGCACCTTAATCCACACCTTAGAGCCTCTCTTTATGGTAAGCCATTGTTCTATCAATTCTCCATCTTCTATTTCCGGTACATATAAACTCTTAGGTATAAAAGCAGTTCCACCATAAAAGCTTTTTATAAAGTCAGATATTATATGCTTTTTTTTCATATCTGCTGTATTTTCAATTATAAAATGTTCTCTTCCTACAATCTTTCCTTCCCTTAGAAAGAATATTTGGACACAGCTGTCTTTCTCATCAGCATATATTTCTATAAAATCTTCATTTTCAAAGTTACCAGTAATAATTTTCTGCTTTTCTGTTATTTTTTCTACAGAGATTATTCTATCCCTTAGAGCCGCTGCTTTTTCAAATTCCAAGCTTTCTGCGGCTTTTTCCATTTCTTCTTTCAAATTGCCTACAATATTTTTATCTTTACCCGATAATAAGTCTATTACATCTTGTACAATATCTTTATATTCATCCTTGGATATATATCCTCCACAGGGAGCCTTACATAATCCAATATGATAATTTAAGCAAGGTCTTACTTTTTCGCCGGACTCTTTAATTAATTTTTTGCAGTTTCTTATAGGAAATATCTTTTTTATCAATTCCAATGTTTCATATACAGCCCCAGCATCAGTATATGGGCCAAAATATTTAGCTCCATCTTTAGCCACAGTCCTTGTTACAAACACCCTTGGAAAATCTTCATTTACAGTTATCTTTATAAAAGGATAACCTTTATCATCTTTTAATAAAATATTATATCTGGGTCTATACTTCTTAATAAGGTTACATTCTAATATTAAGGCCTCCATCTCTGAATCTGTAACAATGTATTCAAATTCCTCAATGTTCTTTACCATAGCCTTTACTTTTTCAGAATGATTTTTAGAATTTTGGAAGTACTGTCTAACTCTATTTTTCAAAATTTTAGCTTTTCCCACATATATTATTTCTCCAAGGGAATTTTTCATAAGATAAACCCCTGGCTTATCTGGAAGTATTTTTAATTGATATTCTAAATCAAACATCAAATTCCTCCACTCAAATAACTTTGTCTTATTTAAAATATACTTGGTAATCTATAAACTACATAGATTAGTCCTACTATGGCAATAATATCCTCCACAGTATTTCCTATTTTGGAGTTAGTTTTAAAAGTAAGGGGAAATTTTATATTCTTTTCTTTAAATGGATAGAATAAAGGGATTCCTCTGTCTGTTACCATATCACATATCAAATGTAATCCATAGCCTAGCATAAAATAATATATTATATTATCTACATTATATATATTACCTATATAACCAGCAAGAAAAGAAAATATTATTAATCCTGTTAAGCTATGTGTTAACCCTTTTCTATGTGATGAAATTGATATCAGTATAAATAGTATACCTATAGCCTTTAAATAATCTTCTCCATTATATAGGAAACTATACCAAAGTATAATTATGCCTATGCAAGCATAAAGCGTCACCTTTGTCATTTTATTTTTAAAAGGTAATATATATTTATTTATTATACTTTTGGGATGATCTATATCTGGCAGTAATGAAGCTAATGTAACTACTGCTAAACCTGACAGTTCCATTTTAATGGGTAACTTATTATAAATTGTAATAAATGCAAGTATTCCTATTCCTGCATGAGTTTTCCCTTTCATATTCTCTCCTTAACTAAAACTATAAATGTATTCTAAAATGTCCACTATTTAATATATTATACATTATAATAAAAAAAAATGGAGAATTATATCATAATTTCTCCATTTTAATTTCTTTATATTTTATTTTCAATAGCATTTACAATTTGACTGTCTACAATATCAGCTACATTTAAAAGTATATCCTCAATGCCCTTTGGCTGGAAGTTTCCAAACTCTCCATGATGAGATAGTATGGAATAGCATATATCATCCAATTCTTCTTCTGATAAAGGATTTCCCATTTCCACATTTATTTCCCTAATATAAGCTGCTCCTAGCACTAAATGATCCAGCTTGATATCTTTTCTTCTTATTATTCCATCATAGTCATATTCCTTTATTTTCATTATATCATGAACAATAGCCTTTAATATCAATCTATCCTTATTTATAACTTCCTTTGCACTCATATAGAAAGGATTAGTAATATAATTATTTATTATGCCTTCCGTGGTTTTCATAACCCCTATAGTATGGAGAAATAATCCTCCTCTTTTATTTCCATGAAACTTTTCCGCAGCCACACAACTTATAAATGCCTTCCATCTACTTTCATTATATCCAAAAGCTCCTGTGGCTCCTATAGCTATTTTTTTATATTTATCTTCTAAATTATCTACTACTTTATTAAAATACTCTATTAACTCATTAGGTATATTGTATACCGGTATATATTGAGAGTAATCTATATCCCCTTCTACATTATTTATTATTGGATTTCGTATTTGCATACTTCCATTAAATCTATTCACTATACCTTTAACATTTATAACTGAACTAACTTCTAGTATTGAGTTGTACTTTTCATAATTATCCCATACTGGAAAAGCTATAGTACCCGTACTGTCTTGCATAATAAGTAATAAATAGGCACTCCCATCCTTCTTCCATCCGGTTCTCTTATCACTTATCAATGCATTAAATTGAACCTTTTCTCCATTTTTAAATTCTTCTATTTCTTTAATTTTCAATATAATCCCCACTTTCTAACCATTATTTAATTAAAGCTGTTCTAAATATACCTGAAGCTACGTTTGCTGCAGCAATTCCACCTTGTCCTCCATCTTCTATAATAACAGCTAATGCTATTTGTGGATCTTCATAAGGCGCAAAGCCTATGAACCAAGAATGAGGCAAGGCTCCACTTCCTTCATCACTGTGATCTGCTGTTCCCGTTTTCCCGCATACATTTATATTTTCTACTGCAGCTGCAGTGCCTGTGCCTTCCTCTACAACCTTTCTCATAAAATCTTTTATAATCTTAGCATTTCCATTTGTAGTAACCTGTTGTATTGGCTCAGGCTTAATGGTTTGCAAAACCTCACCCTTACTAGATTGTACTTCCTTAACTAAACAAGGTTTCATCATAATTCCATCATTAGCTATAGTACTAGCAACTAATGCCATTTCCATAGGGGTAGTCAATACTGTACCCTGGCCTATTGCACTTTGTGCTATATTCCCCTTTTCATAGCTCTTTAATGTTGGAAATCTGCTGTTTTCTATAGTTACTCCATCTGCAGGTATGTTTTTGTTAAAATAAAACTTTTCAGCAGTTTCTTTTAATTTAGGATTCCCAATTTCTATTCCAAGATTTCCAAAATACACATTACTTGAGTGAATAAAAGCTTCTTCAAATCCTATGTCTCCTAAAGCTTCCCCATTATAATTCTTTAAGGATTCCTTTGAATTAAACTCCAATACACCAGTATCATTAATTCTTTTATCCATTATACCGCTAACATTTTCAAGAGCACTTACAGCGGTTATAGTTTTAAAGGTAGATCCTGGTGGATACAATCCTGAGGTGGCTCTATTTAACAATGGTCTTTCCTTATTTTCATTTATATTCTTCCAGTTTTCATTTAAGTAATTTGGATCAAAAGATGGTTTAGAAACCATAGCTAATATCTCTCCGGTTTTAGGATTTAATGCCACCACAGCCCCCCTATTATCTCCTAATAACTCATAGGCCTTCTTCTGCAGATTGTAATCTAAAGTAGTCTTTAAATTATTACCACACTTTTCTCCATTCTTTCCTTTTGATTTTATAAAATCCGCCAATGTATCTTTAACATTAGTAGAAATTAATTCTTTATCGTATTTTTTCTCTAATCCAGTTATGCCGTATTTTACATCTAAGTATCCCAAAGCATGGGCAAAAGCAGGCCCTTCCACATACTGCCTTTTTTGACTTCCCTTATCTATCCTTGTGCTCTTAGCCAATGCTTTCATATTTCTATCATAAATAGTTCCCCTAAGTACCTCATTCCTTTTATCCCATAGCCTTTGATTGTATTGGCTCGACACTATTTTAGGTGCTACAATGAACTCAAAATATGTTATATAGGAAATCAGCCCTATAAAGCAAAGCAAAAAAATTATCATAACCTTTTTTATATTATCTGATATATCTTTCATTATTACCTACCCTCTTCTGATATCTTTTGAATTATTCCAAGAGCAAAGAAAGTACTTAACATAGAACTTCCCCCATAACTTACCAAGGGAAGGGTTATTCCTGTAAGAGGGATCATATTTATTACTCCTCCTACTATTACAAATACCTGACAAGCTATCATTGCACTATATCCTACAGTTATTAATCTTGAAAAGTTATCTTCTGCATATATAGCTGCCCTCATGCATCTATAGAATAACAGAAAATATAAAAGTATTATAGCAAATCCCATTAGTATTCCAAGTTCTTCACATATGATAGAAAATATAAAGTCAGTAGTACAAACAGGTACATATTTAGGATATCCCATACCTAATCCTGACCCTGTAAGCCCACCAGATGCAATAGCTAATAAAGATTGAACTATTTGGTAACTCTTGTTTGTAGCGTAAGGCCAAGGATCTTTCCAAATTAAAAATCTCAATCTTACATGGTCAAATAACCCATAGCTTATAAAAGCTCCTACAGCAAAAAGTCCAAAACATATTATTACATATTTCATTTTAGATGTGGCAATATAAAGCATAGTTACTGATATGCCAAAAAATATAAGTGCACTTCCTAAATCCTTCTGTAATACCATAAAACCTAAAGCTACCATAACTACAATAGCTGGCTCTATTAAATCCTTAAAGCTTTCATAATCTTTAAGAGAAGATGCCAAATATGCTACTAAAAATAACTTTCCAAACTCCGAAGGCTGGAAGGAAAGTCCCGCTATACTTACCCAGTTTCTGGCACCTAAAGTCTCATTTCCAAATAGTGTACCCATAGCCATAAGAATTATAGTTAAAACTAAATATACATATTTGTATTTATCGAACCTTTTTAAATCTGGTAATAAAACTACAATTAATATAAATATAGTAACCCCTATTGCAAACCAAATAATTTGTTTTATAGCTGCAGCTGTTTCTATTCTATATAACACTATTATTCCAATAGATGCTAATATACTGGAAAAAATAAATATATATTTATCACCATCAGAGAAAAATTTTCTTATAATAAAATAAGAATACCCTATAAGTAAACAAGTAATTAAACACATAATCATAGCACCTTTATCGAAAGGTTTCTTTAATATAGCTAAATTAAAGAAACCTACTAAGCACAATAAATAAGTATATCGCAGAAGCTTCTTTTCATCTTTATTGGTATTCAAAATCTAGTCACCATCCTAAAATTACTTTTTCTAAGGATAATTACTTCTAATTTTACCCTATAAACTTTAATACAGTATTTCCTATTTTTATTATATCTCCAGACCTTAAGTATTTCCTTCCGCTAATCTTCACTTCATTTACCAAAGTACCATTTGTGCTTTCTAGATCTTCTAATATATACTCATTATTTTTAGCAAAAATTCTAGCATGATGAGAGGAAACATACGGATCATCTAATACAAATGTATTTCCACTTCTTCTTCCTATTGTTATTTCTTTCTGAATAGGGATTACCCCGCCCTTTCTTAAATTAGCGCTATTACCAGGTTTTATAATTTCAAGCCCTACAGAATTTCTCTTAACTCTTCTTCTTCCGCTGCCTTTAATATCTTTATTCATTATTTTTAAAGCAGTAAATATTATCATATATACTATGGCAATAATTATTATTGCAAAAATAGAGCTTAATTTCCCCAATGACATGGAATCACCTTCTTTTTATCTTATTAAATATAAAATATTCCGATTTATAATTTTAGCATACTTATAGTCAAAAGACTAGCATTTAAGTTTTTCATGCTAGTCCAAATTAAATTATAACATTTTTTTTAAGTAATGTCCTGTATAGGACTTACTATTTTTACTTATATCTTCGGGAGTACCTGTGGCTATAATAGTTCCGCCCTTTTCTCCGCCTTCAGGTCCTAAATCAATAATATAATCTGCACATTTTATAACATCTAAATTATGTTCAATTACTACCACAGTATTTCCGCCCTCCACTAACCTCTGAAGTATTTGTACTAATCTATTAACATCATCTATATGAAGTCCTGTGGTAGGTTCGTCTAAAATATATAATGTTCTTCCTGTGCTTCTCTTAGAAAGCTCATAGGCAAGTTTTATTCTTTGAGCTTCCCCTCCTGACAATTGAGTAGAAGGCTGCCCTAATCTCACATAGCCTAATCCTACATCCATTAATGTTTGAAGCTTATTTTTTATTCTTGGAATATTTTCAAAATACTCTAATGCTTCTTCTACGGTCATACTCAACACATCATCTATATTTTTTCCTTTGTATTTCACCTCTAAAGTTTCTCTATTATATCTTTTTCCTTTGCAGACTTCACAGGGTACATATACATCTGATAAAAACTGCATTTCTATCTTTATTATTCCATCTCCCTTACAAGCTTCACATCTTCCTCCCTTTACGTTAAAACTAAATCTTCCAGGCTTATATCCTCTCATCTTTGATTCTGAAGTATTAGAAAATACATCCCTTATTATATCAAATACGCCTGTATAAGTAGCTGGATTTGATCTAGGGGTTCTGCCTATAGGGCTTTGGTCTATATTTATTATTTTATCTATATTATCAAGTCCCGTTATATCCTTATGCCTTCCTGGATTTTCTTTAGAATTATTAAGTCTTTTATTCAATCCTTTATATAGTATTTCATTTACCAAAGTACTTTTACCTGAGCCTGATACTCCGGTAACGCATGTAAACACCCCCAAAGGAAATTCTACATCAATATTTTTTAGATTATTTTCCTTGGCTCCCTTTATGACTATTGAGTTTCCGTTACTTTGTCTTCTTTCTTTCGGCACTTCAATTTTCTTTTTCCCACTTAAATATTGTGCAGTTATAGATTTTTCATTATTCAATATATCTTCTAATGTTCCTTCAGCAACTACTTCTCCTCCATGTTCTCCTGCACCAGGGCCCATATCCACAATATAATCTGCTGCTCTTATAGTATCCTCATCATGTTCTACTACAATTAAGGTATTCCCTAAATCTCTCAAATGCTTTAATGTTTCTATAAGTTTATCATTATCCCTTTGATGAAGACCTATACTAGGTTCATCCAATATATATAGAACCCCTACTAAACTTGATCCAATCTGGGTTGCTAATCTTATTCTTTGAGCTTCTCCTCCTGATAATGTTCCTGCTGTTCTGGATAGATTTAAATAATCAAGCCCTACATCTATTAAAAAGTTTAATCTACTTCTAATTTCCTTTAATATTTGATTACTTATTATCTTTTCTTTTTCTGAAAGCTTGAGAGAATCTAAAAATGACAGTTCCTCCCTTATGGATAATTTACAAAATTCAAATATATTTTTCCCTCCTATGGTTATAGCCAAAACCTCCGGTTTTAACCTAGCACCATTACATTTAGGGCATGGATTATTACTCATATAAGCTTCTATTTCATCTTTTATATAATCTGAATTTGTTTCCATATACCTTCTTTTTAGTGTATTAATAACCCCTTCAAAGGCATGTTGAAACTCCATAACTCCATTTTCTCTTTCATATTTAACCTTTATTTTCTCTCCCTTTAGTCCATAAAGCAATATATCTAGAACCTTTGGGTCTAATTTTTCTATAGGAGTATCTAGCTTAAATTTATATTTCTTTGATAGTGCTGTTATAATACTATAAGTCCAAGAATCTTCTTTTAAAACTCCATTTGCCCAAGGTATTATACCGCCTTCCAATATACTTTTGCTCTTATCAGGCATAACTAAATCTTCATCTATTTCCAAAAGTGTTCCCAATCCATCGCAATAATCACACTTACCATAGGGAGAGTTAAAAGAGAACATTCTTCCCGATATTTCCCCTATACTTATTCCACATTCTGGGCAAGCAAAGTTTTCACTAAATACTATGTCCTCACCATCAATGACATTTACAACTATTATTCCTTCTGCTAGTTTTAATGCCGTTTCTATAGAATCTGCAAGCCTTGGTCTTATATCTGGTTTCACTATTAGTCTATCAATTACAGCTTCTATATTATGCTTCTTATTTTTTTCAAGCTTTATATCTTCCTCTTCTAAATCTACTGTAACCCCGTCTACCCTGGCTCTTACATAACCATTTTTCTTAATATTTTCTAAAACCTTAACATGTTCTCCCTTTCTTCCCCTAATTATAGGTGCTAACACCTGGATTTTTGTTCTCTCTGGAAATTCCAAAATCCTATCTACCATTTGATCTACTGTTTGTTGTTTTATTTCTTTTCCACACTTAGGGCAGTGAGGTATCCCTATTTTGGAATATAACAATCTAAGATAATCATATATTTCTGTTACAGTACCTACTGTGGAACGAGGATTTCTGCTAGTGGTTTTTTGATCAATAGAAATGGCTGGGGAAAGCCCTTCAATATATTCCACATCTGGTTTATTCATTTGTCCTAAAAATTGTCTAGCATAAGCTGAAAGAGATTCAACATATCTTCTTTGTCCTTCTGCATATAATGTGTCAAAAGCTAAAGATGACTTTCCAGAACCTGAAAGTCCGGTAAATACAATGAATTTATCTCTAGGAATTTGAAGGCTCACATTTTTTAAATTATTGACTTTCGCTCCTTTTATAACTATTTTATCTATCATAGTTTTATTTATTACACTCCTTAGTTCTTAGATTTTCTGTTTTTTTCTTTTAGTTTCTTTTTTAAATTAAATATATTGTCCCTAAGCTCTGCAGCCTTCTCAAATTGTAATTCCTTAGCTGCTTTTTTCATTTCTTCTTCGTATTTATTTATCAACTCTTCTATACTGTCATTATTAGCTTTAATTGCATCTTCTAAACTGTTATACTCAACCTTTCCCTCTCCAACTTTAGTTGCCTCTATTACATCTCTTATATCCTTTATAATAGTCCTAGGCACTATACCATGCTCTTTATTATACTTAATTTGTATACTTCTTCTTCTGTTGGTCTCTTTTATTGCTTTATCCATAGATTTTGTAATAGTATCTGCATACATTATAACCTTACTTTCTGAATTCCTTGCTGCTCTTCCTATAATCTGTATTAGGGACCTGTCAGATCTTAAGAAGCCTTCTTTATCTGCATCTAATATGGCAACTAAAGCAACTTCTGGAATATCTAATCCTTCTCTAAGCAAGTTTATCCCAACTAAAACATCAAATTCACCTTTTCTTAAATCTCTAATTATTTTCATTCTCTCAATGGTATCTATACCAGAATGTAAATAATTAGTTTTTACGTCCATTTCTTTAAAATATGCTGTTAAATCTTCCGCCATCTTTTTAGTAAGAGTAGTTACTAAAACTCTAAATCCCTTATCTACAGTTTTTTTAATTTGAGAGTAAAGATCATCTATCTGCCCTTTTACTGGTTTCACTACTATTTCCGGATCCAATAGTCCCGTAGGTCTTATAATCTGCTCCGCTATATTCCCTGAATTGCTAAGTTCATAGTCTCCTGGAGTAGCACTTACAAAAACTACTTGATTTAATTTAGATTGAAACTCTTCAAATCGTAAGGGTCTATTATCAAAGGCTGAAGGAAGCCTAAAACCGTAATTTACTAGAGTTTCTTTTCTAGATCTATCCCCTGCATACATTCCCCTTACTTGGGGCAAAGTTACATGGCTTTCATCTATAAAAAGCAAAAAATCTTCAGGAAAATAATCTAACAAAGTTTGAGGTGGACTACCTGGAAGTCTTCCATCCATTATTCTTGAATAATTTTCTATACCACTGCAATATCCTACTTCTCTCATCATTTCTATATCAAAATTAGTTCTCTGTTTTAATCTTTGAGCTTCTAGTAATTTATCTGCTGCTATAAGTTCTCTTACTCTTATTTCTAGCTCTTCTTCTATTTTTTTAATTGCTATTTGTAATCTATCCTTAGATGTAGCAAAGTGGGAAGCCGGGAAAATAGATACATGCTTTCTAGTTCCCAATATTTCACCAGTTAACACATCAAATTCCTTTATCTTTTCTATTTCATCTCCGAAAAACTCCACTCTTATACCTTTGTTAGTTGAAGATGCAGGAAATATGTCTATAACATCTCCTTTTACTCTAAAAGTACCTCTTACAAAATTAATTTCATTTCTCTCATATTGTATTTCTACAAGTTTTTTCAAAACCTCATCTCTATCTCTTTCCATACCTTCTCTTAAGGATATAGTAAGCTTTTTATACTCCTCTGGATTACCAAGACCATATATGCAGGACACAGAAGCCACAATAATTACATCTCTTCTCTCAAATAATGCAGAAGTAGCTGAGTGTCTTAGTTTATCTATTTCATCATTTATTGAAGCATCCTTTTCTATATAGGTGTCCGTTTGAGGTACATAAGCTTCTGGTTGATAATAATCATAGTAAGATACAAAATACTCCACACAATTTTCAGGAAAAAATTCTCTAAATTCTGAGCATAGCTGAGCTGCTAAAGTTTTATTATGAGCCAATACTAAAGTTGGCCTTTGAACCTTTTCTATTATATTTGCCATAGTAAAAGTTTTGCCTGATCCTGTAACTCCTAAAAGAGTTTGAAATTTTTCTCCTCTTTCTATACCCCTTACTAAATTATCTATAGCCTGCGGTTGATCACCAGTAGGCTTAAATTTAGAGTGTATCTTAAATTCTCCCATAATTTATTTATCACCATCTTTATCCTTATTTTTTATCTTATTTAATACCTCTGAAAAAGTATTATCTTTAAGCTTAACAACTACTTTGTCCTTTGGTATAAATTTTGGAACAAACACAACTCCCAGCCTGCTCTTTCTATCAGCTGCCTTATATACAACCTCTTTAATAACCCCATTAGTTTTTTCCATTTTTAAAATTATATCTCCTGGAGTATTACTTATCATTTCCAGTATATCATCTTCTGTTTCTATTTCCGTATCATTTATTGCCATTAAGGAATCTCCGCTCTTTATTTCCATATGATCTGCCGGTGAATCAGGTGCTACCTCTAATACTTTCATTCCATCCTCACTTACATACAGTGGCTCTCTATTTAATTCACCATATCTTTGTAGATAAATAATACCCTCATGGGCTAAGGGTGCAAATAATACTACTAGTATTTTATAATAAATATTTATATAACATAACTGGGCCAAGAAGAATAAAACTATACTGTATACAATTATAAGAAGACCTGATTCCCTAACTTTAGCCCTTTTTGTCTTGGTAAAAGTAACACTGCTATAACCAAGCACTCCATAAAATGGTACCAACATAACTACGGCTTTTTTAAAAATATCTGAAGGAATAGTACTATGTATAATAGGCCACCAGTTAGGCATTTGGACTACATCTCCCATGTTCACTGTATAATTGCTATTAAGGATTATAAATAAAGCAATAGGTAAAGCCCAATATCTTTTCATTATAAAGCCTCCTATTATCTTATCCTCTCTTTTTGAGAAAACTGGCACAGTTCCTCTGCTGCCATCTGTTATTACAAGTAATCCTTCTACAAAATGCAATACAGCAATCATAGTCATTAAAGATGTAATATCAAATTTAAATAACTGAATCTCTTTAGTACCATATATAGAAGCAATTATAGTATTTACAATACTCAGTCCACCTAAAATAGCTCCAGAATAGGAGAAACAAATAAATCTAGTGTTAAAAGCCATTAAAAATATGGAAATTAAAAAAAGAATTTCAATAGCTGAGTTTTGATAAAAAACTACACCAAAATAGGACATAATAATACTACCAAAAGTCCCAGCTAAAATTCCCATAACCAATTGAGATATTGTTAATTCAAAAGGGGAGTTTATTTGCTCCCCAATAATCATCTTCTGCATTGCTGAAGTTTTTCTATTTTGAATATATAAGAATACACTTAAGATCACCAAAAAAAATACTGAATAAGGATCTGTTAAGGCAAAAGCTACAGCCTTAAGGGTATAAAGTAGAATATTCATTATTAATTTATCTCCCCCCCTCTATTTTTTTCTCTGCTACTCCTAATGCTTTTTTAAATTGGGGATCTGTTGCCCTGTTATAAGGTTTTTTCAGTAATTCTTCTGGATACTTAACTTCAATATTAGGCTTTATTCCGGTTCCATGTATATTTTCTCCATTAGGAGTATAGTATTTTGATATTGTAACCTTTAAGGCAGTTCCATCACCTGTATCTATTAAAGTCTGAACCACACCTTTACCAAAGGTTTTTTCTCCAATTAAGGTTCCTATATTATAGTCTCTTATAGCCCCAGAAAATATTTCAGAAGCACTTGCTGAACCTTCATTAGTTAGTACTACTAGTGGTAAACCTATATAATCCCCACCTTTAGACTTATATTGCTTTTCTGTTTTATATTTATCTATAGTAGAAACTATAACTTTTCCCTTAGGAACAAAGTTTGAAACCATATCTACACATTCATCTAACAACCCGCCTGGATTACCTCTTAAATCAATTATTAGTGACTTCATGCCTTTACTTTTTAACAAATCTAATTCTTTCTTTAGATTTTTACTTGTATTTTCATCAAACATAGAAATCTGTATGTAACCTACATCATTTGATACCATTTCTCCCTTAACAGTTACTAAGTTAATTTTAGATCTTTTTAAAGTAACGTCATAAAGTCCTTTTCCCTCTCTAAAAAAAGTTATAGTTACATTTGTGCCCTCTGGTCCTTTCATCATAGTTACTGCTTTATCTAATTCTTTACCGTTGACTGCCTTTCCATCTACCTTTTCTATTTCGTCCTTTGGCAGTACACCAGCTTTTTTAGCTGGAGAATCTTCAAATACATCTGCTACAACTATTTTATTTTCTTTAGCTTGAACTTGTAGACCTACACCGCTATAATTTCCCTCTGTTTGAGCATTAAATTCTTCAAATTCCTTTTTATCCATAAAAACCGTATATGGATCATTAAGAGCCGATGTCATTCCTTTAATTGCTCCTTCTTCTAAGGCAGCATTGTCTATTTTTCCATCATACTTATCCTGAATTATTTCCTTTATTCCAAATAATTTAGAAAATTCTAAAAATCTATTATAATCATCTCTATTAATTATAACTTTTCCATTTGGCATAGCTAAAGATATAGCGTTAGTTCCTAGAAAGGTTGCAACATTAGTTAAAAGTATTATTGCTATTGTCCACCCTATCCATTTCTTTTTATTCATTTACCCCACTCCTTTTCAGCAAAGTGCTAGCTTAAGTTTTATATTTTCACCATAAAATATATATAATGAACTCACTATATATATTTATATAAATCATAAGTAATTATAACATTAAAAAAAATAAATTTACAAAAATATTTTGAACACCCTACTATAGAAGCAGAGTGTTCAAAATATAATATTTATTCATCATTTATCTAAACTGCAAGGAATTTTCTTATGGACAGCATACTTCCTATTGAACCTATTAGTATTCCTAATAAGCCAAACTGCCAAGAAATATTAGTAAGTACATATTTAGGTTGAACTAGCTTGACTAAAAACAGATTTGTAGAAACCTTTGTGTACACTACATTATAACCATAGTATAGCAGTATGCATCCTACAATTGCTCCGATAATACCAATAATCATACCTTCAATGATGAATGGCCATCTTATGAACCAGTCTGTAGCTCCTATATATTTCATTATGCCTATTTCTCTTCTTCTTGAATATAAAGTAATTTTAATAGTATTGCCTATTAAAAATAATGAAACACCAATAAGTATAGCAAATAATGCCATGCCTATCCATTTTATAGTTTTTGTCACGGCAACCACTCTGTCAACTATTTCCTTTCCTGCTTGAATCTCATATATTCCTTTCATATCCTTCACAGAATCTACAACCTTTGAAACCATTTCCGGATCCTTAACCTTCACTACATATGCATTTGGAAGAGGATTATCCTTTTCTAAGCCTTCAAGAAGAGCCTTATTATCTTCTCCAATCTGTTCTTTAAAGTTCTTCATAGCCTCCTGTTTAGTTTCATATTTTACACTAGCTACTTCACTCATTCCTTTTATCTTTGTCTCCAATGCTTTTTCCTCACCTATAGTTATATCATTATTTAAAAATACTTTTATTTCCACTCTAGATTCCACATTTTTTATTACTTGCTGCACATCCAAAGCTGTAAGTAAAAATACTCCTAATATAAATAGAGTAGCTGCAACAGTAGCAGCTGATGCAAAACTTATAGTTTTATTTCTTTTTATACTTTTCAAAGAATCTATGGCAAAATATTTTAAAGTACTAATCTTCATATCCGTATGCACCTCTCTTTTCATCTCTTATTACAACACCTTTTTCTAATGCTATAACTCTTTTTCTCATATTGTCAACTATATCTTTAGCATGAGTAGCCATCAACACAGTTGTGCCAGCATGATTTATATCATTAAGCGTGTCCATTATTTCCATAGCAGTATCAGGATCAAGATTTCCAGTAGGCTCGTCCGCAATAAGCAATGCTGGGTTATTAACCATAGCTCTTGCCAAAGATACCCTTTGTTGTTCTCCTCCAGATAACTGATGAGGAAGAGCTTTGTATTTTGTTGAAAGTCCTACCATAGAGAGTACCATAGGAACCCTCTTTCTTATTTCCTTTACAGGTGCCTCTATAACTCTCATTGCAAAAGCCACATTTTCATATACACTTAAATTAGGTATAAGTCTAAAATCCTGAAATACTACTCCTATTTTTCTTCTATAATAAGGTATATCATTTCTTTTTAATTTGGTTATATCTGTGTTATTTACTATAATGCTTCCATTGGTTAGATCTATCTCTTTTAATAATGCTTTTACAAAAGTTGATTTACCAGCTCCACTTGGTCCAACTAAGAATACAAATTCCCCTTTTTCTATTACTATGTTTACATTTGATAACGCGAATATATTATGATTATAAATCTTACTTACATTTTTAAATTCAATCATTAAAAATCTCTCCTCTTATATTAATACGTTTAATGCTATTTAAAAATTCACTATTGTTATTATAACATAATAAGTAATTAATTTGACAATTAAAATCCTTAAAACTATTACTAATTAAGTTATTAGTTATATTTTAATACAACTTAATCTATAAAAGTAAAAAGCTGTCGAATGCTTTTTTAATTATCGACAGTTTTAATATTATTCTTCTCCAGATATATCCTTGAAACCCTCTCCTAAAACCTCATGAACATCTCCTACAGTGATAAAGGCTTTTTTGTCTACTTCTATAATAAATTCTTTTAGTCTTATGAATTCTCTTCTACTTAAAACTGTATATAGTACATATGTATCATTACCGGTATAGCCGCCTATGCCTGTAAATATTGTACAGCCTCTTCCTAGTTCATTTATAATAAACTTATTTATTGAATCATTCTTAGGACTTATAACCATAATTTGTTTGCAAACATTTAATCCTTCAATTATTAAATCTATTATAAATCCGTTAACTAGTACACTTAATAAAGAATACAATCCTATTTCAATTCCAAAAGAAAGGGCTGAGAAAATAGTTATTACGAAATCCACTACAAGAAGCGACTTCCCTATAGGTGCATTAATAAACTTACTCAATATCTTTGCAATTATATCCGTACCGCCAGTGGATGCATTTTGATTAAATACAATTCCCATACCTATTCCAGATACAACGGTACCAAATATTGATGCTAAAAAAAGGTCATTGGTTATGGGTACATTTGATGTTACCGTTCTATCTAAAAACCATATAATACCAGATAAGCTTAAACTAGCATATATAGTTTTACCTCCAAACTTACTCCCTATAAAAATAAAAGCTATAATAAATAAAAAGCCATTCATTATTAAGGATAAAAGTCCTATATCTAAAAAAGGGAAAAAATTATTTATTATTATTGCTAATCCTATCACTCCACCTGCGGCTACTTTATTTGGTGCTAATAAAAATTTTGTAGCTAGTGCCACCATAAGTACTCCTAGTGTAATGAAAAAATATTCCCTAAATTTTTTCATAGTATACCCTGCTCCTACACAAAATTATTTTGTTAAAACCCAAACTTTATCTTGAATGCATATAGAAAATATTAAAATAAATAAAGAAATAAAAAAAATAACAAATGTTAAATTAAGCTTTGAAAAATATGTCTTCCATTGTTCCTCGTAATTTAGAGGTCTCATTAAATTTTCACTCATAAAAGATAAGGCCGATATAAATAAACCTAAAAAGGATACATATTGGGAAATTCTGCTTCCCCAATCCATAATAACTATTAAATTAAATCCTCCAACTATTATTCCAATAACTCCCCCTATAAGAAACGTTACTATAAATATATATATGGAAAACTTTATACAATATAGTATATCCTTTAAATACTCTTTCATATGATTCCTCACTCTCATAGTCTGCAAATATAAGAAATTGCTTTAGAAATTATCTATAACTTCTAAAGCAATTATATACTAATATTATTTTAAATCCAGTCCTTTTTTTACTGCCTTTACAATATTTTCTGCAGTTAATCCATATGCTTTTAATAATTCTTCTGGTTTTCCACTTTCGCCAAAAGTATCATTTATTCCAACTCTAACTACTGGTACTGGATGTTTTTCACTTGTTACCTCACATACAGCAGATCCAAGTCCTCCTATAATGCTATGTTCCTCAGCAGTTATAATAACTCCAGTTTCCCTTGCGGCTTTTACTATTGCTTCTTCATCTATAGGTTTTATAGTATGTATATTTAATACCCTAACCTTTATTCCCTCTTCTGCAAGTATATTATAAGCTTCAAGTGCTGCATCTACCATTATACCTGTAGCTATTATAGTAGCATCTTTTCCTTCTCTATACTTTACAGCTTTTCCTATCTTGAAATCATATTCTGCAAAATCATTTATTACAGGCACACCAGATCTTCCAAGCCTTATATAACAAGGCCCATTATATTCAGCAACAGCCTTTACAGCTTTTTCTGTTTCTATAGCATCTGAAGGACATATAACTATCATGTTTGGAATACCTCTCATTAGTGATATATCCTCTACTGATTGATGAGAAGCTCCATCTTCACCTACTGTTATACCTGCATGAGTAGCACATATTTTCACATTCAATTTAGGATAGCAAATAGAATTTCTTACTTGCTCATAAGCTCTTCCTGTTGCAAATATAGCAAATGTACTAACAAAAGGTATTTTATCACAAGTGGACATACCTGCTGCCACTGACATCATGTTTCCTTCTGCTATTCCCATATTTATAAATCTTTCAGGGCATACCTTTTTAAAATCTGCAGTTTTTGTAGATTTGGATAAATCCGCATCTAAAACTACTACTTTGGAATTATTCATTCCTAATTCTGCTAAAGCTTTACCATAAGCTTCTCTTGTAGCTATTTTATTTGACATTATTCTTCCCCTCCTATCTCTCTTAATGCCTGTTCACATTGTTCAATATTAGGGGCAGTACCATGCCAGCTGGCTTGATTTTCCATAAAGGATACTCCTTTTCCTTTTACCGTTTTACAAACTATAGCTGTTGGTTTATCTTGAATTTTTTTAGCTTCTTCTATAGCATTTATAATTTCTTCAAAATTATGACCATCAATGAATAAAACATTCCAGCCAAAGGCTTTAAATTTATCAGTTATTGGTTCTGGATTCATTACTTCCTTAACTGGTCCATCTATTTGTAGTCCATTATTATCCACAAAAGCAGTTAAATTATCTAGTCCATAGTGAGCAGCAGACATTGCAGCTTCCCATACCTGCCCTTCTTCTAATTCACCATCTCCAAGTAATGCATATACTCTATAATCTTTTTTATCAATCTTCCCAGCTAAAGCCATGCCTACAGCTGCAGAAATGCCTTGACCTAACGAACCTGTTGACATGTCTACTCCAGGTACTTCATTCATATTAGGATGACCCTGTAATATAGATCCTATTTTTCTAAGGCTTTTCAACTCATCTACATTAAAAAATCCTTTTCTTGCAAGGACACTATATAGCGCTGGTGCTGCATGCCCTTTAGAGAGTACAAATCTATCCCTATTTAAGTCTTTGCACTTTTCTTTGCTAACATTCATTTCATAGAAATATAGAGTAACCAATATTTCAACTGCAGATAGTGAACCACCTGGATGCCCAGAATGTGATTCTGTAAGCATAGTTATAATATCTTTTCTTATCTGCTTAGCTATGCTTTTAAGTTCTTCTATAGTTTTTTTCATTTTTCTAACCTCCTGCAAAATTTTTGAAACTAATATTTTATTTGCCACTACCATATACATAAAAGTAAGGGCATAATGCCCTTACTGTTTTAACCCTATACTTATTAAAAGTGCTTCGTCTACTTTTTTCATATCGCTGTTAGTCATGTGTCCTATTTTTTCTTTAAGTCTTCTTTTATCTAAAGTTCGTATCTGTTCAAGCAAAACTACAGAATCTTTATTTAATCCATATTCCTCTGAAGAAATCTCAACATGAGTTGGCAATTTTGCTTTATTTATCTGTGAAGTAATCGCTGCTACAATAACAGTGGGACTATATTTATTGCCTATATCATTTTGTATAATGATTACAGGTCTTATTCCTCCCTGTTCTGAACCAACTACAGGGCTTAGATCAGCATAGAATATATCTCCTCTTTTCACTATTGTTGTCATCGGACCAATCACTCTCCGGAAGCTTCGCTTCATATTCTTTTAAATCTCTAATGTCACTTGCAAAGCCCATCTCTGCAAACTCTAAATTAATTTTGGCCATTTCTGAATATCCCATTTTCATTTGTTCCATTTCTTTTAATTTTTTTTTCTCCTCAATATATAGTATTATAACTTCACGAATAAATTCACTTCTTTTTTTAGAATCTTCTTTTAGTGCTTTATTAAATTCATTATTGAGTGTCTCTGAGAGGTTTACTACTAATCTCTTTGATCCTGACATTGAAATTTATACCTCCTATTAACTTATGCAAAAGATATGTACAGAATTATTATAATCCTATTTTTACGACAATGTCAAAGGAATTTTAGTATTTTAATCATTTTCGCATTTGGTATTATTATACATAGTTTCTTATTTTAATTACTTCCCCATCTTTTATATAAACTCTTGGTACTCTTTTACTTATCATGCAAGTTATTTCATAATTTATAGTTCCTAATAATTCTGCAATTTCATCTGCAGTCATTTTTAAATTCTTATATTCTCCCATTAATATGACTTCATCTCCAACTTTTACTTCTCCGATATCAGTCACATCTACCATACATTGATCCATGCATATTCTCCCTACAACTGGTGCAAAACTACCATTGATTATTACCTTAGCCTTGTTAAATAATAATCTTGTATACCCATCTGCATAGCCCACTGGCAAAGTTGCAATTATACTTGGTCTTCTAGTTTGAAATGCTCTGCCATAACTTATATACTGCCCTTGGTCCATTTCTTTTAAATGCACAATGTTTGTTTTTAATGTCATAACTGGTTTTAATTTTATCTTATCTTTTGACACTTCTTCTGAAGGATAATATCCATAAAGTATAATTCCTGGCCTAACCCCTTCTAAATGGGTTTCTGGCAAATCAATAATTGCAGCACTATTGGCAATATGTCTAATATTAATTTTTACACCCTTTTCTTTTAGTTTATCATAAAACCAATTGAATTTTTCAAATTGCATATTGGTATAGGATTTATCATATGCATCTGCAGTTGAAAAATGGGAAAATAAGCCCTCGATTATTATGTTTGGCAATTTACTTATTTTATATACCTGGTTTAAGCTTTTTTCCTCTGGAGTAAATCCTATTCTTCCCATACCTGTATCTAGAGCTATATGAATTTTAGCTATTTTATTTTTTTCTATGGCCATTTTAGATATTTTTTCTGCTAAATCATAGGTATATACTGTTTGTTCTATATCATATTTTAAAATGCTATCTATTAAACTATCTGGGGTAAAACCTAGAACCATAATTGGGCAGTCTATTCCTCCCCTTCTAAGTTCAACAGCTTCATTTACTACTGCTACTGCTAACCTAGTGGCTCCATTAGCCAATAGAGTTGGTGCTATATCTAAAGCTCCATGCCCATAAGCGTCTGCCTTAACTGTTGCTATTATTTCCTTACTTTTTGATAGTCTTTTTATTTCTTGCATATTATGAGCTAAATTATCCAAATCTATTTCTGCCCAAACTGGTCTTAAATGTCTAAACAAATTATATTCCACCCTTCTTATTCTACATTAAAGAGTTTATCATCTAATTCAATATTAGGATTAAACTGTTTATAAGTAATCCTTACTTTTTCTTTATTATTGGCATCAAGTATTTCTAGTTTTTCTGGCAGACTATCTCTATTATTAATATACATCTTACCTTTGTATAGATTTCTGTTCATACCTGGTATTAATAATTCTATAATAGTATACTCCATACCATCTATATTTTTAAGAGAAGTTTTTACTTCTTCATTAGTATACATCAAACCAACATATTCTCCTACCATGCTAATCTTATATATAGTGTCAAAATCTTTATCTAAAGTATATTTAATTCCTGATTTTAAGTCAGTTACATATATTTTATCACTTTTATAGATTAAAATCCTATTTTCATCTATGTCTATTCTTCCTCCAATTTTCCTATGGTAATATTGCTTACAATTGTACTCCAGCATCTGTCTATCGTTTTCTAAGGTTATAACACAATCGCAGCTATAGCTCTTAAGGTTTTTTACAAATTCTATACTTTTTTTGCTCTTGTCAGCTTTATAAGCACAAGAAAATAATATTAAAGAAAAAACAAAAAAAATAACAGGAAATATTAATAATTTTTTTTTCATGCAATTCCTCCTATAAGAATTGAATTATTTATATTACTAATACTATTCCTGTATTCAATTGAATATTCTGATGTGATATATTATAAAATCTATAAATTTTGAATCTCTTTTATGGTCATTGGTAACTTATCCAAAACATGACTAGCATTAACACAAAACATATTATTAGACAACTTTTCTCCACAGTATCCATGTATAAAAGTTCCTACATAGGCTGCCACCATGGGATCATAACCCTGGGCTATAAAAGAAGTTATTATTCCTGTTAAACAATCTCCCATTCCCCCAGAAGCCATAGCACTATTCCCTGTTGGATTAATAACGACTTTATCTCCATCAGTTATTACGGTGTTATACCCCTTTAGAATTAAAATCACATCATATTTTTTTGCAAAATTTTTTGCAACCTCTATTCTATTTTCCTTTATATAATCTATAGGCATATTTATTAATCTTGACATTTCCCCTAGATGAGGAGTTAATATTATTTTATTATTCTTTTCCTTAAGTAGATCTACTCTGCCACTTAGCACATTGATTCCATCTGCATCTATTATTACTGGGCAGTTAGCTTTTAATATTGCATCTTTAACAAGGTTAAAAGTTTTTTCATTATTCCCTAAACCTGGTCCTATAGCTATAGAATTACTTTTAGCAAATAATTCTTTAAACTTTTCTGTGTCCTGAAAAGAAATAGTCATGGCCTCTATAAGTTTACAGCTTAAAATCTTATAAACATCCTCATAAGTGCATAATGTTACCAGACCAGCTCCACTTCTAACTGCTGCCTCCGTAGTTATATATGCCGCTCCCGTATATCCTTTAGAACCTGCTATAACTAATGCCCTTCCATAATCACCTTTATAAGAATATTTATCCCTTTGAATTATATTTTTGTTAATCATATATTTATCCATAATAAATTCATTTTCGTGAAATTTGCTTATAACAAACTCTGGTATACCAATGTCCTCAATTACTATATCCCCTATTAATTTATCTGCACTATAATTTAAAAATCCTTTTTTGTATAATGTAAAGGAAACAGTTTTATTGGCTCTAATACAATTACCTAATATTTTGCCATTATCACTATCTAGTCCTGATGGTACATCTATTGATAAAATGTGGCTGCTATTTTCATTTATAACTGATATTACTGAAGCATAAATACCTTCTACCTTTCCTTTTAGCCCTATACCAAACATAGCATCTATGGTAGCATGATTTCTTTCCAGAGCTTCCCTTAGCTCATTTATATCTTCTAAATTGTTTATGCTATTTATCTTTATATTCATGTTCTTCAATATAGCATAATTTACACTGCAGTCATTGCTCATGCCTTCCGCTGTACCCACTAGAAATACCTCCACCTTTTTCCCTAAGGTGACTAGATGTCTAGCAACAGCAAAACCATCTCCTCCATTATTCCCTTTGCCGCAAACTACTACGAAAGAATTAAACTTATTTAAATCTATATGTTTTAAAACCTTAATACATGCATTTTCCATTAAAACAATCCCAGGTATTTTTAATGAGTCAATGCAATAGTTATCTATTTTTTTTGCTATGTCTGCAGTACCAATTTTCATACTAATCCACCTCCATTAACGCATATGCAATAGCATTTTCTTTACTATGGGATATGCTTATATGAATTTTATAGTTTCCATATGCCTTTAACAATTCTTCGGCCTTGCCATTTATATAAACTATAGGTTTTCCAAAATCATCCCTTAGTATTTCTATATCTTTTATATTAAAATTTCTAAAGCCTGTTCCAAAGGCTTTTGCTACCGCTTCTTTCCCTGCAAATCCACCAGCTATGGTCTCTCCTTTAAAATTCCTGCGTTTAAAATACTCTAGCTCTTTATCTGTAAATATTTTATTTAAAAAATTTGAATTTCTTTTCACAGCCTTATTTATTCTTTCTATTTCAATAATATCTGTTCCTATTCCTTTGATCAAAACCATTCCTCCTAAAAACATGGGTAAAAAAATAGAGGTTAATTACCTCTATTTTAGCATAAACTTAATATTTTAAAAAATTGTTACCAATTTTTTAAAGTTGACAATTGACAGTGGACAGTTAAGGATAATTTTTTGCATAAACTTTAGGGTAAAAGCCTGTAACATCATTAAAAGAACACTTAGGCTTTGATAAAACAACAAGGAGTGTTTTATCATACCCAGCAGTTTTCTTTAAGGAAATTATTCAATAAAAATTCTTTCGTAATGTTAATGGAGAAAAATTGTCCATATTTATTATCTATTTTTTATACTTTATTATTTAAAAAATTATTTAAAGCTTTTCTGTAGTGTCAGCAGAAAAAAAGCCTCCTTAACTGTCAATTGTCAATTGTCAATTGTCCTCTGTCAACTAAAAAAAGTGCTCTGCACTTTTTTAATTTGTTGCTATATCCATTAATTCCTTATCAAAATCTATAATATATTCATCTATATAATCTCCAAGTATATCTACTAGATGAACAGGTGATACTGTATTGTTATATAAAAGTTTAAGTAATTTATGTACTTTATACCTTTGAGGACTTATGCATTTTACATAATCCCTTTCAATATTAATTACATTTCCGTCTATTCTATCCTGTCTTTCAATTTCTATGCCATAGGCTTGTACTTCTATCGATTCTCCTCCATAATTTAGGGTGACCTCATCCTTTAGTAGTCTATAATAATAATTACACTCTTTATCTCCTTCCTTAGTATTCATAACTAAGTTTTCTACAACTAACATAATTTCAATCCCCCCATACAATTAACTTTAATATTATATTATCACCTATTTTAAAAAAAAGCTGTCATTTCATGAGAAGGGATCTATACAACTTATCTTGCTAATATGACATTAATTCCATTAAATATGGCTAAACGGTTACCATATATTATGGTTATGGTAATACATGGAAGAGAAGTAACTCATCCATGTCGAATATCTTACCAATTTGACTATATTTTATTATATCCATTCTAGAATAATGCTGGAAACACTACACACAATATGGTTATTATAAATGCAGATAATATACCTCCTATGGATGTACATAATAGAGATTTTTTAAAATCAAGCCCTAAAAAAGCTGCAATGGCACTGCCAGTCCATAGTCCTGTAGTTGGCAGTGGTATAGCTACAAAAGTAATTAACCCAATTTCTTTATACTTCTCCATTTTCCCAGAATTTTTCCTTATCTTGTTTTCAATTATATTATTAATTGGATCAAAGAATTTATATTTTTTCATCCATTTAAAGATAGAATTAAACATCAATAATATAAAGGGAACTGGCAATAAACTCCCTAGAAAACTAACCATAAAGACAAATGAAGGGTTCATGTGATAAAACAGTATTCCTAAAGGTATGGCCCCTCTTTGTTCAATAAGTGGCACTGCAGACATAGCAAAAACCTTTAAAGTATTCATAATCTTTCTCCTTTGATATGAAATCGCAATGTTTTTTATATTAAATACATTATAATAGTTGTTTATAATTAATTTCAATATTAAATTAAAAACATTAAAATTAGATTAAAATTAATTATTTTCTGTAAATAAGTAAAGGGTAAGAACTAGGAGGTAATAGTTGTGATGAAAATTCAGCCTTGCTAAATTTTTTTATTACGCTCCTTTTGAAAACTCTTTTCTTCCAACTGCTTTTATTTTAGGCAAACCTAAAGCTATAGCAATTATGGCACATACTCCCATCAAATAAGGATAATATAAATACTTCATGATTAAAAATGGAGATATCTTTGCTAAACTAGAAGCAGCTAATAGCTGTGCTCCATAGGGAATTATTCCTTGACAGAAGCATGAAAAAGTATCCAATAAGCTGGCTGATTTTTGTGGTTCTATACCATATTTTTCAGATATATTCTTAGCTAATGGGCCTGTCATAACAATAGCAATGGTATTATTAGCTGTGCATATATCAACTAAAGATACTAGTAAGGCTATGCCATATTCTGCTCCCCTTCTTGTTTTTACCCTGCTGGTAATAAAGCTTAATAAAAAATCTATTCCTCCATTAAATTTTATTAATTCAACGGTACCACCAATTATTAATGATATAATAACTAATTCAGACATACCATTAATTCCTTTAGCTATGGACTGCAAAAATCCTACAAAATCGAAAGCCCCATAAATCATTCCAATGATTCCTGAAAGCACTGTACCCCCCACTAACACTGACAAAACATTTACCCCTGCAAGTGCTGCTATAAGTACAGACACATAAGGGAGGACTTTTACTAAGCTATAGTTATATTCACCTCTTAAAATTGTATTATTTCCCGAGGTAATAATAGCAAATATGATAGCTGTTGCAATTGCTGCTGGTAATACTATGAAGAAATTTGTTTTAAACTTATCTTTTAAATCGCATCCTTGTGTCCTAGTAGCCGCGATGGTAGTATCAGATATCATGGAAAGGTTGTCTCCAAACATAGCCCCTCCTACTACTGCACCTATAACCAAAGCCACCGATATGCCTGTTTTATCTGCAATGCCTACAGCCATAGGAGCTAATGCTACTATGGTTCCCATGGAAGTTCCAATGGAAATAGATATAAAACATCCAATAATAAAAACTCCAGATATTAATATATTACTTGGTAAAATTGACAATCCTAAATTAACTGTGGATTCAACAGCTCCCATATCCTTAGCTACTTGAGCAAAGGCTCCTGCCAATATAAATATTACACACATGAGTATAATATTAGGTTCCCCTGCTCCTTTACAAAATATATCTAACTTATTTGATATAGTTTCTTTTCTATTCATTAATAAAGCAATAATTCCTGCAATAAGAAAAGGAACACTAACAGGCATTGCATAGAAATCCTTTGAAATAAGTGCAATTACCACATATAAAACTATAAAAACTAGTAATGGCAATAAGGCACTAGCCCTTCCTTTTAATTCATTATTTTTCATTAATATTTCCTCCTAAATAAAATATAATCTTATTTTAAAAATAAAAAAACTCCTTGTAGATAGATACAAGAAGTACAACTTCTCCTCTTATCTATCAGGTCTTACACCTGCTGGAATTGGCACCTTGAAAGTATATAACTTTCCGGTTGCCGGGTTTCATCGGGCCAGTCCCTCCACCTCTCTGGATAAGAAGCATCTTATTTAATTTTAAAGACATTTTAGCATAACACACTGTGATAAGTCAATATTTTCAAAGAAAACAATATAGAGTTTTTATTAAATACTACTATAATAAATATAGACCATATGAATAAAAGACTAACTTTAAAAGATAAGAGCTCTGCTTAACGGTAACTCTTATCTTTATATTTTACACCATTATCTATAGCTATTGATGCATTTATTTCCCCACCAATTATAATTATTACTGAGGTTAAATACAGCCATGTTAAAAGAATTATTACTGCACCAATACTTCCGTATACCTTTGAATAATCGCCAAAATTATTAACATAAAAAGCAAATCCAAAAGAAACAACTATCCAACCCAGTGTGCTAAATATTGCCCCTGGTATCACTTCCCTCCATTTTAATCTTCTACTTGGAATATAATGATATATTAAAGCAAATATTGTTATCATAGAAAAAATAATTATTACATATCTTAATAAATACCATATAATATTGAACAAATAACTGAAGCCCATCTTTTTAGCTAATAAAGAGCCAATTATTTGTCCAAAAACCAATAAAAGTATGGTTATTATTATTAAAAATCCTAGACCTAAAGTACTAATTATAGAAATTCCTATTACTTTAAAAAGGGATCTTTTTTCCTTCTCATCATAAGCTTTGTTTATTCCCTTTATTACACTTCTAAATCCGCTGGATGCAGTCCACAAAGTTAATATAATACCAAAGGATAATAAATTTGTATTTCTTGTTTCCAATATTTCTACTACTGTGTTACGAACTAATTCATAAGCACTTGTAGGTAATATGTTACTTAGTTCTGATAATACAAGTTCACTATTTATTGAACTAAATCCTATTAAAGTCATTAAAAATATAAGGAATGGAAAAAAAGCTAATAACAAGCTATAGGATAATTGAGATGCCAAAGCAAATATTTCATCATCTATTATTCTTTTTATTAAACCCTTTATATTTATCTTCCATTTCAAAAATCTTCACTCCCTAGTAAGAGCTAAATAAGCCACTAAAAATAATTATCTTTTATTATATTATATTATATTGTTAGTGTAAATCTATCCATTTATATATAATAAAGTCATAAGTAAATCATTATTTATGATTACCTATGACTTCAAATTAATTACTTGGCTATACCTAAATCTCTTCTTCTTACCATAGCCTTTCTTATAAAAGGATAAAGTATAGATACTATTGTTAATATAATTAATATCACACATATTGCAGAACCAAAGAATACAGATAAACTTCCATCAGATATTTTTACAGCCTGTCTAAATGATTGTTCCATACTGTTTCCAACAATTACTGCTAAAATCAATGGTGATGTTGGTATTTCAGCCTTCCACATAAAATATCCTATCAATCCAAAAATAACTAATAGATAAAAATCTACTACACTATTTCCTATAGCATAGGTTCCTACAAAGGCTAAGCCTAAAATTATAGGATATAAAATCTTTGGAGGTATAGCTAATAATCTAACCAATATTCCCGCCATAGGTATATTTACTATAGCTAATATTATATTGCCAATATACATACTTGCTATGAGCCCCCAGGCTACGTCTGGATGTTGTTCAAAGAGTAATGGCCCTGGCTGTAATCCTAGCATAAGTAAAGCTCCCATCATAACTGCTGTAGTTCCTGAACCTGGGACTCCCAAAGTCATCATTGGTATGAGTGCTCCTACAGAAGCCGCATTATTAGCTGCTTCTGGAGCAGCCAATCCTTCTATAGCACCTTTTCCAAATTCATCAGAGTGTTTTGATATTTGCTTTTCACTATTATAAGCCATTAATGCTGCCATGGTACCGCCAGCACCTGGTAATGCTCCTATGAAGAATCCCAAAGGTGTACTTCTAAGTATTGCCCTCCAACTTCTCTTCCAATCCTCTTTTGTTATCCATATTCTTCCGAACTTTGTCTGCATTTTTTTCTTTCCTTCTTTTAATGCAGCAAAACTTTTAAACACTTCCCCTAAAGCATACATTGCTATAATAACTACTAGAAAATCGATACCCCCTTGAAGCTCTAATATGCCAAAGGTAAATCTTTGTATGCCTGATTGAGGATCTATTCCTACTGTAGATATCATTAGCCCCAATATCATTGATATAAAACCTTTTACTAGATTTTCTTCAGATAAAGAAGCCGTAGCGGATAATGCAAAAACCATTAATACAAAGTATTCTGCAGGGCCAAATTTTAAAGCAAAGTAAGCTACTGGTTGGGCTACAAAGGTCATTGCTATAGTAGAAATAGTTCCTCCAATAAAAGAAGCTATAGCTGAAATAGCAAGAGCCGCCTCTGCCCTTCCATTTAAGGTCATAGGATATCCATCAAAAGCAGAAGCTATGGCTGCTCCATCCCCAGGAGTATTTATGAGAATAGAACTTCTTGAGCCTCCATACATAGCTCCATAATATACACCACACATAGTTATCAACGCTGCTGTAGGTCCCATGGTAAAGGTTAAAGGCAACAGTACCGCCACCCCTGTAGCAGGTCCTAACCCTGGTAACATTCCTATTATAGTTCCTAATACTCCACCAAATGTAACCCAAAATATATTCATAGGAGTCATAGCCACAGTGAAACCATGCATAAGATTAGTAAATATTGTTTCCATACATTTTCACCTCCATTTTAAATGTTTATAATTGGCGTTATAGGTAGTATGATACCTAATATTTTTGAGAATAAAATATATATACCTACACTAAAGCATACCGCAACAATGGTATTAATCTTCCACTGATCCTTGCCATTGATGGCTGTTAGTATAGCCTCTAAAAAGAATATTGTAGAAATTATAAAACCCGCTCTTTCGTATAATATTGCGTATATAATACTAATAATACAGGTGAATATGATTAGTTTTCCGGTATAATTTAATCTAAAATCAGATTTTTGTCTAGCCTTGCCATTAAGCCCACCCTTTAATGCTTCCTGTACAACTAGTATTATACCAAGTACTACCATGGAAACTCCTAATCCCAGAGGAAAATATAATGGGGACATAGGACTGCCAATACTGGCTCTTGGAAGTGCAAGTGTTTGAATAATATATACTATACCTAATATTATTGATACAATTCCTGATAAAGCTGATAGATTATTAATCATTTACTTCACCTCTTTTCTCATATTTGAAAGGGAGATTTTATCCCCCTTATTTTAACATCCCTATTTCCTGTAAAATCTCTTTATATTGTTCATTACATCCATCCAAGAATTTTTTGAAGTCCTCACTATTTTGGTAAACCATATCCCATCCATTTGTTTCACAAACCTTTTTCCAATCCTCTGTCTCTGACATCTTTTTAAAGGTTTCTTCCCAATATTTTAAAGCGTAATCAGGCATATCTGGAGCCCCAAACATTCCTCTCCAATTTTCAAATACAGCATCTATACCCATTTCCTTACAAGTTGGCACATCCTTTATTACACCTGTTCCTACTCTTTTAGCAGCTGTAGATGCTAAGGCTCTTAATTGACTGCTTTCTATTAAAGTCCTTACTTCTCCAAGACCAGTTGAAAATACATCCACGTGACCCCCTAGTACCTGAGCAGAACCTGAGTTATCTTGAAAACTTATATAAGGTATTTCCTTTATATTTTTAACTCCTGCAGCCTTTGCCATAAGTAAAAATTGTATATGATCCATACTTCCAGCTGAAGAGTTTCCACCTATTTTAACGCTTTTGGGGTCCTTTTTTAAAGATTCCATTACATCATTAATAGTTTTGTACTTAGAATCTTTAGCTACAACAAAAGCGCCATAATCAGTTATTAATCTTGCTATTGGAGTTGTATTCTTATAGCCATATTCAGTTGAACCATTTAAATTTATTAGTATTAATGGTGGTGAATAGACGGTTACTATGCTATCACTGCCTTTTTTCTGTTGTAAGTATGACAGTGCTATAGCGCCCCCTCCACCTGTTTTATTTGTTATCGGCATAGGTACTGATACAAGTTTTGTGTCTCCTAATACTTTTGCAGTAGTTCTTATGGTTAAATCCCATCCCCCGCCTGCTCCTGCTGGCGCTATGAATTCCATGGCCTTTTTAGGATAGTCTACCTTTTTTTCTTTAGAATCAGAATTTGCGCTTTGTGAGCCGCAGCCCGAAAATATCATTGACGAAGTCATTACCAAAGTTAAACATACCCCTGCAATAGTTTTAATTTTTTTCATACATATTTTCCCCCTATTTATTTATTTTTTATTTAAAAGATTTTAAAAACACCTTTTGCGAAGCTCCTCTAACAGGAGTTCTACTTAATTTGTCTAATTACATCTATTATTGTGCCATCCCTATATTCTACTAAACCAACTATTTTATCTGTATATTCTATAGGATCAGGTTTTCCAGTAATACTTTCAGCCTTTTCCTTTAACTGTTCTATGGTAAACAAAGGAAGATCCTCATTTTTAAATCTTTCTATTAAGTCTTTTCTTAAAGGATTTATGGCTATTCCTCTATCAGTAATCAAAATATCCACTGTTTCTCCCGGAGTAATAACTGTATTTACTTTATCTACAACAGTAGGTATTCTTCCTCTAATTAATGGTGTTACTATAATAGCCAGCTTGGCTCCTGCTGCTGTATCACAATGACCACCAGATGCTCCTCTAATAATTCCATCAGAGCCTGTAATTACATTAACGTTAAAATCTGTATCTATTTCAAGGGCGCTTAATATAACTATGTCTAACTTATTTACAGCACAGCCTTTATTGTGAGGATTAGCATAAAAGGAAGCATCTATTTCAAAATGTGCTTTATTTTTTCCTATAGATTCTGCTGCCCTTAAATCAAAACTCTGGGTATCAAAAAGATTTCTTATAAGACCTTCCTCATGCATATCTACAAACTGTCCTGTAATTCCACCTAATGCAAAATCCGCCTTAATATTTTTTTCAATCATCTTATCCCTTAAGAATCTTGCCACTGCAAGAGAAGCTCCCCCTGAACCACTTTGAATAGAAAAACCATCCTTAAAATACCCTGATTTTTCTATAACTTTGGCAGTATATTCTGCAATTAAAAGTTCTCTTGGATTTTTTGTAAATCTAGTGGCTCCTGACATTATTCCCTTTTCATCTCCAATGGAAGATACCTCTACCACATAATCAACCTGAGTTTGAGGAATACTTGCTGGCAAGTTAGGGTATTTTACTAAGTTATCCGTTATGAGAACAACCTTATCTGCATAAGCAGCATCCACCTTTGCATATCCTAATGAACCACATATAGTTTTACCTGAAAATCCATTAGCATTTCCATAATCATCACAAGAAGGCACCCCTAAAAAAGCTACATCAATATGAAGTTCTCCCGATTCTATAGCCCTAGCTCTTCCTCCATGGGATCTTATTATAATGGGAGTATTTAATATACCTTTAGATATTTCTTCAGCTAGATCTCCCCTTACTCCACTAGTTTCTATTCTCTTAACAACCCCATCTTTAATGTGCTGAATTATAGGTCTATGGATGTCTGTTAAAGAACTAGGTGCTATTGTTAAATCCCTTATACCTAACTCACTTATAACCTCCAATATCATGTTTACTATATAATCACCATTTCTAAAATGATGATGAAAGGATATAGTCATTCCATCCTTTAATCCAGTTTTATAAATAGCCTCTTTTATATCCTTTAATAATTTATTTTCTCCTGGGAAAACAGGGGTTACTTTAGGACTAATTTTAGTAACCGTTGGTTTGCAATTAAAGGATCCTGCATAAGGATTTAATTTCCCTATGTTCTCTATTTCCTCCGGTATATATCTTCCTATTGCATTTTTAACCAATTTCTTCACCCTCCTCTCCTTTATAAAGTCCTGAGGCTATAGCCAATTCAATTATCCGTCTAGCCCTCTCTACTATAGGTCCATCAATCATTTTCCCATTTAAGGAAGCTACCCCAGCTCCTCTGCCTTCAGCTTCCTTAATAGCCTCCAATACTTTTATAGATTTTTCAATTTCCTTTTGTGTAGGAGTATAAATTTTATGAACTGGTGCTATCTGCTTAGGATTTATTACAGACTTTCCATCAAAACCCAATTGTTTAATTAACTTAACCTCTCTTATAAACCCTTCCTGGTCATTTATATCAGAAAATACTGTATCCAATGCATATATTCCTGCAGCTCTGGCTGCTAATAATACCTGACTTCTAGCGGTTAAAAGTTCTACTCCTTCTGGTGATCGAGTTGTTTTCATATCTGTTACAAAATCCTCTGCACCTATAGCTATGGCTACTAGTCTTGGGCTGGCTTTAGCTATACTGTATGCGTTTACAATGCCTATAGCACTTTCTATGGCAGCCATTAATTTTATAGTTCCCACTTCTATTCCTACCTCTTTTTCTATGGAAGTAATAAGCTTATCTGCTTCTACTATATCTTCTGCTTTTTCTGTCTTTGGAAGCCTTATAACATCTGCTTTTGCCCTTACAATAGCCTTAAAGTCATCTAATCCAAAGGAGGTATCCAATCCATTTACCCTTACAACTTTTTCTATTCCTTCATAATCAACTGATTTAAGAGCATTATATACTAAAAAACGAGCTGTATCCTTTTCCTTTAACGAAACGGAATCCTCTAAATCAAACATTATTGAATCTGCACCATATATATGTGCATCTTTTATCATGCTTGGATTGTTTCCTGGCACATACATCATGGTTCGTCTTAATTTCTTCATCTGTCTATCACCTCCCAACAGTAATCTTTTACATCTGCTCCCCTATAAGCTGCAGCCTGTACTCTTGCTTTTATTGTAAAATCCAATGCCCCCCTATCATTTGCGTGTACTGTGGCATCCTTAACAGCCAATGCTAATAGTGTATCCTCTATAACCTTTTTTATTTGACTTCCAAATTGTTTGTCTACAGAACTATTTAAATTTACTTCTATCCCTTTATTTGAATTTGGCTCAATTATTATTACAATATCACAGGATTCCAAAGTTCCTGCCTTTCCTACCTTTTTTATCTCCATAACCTCACCTCCAGTAAAAATATAAACTAAGTATTTTAGTATACTGTATACAATCCTTATTAACTTATATATTCTACATTTGTATTTTTATTCCTGCCAATATTAAATAGAATTTCATATTTTTAACAACTATTTTTGATATTTCTCTAATTTAAAAAGTTATTATAAAGAGCATAAAAAAATGCCAGGATAAATACCTGACATTTTTTATATTTTTATACCTGATAAATAGTACATTTTTTCATTATCTATTATTCTTTCCACTTTAAAATATTTTCTCATTATATTAGCCGTAACTTCTCCCGAAGGTAATTTATCTTCCTTCACATTTTCACTTTTGCCGTGAACTTCATTTATCTTTTCCTTACTTTCAGAATGGGCAATTATTATTCTGCCTGCTGTATTCATTAGCCCAGACAAATGTTTAAAAATAGCATCTTTGTCTTTGAAGTGTGGATAAACAGAGTATAAAAATACATAGTCAAATTTTTCTTCATTATATTCCATTATATCTTTCACTATAAATCTAATTCTAGTATCTTTATATTTTTCTCTTGCAACAGATATCATATTTTCTGAAATATCTACTGCAACAATTTTTCTAGGATTTGTATTTAATAGATATTTAATTAGTACACCGGTTCCTGTACCCACATCAAGAATATTTGAATTTTCTTTTACTGATGATAGAGCTAATATTTCTTCTAACTTTTTTTCATCATGCTTACATATGTCATCCCATTTAAAAGCTAAATTATTAAAAAAATCCCTATTATCCATTTAGACTAACCACCTTATCATTCTTAACTATTGATTTAACCATAATAGGTATTATTATTATTTGAATTATAATTCCCCATATTGGTTTAACAAAAGCATTAATCATAAATAATTTTAATGCAAAAGTCTTTCCTGCAAAACCTAATAATAAATAGTTAGCCAATCCAGATATAAATCTGCCAAAAATCATGGCTATTATTAAAGATAGATATAAATTATATGCTTTTTTTCTAAATAAATATCCTGATAACCATCCATAAGCTGCTAACTCAAAAGCCATAGAAATTGCCACTGGGTATATAGGCGGCATACCTGTAATAACTGAATTTAATAAAGGAGTAATAAATCCAATTAACAGCCCATATCTTTCTCCTAATATAAACCCGCAGAGTAAAACTGGAATATGCATTGGCAAAAGTATGTCCCCTGGCATTCCTGTAAAGTGAAAAATATAAGGTAAAATCAATCCCAAGGCCAAGAATAAACCAGACTTTACAAGTTCCTTTGTATTGATATTCATAAAAATCTCCCCCTAAAATCTTTATAATATAAAAGGTAGAGCAAATAACTCTACCTTCATGGTATCAAATTTATTGCACATCATATTTTCTAACATACCAATTCTTTACAATTTGAGTTAGTATTACATAACATAATAAAGTTAGTATTAACAATGGATAATACAATGCTGGTAACTTTGTGAATCCAAAGGAATCTGCAAGAGGAGAATTCACTAAGAATATTCCGGTGCACGCTATAATTAATGAGGTTATAGTTAGTGGCTTACTTGCAGTACTCTGAATAAATGGAATCTTATTAGTTCTAATTACATGAATAATAAGGGTTTGAGTAAACAATGACTCCAAAAACCATCCTGTTTGGAATAATGCAGGATTATTCCAGCAATTAAATACAAACAGCATTATAAAGAAAGTTGTGTAATCAAATATTGAACTTATTGGTCCAATAATCATAATATATCTTTTTAAATCGCTTATTTCCCATTTTCTTGGTTTTGCAATCCATTCTTCGTCCACAGAATCTGTTGGAATTGCTGTTTGAGAAACATCATATAATAAATTGTTTGTTAATACTTGTATTGGCATCATTGGTAAGAATGGTACAAAAATACTTGCCCCAATAACACTAAACATATTTCCAAAGTTTGAACTAGCTGTCATCTTAATATACTTAACTATATTGCCAAATACTCTTCTTCCTTCTAGTACTCCTTCTTCCAATAATAATAAGCTATTCTCAAGTAGAATAATATCTGAGGATTCTTTAGCAATATCCACTGCAGTATCTACTGAAATACCCACATCTGCTGATTTTAGTGCAGGAGCATCATTGATTCCATCTCCCATGAAACCTACTACATGATTCCTACTTTGTAATGCTTTTATAATTCTTTCTTTATGCATTGGGGATAGTTTTGCAAAAACTGTAGTTTTCTCTGCTGCTTCAGCTAATTCTTCATCGCTCATATCCTCTATTTCATTCCCCAGTAATATAGAATCTATTGGCAGCTTTATTTCTTTACAAATTTTCTTAGTTACAATATCATTATCACCTGTTAATATTTTTACATCTACATTGTATTTATGAAACTTTTCAATGGCTTCAGCAGAGCTTTCCTTTGGTGGATCTAAAAAAGCCATAAATCCTAACAAAGTTAGTTCATTCTCATCTGATATAGTATATTCCTTTTTATAATCCTTTTCCACTTTGTAAGCTACTGCAATAACTCTAAATCCTTCTTCATTTAGGCTATTAACTATACCCTCAATCTTTTTTGACATCTTTCCTATAAAAGGTTCTGTTCCTTCTTTGGTTTCATATTTATTGCATAAGCTTAAAACTTCCTCTACTGCACCTTTGCAGATTAAAACATCTTCCATCCTTTTATTTCTTACTACTACTGACATCCTTTTTCTTATAAAATCAAATGGAATTTCATCTATTTTTTCATATTTGTTTTCTATATCAAAATCTTGTCCATCATCTTTATTTTCAAGTATGGCAACATCCATAAGATTTTTTAAACCTGTTTGATAGAAGCTGTTTATATATCCATACTTTAAAACTCTTTCACTGTCTTCACCATATATATTAAGATGTTTTTCTAATATTACCTTTCCACAAGTAATTGTCCCTGTTTTATCTGTACAAAGAACATCCATAGCTCCAAAATTTTGTATTGCATTTAATTTTTTTACAATTACATTTTTCTTTGCCATTGACATAGCTCCCTTAGAAAGGTTAACTGTTACAATCATTGGAAGCATTTCTGGTGTAAGCCCAACGGCTATAGCTATAGCGAAAAACAATGCCTGCCACCAATCCCCTTTTACAAATCCATTAATTAAAAACACAATCGGAGCTAAAATAAATATAAACTTAATCATAAGCCATGTAAACTCATTAACTCCTTTGTCAAAGCTTGTCATAGCTCTTTCACCGGTAAGTTTACTACTTAGTTGTCCAAAATATGTGTTGCATCCTGTAGTTAAAACTACTGCAATAGCAGTTCCACTTTCCACATTAGATCCCATAAAACATAGATTTGGATTTTCTAGTGGATTTTTATATTTTTTACTTGTCACTAATTTTTCTACTGGCAAAGATTCTCCTGTAAGGGCAGATTGATTAATAAATAAATCCTTAGAGGAAAGTATTTGAACATCCGCGGGAATCATATCTCCTGAAGATAGGTGTATAATATCCCCTGGAACTAACATTTCTAATGGTATTTCCTTTTGTGTACCACTGCGAATTACAGTTGCTGTGGTGCTTACCATAGCTTTAAGCTGTTCTGCAGAATTATCCGCCCTTAATTCTTGCACAAACTTTAATACTATTCCTAAAGATAGCATTATACACATTACTATAGTAGCTCTAATATCTCCTGTTATATAGGATACAAATGCAAGTATTGCTAAAAGTATTACCAATGGATTTTTTATATTATCTAGTATTCTTGCAAAAACTGACTTCTTTTTTTCGCTTTCTAATTGATTTAATCCATATATATCTAATCTTTTTTCTGCTTCATCTTCATTTAATCCATTTATATTTGTATTTAATGACTTCATAATTAATTCCATGTTATCAGTTTCAAAATTGCTAATCAGTTTTTTTAGTTCCATAACAATTACCTCCCTTGGGCATTGTTATTCAAACAGGGGTTGCCTGCAAGAATAACAACCTTTATTTTATTTTTCCGCTTATGACTATCTCCTGTGGCATCTTCCATGGCAACCACCTCCTTTTTTCTTCTATAAAAATAAAAATCTCCTCATTCCAACGAATGAAGAGGATTATACGCGACAAAAAAATACTATCATTACTTCACTCGTTGAGTTTTAGCACTACAAAGCTTTGAGCAGACATTTTCATATGACATGAATGTCGTCAGCTACATTAAGTAAAACCTTATTTCGGCAATACCTGCTGACCCATTGGCGTCTCTCGACATTTCTGGGCAGTAGCGTATATCTTATGCAGTAACCTCACCTAACGAAATTATTTGATTTTAAAATATATTACATTATTAATTGTATACTATAATCTTTTAGTTGTAAATATGATAATTTTTTTACATTATATCTAATACCTACTACATAATATCCATTGACTTATTAAAAAGTTACAACTTATAATAAATTAACATAACTAATCTAAGTTTAATGTAACAGTTACCTTTGTACCATTACCTTCTTCACTTTCTACATCTATAGTTCCATGATGCATATCAACAATCCATTTGGCAATAGATAGTCCAAGTCCTGTGCCGCCTTTTTCTTTAGATCTGGATTTATCCACCATATAGAATCTATTAAATATATTTTCGATTTCATCTTTAGGTATACCAATACCTGTATCACTAACAGTTATTTTTACAACCTTATCCCGAATTTCTGAACTTATATCTATGTTTCCACCATGGGGAGTAAACTTCATGCTGTTATGAATAAATATTCTTAGCATTTGCTTTATCATCCTATAATCTGCAAAAACCTTTACAGTATCATTTTTATTACTAGATATTATGTGATTTTGTTCTATTATTCTACTTTCTTTCACTACTTCATCAATTAATTCATTGAGCCAAAATTCTTTTTTTTCTATTGACTGAGTACCACTATCACCTTTTGCAAGGAACAATAGCTTTTCAATTAAATTAGCCATATTAGCGGCTTCTAATTTAATTGCATAAATTGATTTTTCCAAGGCATCTTTATCATCTTTTCCCCATCTATCCAATAGATTAGCATATCCTTGGATAACAGCAATAGGAGTTCTAAGCTCATGTGAAGCATCTGATACAAATTGTGCCTGCCTATTAAAAGCTCCTTGGAGTCTATCTATCATCTTATTAAAAGTACTGGCAAGTCTTTTAAGTTCATCATCAGAACCTTTTACCTCTATCCTTTCCTTTAAATTTTTGATACTTATATTTTCAGCAGTTCTAGTTATATAATCAATAGGCTTTAACATTCTCTTACTTACCATATATCCTAATATAATGGAGGCAATAATGCCTATAAAGTCAGCTACAGCCATAACCCAAAATAATATCTTCATAAATTCATATTCATTGTGCATATCTTTTACTATTTGAATATATACAGTACCATACTTTTTACCTTCAAATTTAACATTTTTATAGACTAAATGCCTTTCTTTATCTTCCAAGTGTTTTTCTTTATCTGCTGACTTTTTTGTATTATAGCTAGGTTCTTTAATATTATAATCAAATTTTTCTGTTGAATTTATTATTTTGCCATGTTCCTGTATTATCCTTATAGCTACATTTTGTTTAGAGGGAACATCTAAAAAAATTTCCTTATCTGATAGTTCTAACTGCTGATTTTGTGATGTAATCTTATTTAATAATATAGTCTGTATATCTTCTATCTGTTTATTTGCCTGATTATACAAGTAATACTTTACACCATATAATATTGAAACATTTGACAAAAGTAATACTAATGAAAACATAAAAGCATACACTATTGTGAGCTTTATGGAAATCTTTGTGCTTTTAATAACCTTTAAAACATGATTAATTGTCTTTGATAACATAGCCTACACCTCTTATGGTAGTTATAATCTTGTCTTCAAAGTCATCATCAATTTTACTTCGTAAATATCTTATAAATACATCTACCACATTAGTATCTCCTCCATAATCATAACCCCATACATCTTCAATTAACTGCTCCCTTGTAAGTACAATATTTTTATTCATTAATAGCTTTTTAAGAAGATCGTATTCTTTTTTGGTAAGTTCAATTTCTTTACCTGCTCTCCAAACCTGATGTGTTTTATTATCCATAACAACATCTTTTACTTTAATTTCATCAGTATTATTTTTTAATACTTTATCTCTCTCATATACTCGTATTCTTGCTAATAATTCCTCTATTGCAAAGGGTTTAGTTAAATAGTCGTTAGCCCCTACATCAAGTCCTAAAACTTTGTCTGGTATATCACTTTTTGCTGTTAGCATTATTATAGGTACACAAGAAAATTGTCTAATTCTTCTACAGACTTCAATGCCATTTAAGCCTGGCATCATTATATCAAGAAGTATTAACTGATATTCCATATTTTTCGCTTTTTCCAAGGCTTCTATTCCATCATAAGCTACATCAACTTTATATCCTTCATGTGTAAGTTCCATTTCAATAAACATTGACATTTGCTTTTCATCTTCAACTAAAAGAATTTTGAAATTTTTCAAGGTCAACACCCCCATAATAAAAACTATATACTATTTTATTTGTTTTCGCTATGTCTCACATTATAATCATCATGTCTATCTTTGTCTTCATTCCTATTATTTTCATTCTAAAAAAATCAAATTTATTAAATAATATTAAAAGTTTACAATTTGTTCATAACTTTATTTGCAATTTTTCACTTCATATGACTTTCATATTGCCTAAATCCTTCATATTTTTTAATATTGAGTTTTTATACATATATAATGTATACATTCCCTAATCCGTAGCTTTCTCATTAATTGAACTTTTCAGATAATAATTTTTATTTAAATTCTTTTATGTAAAGGTTATCCTTTTTAAGATTATTTCTATAATAGAAATATTAAATTCAATTATCATTAATTATGAATAGTGTTGCTTCATACTGTTAGATAATATTATAAAAAATACACTAATAACAGTAAAATAATGGATAAAAGGGAGTATTGACACAATTTCTGGTGGTTGATATAATTGACAAAAATTATATTAAAAGCGAAAGGGGCATATTATTATGAATTATAGTGTAATTGGGGCTTTCACTATTATCTTAATTGTATTGACATCTGGCGAAATCATTTCAATGAAAACTAAGGCATTTGTTCCTTCAGTTTTTGTATCTGCGGTATTATTCTTAATTGGATTTTGGACTTTTATGCCAAAGGATATTATTGCTATGGGTTCATTCGCAGCTCCCATAGTAAATGTTGCAATGTATCTATTGCTAGTACACATGGGTACGTTAATGAATTTAAAAGAGTTATTATCTCAATGGAGAACAGTTTTAATAGCTCTTGCTGGTATATTTGGCATATGTATAATGACATTAACTATTGGTAAAACATTATTTGGCTGGCAGACTGTCGTAGCAGCTACTCCTCCTCTTACTGGTGGAGTTGTAGCATCAATATTAATGTCTAAAGCTGCCACTGATAAAGGTTTAACTTCAATTGCTGTACTTGCTACTTGTATGTATGTAATGCAGGGATTCGTTGGATATCCAATTTCAGCTTTCTGCCTAAAAAAAGAAGCAAAACGTTTATTGGGGTTATATAGAAACGGCGGAAAGGAAGCTCACTTAGCTAAGTCTGAAACTGCAAGTGAACTTACTAGCCCAAGAAAAAAGCTTATTCCCCCTCTACCTGAAGAGTACCAAACTCCATACGTAATTTTACTAAAACTAGGATTTGTTGGTTGGCTAGCTTCTAAAATTGGTCCAGTTGTACACATTAATGACTTTGTACTTTGTTTAATTTTAGGTGTTATTGGATGTGAAATTGGGTTCTTAGAAGAAAAGTCATTAAATAAAGCTAATTCCTTTGGATTTCTTATGACTGTACTTATGGCATTTATATTTGCTAACCTTTCCCAAGCTACACCTGCTATGTTAAAGCAGATAGCTATTCCGTTATTCGGAATTATCATTTTAGGCGTAATTGGCATGTATATTATGTCATTAATACTTGGAAAAGCACTAGGTTTTTCAAAACAAATGGCATTTGCTTGTACACTTACTGCATTATATGGATTCCCAGCAGATTATATTTTAACCCATGAGGCAATTAAATCTGTATGTGAAACAAATGAAGAAAAGGAATATGTTATTGATGATATGCTTCCAAAAATGCTTGTAGCTGGTTTTACAACTGTTACAATAGCATCAGTAATTATAGCCGGTTTCTTTGTAAAATTGTTATAATTTTAAAATGTTAAATTTAATTTTTTAATAAATATTTTAGGGGGTGCATTACATGACAATAAGAGAAATGACTAAAAAATATACACAAAATATTATAGATTTGAGGAGAAAATTTCATCAATATCCTGAAGCTAGTTTAAATGAATACAATACCAGTAAAATGATTAAAGATGAATTAGATAGACTTGGTATTCCATATAAAACTGCTGCTAACACAGGAATTATTGCTGAAATCAAAGGCAAAAGTTCTAATAAAACTGTAGCTCTAAGAGCTGATATAGATGCATTATCTGTTACTGAATTAAATGAATGTGAATTTAAATCAAAAAATGATGGATTTATGCATGCCTGTGGACATGACTGCCATATATCAATGCTTTTAGGTGCTGCTATGGTTTTAAATGACATAAAGGATACCCTTAATGGTACTGTAAGATTAATATTCCAACCAGCAGAAGAAGTTGCTGAAGGCGCAAAAATGATGATAGAAGCTGGAGCCCTTGAAGGAGTAGATGGTATATTCGGTATGCATGTATGGAGTGATATAGAATGTGGTTCGGTATGTGTTCAAGAAGGCCCATTAATGGCATCCTCAGATTTATTTACAATTAAAGTAAAAGGTAAAGGTGGACATGGCTCTGCCCCTCATCAGGGTGTAGATGCAGTTTTAACTTCTTCAGCAATAGTTATGAATTTGCAAACTATAGTTAGCAGAGAATTAAATCCTCTGCAGCCTACTGTAGTAAGTGTTGGTTCTCTTAACGCTGGATCAAGATTTAATGTTATTGCAAGTGAAGGTGTCTTAACTGGTACTACAAGATGCTTTGATGCTGATATAAGAAATAAATTTCCTGAAATGTTGGAAAGAATAGCTAAAGATACCGCTTCTACTTTTAGAGCAGAGGCAGAGGTTGAATATTCTTACGGAACTCCTATAGTAATTAACAATGCACAATATTCAAAATTGGCAGAAGGATCTTTAGAAAAAATTGGTGCAAAATCTATAGTTATTGAAAAAATTATGGGTGGAGAGGATTTTGCAGAATACTTAAATAAAGTTCCGGGTGTACTAGCTTTAGTTGGTGTAAGAAATAAATCTAAAAATGCATGTTACCCACAGCATCACCCTCATTATACTGTAGACGAAGAAGCCCTAGAAATTGGTTCTGCACTTTACGCACAATATGCAGAAGACTTTTTGAACAAATAAACTTGATAAGGTGAAGCTTTAGTAGTGTAAAATTATAGGAATGTAGCTGATTAAGTTACATTCCGCTTTAAGTAAATATATTTTTATCCGTTTCATAATTGCCTATTTGAATATTATATAGTGTATTATAAATTCCTTTTAAATCAATGAGTTCTTCATGGGTTCCACTTTCTACAATAGCTCCTTTTTCCAAAACAATTATATTATTAGCTTGCTTAATAAAATTGTTGAATCTATGAGCTACAATTATACCCATTTTATTTTTCAATAAATCATTATACATATTAGACAAATTGTATTCTGATATAGCATCTAACGCTGCATTAGGTTCATCTAATATATATAAATCAGCTTCTTTTGCAAATGCTCTTGCTAAAGCTACCCTCTGCCATTGACCGATTGATATTTGTTTACCATCATCAAACCAACAACCTAACTGAACATCAATGTTTTTAGGTTCATTAGCTGTCAAGCTTTTCAAATCGAATTTATTACTAATTTCATTAATTCGATTGTCGTTTTCCATAATATCCAAATTCCCATAGCTTATATTTTCTCTAAAAGTAGCTTCAAACTTAGCAAAATCCTGAAATAAAGTTCCTATTCTTTTTAATAACTCAGATTTGTCTATTTCTCTCAAGTCAATCCCATTTATGTATATATTACCTTCATAATCGTTGTAGAATCCCATTATTATTTTTATTAAAGTAGTTTTTCCACTTCCATTTCTGCCTATTATAGCAATAAAATCACCCTTTTTTATGGTTAAATTAATATCTTTTAATACGTAGTCTCCATATTCTTTATACTTATAATAAAGATGTTCTATCCTTATTTCCCTTATTTCATCTATTTTTTTTAAATTTATTATTTCCCTTTTATTATTTAAATTTAAAAAATCATATAACTGATCTATAAAAATACTTTCTTTTTGTATACCTGCAAATGCCTCCAATATTTTTTGAATATAAGATTTTATATCCATAATTGTCCTTGTATAAGTTATGACATTTCCTATTAATATTTCACCAATGTATCCACTATAAGCAACATAAGCAAACATAAGTGCATTTAAAATTTGCTCAACCATATCCATAATGGACAGATATAATGTAGATTGCTTTGCAATCTGTAAATCCTGTGCATTAAAACCCTTAATATATTTCTTGTACTTATTTATAAAGTAATCAAACAATTTATAAGTTTTTAATTCTTTGTAACTATCTCCATTTTTGATAAGGTAGTCACAGTACCATGCCTTTCTCTCCTGATTAGTCCTAGCCTTTATTATTTTAAATTGCTTTATATTTATGTTTTTAACTATAAAATACTTAATAATTGGAACTATTAGAACTACTAAAACAAGCCAAGCTTTAAAGTAAAATAAAATGATTACATAAGAAAACATGGTAATCAAATTACTCCCAATAGTAACAAACATATTAAAATATGATAATAACTTACCTTCACTTTCATATTGTGCTCGCCTAATCAAATCGTAAGTTTTACTATCTTCATAATCCTTTAATTCAAGATTTCCTGCTTTTCGTAATATCTCCTCTTTAATCATTAAATTAAATTTAAAACTAAACTTAGTATTAAAATATCCTATTAAACCTTCAAATATGGTTTGGAACAAACCTACTGCTGAATAAAGAGCAATATAAATAAACACTAATCTCAAATTTCCCATTCCAAGTTGTATTAAATTAATTATCTTCTGCATTAGCAGCAAAGAAATTGTGGGAATTATACCTGTTACTATGGTAGAAATTAAAGTCACAAAAATATATATCTTATTTACTTTACAAATATATTTTGTTGTTTTAATTAAGTTGTCCCAAATATTCGTAGTGATTTTTTCTTTTTTCATAATTACTCCCTTATTAAACATAATTACTTATATTCCTTAGTAAATAGGAAAGGCAAATAGGTTACAGACATACAAATTAAGTTTACTAATATTAGTTTTCCGTTAAGAACAATATTAACTCCCATATTTTTTGCAATAAGAAAAAAGTAGTTGTTCACAAAATGAATTATAAAAACAGTCCATATGTTTTCCGTCTTCATATAAACAAAGCCAAAGAATATGGCATAGCCAATACAGACAATCACTTGATTTAAAATAGAATAAAAAGACGTTGTTGGACTATAATAAAATAAGTTTAGTGGCAAATGCCATATGCCCCATATAATGCCCAAAAGAATTACACCAGTTCGTTTGCCAAGTCTTTGCTGAAGAGCAGTTTGAAGAAAATACCTCCAACCATATTCCTCTCCTAAAAATAAAATAAACTGACTTAGAAACAAAGCAGGTAAAATGAATAGACTATTCATAAATATTTTTATGTTTTGAAAAATAGTGGTAATTTCTTTAATGCCAACTAAGATAAGTTCACTTAAAATATCTACACATATCAATAGGACAAAAAATAACAAAATATAGCCAATAGACGCCTTCACCTTTTTCCCAAAACCTAATCCAAAATCATACATTTTTGCTTTTTCATCTGGAAAAGCAAAAATAAGGAATATGCTAAAGCTTCCCGTAATTTTCCACAACTCCATATACATACCTGGGTCTTTATGAAATACAAATATCCATACCAAAAGAATTAAAGTCGAGGTAATAGTAAAAAACAAATAAGTTCCATAAAACTTCATAGGAAGCTTTTTACGTCTTTCTTTGTTTAACAACAAAGCTGTCATCACACCTATAGCTGGATAATACATCTGTACCGAGGCAAAAGAATCCACTGGATATTTATTATATGCAAACCCCATAGCAATGCCCATACTTATAGTTAAACCAAAAGTTACTATAAAAAATATAAAAAGTTCTTTGTTGGAAAAATTGTATTCAGTCATTTTTTACCCCCTAGTAAGAATATAAATTGCAGTCGCTCTGCTCAAAATCTTTGTGCTAGTCCACCAATAATAATCTTCCATAATCTAAATCTTCAAAGATAGCTCCCAATAAAGATAATATTATTCCACTGGTTCCCTGCAAAAATGATAAATCTTCAAAATATCCTTCAGTAATTCTATTTTCATCTTGTAGAATTTCTTTATGCTTTTCTATATATCCGTTATTTTCCTTAAACATATTTATCATTGTATTTATATTCTCTTCAATGGTTTCTACAAATTCTTTATCTTTATTTTCTCTATAGGCAAATGTTCTCTCACATAATACACTAGCATATCCATGGCACAATATAGGACTATTGAGATTATAATCTTCTATGGGCTGGTTTATTATATTTATTAAATCCTTTTTATACTCTTTTTCTTTTTCAATCCACTTCATATATTGGGCTGTTTTCTGCATTCCTCTTGCTATACTTATGTTTCCATAACACCAGCTTGATATTACAGGTCTTGTATCTTCATTAAATTCACCTTTTATATAATCATCAAATGACAATTGTGTTGGCCAAATTGGGATATCTCCTTTATATTTTTTAAATTGTTCGTATATATTGAATAGCTCTTCTATTGCATCTTTAAGCCCATCCACTCTAATTCCCCTCTTCCATGCCTTAGCCATAGCAATAAGGGGTCCCATCATTCCATGGGATAATCCAAAGTTAAAATTTCCATCTGTAAAATATTTCTTTTCATCTTCTCTAAACTGATTTTCCCTTGTTATATGAAAGTTAATAATATAATGTCCTTTATATTCATGATACTTTGTAAGCCCAATTAAGTAATCTACAATCCTTTCCAAATGTCTTTTCTCATCTATTGTCCATTTAAGATCTAATAAATAATATAAAGCTCCTGAAAGCCCCAAAATAGCATCATACTGGCTCATAAAGGTTTCTGCTTTACTTTCAATTAAAGTATTAGCGTATTTCCCAGAACTTTCTAGCAATAGTTTGTTTAAACTTTGGGAAAAGTTTGGTAGATTCCCCGTGTTCTTTTTAAACGCATTGACGGCGAAACACATATACCCTAAGCCACCCATCATACTAGGCTTACCCCCTAAGATACCATATCTTTCGAGGCTTTGTTTCATAGCTTTACACATATCATAAGAAACATTTGCCCACTTCTCTTTATCCTCTAAAAGGGGATAAGCTTCAGATGCTAATAGAAGCAAATCAGTGTAGTAAATAGGGTTTAAAATCTCTGAATCATACTGATTTTCAACATATTTGAAAAGCACTCTAGAAATTTATAAACTTCATCTGTAGTTTTATCTGACATCTCTATAAAGCTTTTTACTTTTCTAATCATCATATACCATCCCCATAATATTTAGTATAAAATCTAAATACCTATTGATGCCAAATATACTCTTATAAAATACAAGATTAATAAATGTGCTGGATAAAAAATATAGAAAAAATACTTTGATTTTAATCCCCTTTTGCCATTATAAAAATAAATTGGAAGCAATGAAAGATACACAATTCCAAAGCTTGCTGGTACCTCATATAAAAATACAACAATTCCTGATAATATTTGTAGTATTCTGTTTTCTCTAAATATATAAAAAAGAGCTATGCAAAGTATACCATGATAATTAAAATCACATTTTATAAACTTGGCTATTACTCCAAATACTACTATAGTTGCTATAATAGCAATTGCAGTACCTACTTTATTTATTTTTTTGCTCTTAATAAATTCAATTGAATACATTACACATATTCCTAAAAATAATGTGAAAAATACATTATTTAATCGAGAAGCTGGTATAAATATTTTGTTACCAAAAGCCAAGTTAAATGGTATTTCAGAAATTAATGCAAAAATAAAAAGTCTCAATGCATATTTCTTTTTATTGCTTGTATGAACATATCCTTCAACGAGCAAAAAACAAAATATTGGGAAAGATATACGCCCTATTGCCCTCATTAGCGTATAGATAGTTTTTAAATTGGGGCTAGAGTACATTGCTGTATTCTCAGCATTGGGTATAAATTTATAATATATACCCATTAAAATTAATACTGCTGCAATGTGATCAATTACCATAGAAATAACTGCCATAATTTTTAATGTACTTCCTGATAATCCTCTTTTTCTTGACAATTCTGTTTTTTCAGTTATAGACATATTCACTATCATCACTCCCTTAAAATAATCTTCTCTAAATAGATTTCCCTTGATTTGTAATCCCTATTTCTTTTTTATCTTTCCCATATTCTTTAGTAAATAGGAAAGGCAAATAGACTACACAGAAACAAATTAGATTTGCTAATACTAATTCCTCGCTAAGAACAACATTACTCCCTAAAGCATCGTTAAAAGTAGGAGCAATTCCACTGGCTAAACAATGGAGTATAGAAACAGTCCATATGTTTTCCGTCTTCATATAAACAAAGCCAAAAAATATGGCATAGCCAATACAACCAGCCACTTGGTTTAGAATAGAATAAAAAGGTGTCATTGGACTATAATAAAACAGGTTTAGTGGCAAATGCCATATTCCCCATATGATTCCCAAAAGTATTACACCAGTTCGTTTACCAAGTCTTTGCTGAAGAGCAGTTTGGAGAAAATACCTCCAGCCATATTCCTCTCCTAAAAATAAAATACACATACCCGGAAAGTAAAACAAAACAATGGATTTTTTTGCGTTTATGAAAGCATCAATAAATTTTTTACCGTTTCCCAAGATAAGTGCGCTTAAAAAATCTACACACATATATAGAACAAAAAATAACAAAATATAACCAATAGATGCCTTCACATTTTTTTCAAGCCCCAATCCGAAATCATATATTTTCTCTTTTTTATCTGCAAAGTATATAAGACATAAGATAATGCTCCCTACAAGCAACAACATATCCATATATGCATTTGGGTTTTTATGAAATACAAATATATCTATTAAAAGAACTAAAATTGATGTAATGGTAAAAAACAAATAAGTTCCATAAAACTTCATGGGAAGATTTTTCCGTCTTTCTTTGTTTAACAATAAAGCTGTCATCACACCTATAGATGGATAATACATCTGCGTCAAGGTAAAAGAATCCAATGGGTATTTAGTGTATGCAAACCCCATAACAATGCCCATACTTATAGTTAAACCAAAAGTTACTATAAAAAATATAAAAAGTTCTTTGTTGGAAAAATTGTACTCGGCCATTTTGACCCCCTTATTTAATATAGCAGCTTATTATAATTACTATTATAAAAATAATATTGCATCATATTCTCTAAACTATGTTATAACTCATTTTTAAGCCCTATTTCTTTTTTATCTTTCTCATATTCTTTAGTAAATAGGAAAGGCAAATAGACTACACAGAAACAAATTAGATTTGCTAATACTAATTCCTCGCTAAGAACAACATTACTCCCTAAAGCATCGTTAAAAGTAGGAGCAATTCCACTGGCTAAACAATGGAGTATAGAAACAGTCCATATGTTTTCCGTCTTCATATAAACAAAGCCAAAAAATATGGCATAGCCAATACAACCAGCCACTTGGTTTAGAATAGAATAAAAAGGTGTCATTGGACTATAATAAAACAGGTTTAGTGGCAAATGCCATATTCCCCATATGATTCCCAAAAGTATTACACCAGTTCGTTTACCAAGTCTTTGCTGAAGAGCAGTTTGGAGAAAATACCTCCAGCCATATTCCTCTCCTAAAAATAAAATACACATACCCGGAAAGTAAAACAAAACAATGGATTTTTTTGCGTTTATGAAAGCATCAATAAATTTTTTACCGTTTCCCAAGATAAGTGCGCTTAAAAAATCTACACACATATATAGAACAAAAAATAACAAAATATAACCAATAGATGCCTTCACATTTTTTTCAAGCCCCAATCCGAAATCATATATTTTCTCTTTTTTATCTGCAAAGTATATAAGACATAAGATAATGCTCCCTACAAGCAACAACATATCCATATATGCATTTGGGTTTTTATGAAATACAAATATATCTATTAAAAGAACTAAAATTGATGTAATGGTAAAAAACAAATAAGTTCCATAAAACTTCATGGGAAGATTTTTCCGTCTTTCTTTGTTTAACAATAAAGCTGTCATCACACCTATAGATGGATAATACATCTGTGTCAAGCCAAAAGAATCCACTGGATATTTAGTGTATGCAAACCCCATAGCAATGCCCATACATATGGTTAAACCAAAGGTTACTAACAAAAATATAAAAAGCTCTTTGTTGGAAAAATTGTACTCGGCCATTTTGACCCCCTTATTATTACATATATTTTTTCAATTGATTTTAAATTATCCTGTGTTGTATTTAGCATTCTCTCAAATAATTTATAACTCCTTATAATTTATAAGTTCAGTGGAAGGGCCTGTCTTACTTTAAATCAGATTGTTTAAACTTTATTCTAGCAGCGACATACTCCTTTATCTGCAGCATAACATCCAATTGTCATGTCTCCAGGAGAACAATCTGTACTAGGACAATCTGCAGTGTTACAATGTACTAAATAAGATATTGTGGGAGTTGGAGTGTTAACTGAAACCTTGTCACTATTTGTTTTAACTTTTTTTAAATCAAGGTCAAAATCTTCAAAATTAGGCATTATACCTACCTCCTATTATTTTTAATTATTTAAATTTTTATTATATAGCCCTTCCACTGAATTTAAGCTAATTTATATACCCTTTATATATTTTCTTTTTTGCAATAGGGCATGTATTGAATGTCTTATAATAGCTAAATACTGTTCCTCATAGGCTTTTATACCTGTCATACGATTACAGTACATATGGATAATTGATAAAATAATATTACTTTTATAATTTGTATTGTTTTTTAGTTCTAGTTGTTTTTCTAATTCTATTTTGTAACTCTGAAGTTCCAATTTTCTTTTATTATAGGAATTTACCACATTTTCTAATCTTTCATCAATACTTAGAATATCTTCATCTAATATAGCTTCTGTGATCTTTAAATACTTCTTGCTATTATTTCTAAACTCTTTTCTATAAAATTTTTTTAAATTATTGGTTTCAAGTATTTCAAGCATTTCTTCTTCATCTCTTGCCAAGTATTTTAACATTGATATCATTCCAATTATATACGCAGTTTCTCTATCATCCTCTTCATCTAAATCAAATTGCTGCAGCATGTCAATTACAAATAAGCTATCTGAAAAGAATACATTTTCTGCAAATCTTATTAATTCTATGCCTCCATATCTATTGCTCTCCCTCTCATAGGTGTCAAATACTGCTTTATCAATTATTTGTTTTATCTCTAAATTTCTAATCCATGAGTTAATTATTTTTAATCCAGATAATGCTGATTCTTCATCTTTGAATTTAAATCTCAATCTCAAATGATTTTTGGAATCATAATATCTTATAAAGAAAAATTTTACATCTGTACTCTTTGATAGTAAATCAGGTACTTCTCTTGTAAGAAGTTCATTTCCTCTATTACCCAGACCGTAGAGCTTTATATATATCCATCCATCTCTACATAGTGGAAATTTATTATTTTCCCTTTGAAATTCTATATTTTCAAGTATATGTTCCTTCTAATTTGAAAAATTAGTTTCCTTTTTTTCTAACATAACTTCCTCATTGCTTTTCTGAATAAACGAAAATACAAATTCACTAATATAGTTATTACCTTCTAAATCCTTTACAATTCCCTCATTGAAAATACCCTGTTCAACTTCACTCAATTCTAAGTTTTTTTGTTTTTTTATTGTGGAATACATTATTTCAAGGGCATCTGGACTTTTTATATCAACTATCAATCTATTATCGTTTTCACAAATATACACATATTTATCAATTTTATATTCACTAGAAGCACTTAAAAAACTCTTTTTAAAACCATCGAAATCTCTAATTATTAAGTCATTAGAACCAAATTTCCACTTTCTTGGTCTAACTGTAACTCCTTCTATTTTAATTCTTGAAGTGTATATATATTCATTTTTGCCTTGCATAAAAGCTCTTCCCACTATTTGATTTTCATATTCATTGGATATTTTTCTTAATAGATTTAAAAGTTTACTGTTTAAAGCTGGATTTAACATGTTATCAACTACTACTTTAACTTTCTTATTTCTGCTTTTGGACTTTATATATAATTCTCTCCTATGAGATATTCCTATATATAAATCATTAATGGGAATTTCTTCTTTAGCACTTTTATCTGTGCAGGCTATAGCAAGATAATAATCATAATTTTTAAATCTATTTGTAACATTATTTGATCTTCCTGTGGTAGAAAGCTCCCTTGCCTCTACAAGTATATAATCCTCCTTTGTAAGTTCTACTTCTTTTTCATATATTTTGTTATAATCTTTCATCAAATCATTATCAAAGGCATTTGCAAATCTTTGAAACATGCTCCCTGCTTTTGAAGATCCCCCATTTGGCCCAAGGGTAAAATAATAATCTTCATTTCCCTTTGTTATATAAAAGTTCATATCGAAGGATTTTGCAGGATTTGTACTTATTGGGATTTCCTCTACCTTCAAAAAATCATCTGTTGTTAAGTTTACTTCTTCTTCTCCATTCATTAGAGCTAGTAAAATTTTATTGTCAATAATTTTTCTAATTTCACTTTCCCTTTGTGAGAGCTTGTATGACTCATCACTAAGTAAATTTAATCCATTAAAATCATTATCATCTATTATATCAACTAATGGCACTTCAATATTGAGTCCATATCTTTCTGTAAATTCTTCTTTAAATTTATCTAATATACAATAATCATTTGAGTCTAATGGGATCATACTTAGAGTTTGTACAAATTTCTCAAGCTTTTCCTTTATCTTATCCGATAGATAATTTTCATGCAGCATTAAACCTTTATTAATTTCTAAATAATTTTTAGACTTATACATCTCAGACATATTTTTATAGATATCTTCCAAAATTTTTATCCTATCTAATCTTTCATTTGAATTCCTATATAAAGCTATTGATTTATTTATACCTTGAAGCTTGTTTAATAGTTCTTCTACTCCACTCTTATCCTGTAAAATTTTTATAATATATCCCATAGCATCGTCACAATATGCTGGAAGCCTTAGTTCTGTAATCAAATATTCATTTTCTATTAACTGCATTAAAGTATTATTTAACAATTCATCAGGTGCATTAGTATAAACTTTTAGAATTTCCTTTTTTATATCTTGAAAAGAAGTGAAATCTTGAGATTTTTCTTTTATTAATTTAATTAAAGGAGTATATCTTATACTATTTTCTTTTACATAATCATCATATTTATTGATATCACCATGATTAGAGAAGTATGGATTTTTCACCCTATCCCCACTTATAAAACAAATTGGATTAAATTTAAGTTTTAGTTGAGAAGCTATTTTCATATCACTTTCTAAATCATGGATAACATGACATATCCAATAAGTATCTACTTTTATGTCACGCTTAAATTTATTTTCATCAACAATAATTTTAGTTTTATCAGAAAAACTCCCTAAACCTACTCCGGCAAAAAGTCCATAAGGGGTTGGTCTTGTTGAAGCTCTTGTAAAGTATTTCAAGAGTCCTAATTTATAGTTCTTAATCTTTTTCTTTTCCGTTGGTGGATTATTTAAAGAATTATACAGGGATTTACTTGATAACAGTACGCTTTCCTTCATAAAATTCATTACATCTTCATTCTCAGAAATATAATCTGAAATATTTCCATTGGTTTTATGGAAATCCCGAAATATTTTAACAGGCAAGCTTGGTACTCTTACCATAAAAATATCATGACACAAGTATTTCATATCCCTTATACTTCCTTTCCTGTTAATCTATCTATAGTAATTAAATTATTTTTATTTCCGTTAGTTCTATATTACCAAAAAAAATTACATTATGCGGAAACATGGTAGAATATATATATATATCTGGTAAAACTAATGTTTTTTGCTATTACTATTTAGTTAGGTTATATAGTAATATGCTTACACAAAAATTACTATTATCATAATCTATATCCATTATTCCATCATATTTTTTTATAACCGCCTCTACACTTCTTAACCCTATACCATGATTATCCTTATCTTTTTTGGTTGTCTGCAATTGCCCATTCTTAGATAAAATTCTTCCACAATAAGAATTAGTTATTATAATGTAGAAAATGTTTCTATCAAATTCAATTTCTATTTTTATCTGCTTATCCTCACTGTTTTTTATAGCATAAATAGCATTGTCCATTAGATTACCTATAATAATATTTAAATCAAAGGAATCTATTCTTAACTTATTAGGAATATTTATAACAACATCAACTACTGCTCCTGCCTTTTTTGCTTCATCTATTTTATAATTAAGAATACTATCCACATCTAAATTTTGTGAATTTACATACTGATTTGATACATCTATAAATTCTATAGTATTTTTTAAATAATCAAGAATATCCTGCTTATCACCTTTTTGTATAATATCCTGAAGTTTGAAAATATGATTTTTCATATCATGACGTATCATGGCTATATTATCCTGTGATTTCTTTATAATCTTAAGTTGATTTTTATATGAGTTATTTTGTTGTCTAAGCAATTCTTCCTCATATTTATCTTTATAGAATTTTATGAGCACATTATACAAATAAAAAATCATTACATCTATACCTAACAAGCAACCCATATTTAAGATATTAGAAATAGTTCTATAATCAGATAAAAGTAGTGTAGAAACAATGATAATAATACTACCTGCAGGAATAAAAAAAATTGCACCCCATTGCAAAATATTTATATTATACCTGTTTTTATGATTTAATACATTTTCAAATACAAGCACAAATAGATATAGTAATAAATTAGCTATAATTTCAGTAATACTTGTTACATCACCTATTGTATCTACTGTTTTCATTAAATTATAAACTATACCATACACACATATATTTACTGAATAAATCAATGCCGTTGATATTAACCTTGTTGATAACTTACCTGGATATTTATAAGTAAACATAAAAAATACTAATAAATTCAATGCAAAGATTATAAGAGGCGATGAAAAGAATATATATACAATACCATTGATTGTAAAATATAGCATAAATGACTCTATTTCAATTTTTTTATTTGTATGATTCCTATGGAAAAACACATTCATAAACCTAAAAGCCACATAAGTATTAAATAAACCTGAAATTAAGTATAATAAATCATTTATATTTAAAATATACATAATTTATTTTCTGTCTTTCTTAAGATTAAGCAATTTTTGCCTAATATCTTTTCTGTGATTTTGGCTTATAGGTAAAATATCACCATTTGTTAATTTAATAGACTCATACTGATATTCTGCAACATAAAAATAGTTTACAAGATACGATTTATGAATTAATAAGAAATCACTATTTCCAATTTCCTGCTGCACATCAGAAAGTTTGCCATAACATTCCTTTATACTATCTTTTGTTATTACCTTAATTTTTTTCATTTCACTCTCAAAATACAAAATGTCTTTAAGAGGTATCTTATATAATGTTTTCCCAATGTTAAACTGGAAGTATTCATTGCCCCTTCCGGATAATTCTATGAACTTTTTTACAACTTGCGTAATTTTTTCTTTACTTAATGGCTTTACTAAAAAGTTCATAGGCCTTATCTCAAACAAATCCATTGCATATCCTTGTTTCCCGGAAATATATACTATTTGAACAATATCATTTCCCATTTCCTCTCGTATTTTCCTACCAACCTGAACACCATTCAATAGCTTTAATTCTATATCTAAAAAAATCAAATCAAAATCTGATTGTCTTAACATATATTCACATAGCTCTTCTCCTGAATAAAACACTTCCACTTCAATTTTTTCACTGATTTCACTACTTACTTTTAATATTATATCTTCAATCTGGTTGCATACTATTAATTCATCATCACATATTGCAATATGAAACATAATAAATACCCCCACATCTTATCTAGTCTATGAACATTACATAATCCAATTCATATACTATATTTAACACTTTTATCAGCTATACCCAATAATATTATACCATAAATTGTCTTCCATTTGATAGATATACTACCTCTTTCATAGTAATATGGGCAAAGTACACCTACCTAAAAAGCTCCTGTTTTTCCTCTAAAACAAAAAACAATCCACATTGCTGATTATTTTTAATCAACAATGTGGATCAATTTTTTAAACTAATGTGGACAACTATTCAACTGTAACTGACTTGGCTAAATTCCTTGGCTTATCAACGTCGCAGCCTTTTTGTACTGCTACATAATATGAGAATAACTGTAATGGGATTACAGAAAGTACTGGTGCAAATAATGGATTGGTTCTTGGTAGATATATTGCCGAATCCACTGTTTTTTCTATGCTTTCCTTGCCTTCAAAAGCTAATCCTAAAACACGTGCTCCTCTAGTTGTAACTTCTTTTACGTTGCTTACCATTTTTTCAAATAAATCATCTTGAGTTGCAAGTGCTATTACCACTGTCCCTTTTTCTATTAAAGCTATTGGACCGTGCTTTAGCTCTCCCCCTGCATAAGCTTCTGAGTGGATATAAGATATTTCCTTAAGCTTCAATGAACCTTCCATAGCTACTGCATAATCAAGACCTCTTCCTAAGAAGAATATATCCTTGTGCATGTAATTCTTAGATGCAAACCTCTGTATTACTTCTTTATGATTTAAGCATTTCTGTGCTTTTTCAGGCAATTTTAGCATTTCTTTCTTTAATTCTTCTAATTCCGCTTCACTTAAAGTTCCTTTATTCTGAGCGAAAAATAATGCTATTATATACATTGCTATAAGCTGAGTTTCATAAGCCTTTGTGGATGCTACTGCAATTTCTGGTCCAGCCCAAGTGTATAAAACATCATCAGCTTCTCTTGACACTGAGCTTCCAATAACATTTGTTACAGCAATAACTCTAGCTTCATGGCTCTTTGCTTCTCTTAAAGCAGCTAAGGTGTCTGCAGTTTCTCCCGATTGGCTTATTACTATCATTAATGTTTTTTCATCTATTATTGGATTTCTATATCTAAATTCTGAAGCTATATCTACTTCTACTGGTATTCTTGCTAGCCTCTCTATTACATACTTGCCAACTACTCCAGCGTGGTAAGCTGTACCACAAGCAACTATATATATTTTGTTTATATTTTCTATTTGCTGTTTTGTTATTTTTATATCATCAAGGGTTATTGGTTTCCCCATCATTACTCTTGAAGTCATAGTATCTTTTATAGCCTTTGGTTGTTCATGTATTTCTTTTAACATGAAATCTTCATAGCCGCCTTTTTCAGCAGCATCTGCATTCCAAGTTACATGGTATACTTCTCTTTCTATTTGTTCTTTATCTTCAGTAAATAATTTTACTCCATCCCTTGTTAATACAACAAATTCTTTGTCATTAAGAAGATATACATCCCTAGTATGATTTAATACTGCTGGTATATCTGAAGCTATAAAATATTCATCTTTTCCAAGGCCTACTATCATAGGGCTATCTTTTCTTACAGCTACTATTTTATCTGGTTCATTGCTTGATATTACTCCTATTGCATAGCTGCCTTCCATTTTAGCTGCTGCTTTCATAACAGCATCTAGCAAATCTCCATTATAGAAATAATCTATTAAATGAGGTATAACTTCTGTATCAGTTTCTGATTTAAAATTGTATCCCTTAGAAGTTAACCATTCTCTTAAGTGAATGTAATTTTCTATTATTCCATTGTGAACAACGCTAATTGTTCCTTTTTCATTACTATGTGGATGTGAGTTTACATCTGATGGTTCTCCATGAGTTGCCCATCTTGTGTGTCCAATACCTAATGATCCTTTTAAAGGAGCCTCTTTTAACTTTTGCTCTAAATTAGCCAATCTGCCCTTGCATTTCATTACATTTATTGAATCATTGTCTATGATAGCTACACCTGCTGAATCATATCCTCTATATTCAAGTTTTGATAATCCTTCTATTAATATATCTGAAGCCTGTTTTTTCCCTATATATCCTACTATTCCGCACATAAAAAATCTTCCTTTCACATTTCAATTTATGCTTTTCTAGTTATTATGAAACAGAAAAGCAGGTCATTATATTCTCGCCATGACCCTAGGCTTAAGGTTTTAACACCTGACTGATATTGTATCGAAAATTGCTTTTCGGTTTTATCAATCTTTAACGGTAGTGCGATACCGTGGGGCACCCGCCGAAGATTCGATACTCCCCATCCTCGTCAACTTAAGTGACACTCCAAATCTTTGATTTAAGTGTAATCTACTTAAGTCCTGGCGCTTTTTATAATAATATTAAAAGTTCCATATATTCCTTTCTATAAGCATCACTTCCTTTTACATATTAAGCACTATATTTTATTATATTTTTAATAATAGCTTTGGTCAATGACAAAATTAGTTATTAATTGAATATGCTATTCCATTATAGTAAATGGAATAGCTAAACTACATAAAGTAAATTACTTTGCCTTTTCTACAATCAACTTAGCTAAGGAGTGGGCTATTTCATCAATTTCTTTTTGATCTTCTCCTTCAAGCATAACTCTCACTAGGGGTTCGGTACCTGAAGGTCTTATTAAAACTCTTCCCTTGCCATCCATCTTTTTTTCTATCTTCCTTATTTCTTCTGATATCTCACTGTCTTCTATGTAAATGTTCTTTTTATCATTTGGTACTGCAGCATTTACTAAAACTTGAGGTAATTCCCTCATGATAGAAGCTAACTGTGATAATGTTTTCCCACTATTTTTAACAATAGCTGAAAGTTGAATAGCGGTTACAAGACCATCTCCTGTAGTGTTATAATCTAGGAATATTATATGGCCTGATTGTTCTCCTCCTATTTTATAACCTTTCTTTAGCATTTCTTCAAGAACGTATCTGTCTCCAACTTTTGTTTTTACAAGATTTATACCTTCTTTATCCATAGCAATGAAAAGTCCCATATTGCTCATTACAGTAACTACTACTGTATTTTTATCTAGCTTACCACATTTCTTCATATTCTTACCGCAAATAGCCATTATAAAGTCACCATTTATAAGGTTTCCTTTTTCATCTACAGCTAAACATCTATCTGCGTCTCCATCAAATGCCAGGCCTAAGTCACATCCTTTCTTAACTACGTATTCCATAAGTTCTCCAGGATGAGTTGATCCGCAATTTTTGTTTATATTTATACCATCTGGATCATTGTTTATAGGTAATACTTCAGCCCCAAGTTCCCTAAAAGCTTCTACTGCTACTTTGTAAGCCGCGCCATTAGCACAATCAAGAGCCACTTTAAGGCCTTTTAAATCAGTCTTTATAGTATTTTTAGCAAATTCCATATAGTCCTCTAAAGCACCTTTTTCAACAACTTTTCTTCCTATATCTGCTCCTGTAGGGCATGGTACTCCTTCAAAATTATTCTCTATTACACTTTGAATTCTATCTTCTAATTCATCAGGAAGCTTATATCCCTTACCATCAAAGAACTTTATTCCATTATACTCTACTGGGTTATGAGATGCAGATATAACTACTCCAGCATCTGCTCCATATTTTCTTGTAAGATACGCTACTGCCGGAGTTGGTATAACTCCTACGCAAATTGCTTCCGCTCCTACAGAAAGAATTCCTGCTACTAAAGAACTTTCTAACATATATCCAGATATTCTGGTATCCATTCCTACCAATATTTTAGGTTTATGCGTCCCTTCTGTTAACACATAAGCTCCTGCTCTTCCAAGACTATAAGCTGTATCTGCTGTCAGTTCATCATTAGCAATTCCTCTAACTCCGTCTGTTCCAAACATCCTACCCATTTTAATACCTCTCTTTTTATTTTATCCAATATTCAATATTAATTTTTCAATAAATCACTATAATTTATATCATGTATAAAATATCATAAAGCCACAGACTAATTATAATATAATTTTCTCTTACTAACAATAAAAATGCCCTATGTAAATGTTAATGTTTCTAATAATTTAACAATATATATATATAAATTTAACAAATGACCAGTGATTTTCATCACTGGTCATTATATAAACTGCTAAATTATTTGTATTCTTTTGCAGCTTCTTCTCCATTTAACACTCTTAATCCACCTTGAGCTAATGCTAACATTTCATCTTCTCCTGGATAAATTACAAATGGAGCTATAAATCCAACCTTTTTCTGAATCTCTGAAGTTACATACTTGCTGTAAGCTATTCCACCTGTTAATATAATTGCGTCAACTTTTCCTTCTAGTACTGCTGCACATTTTCCTATTTCTTTAGCCATTTGATAAATAAATGCATCTAATATTAATTTAAAATGTTTGTCACCTTCTGATGCTTTAGCTTCAAGCTCTCTGAAGTCGTTTGTTCCAAGGTAAGCAACAACTCCACCTTTTCCATTTACTTTCTTTAACATTTCTTCTAAAGTAAATTTACCTGAATAGCAAAGTCTAACTAAATCTCCACTTGGAAGTCCGCCTGTTCTTTCTGGTGAAAATGGACCTTCCCCATCTAATGCATTGTTAACATCTATTATTCTTCCACCTTTGTGTACACCAACAGATGCTCCACCACCCATATGTCCTACTATAACTCTTATATCTGTGTAAGGTTTTCCATTTTCTTTTGCATATCTTCTAGCTACTGCCTTTTGGTTTAATGCATGAAATATACTCTTTCTTTCAATTTCTGGCATACCGGAAACTCTTGCCACATCCTGAAGTTCATCAACAACAATAGGATCTACAATAAATGCTGGTATTCCCAATGATTTTGCTATTTCATTGCCTATAATTCCGCCCAAGTTTGAAGCATGTTCTCCTCTTACAGTGGTTTTTAAATCATCAAGCATAGCTTTATTTACAGTATATGTACCACCTTCTACAGGTTTTAAAAGTCCGCCTCTACCAACTATTGCATCTAAAGTATTTATGTCAAATCCCTTTTCTTTCAATACGTTAAGTATTACTTCCTCTCTAAAATGGAACTGATCATAAATAGTATCATACTTTCCTATTTCTTCAGCTGAATGTCTTAGGGTTTCTTCTAAAACTAAGTTTTCATCATCAAATACAGCTATTTTTGTTGATGTAGAACCTGGATTTATTATTAATAATTTTTTTGACATTTCTTTCCCTCCGTTTATTCAAAAGTACTATTTCCCTTTTTTCATATTGTTAGCAACTAATGCTGCTAAAGCTATTGAGTACATCTTTGTTTCGTGACTGTCATTTCTTGAAGTTAATACAACCGGTGCAGATGTGCCTACTAATAGGCAGCCATTCTTTGAATCAGTTGTATATGTTAATGTTTTATACATTATATTGCCTGCCTGAATGTTTGGAAGTAATAATATATCTGCTTTTCCTGCTACTTCTCCTGTTACTTTCTTATGAGCTGCAGCTTCTTCTGATAAAGCATTATCTAATGCAAAAGGTCCATCAACTACACAACCCTTTATCTGTCCTCTATCACTCATTTTTGCAAGTATTGAAGCATCTATTGTTTCTGGCATATTAGGATTTACAACTTCAACTGCACATACTGCTGCAACCTTTGGACGTTCAATTCCTATAGCACGAGCAACAGTAGCTGCATTATTTATTATATCAACTTTGTCCTTAAGTTCTGGATACATATTAAATGCAACGTCTGTTAAGAAAAGTAGTCTATCAAATTTTTCTGTTTCAAAAACAGCTACATGGGACATTAGCTTTCCAGTTCTCAAACCTACTTCTTTATTTAATACAGCTCTTAAGAAATTTGCTGTATCAACTAATCCCTTCATAACCATATCAGCTTTGCCAGTGGATGCTAATTCTACTGCTTTTAATGCAGCTTTCTTTACATCTGGCTCATGTACAATTTCAAATTTATTTAGATCCATTCCTATTTCTTTTGCTATAGCTTCTATTTCGCCTTTGTTTCCAACAAGTATCGCATCAGCTATGTTATTTTCTTTAGCATCTCTAACTGCTTCTAGTACTGGTCTATCCTGTGCTACTGCAACTGCTACCTTTTTAGTTTCTTGGCTTTTAACCTTTGATAAGATTTCGTCAAAACTTTTAATCATTAAAAACACCTCTTCTTATTTTATCGTCAAAATTTTAACTAATTAAAATAAACCTATACATTATATTATATTCTAACAAATATTCCTTATAAATGACAAGTTTTCAGAAAATTAAATCTCAACTGTTATATTGGCGCCCATTGTTTCATTATGGATTCAGCCACTTTTAATCCATCTACCGCTGCGGACATTATACCTCCAGCATATCCTGCTCCTTCTCCAGCTGGGTATATGCCTTCTACAGATATACTTTGTAGGTTCTCATTTCTAAGCATCCTAATTGGAGCTGATGTTCTAGTTTCTATTCCAGTAAGCACAGCATTTTTATCTGCAAATCCTTTTATTTTTTTATCAAAATTCAATAAACCTTCTTTAAGAGATTCCACTACATAACTTGGCAAACATTGTCCTAAATCACTTAAAACATATCCTGGTTTATAAGTTGGTTCTATATTACCTATTTTTTTGCTTACCCTGTCTTCCATAAAATCACCTAATAATTGTACTGGAGCAAAGTATTCTTTCCCCCCTACATTATAAGCCAAACTTTCATAATGCCTTTGAAATTCCATTCCAGCCAAAGGTGAACTGCCCTGAAAATCTTCAGGTGTTACAGATACAACTATGGCTGAATTAGCATTTTTACCATCTCTTTTATAATAACTCATGCCATTGACTACAACCCTCTTTTCCTCAGAAGCCGCAGCTACTACATTACCTCCCGGGCACATGCAGAAACTATATACTCCTCTATTCCCTTTTGTATTATAAGCCAATCTATAATCTGCTGCTCTAAGCCTTGGATGACCAGCATATTTTCCATACTGATTTTCATCTATCATGCTTTGTAGGTGCTCAATTCTAACTCCTATTGCAAAAGGTTTAGGTTCTATAAATATGTTTCTATTAAATATCATCTCATATGTGTCTCTGGCACTATGACCAACAGCTAAAACTAATGCCTGACAGGGTATTTCTTTTCCATTTACAATAGCCGCTTTTATTTTATTGTCCTTTATTATAATGTCCTCTAACTTACTATTGAAATGAATTTCTCCACCTAATTCTATAATTTTATTTCTTATATTCTTTACTACTTCCTTTAATATATCTGTTCCTATATGAGGTTTTCCCATATATAAAATTTCCTTCGGAGCTCCATTCTTTACAAATTGCTCTAATACAAAATCACATCTGAAATCCTTTATTCTAGTTGTTAACTTTCCATCAGAAAAGGTACCTGCTCCACCTTCCCCAAATTGAATATTGGATTCTTTATTAAAATCTCCTCCATTCCAAAATGTGTCTATAGTCTTGGTTCTATACTCTACACTTTCTCCACGTTCTATTATTATTGGATTGTATCCCTTTTGCGCCATTAAAAGGCCAGCAAACATGCCTGCTGGCCCCATTCCAATAATTACAGGTCTATGATTTAACAATTTGTCTCCAAATTTAAATTCTTCGTTATACTTTACTTCTTCTATTTTTACATCCTTATCCCTAATTTTTGATACTACTTTGGATTCATTATCGCAGCTTACCTCTACAGTATAATTGAATTTTATAGAGTTCTTTTTTCTTGCATCTATAGACTCCCTTAAAACTTTAAAATCTTTTATTGAATTAACCGGTAATTTCAACCTTTTCCCAGCCTTTTCTTTTAATACTGATATATCTTCTTCTATATCCAATATTATATTATTGATTCTGATTGACATTTACGCCCTCCGATGTTACTTTCTTTTTTATATTTACAGTAATATTTTCAGGAGATATTGATACTAGTTTTATTCCTTCTGGCAAATTTACTTTAACGGGGAGCTTATGCTCACCCTCTTTCATGGAATTTAAATCTACATAGCATTGTATATCTTCTGGTTTTAAATTATTTATGGCTGTTTCTAATCCAGATACACTTAGAACAGCTTTGTCTGCATCTAAAGTTGTATTATAATTATTATCTTCATTTATAGTTTTTATATCTAAAGAAATATTCTTATTTATCATGGAGTTTGAGTATATTTTTACCTTTACAAATCCATTATTGTTAACTAAAGTAACTCCTTTAGGCAATATTAATTTTGCTGCAACCTCATCTCCAGATAAATTTCCTAAATCTATAGGTTCAGTGTCTAGACTAGGTATATTATTTATTATGTTTTCTTCCCCTACTATATCTACCTTTTCCGGCGTTACAGTAATTTTATCCAATACACTATTATTATTTAACTTTCCCGTTGTTTTTATATTTATACCAACAGACTTGGCTTTTTTAATAGGGATCTTTAATTCTGCAGATTTAGGCTGAATCTTAACTTCTCCTATAGCATTTCCATTAATATCAACAGCTTGTATAGGTAATATTGTATTTAGATCTCTATACATACCATCTATATCACACCTTATTTCCCCTCTATCTATTAATTTTACAAATCTTTCAGGTCCCTTCACAGATACATCAGTGATATTGGTACTAGGTTCCCCAGGATAATAACCATCTTTAGCCTTACCCGAAGTAACTACCTTTAAAGGTACAGTTTTTTCAACTAAGTCATCTAGTGTTATTTTTACCCACAAATTATCACTATTTAATATCTTTATATTATCTGGACTTTGTTGTATTTGAACGGGTATATTATTTTCCCCTTTTTTAGTCACATAAGCCCCAAGATCAACTACTACTTTAAATTGATCCTCATTAACGGAATATATGTCATTTATTGTACCCTTTAAGGTAAGTGTAACATATGGCTTTTGACCAGGAACTAACGCTAATCTAGATTGTTCTAATGCGTCTTCATTAATTATGGTAACAGGTATATTTTTCTTGTAATTTTTTACAGGATTTAATACACTGGTTATATACAACCATAATCCAAAAGCAGCAATAACGCAACATATCTTAATGATTATTTGTTGTTTTTGGTTTTTTTCATCCACGTTACCACCCGCTCCCTGAAATTCGATTTCTTACTCTTACTTTTTCTTATTATTCTTATTAGAATATCCTTTAATTTATCTTTATCATAATTCCTAGTAAGATTACCATTGACAGCTAAAGAAACAACTCCTGTTTCTTCCGATACAACAATTATAATTCCATCTGAGTTCTCAGATAACCCTATAGCAGCTCTATGCCGCGTACCAAGTGTTTTATTTAAATTATTATTGCTTGTTAAAGGGAGAAAACATCCTGCAGATACTATTCTGTCATTTCTTATTATAGTAGCTCCATCATGAAGAGGTGTGTTTACTACAAAGATATTCTCAAGTAATGCCGAAGAAACCAAAGCATCTAATTTTACACCAGTATTTATAGTTTCTCCAAGACCTGTCAATCTTTCTATAACTATAAGTGCACCGGTTTTTGACTTTGATAAGTTATACACTGCATTTACAATTTCTGTTATAACCTTTTCCATAGTTTCTTCATCTTCTAGTATATGTTTATCATTAAAGGCACTTCTACCTATATGTTCTAGTGCCCTACGAATTTCTGGCTGAAATATAATTATTAATGAAAGAACTCCTATAGTAATTGTATTACTTAAAATCCAGTAGAGCATTTCTAAATTTAATAGCTTGCTTATGGGAATAAGTATAATTATAAATATGATTCCTTTTAGTAACTGTTCCGCTCTTGTTTCTTTTATAAGAATATAACTCTTATAAAAAATATAAGATACTACCAATATGTCCAGTATAGATGATAATTTAATATTTTTAACTGAGTTTACAATAACATCGATAACATCGATAATTTCCATAGGCTCACCCCCTCTAATGGATTATGTACACTATACATTAATAATTATACACTATCTTTAGATGTTTATATAATATTATAAAATAATTTTATAAAATATTAATAAATAATTCTTTAAAGGAATTTTAATTATATGAAAAGAATATTATAGCTAAAGAGGTGAGTTTGCATATGAAAAATAAAAAAACCATATTAATAACTTCAATTGCTTTATTTTCCATTCTAATTATTATATTCATATTTGTGTTTAGCTATTATTCATTTATTAATACTACAGATAAAGGCTATGAGAAAAATATACGAGCAAATATAAAAAATATAAATGAAATAAATAATAGTGTGGTTTCTTGTATTAAGGGACAATCTATAGATGCTGAAAAGTCCAGAAAAGAATTGCCTGAAAAAACTTCTTCTTTATTAAACATTAAAAATACGATTACTACACTAAACCCAACAGAAAAACATGCAAAATCTCATGAATATTTAGTGAATGGATTAACTAATAATATACATATATACGAGCAAATAGTATCTATTCTTAATAATCCTGAAAGTAATGACATCGATAAATCCTTAGAAGCTTTAAAAAAATATAAAAATGCGTGTATGCAGAACTATTCTCTCTTTCATATAAAAACTGCAGAGATTACATTAAGTGAAAACACTTTAAAATATATAAATAATTGTACTTACTACGTAGATGAATTAGTTAATTTAAAAAAAGATAGGGAAATTCGCAAAAGCCAGTATACGGATTTTGTAAATGAAATGGATGAGATATTAAGTTCTTTTATAGAAATAAAAATGGATTTTTCTTATTTTAAAGATAAGATTGATAATAAATCTATGACCTATGAAAATGCTTTAAGTGAGATAGATAAGATTAAAACAGAGTTTGTAGAAATAAAAAACCAATTTTCAAAAATAACTGTACCTTCAAAGGGAATTTCCTCTTATAATTTACTATTGAAAACTTTTGATAATTATTATTCTTATTTACAAAATTATAGGTATGCATTGAGTACAGAATCTACAGAGGTGTTTAATAATACCTCAAAGAAAAAATTAGATTCTTTATATATAGAAGCAGGTTTAAATTATAAAATAATGAACACTACTTATAGTGAATTTATACAAACCTATTCTTATTTTAAAGAATCTAATAAATAATAATGTATTATTTATTAAGTTTAGGGAATAATAGCATTAGCCTAAGTTTTATAAAAAAACACGGGGGAACCAATATTTTGGGGTGAATCGTCTTCACGTAGGCTTACCTTTGCCGAACCCGTCAGCTAACCCCGTAGGTAAAAGGAGAGGATATTTAAATGAAAAAAAATGTATTAATTGTACTATTAACCACTATGTTATTATTTCCGCATGCTACTGCTAAAGCAGGCATAGAATGTGATACGGATTCCGATTTATTCAAGCAGCAAACTAATACAGTACAGGTGCTAAGCCATTTGGGTAAAAACATATATATATCCGATAAAGATGTAAATTTAATGGCTAAGGTAGTATATGCAGAAAGCAAAGGGGAACCTTATGAAGGAAAAGTAGCAGTGGCTTCTGTAATACTTAATAGGGTAAAAGATCCTTCATTCCCAAAATCTATAGAAGGAGTTATCAAACAACCCAGTGCTTTTTCTTGTGTACGAAATGGTGAGATAACAGTAACGCCAGATGAAAGTTGTTATAAAGCAGTGATGGAAGCTTTAAATGGAAAAGACCCTACTGGAGAAGCTTTATTTTTCTATAATCCTAAAATAGCTACCTCAGTTTGGATGAAAAATATAGAAAAAGAAAATTTAAAGGCCATAGGAAATCATGTATTTTTTATAGCAAAGTAATATTCAAAGTTTAACATAAAACATAAGGTCTCCTATTTTTTAGGAGGCCCTTTAATATTGCTTATTTTTTAGAATTCAAATAAGATACAGCGTTTAATGCAGCTACTTGCCCTTCTCCTGCAGATTTTATATATTGATATGGCTTTCCTGTACAATCACCAGCTGCAAAACATCCCTCAATACTGGTTTTCATATTTTTATCAACTTTAATATGTCCTTCTTCCATTTCTAATCCTGGCACAAGTTGTTCTGGTGAAACACTATCCTTTAATACAAATACCCCATCTGTATTTATTTCCTTATTTTTCAATACCAGTTTATTGACTAAATTTTCGCCTAGTATTTCCATAGGCTTATCTTCAACTACCTCAATAGATTTATTTAATCCATATTTATCTCTATACATAGGTATATAATACACTTTTGACGCTAACTCACTTACAAAATTAGCATCCTCTTCTGCCTCTTTATTATATCCAATTACTGTAACAACCTTTCCTTTATACAATGGGGCATCGCAGGTTGCGCAATATCCTACTCCCCTTCCTAGAAATTCTTCCTCCCCTCTAATTGGTTTACTATGCTCCATTCCGGTAGCTATAACTATGGCTTTTGACTCATATGACTTTTCATTTACCATTATGGCAAAATAATCCCCCATAGCATAAACTGCATTTACCTTTTCTTCCGTAATATTAATATCCATAGCTTCTATATGATTTTTAAAAGCTTTTTTTAATTGACTACCTGTAATATCAAAAAAGCCTAAATAATTGTTAATCTTAGGTGCTTTGCTTAGCTTATAACTTAATTCCTTATTTCCGAAAATTATTGCATCTTTATTTCTTATTTTTGCATTTATGGCCGCAGATAATCCTGCAGGTCCACTGCCTATTATAGCTATATCATATCTCTTGCTCATATTTACACTCCTTTTTAGATCAAATATATGTAAAATAATAAGTTAACACTATAAGGTGTTAACTTATTATTGCTGTTTTTTACTAAATATGTCTTTCAATAGCTGTTTTTATAGCCTGTTTTGGTCTAAATCCTACTAAAGTTTCTACAACTTTTCCTCCCTTAAACACCATTACTGTAGGTATGCTAGCTACTCTATATTCACTTGAAGCAACTGGGTTTTCATCTACATTTACCTTTACAAATTTTGCCTCTCCATTAAGTTCCTGTGCTAACTCGTCTATAACTGGTGAAAGCATTTTACAAGGACCACACCAGGAAGCCCAGAAATCAACAACTGTTGTGCTTTCAGAATTTACTACCTCTTGTTTGAAATCTTTATCATTTATTTCTTTTATCATAATAATATCCCTCCAAATTTTATACCCTACCTGGGTATTCTTGATAATATGATTGTATAACATAAAATGAATTTAGTCAATAGCTTTTAATAATAATTATTAGTTACCTATTATACTTTTTATTTTAGAATTGTTATATATTGATTGTGGAAACTTGTTTACCAATTTCTTGGCATAAACTTCTGCTTTACTTATATCTATATTTTTATACAAAAGAGATAATTTATACAGGACAGTTTCTTCATAATCTCCACTTTCAAATTTATTATCATAAATAGTATAATACATTATAGCTTTTTCTATATCCCCTAATTTTTCATAGGTAGTTCCTAATAAATAAATAGCGTGAGGATAATACCATCCGCTGCTTCCATATTTATAAGCCCTTTCCAAATATATTTTAGCTGTACTATAGTCTCCTTTTGTTAATAAATCATACCCATTATTATAAAAATACTCTGCTCCTTCTGATTCTATTAGATCCTTTCCTTGTGCCAATAATGATTTTTCATTTATGCCTATGTCTTTATTATTCCATTTTATTAAATCTTCCAATATTTTATTAAAATCTTTTTCATCTATATGTTTTTTTATTTCACCATAAGGGAAAACTTCCTTTTTGTTCTCATCTGCATTATATTGAGGATGCTGTGTATCTTGAACTGTAGTTGTGTTATTTCTGTTTAATATTATAAATATAACTATGGAGAATATTATGGTAATACCTATAAGTATTGCTATAATACTTTTGTAATTTGTAACTCTTTTTATATCACTATATTCCTGTAAACTTTTTTTGTTTTCCAAAGCATCTTTATTTTTATTATCTACTTTCAATACATTATTTACATATTCAATAGCCTTCTCATAGTTGCCTTTTTTTATATAACATAAAGCTAAATAGTTATTTACATTTATGTAATTAAAATGACTTTTTTCACACTGTTTAAGTAAAATCAAAGCTTCATTGATTTTTAATTCCTTTATCAATATTAAAGCTGTATTATATAATTCCAATAGTTTTTCATCATTACTACTATCCTGTATATATTTTTCAGATACTCTATCTTTATTTAATTGGAAATTCATTTTCCACAATCCTCTGCAACTATTTATATCCCCCTTTATGTAATACAATAAACCTTTAAGGTTTATTGCAGCAGAATTATTTATATTTAATGATATACTTTTTTCACATAGCTCAAATGCCTTATCAATAAATCCATTATTATATTTTTTTAATGCCTTATTATATAATTTTGAAGACTTGTCCATAAATTTCTCCCTTTACATTTTTATACCTATATCATAAATTATAACTCTTGCATAAGAAATTTACTATTTACTTTTTAGCAAAAATAAGAGCAAATATATTTTTGCTTAAATTATTCAACTAAGTCAATAAATTCTTTACTTTTTCTTATAGGGTCAAAATCACTTTCTGCTTTTGCTTCCTCTTTTATGCTTTTATCCATAGAAATAGCTATTTTTAAATTCTTTACTGCATTTTCCACGTCTCCTCTTCTTCCATAAATACTGGCTTTACCATAGTAACTCCATATATAATTTTCTACTTGTAAATCCTTATCATACCACTGTAATGCCTCTTCATATTTACCATTTAATTCATAAGCTAATGCTTTATTAAATCTGCCATATCCATAGTCTGGCTTAATTTCTAAGGCTTTATCTATATTTTTCATACCTTCATTAAAATCTCCATTAAAACATAAAGCTATACCTTTAACATTGTACGCTTTATAAAATTTGTTATCTTCATTTATAACTTCATCTTCAATTTTTATAGCTTCTTCATATTTTTTATCAAAAAAGGCCTTATACCCTGCGTTATATTTTTCTTCTAACTTTTTATTTTTCTTTTCCTCATCTGTAATCTTTTTATCTTCAACATTTTTTATAGAGCCATGTTGTTTTGACTCTGTATTTATTTTCTTTGTTTCTTTAGGCACTTCTGCTATACCCTTATTTTTTACTTCTCCATTATATATAAAATATATACTAACTATACTTAATATGGAGAAAATAATTAATTTCCTTTTCAATGATAAATTATTAGACATTTTTTATCCTCCTTGATTGTTAAACAATGCCTTAACTTAAAATTATTATACTATATAATATTGAATAATATACTGTTTAAATTTAATAGAGAGTATATAGATGGTATCCCCTTACTATATACTCTCTTACTATTTATTGGTATTCCTTTTTATTCATATATTTCTCTACCAAATTAAAAAATACTGTAACTGCCAGCAAATCTGCACTTCCTCCGGGACTTATTCCTCTTTTACTAAAATCTCTATCTAGCTCTTCTATAGCATCTTTACCTTCTTTGGTTCTCATTCCACCTATACTTAAAATATATTTTGCCTTTTTCTGCATTTCTTTTAAGGTTTCTATAGAATGTCTATGAAGTATATTTGAATCCTCCGAGTATTGCATAATTCCTATTAAAGTTTGTATCAGCCTATCATTTTTACTTAAATCTTCATTCTCTTTATAAAAATCTAAGGCAAACTGAAATATTGTAGGGAGACCTTTTGCCACCTCTCCCCTTATTCCTTCAGTGTTATAAATCAAAAATAATTTTTCCCCGTAGGATAATTTCATTTCTTTACACATTTCTTCTATAGAATTGTAATCTTTTATGTACTTTTTTAAGTAATAAAGCTCTTTTTCTACTATATCATAGCACATCTCTTTTATTATACCCTGTATATCTTTAAAGCCTTTATTATCATGTATAGTTTTTCCTACTGCAATGCAAGAAATGCCCATTAAAAATAACATACCCTTATGGGTATTTACTCCTTTAGTTTTACTAAACATTCTTTTTTCTGCATCTATACCTAAGGATCGACATTCCTTTAGTATTTCCTTAGGAGAGTTATTAGAAAATCCGCTTTCAGAACATAGCATTAAATATTTAATCAAACTACAACTACTATCTATAAATGTATAATGGTCCATGTCCTTATGAGCACCTTGTGAGATAGAAGATACTAGCCCTGGAGATGGAAAACATGCTACTTCATAAAGCATACCTTGAAGAGCAAAACTACTTATGTCAAAAGATATATCATTTATATTGTAATTATTTATCATACAATCTCTCCAAACTATATATTATGCTGTAGCATGTATTCATTATATTTATTTTCTATAAATCCTACTACATCTTCTATATTATGTTTTCTAGATCTTCCACAATTTTGTGCTTTATCTTCACATAAAAAACATTTTCTACTAGGAAGTCCTAAAGAAGTCCTGCTTAATCCATTTCCCTGTGCATCATATACATCTATATCAACGCATCTGCCTAATAAGTGATGTTCTTCTACATCTACTGTTTTTCTTTTTATTTCCTCGGCAATATTTTTTAAAACTAGGGTAAATACAGGTCCTTCAGCAGTATTTTTATAATCTTTATATACAATATTCTCTTTAAATTTACTAATTAATTCATTTTTAATTATTTCCGCTATTTTTCTTGATAATTCATTATCTTTATTAATGCCTGGATAGTTTACTCGCATGGAAACTATAGGCAATTTATATTTATCTATAAGTTCATATTGAAAGTTTACCCTTTCTTCTTTTGCTAGTAGTAGATCTTCTATAGTATATTTGCTCATACTAATGGGGAGAATTACTTTTCTTTATCTTCTCCGCTATCTCCTTTCCTTTTTGCGAATTTAAAAATTTCCATGTAACTTCTGGGACTACATTTTTTACTTCTTCTAAATTGTTATTTTTAATTAATTCTCTAACTTTAGATGCACTTATGAAGCTTCCATTATATTCTTTTCTCTTTATTTCTATTAGTTCCATCCCATGCTTAGGCAATACTTCTTTTAATGTTTCATTATATGCATTAGTTACTATGCAATAAGGTTCTTCCCCTACAAACCTCTTTGTTATATTAAACTTTGGGCCAAAGTATTTTCCGAATATTCCTGCATCAATTTCAGCATAAGCTTTTAATCTTACATCTTCCTGTCTTATAAAATAGGTTGGAAAAGTTGCGGATGAAATTATATATTCCCCACCAGGTACAACTTTTACGTTAGACAAATCCTTTGTTCCCTCTTTTACTAATTTATATCTTTCTCCAAAGGGAAATAATGACTTATCTTCTTCAACTATAAAGACTATTACCTCTTTACACTGCTTTGACGCCTCTTCTATAAGATATCTATGTCCATATGTAAAAGGATTGCAGTTCATAACCAAGGCACCTTTTTCATTATCTGAATTTATTTCATAATCTTTTCCCATTTTATCTAAGGCTTTGTTTATGTCATAAATTCCATACTCTAAAAAAACAGCATCATGTGCTTCATAAATAGGTTTAAAATTTAATGAAGTAAACACTTTAATTTTATCTGGCTTAGTAAATATAAAACTATGGTACATTCCCTCTTCAAAAAGCTTATCTATTAATGCGGATATTAATGTTGAAGTAACATTTTCTCCTCTCAAATCATCTGATACTGCAAAACATTTAAATATATTTTTTGCTTTAGAACAAGTTGCTTTTATATTTCCATCAATTTCTATAACTAAAGTATAATCTACATCATCATCCAGCTTTAATCCAAAGCTTTCTAAAAATTTATGTACACTTAATCGTTCTTCTTCATTTTTTAAATTAACTGTTTTTACCTGTAAACCAAACATACATTTAACACCCGCTTTTTTATTATTATCTACAATTTTTACAATTATATATTATTATACCCCATAATATTTAAATAACAAAGTGTATAAGATCTTAATATTTCTTCATATAAAAATATGGACTGTAGATTATATACAGTCCATATTTATATATATTATTCTATTGCTTTTTTAACTACGTCGATTACAGTACCATCTCTGTATTCAACTACAGCAACTACTTCATCTGTAGTCTTTATTGGTTCAGGTTTTCCAGTCATTTTTTCAGCAATTTCTTTTAATTCTTCTATAGTCATTACTGGAAGATTTGTTTCCTTTAATTTTTCAATTAAATCTGTTCTTCTTGGATTTACAGCTATGCCTCTTTCAGTTACTAAAACATCTATGCTTTCACCTGGAGTAGTAACTGTAGTTACTTTATCCTTTATAATTGGAAGTCTTGCTTTTACAAGGTTAGTAACTATTATAGAAAGTTTTGCTCCTGCTGCAGTGTCACTGTGTCCACCGGAACCACCCATGATAACTCCATCTGATCCAGTTGTAACATTAACGTTAAAGTCAGTGTCTATTTCTGTTGCACCAAGAATCATAACATCAAGGTTGTTTACAACTGATCCCTTATTATGTGGGTTACCATACATAGATGCTGACATTGCCATATGTGCTGGATTTTTCTTATATGATTCTATAGCTTTTAAATCAAAGCACTGTACATCAAATATAGCTTTGAATAATCCCTCTTCAAACATATCTACAATATAGCCAGTTACTCCACCTGCTGCAAAGCTTCCAACTACTCCTTTTTTCTTCATTATTTCTTTTAATTCAGCTGCAACAGCAAGTGATGTTCCACCTGCCCCAGTCTGGAATGATATACCATCCTTTACTAGCCCTGAAGCTTCTATAACTTGAGTAGCCATTTTAGCTATTTTTAATCCTACAGGATCTTTTGTTATTTTAGTTGTACCTGAAACAATACCTGCTGGATTTCCGATAGAATCAACCTTTACAACATAATCAACATAAGTCTGGTTAATATCTATTGGTGATGCTGGATATGGTACTAAATTGTCAGTTATAGCAACAACTTTATCAGCATATTCTGCATCTGACATAGCATATCCCATTGTACCGCAAGCTGATGGTCCTTCAACTCCGTTTAAGTTACCATATGTATCAGCTGTTGGTGCTGCAACAAAAGCTACATCTATATGTAAATCTCCACTTTCAATTGCTCTTGGTCTTCCACCATGAGTCATCATTACTGCTGGTTTTTTTAAGTATCCTTTTGAAATGGCTTCAGCTACTGGACCTGACATATAGTTTGCATATATTCCTGTAACTACTCCACTCTTCATGTATTCTACAAGTGGTTCATGAATAGGGAATATTGAGCTTGCAGCTATTGTTATGTCTTTTATTCCTCTTTGAGCTATAGCGTACATAACCATGTTAAGTACGAAGTCACCATTCCTTAAATGGTGGTGGAAAGATATTGTCATTCCATCTTTTATTCCTACTTTATCTAAAGCTTCTTCAATACTTGCTAAAACTTTATTATCACCTGGTACTACACTTTGTACTTTAACTGCTTTCTTTTCAGCAGCTCCACAATTTGCAAAAGCGCCTTCAAATGGCTTTACTTTACCATAACCTTCTATAAATTCTGGTAGCTCTCTGCCAAGTACGTTTTTCATGTTAATCCCTCACTTTATCATTTATATTACAAATTTAGTTTATTGAGATTATTTTAAAAGTCCTAATCTCTTAGCTAATTCTACTGTTGTAATGGCTCTGTTGATTACAGGAGCATCTATCATTTTTCCGTTTAATGCGAATACTCCAAGACCCTTAGCAAAAGCTTCATCTCTTGCTTCAAGTACCCTTACAGAATATTTAATTTCATCTTCAGTTGGATTATAAACTGAGTGAATTGTATCTATCTGTCTTGGATTGATAGAAGACTTTCCTGTAAATCCAAGAGATTTTGCTTTTTCTGTATCAAGTCTTAATCCTTCATAATCGTTTGTATCAGTAAATGGAGTATCTATTGCATCAATTCTTGCTGCTCTACAAGCTGCTGAAAATCTGTTTCTTGCATAGTAAATTTCATTACCTTCTTTTGTTCTCTTTATACCAAAGTCAGAAGTTAAATCTTCTGCTCCAAGAAGTAATCCAACTAATCTTTTAGTTGCTGTAGCTACTTCATAAATTGTTTCTAATCCATAAGCAGTTTCAATAAGTCCGAATAGGTTGATACTTCCCTTTTCAAATCCTTCTTCTTTTTCTACTTTTGTTATTATTGTATCAGCTTCCTGTAACTGTTCTCTTGTTGCTTTTGGCAATAATATAGTATCTGGTTTAACCCTTGCAATTGTCTCTAAATCCTTGTGTCCAAATTGTGTATCTAATGGATTTACTCTTACTACTAATTCAACATTTGAATAGTCTAATGTTTTTATAGCGCCGCTAACTAATGCTCTAGCAGCGTCTTTCTCTGTTAAACTAACAGCATCTTCTAAGTCAAGTATTACAGCATCTGCTCCCAATATTGGTGCATTTTGAAGCATTCCTGGGTTATTACCAGGCATAAATAGCATAGTTCTTCTTAATGTTTTCATGAATTAATCACCTCAATTTTACATTTTAGATCAAGTTGTCTATTGTGTTATTACTGCGCTCTGTTTACAGCAGTTTCTAATCTTGCTTTTATTGTGTAATCAAGGGCTCCCTTATCCTGAGCCTGAATTTTAACTCCATCAAGTCCTAATTCTGCAGCTTTTTCAGTTAATACTTTACGGATTTGGTCACCAAACTGTTTCATAACAATACTTTCAAGTTCTATTTCAACGCCTGCTTTATCATTTGGCATAACCATAATAAGAATGTCATTTGATTCTAGTGTTCCAGCTTTAGCTACTTTATTTATTTTCATTTTCTAAACCTTCCTTTCTAAAATCAACAATTGAAAACTGAAGACTATGTAAATCTTCAGTTTCAATTATGGATTCAAATTACTTTAAGCTATCTAAATATGCTTTTTGTCCCATTTCATATAAGTTATTGCCTTCGCTATCTATAACAACAACAACTGGTAGATCTTCTACTTCTAATCTTCTTAGAGCTTCTGCACCTAAGTCTTCATAGCAAACTATTTCAGCTTTTTTAACTGCTCTTCCCATTAATGCAGCGGCTCCTCCGATTGCAGCAAAATAAACCGCAGTATTTCTCTTTATAGCTTCTATAACTTCTTTTGATCTTAATCCTTTTCCAATCATTCCTTTTAATCCAACGTCAAGAAGTCTTGGAGTATATGGGTCCATTCTGTAACTAGTAGTTGGACCTGCTGAACCTATTGGCTGACCAGGCTTTGCTGGTGTTGGTCCAACGTAATATATAATTTGATCCTTTACATCTATTGGAAGTTGTTCTCCCTTATCTAATAAATCAACTAGTCTTTTATGACCAGCATCTCTTGATGTATATATAACTCCTGATATTAATACTGAATCCCCTGCTTTTAAGCCTTTAACTTTTTCAGCAGTTAGTGGAGTAGTTATTCTCTTTTCCATATTAGCACCCCCTAAAATTCTACGCTCTTATGTCTTGTTACATGGCAGTTGATATTTACTGCTACAGGAAGTCCTGCTATGTGAGTAGCATAAGTTTCAATGTTAACAGCTATTGCTGTAGTAAGTCCCCCAAATCCCTGAGGTCCTATTCCTAATGAATTTATCATCTCTAATAATTCATTTTCAAGATTTGCATAGAAAGGATTTGAATTTCTTTCATCTAATGGCCTCATTAAAGCTTTTTTAGCTAAGTTAGCTGATCTATCAAAAGTTCCTCCTATACCAACACCTACAACTATTGGAGGACATGGGTTTGGACCTGCATCTTTTACAACTTTTATTATAAAGTCTTTAACACCTTGAAGTCCATCAGCAGGTTTTAACATTTTTTGCTGGCTCATGTTTTCAGAACCGAATCCCTTTGGAGCAACAGTTATCTTTAACTTATCTCCTGGTACTATATCATAGTAAATAACAGCTGGAGTATTGTCCTTTGTATTTATTCTTTCAATTGGATCACTAACAACTGATTTTCTTAAATATCCTTCAGTGTATCCCTGTCTTACACCTTCGTTGATTGCATCTTCAAGGCTTCCACCTACAATATGCACATCCTGACCCATCTCAACGAATACACATGCCATACCAGTATCCTGACAAGCTGGTCTATCTTCTTTATCAGATATATCAACATTTTGTAATATTTTTTCAATTATACCTTTAGCCATTGGCCATTTTTCTTTATTATTGTATTCTTCAAGCTTTGCTTTAACATCAGCTGGAAGTCTATAGTTAGCTTCTATACACAATTCTTTTATAGCTTTTGTTATCTCGGCAACATTTACTTCTTTCATATATGAATTATTTACCAAGTAAGTGTAGGCTTAATTCACTTACCAGATAAATGCCTCCTTTCAAAATATTATTAAATACTTATTTATAGTTGAAAAGGCAGTTTAAAAGTAAACCGCCTTTTCAAAACCTAAGTTGTATAAACCTTATATAATTATTTTCTTCTTCCTACAAGAGCTAATACTCTGTTCATTTCATTCTTAACTATCATCATTCCTTCATCAACACCCATGCCTGGTTTAGCAAGAACCTGTCTAGCTCCGCAAGCCATACCTATGTTAGTTGTAACTTCAGCTGATCTGTTAGTTTCGTTACAAGTACCACCACAGTAAGCTCCCATTCCGTTTGCTTTACAGTACATAATAGCATCTGCTATATTGTTAACTCCGCCAAGATCTGGAGTCTTTATCTGAACCATGTGTCCAGCTTTGTTATCAGTGAAGAATTTAACATCATCAACTGTATTACACCATTCATCAGCAACTAGTTCTACGTCTGCTCCTCTTCTATCTAATTCAGCTCTTAAATCTCTCATAGCTTCCATCTGCTTCTGTCTGTCTTCAACGTCCATTGGTCCTTCTATTCTTAAATGGAATGGCTTAGCAGCTTTAGCTAAAGTTTCGATGTAATCAGCCATAGCTTTTGTATTAACATCGAATGCAGCACCAATTGTTCCATATACGTCGATGTGGAATATTGGAGAGTAGTCTTCTCTTACTCTTAATTTGATTACTCTGTCTCTTAACCATTTAACGTACTCAAGAAGTTTTTCACCCTTAAGGCCTAATTTTTGTTCAACGTTGTTTATTAAAGCGTGTGGTAAAACATCAGCTTCTTTAATTATCATCTTATCAACGTTGTCATATCTATCATCACCTGACTGAGCAAATACAGGAACTGCTTTGATTTCTGCTCCTGGATTATATTCATCTCTGATTACTTCAGCCATAGTTACTTTTCTAGTTTTAGCTACTGCATCAAGTATAGCCTGAGTTATACCATATCTAATAGCAGTGTGTAATCTCTTGCCATTTACTTTTAAGCTATCAAACTCTTCTGCCATTGATTTGAAGTTAGTTATTTCTCTTCCAATTAATTTTGGAGCTATTTCTTTTTCTATAACAGGTATGAAGTCTTTAGCTAAGAATAATGGATCTCTTCCGCCTGCTCCTGAATACTGAACTGCTGCACAGTCTCCGTGAGCAACCTGACCATCTTCAAGAACGAATAATACAGATATTGATTCACCCTTCTGTCTAACCTGAGAAAATCCTTCAGTTACAGTGGATCCTGTGTATGTAAATCCATCATGTCCTGCTCCTTTTTTGATTGCTCTCTGGTCATCAAAGTAGAATCCAGTCAAACCTGGTGTACAAAGTACGTCAACAATTTTCATAATTATTCACCTGTCCTTTTTTTTATTTAATAACTAGTTTTTGTTATATATTTTTATCCACATCCACGCTGACAGTTTCCTGCCAGCATTAAATGTGGTAATAACCAAGTTGTATTTAATTATTTAGCTTCTGGTCTTCCGATAAGTCTTCCCTTACCTACTGCAAATATATCATCGATAACCATCTGGAAGCTTACATCTCTTCCTTCGAATTTAGCTCTTTCAGCTAATTTTTCTCTGTTAAAGTTCTTTAATTTTTCAGTAAATGGAACATTACCGAATTCTAAGTATCTTACACAGCCTAAATTATCTCTTACTGGTAACATTTTACCTGCATTGTATTTGCTTGGAGCAAATGGTACATCTAGAACACCATTTGCAAATGCTTTAACTGTACCTACTGCTAAATCTCCATTTCCTAATTCAAATACTTTGTCAAGTATGCATTTAGTTTCAGCTTTGATAATAGCTATTTCAGTTTCTAATTCTTTTGACATTGGCATTCTTTGTCCTTCTAACATATTTAATGCCATCTTTGTAGCTTTGATACCTGCAGCGTTGGCTTCTTTTGTTGGGATACCAACAGCTTCATGTGGAGTCTTAACTATAACTTTAGTTGCTCCAGCTAATGCTGCTATAGTTGTAGCTGTAACTATAACACCAAATGCTTGTGATTCATCCTGTGGGAATCCACCCATCCACTGATGGAATACTGTTGTTACAAATACATCATTGTATCCATAAGTTTTTAAGTATTCATTTGTAAGTTCTTCTAATGATCTTAATGCAGCTATATCTTGGATAATGTTACCACACTCACCATATCCAACAGTTATATTTTTAACTCCCTGTTCTGCTGCAAGTAAAGTTTCTATTATTCCTATTGCGTTTGACATTGATGGTGGTACAAGTGTTCCAGTTAATGGTCCGAATGGTTCTCTGTTTATATGAACACCTTGTTCTTCATAGAAACCAACAAGTCTATCACAATACTGCCAATCTTTAAGTGATCTTTCTATTGATACTGATTTTGCATATGGAACATTGTAGGAAATACATCCACCTTCATTTGAAGTCCATCCACCAGCATGGATTATTTCAGCAAGTAATCTTGAATCTGGTGTACCGTGTCTTGCCTGTAATGGTAAGTTTACTGATTCTAAAACTTTTCTACAGCCTTTAACACCGTGGTTAACTGCTGGGAAACCGTTTAATAATGATCTTCCAGCTTTTAAGCTTTCCTTAATACCAATTTCACACTCTTCGTATTTGTTCTGTCTTGTATATGCATCAATTGTTGAAGGTAAGAAATCTGCGCCACCTTCATCCTGTAAGTATCTTAATAAAGTAATATGTTCGTCAACTAATGCAACACCTGCTCTTGGCTGAGCCATAGTTACTCCTGCTTTTTTTGCTCTAACTAATTTTTCAGCAAAGTTCTTTTCTGTTGGTATCTTCTTTAAGTAATCTACAGCTTCCTGTAAATCTACTTCCTTACCTGTTGGCCACTGGCTTAATACTTCTTCTCTCTCTTTAAAAAACTCTTCATCTGTCCATCTTTTATTTCTAAGTTCCACTGAAATTCCCTCCTATCAAATTTTAGTTAACTTTAACTAAATATTTCTTCATAATTCTAACCGCTTTATCTGGAAGATCCTCTGCTAGAAGACCCATTGCAGATAATATATATGTCTTATCTATATAGTAATCTGGATGCTGTGGTTTTAAATGAGTAGGATCGGCCATATCAAATGTTCCTGCTTTTAATATTTCCCCTGGATTTTTACTATGAACTAGTACCCCTCCAGTTCCTATTAAACATTTAACATCTAATAAATCCTTGCCTATCTGACTATATACAACTCCCATAGGAGTATACATGCTTTCTATAACCCCAACATGTCTTTCTAAAGCCATATCTGTTGCTACTTTAGCCATGGCTTCATCAAATTTAATTTCTTTTTCTGTGTCAGGTACCATTTTTATATGTTCAGATCTATATTTACAAGAAGCTTCTATATCTACACTATTATCGCATAGATATTTTTGAACCTTTCTTGTTCCTGCTGCTTCCCATAAAGAAAGTGCAGAATATCTCATTCCCAGGTCACCTTCGACAGTTCTTTTTGCAAAAGGTTCTTGAAGTCCTCTTAATGTTACTCCTGGCTTAGATGGATCACCCTCTGCAAGAGAGTGTACATCAGTGGTAGCGCCACCAATATCAACAACTACAAGATCTCCAACGCCCTCTTCTTTATCAGTTCCTTCTGCTAATGCTCTAGCAGCTTTTAAAACTGCTGCCGGGGTAGGCATAAGAATTCCATTAATAAAGTTTTCTGCATTTTTCATTCCCTTTGCTTCTACAATTCTTTTCATGAATATCTGTCTTATTTGTTCCCTTGCAGGCTCTACATTTAAAATGTTTAGCTTTGGCATTACATTTTCTGTAACTTTATAGAATATACCTGCTTTATCCAATATTTCTGATATTTCATCACTAGCTACTTTATTCCCTGCTACAACTATTGGAAGTTTAACTCCATGTTCAGCCAACATCTTTGCATTGTGGATTATACATTCTTTATTTCCACCATCTGTACCACCAGCTAATAGTATTATATCTAAATTTGTATTTTTTATTTCTTCAATTTCCTTATTAGTTAAATCATAACTATATACATTTAATACTCTAGCTCCTGCTCCAAGAGCAGCTCTTTTTGCAGCTTCTGCTGTAAGTTCTGGTACAAGACCAATGGCTATCATCTTTAATCCACCAGCAGCTGAAGAGCATGCTAGTTTTTTTACAAAGTTTACTTCTTTGCCTTTAAGCTGTTCTGTAAGACTTTCATAAGCCTTATTAAATCCTATCATTATATCAGTTTCTACAGTTGTAATATCTTGTGCTGTAGCTAGTATTTCCTCATTTTCGATGTCTACTGCTGTTAATTTTGTATAAGTGCTACCAAAGTCTAAAAGTAAATAAGCATCCACCCTAATCAACTCCTATAATTTAGGCAATACACAGTAGCCTTTGTTAATTATTTTACTCCCAAAACTTCTTTCATATCAGCTATTGTTGTTTCTGGAGATGTTCCTGGTGGGTATACCCTATCGAATCCCATTGCTTTAAATCTTTGTTCAACATCTGGCCAGTTTTGCTTTCCAACAACGATATTTCCACCAACAAATAGTTTTATTCCTTTAAGTCCTGCTTCATCACATTTTTCTCTTAATCCCTTACAGTCAATTTCTCCCTGTCCATATAGAGAAGAAACACATATAAGCTCTGCTTTAGTTTCTATAGCTGCATTTATGAAATCTTCCTGTGATGATAAAACTCCTATGTTAATAACATTGAAGCCTGCATTTGTAAATGAATGGTCTAATATTTTGTTACCAACTGCATGACAGTCTGAACCAATAACTCCAAGAACAATAGTCTTTTTCTCCATTTTTAAAACCTCCTAGATAATTTATATATATAAAAATTATATATCTATCTTAAGCTTATTTTGAATATTTGATCTCTAAAAGTTTAGATTTTAATGCCTTTACAGAGCCATCATCTAAACTATATAGAAAATTAATAATTTGCTTCCTTCCACCGTTTAGTTCATTAATTTCTTTATATCTACCTGGTGAAGCTATTATCACATCAGACCTCTCTATTATTTCTATTAATTCCTCTTTATATGATGAATTTGTATATTCTATATTTATGTTACCTAATCCTGCACTCTCCAAAGCGTCCCTTACTTTAAACTTAAATTCTTCAGATATGCAGACAAAGTAAAATTTAGTTCCTATAGGGAATCTAGCAATCTTTACTATAGTTTCTAAGTCTGGTGTAATGGCGACCCCTAGTACGTTTTTATTAAAGTTTCTAGTTAGTCTTCTTACTTCATTCACATGATTAAAGGTAGTTATTATTATCTGCGATTTTTGTAATAGCTCTTCCGTATCTTTATCCATTATCCTTAAATCGTTTACTGTTACAGGTTTAAAATCTATATTAGTTCTTTCCTTTAGCTGAGCTGCAAATATCCTAGATTGTTCTATATTGCACTCAACATATATCCCGCTTATCTCATTTATAAGTCTTCTTTTCTCTTCGATTCTTTCTGTAACAATCTCCATAAATTCGTCTGCATCTATTCCAGTTTCTATAGCCTCTTCAAAAGCCAAATCAACAAACTTTTTTAACTTATCTCTTATATCTTCATCTTCCCACAACTTGACTTCTTCAGCTACAAAGGTACCTCTCCCTTGATAAGATTTAAGCACTCCATCTTTTTCAAGTTCCTGATAAGCCATACTTACTGTATTCCTGCTTACCTGAAGCTTTTGTGATAATTCTCTTTCTGTTGGCATTTTAAATCCTACTTTGAGAGATCCATCTTTAATCAAATCCATTATTTGTTTTTTCACCTGTAAATATAAAGGAATTCTATTTCCCTTATCTATTACAATTTGAATATAAATCACTCCCAAAGCTTTAAAGCTAAATTGACCAATGGACTAATCCATTAACCAATTTAATAATATCATAACCTATTTATAACATCAATATCTTTTTTTTAAAAACATAAAATTTTTTTAAGTTTTTGTCATTTTGTATATTATTATATCATAAATGTAATATTTATGTTTACCTTCTACTGATTTTCAAAATATTCTTTTACTGATTTTGCGACAATAATCGCTATCTTGCTTTGATATTCTTCATCTTTTAATTTTTGTTCTTCTTGAGCATTAGATAAAAATCCACACTCTACTATAACAGAAGGTATATTATCACCATTTCTTAATATTTTATAAGCATCATTGGCTGGTTTCTCCAATCTTTTATTACTTTGATCTAAATATAATTTAAAATTGGACTGAATCAATGATGCCAATTTTAAACTGTTTTCATTATTTGAGTACCATACCTGTGCTCCGTAGTACTTACTTTCCGGGAACATATTTAGATGTATACTTACAAAAGCATCACAATTTGATTCTTTTTTCATTTTCCATCTATTATATAGGTCTTCTCTCTTTTTCTCCCTAATTTTCCCCTTATCGCTACATAACCATTTATCCTCTTCTCTTGTCATTACAGCCTTAAATCCAAGCTTTTCTAATTCACTTCTTAATTTTAGGCTTATACTTAAATTTATATCCTTTTCTATGGTGCCATTTTTAGATACTGCTCCTCCATCCATACCTCCATGGCCTGGATCTATTAATATTATCTTTTGATCAATTAAATTTTTTTCGGCTGTACAGGCTAATACGTCCATATTTACAAAAATGCATATGCAATAAACACCAATGGCCAATAAAGTAATTATTTTTCTTTTATGACTGTGCAAAGTTTTCACCTCCTCCTTCTCCTTAATATTCTTCTCATAATTATAGATTTTATTATAAATTTTTATAAAAAAAAGAAGAGGATATACCTCTCCTTTCCACTATCTCTTTGAGAATTGTGGAGCTCTTCTAGCCTTCTTAAGACCGTATTTCTTTCTTTCTGTCATTCTTGGATCTCTTGTTAAGAATCCTGCTTTCTTTAATTCAGGTTTTAAGCTTTCATCTGCTTTTAATAATGCTCTTGATACACCGTGTCTTATAGCTCCTGCCTGACCAGTAAATCCACCACCATGAACATTTACTAAAACATCAAATTTATCTTTTGTTCCAGTTAAAACTAATGGTTGATTTACAATAACTCTTAAAGTTTCTAACCCAAAGTAATTTTCTATATCTCTTTTATTTACAACTACTTTACCTTCACCTGGTACAAGTCTTACCCTAGCAATTGCTTTCTTTCTTCTACCAGTTCCAAAATATTGAACTTTTGCCATTTTTATTCCTCCTTCTCCCAGCTCTACCTATTAATATCTTAATTCTAATATTTCAGGTTTTTGAGCTTCGTGATTATGTTCTGTTCCTCTGTATACTTTTAGCTTTTTAAGCATATCTCTTCCAAGAACTCCCTTTGGAAGCATTCTTCTTACTGCTTCACTAAAAACAAATTCTGGTTTCTTTGCTAAAGCTTCTCTGTATGAAGTTTCTTTTAATCCGCCTGGATATAATGAATGGTGTCTTAACATTTTTTGATCTAGTTTTTTACCAGTTAAAACTATCTTCTCAGCATTTATTACTATTACAAAATCTCCTGTATCTACATGTGGTGTAAATATAGGCTTATTTTTTCCTCTTAATATTGATGCAACCTGACTTGCTACTCTCCCTAGTGGTTTTCCAGCAGCATCTACAACATACCATTTTCTTTCAATTTCTTGTGGTTTTGCAATGTACGATTTCATCTTTTTCCCTCCTTAAACTATTGACATAAAAACTTTCGTTCTATATAAAGACCCGGGGCTAGTGGATCCTTTATACTTTAAAATACAAACATTTATATTATAATACAAGCAGCCTGGCGTGTCAATGAAATTTCATTCTTTAATAAAATACTTCATCTAAATACAGCCCTCTTGCTGGAGCAGATGCTCCTGCTTTCTGCCTGTCCTTAGCCTCTAATATACTAACAATATCTTCTGGTTTCTTTTTACCTATTCCAACTTCTATTAAAGTACCAACTATTATTCTTACCATATTATATAAAAATCCATCGCCTGAAATAATAAAGATTACCAAATCCTCAACTGCATACACTTTCGCATCCATTATTGTTCTAACTGATGATCTAACACTGCTGCCAGAACTTTTAAAGGAAGTAAAATCATGTTTTCCTATTAGATATTGTGCAGCTTTATTCATACTTTCTACATCTAGTTTATCTTTAAAATGATAGGCATAATTTCGCAATATTGGCGATTTCCATTGCCTATTTAAGATTTTATATATATATCTTTTACCTATACAACAATATCGAGCATGAAAATTTATATTTTCTTCCTTAGAGTCTATTATTACTATATCCTCTGGTAATACTCTATTAATAGCATATTTAAACTTATCACTAGGTATCCTGCTTTCAGTAATAAAGTTTGCTACAAATCCCTTTGCGTGTACTCCTGCATCTGTTCTACTGCAACCTATTACCTCCACTTTCTCCCCGGTAACTTTGCTTAAACATTGCTCTATGGTTCCCTGTATTGTACTTACGTTATTGTTAATTTGCTTTTGCCAGCCAGAATAGTTTGTTCCATCATATTCTATTAACAATTTTATATTCTTCATTATAAGTACCTACTCCATACTGATAAAATTATTAAAACTAATACAACTAATGAAGCTATAAGATCTCTACTGGTTAGTTTTAGCTGTTTCATTCTAGTTCTGCCTTCTCCCCCTCTATAACACCTTGCCTCCATAGCCATAGCTAATTCGTCAGCTCTTCTAAATGAGCTTATAAACAATGGTACAAGAAGTGGTATTAAACTCTTAGCTCTTTGAATGATATTTCCAGATTCAAAATCGGCTCCCCTTGCCATTTGAGCTTTCATAATTTTATCTGTCTCATCCATAAGCGTAGGAATAAACCTTAAAGCAATAGTCATCATCATGGCTAGTTCATGGGCTGGTACTCCTATTCTCCTTAAAGGGTTTAAGAGTTTCTCTATACCATCTGTAAGTTCTATGGGTGACGTAGTTAAAGTAAGAAGTGATGTACCAATAATCAAAAAAACTAATCTTATAACCATAAATATTGCTAGTCTTAATCCCTCTTCATATATAGTAATAAATTTCCCCTGATATATTATTCTGCCTCCACTTGTCATGAAGATATTTAATATAGCTGTAATAATTATCAATACAAAAATAGGTTTAAGACCTTTATAGATGAATTTTAAAGGAACTTTAGATACTATTATGGCAGTTGCTGTAAATAGTATTATAAATATATATCCTATAAAATTATTAATGATAAATAAATCTATAATGAATATTAAAGATATTAATATTTTAATTCTTGGGTCAAGTTTATGTACAAAGGAATCACCAGGTATATATTGTCCTAATGTAATATCTTTAATCATCTATATGCTCTCCTAACAATTATCTTTGATTTTTATAATTATAAACAATCTTATTTCTTTAACACCTTAAGTAACTCTTTTTTAGCTTGCTCTACAGTAAATATATCCTCAGATATATTAAAACCTTTATCTCTTAATCTTTTTACTAAATAAGTTACTTGGGGCACAGCTAATCCTACACTCTCCAAGGTATCTATTTCCTTGAATACTTTTGCAGGTTCTCCATCCAATATACATTTCCCATTATGCATTACAAGTATCCTAGAAGCTACCTTAGCTACATCCTCCATGCTATGAGAAACAAGTATAATAGTCATATTATACTCTCTATGAAGATCTACTATATTGCTTAATATATCATCCCTACCTTTTGGGTCTAACCCAGCAGTAGGTTCATCTAATATAAGAACCTTAGGTTCCATTGCTACTACACCAGCAATAGCAACTCTTCTCTTTTGTCCACCACTCAATTCAAATGGGGATTTATCCTTATACTTTTTATAATCTAGACCTACGATATTCATGGCTCTTCTTACTTTAGAGTTTATTTCCTCTTCACCTAATCCTAAATTTTTAGGTCCAAAAGCAATATCCTTCTCAACAGTTTCCTCAAAAAGTTGATATTCTGGATATTGAAATACCAAACCCACTTTTTTTCTTATGTTTGATAACTTTATGTTTTTACTAGTTATATCCACATTATCAATTATAATTTTACCTGAATCAGGCTTAAGTAAACCGTTTATATGCTGTATAAGGGTAGATTTTCCTGAGCCAGTATGACCTATTAACGCAATAAATTCCCCGTCCTTTATTTCTAATGTAACATTATCTATTGCTTTTTTTTCAAAAGGGGTTCCCTTCATATAAATATGGGTTAAATTTTCTATTTTAATCGACATAATGCATCCACCATCTCATCAATAGTCAATATATCTGAATCTATATCTAATCCTTCTTTTCGAAGTTCGTAAGCTAATTCCGTTACCTGAGGTACATCAAGACCAATTTTTTTCATAGCTGCTACATTACTAAATATCTTTCTTGGTGATCCTTCCATAATTACCTTACCTGAATCCATTACGATAATTCTGTCTGCCTCGACAGCTTCTTCCATATAATGAGTAATCAGTACTATAGTAATACCAAATTTTTTATTTAATTCTTTTATTGTTTTTATTACTTCTTTTCTTCCTGACGGATCTAACATAGCTGTTGGTTCATCAAAAATAATACATTCTGGTCTCATAGCTAAAACTCCAGCTATAGCAACTCTTTGTTTTTGACCACCAGACAATAAATGAGGTGCATGTTTTTTGTATTCCTGCATATTTACTCTCTTTAAAGATTCATCAACTCTTCTTCTGATCTCAGCTGGTTCTATTCCAAGATTCTCTGGGCCGAATGCAACATCTTCCTCTACAATTGTAGCTACAATTTGGTTATCTGGATTTTGAAACACCATCCCTGCATTACTTCTAATATTCCATACATTCTCCATAAGTGAAGTATCCATTCCATCTACGTAAACTTTTCCTTCAGTAGGAATTATCAGTGCATTCATATGCTTAGCTATTGTAGATTTTCCAGAACCATTTCTTCCTAGTATTACAACAAATTCACCTTTTCCCACATCCATTGACACATCATCTATGGCTAATCTATAGTTACCTTCACCGCCATCCTCATATTTGTACACTACATTCTTACATTCAATCATTTTTTTATTCATTTATAAACACCTCATAATGATTGATAGTATATTAAAATGGGGACTAAGCTATGTCTCTACTTAATCCCCTAAGCTACTAAACTAATTCTAGTATAACCATTTCTGCTCCATCGCCTCTTCTTGGACCAACTTTATACATTCTAGTATATCCACCATTTCTTTCAGCGTATTTAGGAGCTATATTTTCAAATAAATCTTTAACTACTTCTTCCTCAGTTACAAATGCAAGCACCTGTCTTCTTGCATGTAAGTCTCCTCTTTTTCCAAGAGTTATCATTTTTTCAGCTAAATTTTTAGCTTCTTTTGCTCTTGTTGCAGTGGTTTCTATTTTACCATTCTTTAAGAAACTAGTAACTAGACTTCTAAGCATTGCTCTTCTTTGGTCAGTTGGACGACCTAATTTACGATATCCTGCCATCTCTATACCTCCTTACGTTCCGTGTAGTATTATAGCTTATAAACTACTCTTCACTCTGTTTTAAACTTAATCCTAAAGCAGCAAGTTTCTGCTCAACCTCTTCAAGAGATTTTTTACCTAGGTTTCTAACCTTCATCATATCATCCATTGTTCTTTCAGTTAATTCTTGTACTGTATTTATACCAGCCCTCTTTAAGCAATTATAACTCCTAACTGAAAGATCTAGTTCTTCTATAGTCATTTCTAAGACTTTTTCTTTCTTATCTTCTTCTTTTTCTACCATGATTTCAACATTATTTGCATGATCTGTTAAAGTCATAAATAATTTGAAATGCTCTATTAATATCTTAGCTGATAAGCTTACTGCTTCATCAGGCATTATTGTTCCATTAGTCCATACTTCAAGAGTTAGTTTATCATAATCGGTAATTTGGCCTACTCTTGTATTTTCTACAGTAAAGTTAACCCTTTTTACAGGAGTATAAATTGAATCTACAGGGATAGTTCCTATTGGTAAACCTTCAACTTTATTTCGATTTTGTGATACATAGCCTCTACCTCTATTAACCACCAATTCCATATAAAGTCTTCCATCTTCATCTAATGTAGCTATATGTAGGTCTTTACTAATTACTTCTACATCGCCGTCAGTTTTTATATCACCTGCTGTTACCTCACCTGGTCCTTTTGCATCTATATATATAGTTTTAGGGCCTTCTCCGCTCATCTTTAAAGCTAGTGATTTAATATTTAATATTAATTCAGTAACATCTTCTTTTACACCTTTAACAGTAGAGAATTCATGCAATACATTCTCAATCTTTATAGAATTAACAGCAACTCCAGGTAATGAAGAAAGGAGTATTCTCCTTAATGCATTGCCTAGAGTAATTCCATATCCTCTTTCTAAAGGTTCTACCACAAACTTGCCATAGGAACCATCTTCAGCCATCTCTGCACATTCTATTTTTGGCTTTTCAATTTCTAACATTAGGAACCCTCCTTTTCAATTATCTATTAGTTTACATTGAGGGCAACTGATTCTTTTTAATTGTTAGTTATTACTTACTGTATAACTCAACTATTAATGTTTCATTTACAGGAACATCAATATCAGTTCTAGCTGGTTCACTAACAACTTTTCCTTCAAAATTCTCTGGGTTTCCTGTTAACCAATTTGGTAATGTCTTTGGATTTTCAGCAAATGTCTTGAATTTTTCTGTAGCTTTACTCTTTTCACAAACAGTAATTACATCATTTACTGATAATATATATGATGGAATATCAACTTTGTGTCCATTTACTAAGAAATGTCCATGAGTTACTAACTGTCTAGCTTCCTTCCTTGAATTGCCATATCCTAATCTATATACTGCGTTATCAAGTCTTAATTCAAGAAGTCTTAATAAGTTTTCACCAGTTATTCCTCTCATTTTATCAGCCTTTTCATAATATGTTCTGAATTGGCTTTCTAGCACTCCGTATATTCTCTTAGCTTTCTGTTTTTCTCTTAACTGTAATCCGTAGTTAGAAATTTTCTTTCTACCCTGTCCGTGTTGTCCAGGTGCATATCCTCTTCTTGAGAATGCACATTTGTCTGTATAACATCTATCTCCTTTAAGAAATAGTTTTAATCCTTCTCTTCTGCAAAGTCTGCAAGTTGCTCCAGTGTATCTTGCCATTTAATATTACACCTCCTATTGCTAAAATATTACACTCTTCTTCTCTTTGGTGGTCTACAACCATTATGTGGTATTGGAGTGACATCTTTTATTAAAGTTACTTCTAATCCAGCAGCCTGTAAAGATCTTATTGCAGCTTCTCTACCAGCTCCTGGTCCCTTTACATATACTTCTACGCTCTTTAAACCATGTTCCATTGCTGCTTTGGCTGCAGTTTCAGCTGCCATCTGAGCTGCAAATGGAGTACTCTTTCTTGATCCTCTAAATCCTAATCCGCCGGCACTTGCCCATGACAATGTATTACCAGCAGTATCAGTTAATGTAACAATAGAATTATTAAAAGTTGACTTTATATGTGCACTTCCGTGCTCAATATTTTTTCTTTCTTTTCTTCTTCTTGTCTTTTTAACTTTTGATCCAGCTGCCATCTTTTTCCCTCCTTAATGTAGTCTCTTACACTTATTTCTTTTTCTTTGAACCAACTAATTTCTTAGGTCCTTTTCTAGTTCTAGCATTAGTCTTAGTTTTCTGACCCCTTACTGGAAGTCCTCTTCTATGTCTAATACCTCTATAACAACCAATTTCTATTAATCTCTTAATATCAAGAGCTATATCTCTTCTTAGATCGCCTTCAACTGTGAGGTTTTTATTTACATAGTCTCTTAATGCGTTAACTTCTTCTTCGGATAGATCTTTAACTCTTATATCAGGATTAACTCCTGTTTCTTTAAGAATTTTATGTGAAGTTGGTAATCCTATACCGAAAATGTAGGTTAGACCTATTTCTACTCTTTTTTCTTTTGGTAGGTCAACTCCTGCTATTCTTGCCATTAATATTACACCTCCTGAATATCTTACTTATAGATAAAGGATTTATTAAAATTTATTAAATATATATATAAAGTTTTAGGTCATTAGGATATATTGTGAGCCTAATGTCAGCCGTACCTAAAACATTATTAACCTTGTTTTTGCTTATGCTTTGGATTTTCACAGATAACCATTACTCTTCCTTTTCTTTTTATAACTTTACATTTTTCACACATAGGCTTAACTGATGGTCTTACTTTCATAGCTAACCCTCCCTTATTACTTTGCTCTCCAAGTTATTCTTCCACGTGTTAAATCATATGGAGAAAGCTCCACAGTGACTTTATCACCTGGTAATATTCTTATAAAATTCATTCTTAATTTACCAGAAATATGAGCTAATATTTTATGCCCACTTTCCAATTCTACTTCAAATATAGCATTAGGTAAAGCTTCCAAAACAGTACCCTGCATTTCTATAACATCCTCTTTTGACATAAGGTCTCAAACCTCCTTATTCATGTCGTGAGACTGCAAAAATTTCCTGATAATTAAATTGCTAACTTCATTACCTGCTAGTAATTCAATTCTTACTTCATCAGCTACTTCATTAGTAAAAACTAAATGCTTAACCTTCTTTTTCTTAGGTTTCTCTACAAACCTCAAACTGCCATCTGAAATATAAACATATTCTTCATTTAAAACACCTATAACCATGAAGAATCTACCTTTATCTCTTCCTGCTTTAGAATAGACTACTCTACCTATTTGGCCATTATCCTTCAAGATTTTCACCTCTATTAAATCAATGTTAGTATTTCTGGGCCGTTATCTAAAATAGCAACTGTGTTTTCATAATGAGCTGACAAACTATTATCTTTAGTTACAACTGTCCATCCATTTGGTTTAACTTCAACATGATAATCTCCAACATTAACCATAGGCTCTATGGCTAGAACCATGCCTTTTATTAATTTAGGGCCTCTACCAGGTCTGCCAAAATTAGGAACCTCAGGATCTTCATGCATTTCTTTACCGATACCATGACCAACGTAGTCTCTAACAACAGAATAGTCAAAGCCTTCAGCATACTGCTGAATTGCAGAAGAAATATCAGTCAACCTATTCCCAACTATAGCTTTTTCTACTCCTGTAAAGAAACTTTTTTTAGTTACCTGAATAAGCTTTTTGGCTTCTTCAGATACCTTTCCTACAGGAAAAGTCCTAGCTGCATCTCCATGATATCCATTAAGAATCGCTCCACAATCGATGCTTATAATGTCACCATCCTGTAGAATAATATCTTCTGATGGAATGCCATGAACTACTTCACTATTCCTAGATGTACATATAGAAGCTGGGAATCCATAATATCCCTTAAAAGATGGTTTAGCACCACATTTTGCAATAAACTCTTCTGCTATTCTATCCAATTTTGCAGTAGTTATTCCGGGTTTTACTGCCTCTTCAAGTTTTGCAAGGGTTTCTCCTACAACTTTACCTGCTTGCCTCATATATTCAATTTCTATATCATTTTTTATAGTTATCATTTATTTATCGCTCCCCAGGATATTACAAACCTTCTGAAATACTTCGTTAATCTCACTAGTTCCGTCAATTACACAAAGTGAATCTTTATTTTTATAATACTGAATTAGTGGCGCAGTCTGTTTTGAATACACATCTAATCTTTCCTTAACTGTTTCTTCAGTGTCATCTTTCCTTTGTATAATCTTTCCACAGCATAAATCACATTTTCCCTCAATTTTTGGAGGATTAAATTTAATATGATAACTAGCTCCACAATCTTTACATACTCTTCTTCCAGTCATTCTCTCTAGAATAAATTCTCGAGGAACTTCTATCAATAAGGCATTGTCAATTTTTGAATCTTTACTATCTAAAAATTTATCCAGTGCTTCTGCTTGCTTTACAGTTCTAGGAAATCCATCTAACAAGAAGCCTTTTTTGCAATCGTCATTGGCTAATCTATCATTAACTATATCAATAGTCAATTCATCAGGTACTAATTGACCTTTATCCATATAACTTTTTGCTTTAATTCCAAGGGGCGTCTGTTCTGATATATTTTTTCTAAATATATCTCCTGTTGATATATGTGGTATGGAATACTTTTGGCTAATTAACTTAGCCTGTGTTCCTTTTCCAGCTCCCGGAGGACCTAGTAAAATTATCTTCAACTAAACCATCTCCAAATATCTTATTACTTTAAGAATCCCTGATAATGTCTCATGACTAGCTGGGATTCTATTTGTCTCACAGATTCAAGTGAAACTCCTACAATAATTAGTAAACTAGTACCTCCAAAGGATATTCCCTTAAACGGTGTACTTGCTGCCACTATTATAGGAATAATTGCTATTATTCCAGCAAAAATACCCCCAAATACTGCTATTCTTGCCAGTACCTTTTCAATATAATTAGCAGTAGATTCCCCTGGTCTTATCCCAGGTATAAATCCAGATGATTTATGCATATTTTCAGCCATTTCATCAGGTTTAAATGTAACTTCTGTATAAAACCATGTAAAGAATATTATTAGTAAAAAATAAACTACAATATACTGCCAACTTCCTTCTTTAAAAATACTATACTTACTTCCTGTTACAAACAAATAAAACTTAGAATTGGGCCAAAACGCACCTATAGTTGCTGGAAAAAGCATAACGGACATAGCAAATATAATTCCAATAACTCCTGAAGAACTCAAATTGATAGGAATATGTGTTGATTGTCCCTTATACATTTTCCCGCCAACGTTTTTGCCTGCATATTGAACAGGGATTCTTCTTTCTGCAAGGCTCATCACAACTGCTGATAAAAATAATGCCAATGCTAAAGCAACAAACATTATAACTTGAACAGAATTAACTTCTTCTGCCTTTTGAAGAGAAGAAATTCCATATACTGTACTTGGAAATCTTGAAATAATATTTACAAATATAATAAGTGAAATACCATTCCCTATTCCATGTTCTGTTATCTTATCTCCGAACCACATTAAGAAAGTTGAGGCTGTGGTTAAAGTAAGTATTATTAATACCATATTAAGCTTCGATGTATCTTGTAATGCTCCAGCTCTCGATATTATAACATATGTACTAAGCCCTTGAAGAACAGCGAAAACTACAGCCCAATATCTAGTATATTGCTGAATTTTCTTTCTGCCTTCCTCCCCTTCTTTAGATAACTGCTCTAGAGAAGGTATAGCAATAGTCAAAAGCTGAAATATAATGGATGAATTAATATATGGAACTACACCCATAGCAAAAATGCTAAATTTACTAAACGCACCACCGGATATTAAATCATAAAAGCTAAATAGGTTTCCGTTTCCTGCTTCTGTTAGTGACTTTAACTTCATCTGATCAATCCCTGGGACAAGAATAAAGTTTCCCATCCTAAATAGTACTAACATTAAAAAAGTAAAGATTAACCTTTTCTTTAAATCAGGAACTTTCCAGGCATTACGTAGGGTTGATAACACCTTATATCACCTCAACTTTTCCTCCAGCTGCTTCTATCTTTTCAGCTGCTGCTTTAGAGAACTTTGCTGCTTTAACTGTTAAGTTCTTTTCTAAGTCGCCGTTTCCCAAAATTTTAACTCCATCATATACTTTTCCTATAACTCCCTTTTCCATTAATAATTCTGGAGTTACAACTGTTCCATTTTCAAACATATTTAATCTATCAATATTGATAGCTACAAATTTTTTTGCAAAAATATTTGTAAATCCTCTTTTAGGTAATCTTCTATATAATGGCATCTGTCCACCTTCAAAGCCAAGTCTTACTCCGCCACCGGATCTAGATTTCTGTCCTTTTTCGCCTTTTCCTGCATTTCTTCCAAGTCCTGAACCAGTACCTCTACCTACTCTCTTTGGAGCTTTTCTTGAACCTTCTGCTGGTCTTAATTCGTGAAGTTTCATATATTACACCTCCTCTTTTACTGTAATTCTTCTATTTCTAAAAGATAGCTTACTTTATTTATCATACCTCTGATTTGAGGAGTATCATTTTGCTCAACTGACTTTCCTATTTTCTTTAATCCAAGAGCATTAACAGTAGCTATATGATCTTTCTTTCTACCAATTATACTCTTTTTTAAAGTTATTTTAAGTTTAGCCAAGGCTATCCCTCCTAACCTAAAATCTCTTCAACAGTTTTACCTCTAAGCTTAGCTATCTGTTCAGCTGTTCTTAGTCTTGATAAACCGTTAATTGTAGCATTAACCATGTTTCTTGGATTATTAGAACCTAAAGATTTAGCTCTAACATCTTTTAATCCTGCAAGTTCAAGTACAGCTCTTACTGGACCACCAGCTATAACTCCTGTACCTTCACTAGCAGTCATAAGAAGAACTTTTCCTGTTCCAAATTCTCCTTGCAAATCATGTGGTATTGTTTTTCCTACCATTGATACTTCTATTAAGTTTTTCTTTGCGTCTTCTATACCTTTTCTTATAGCTTCAGGTATTTCTATAGATTTTCCCATGCCAACGCCTACATGACCGTTCTCATCTCCAACAACTACGAGGGCGCTGAATCTAAAGTTTCTACCACCTTTTACAACCTTAGCAACTCTATTTATAAATACAACTTTTTCTTTCAAATCCAAAGTGCTAGGATCTATTCTCATTTATTTCCCTCCTTTTTTAGAACTGTAAACCTGCTTCTCTTGCACCGTCTGCAAGTTCTTTTACTCTTCCATGATAAATATATCCGCCTCTATCAAAGATAACTGCATTAATACCTTTTTCTAATGCTTTTTTAGCTACTGATGCTCCTACCAATTTAGCACCTTCTTTATTGCTTCCGATGCCACTAAACTCTTTGTCTAAACTTGATGAAGCAACTAAAGTTATACCATTAATATCATCTATTATCTGAGCATATATATTCTTTTCACTTCTATATACTGCAAGTCTTGGCATCTCTGGAGTTCCAAAAACCTTTTTACGAACTCTTAAGTGACGTTTAATTCTTGATTTTTTTCTGTCCTCTTTATTAAACATAGAGACTCACTCCTTTCTCAATTATTATTTCTTACCAGTTTTACCTTCCTTACGTCTAATAACTTCATTATCATATTTAATACCTTTTCCTTTGTAAGGCTCAGGTTTTCTCCATGTTCTTATATCGGCTGCTACATCTCCTACTACTTCTTTATCAATACCCATAACGTGGATTTTATTAGCGCCTTCAAGTTGGAAGTCTATACCTTCAACTGGATTTATTTCAACTGGATGTGAGAATCCAAGATTTAATACTAATTTTTTCCCTTGTAGCTGAGCTCTATAACCCACTCCAACTAATTCTAGTGTTTTCTTATATCCTTCAGTTACTCCTACAACCATATTATTTATTAATGATCTTGTTAATCCATGAAGAGCTCTGTTTTCTTTTTGATCATTATTTCTTGTAACTATTACTGAATTACTTTCAACAGCTATATTAATAGCAGGATGCATACTCTTTGTAAGTTGACCTTTTGGTCCTTTTACAGTAACAACGTTGTCTGGTGTTACTGTAACTGTTACGCCATTTGGTATAGCTATTGGAAGTCTTCCTATTCTTGACATGATTACACCTCCTGTTCATTCATTACCAAATATAACAAAGTACTTCTCCACCAACTGATAATTTTCTTGCATCTTTATCCGTTACTATTCCCTTTGAGGTGGATATAATTGCAACTCCTAGACCATTTAAAACCTTAGGAATTTCTTCTGTTCTGCAATATACTCTTAAACCTGGTTTTGATATTCTTTTTAATCCAGTTATAACTCTTTCTTTATTCTGGCCATATTTCATTGTTAATTTCAACATTGGAACTGAACCATCATTATATTCCTCAATGTCTTTTATATATCCTTCTTGAAGCATTATATTTGCAACAGCCTTCTTTATATTTGAAGAAGGAACTTCTACTGTTTCATGCCTAACTATATTAGCATTCCTAATACGTGTTAGTAAATCCGCGATTGGGTCAGTCATAACCATATTTAATGTGCCTCCTTTCCTATAACAAATTACCAACTTGCTTTCTTACATCCAGGTATTTCACCTTTGTATGCAAGTTCTCTAAAACAAATACGACATATACCGAACTTCTTTAAAACGGAATGTGGTCTTCCACAAATTCTGCATCTTGTATAAGCTCTTGTTGTGTATTTTGGTTCTTTTTTCCACTTTTCTATTAAAGCCTTACGTGCCACAATCTTCCCTCCTTATTGTTGAGCAAATGGCATGCCAAGGAATCTTAATAACTCTCTTGCTTCCTCGTCAGTCTTTGCAGTAGTAACAAATATTATATCCATACCTCTTACTTTATCAATCTTATCATATTCAATTTCAGGGAATATAAGTTGTTCTTTAATTCCTAATGAATAATTTCCTCTACCATCAAAGGATTTATCTGAAATTCCTCTGAAGTCTCTTACTCTTGGTAGCGCAACATTCATTAATTTATCTGCAAACTCATACATTTTTTGTTTTCTTAAAGTGACCTTACATCCGATTGGCATATTCTCTCTGATCTTAAAGTTAGCTATTGATTTTCTAGCTCTTGTTAATACAGGCTTTTGTCCTGTAATAATTGTCAAATCACTTACTGCTGACTCTAATATTTTTTGATTTTCTTTAGCTTCTCCAACACCCATATTAACAACTATTTTCTCAAGTTTTGGTGCTTCCATTATATTTTTATATTCGAACTTTTCCATTAAAGCTGGAATTACTTCTTTTTCGTATTTTTCCTGTAATCTTGGAATCATTTATTGGACCTCCTTTCAAGATTAGAATGTTTCTCCGCACTTTTTACATACTCTTACTTTTGTTCCATCATCTAATATTTTATGACTAATTCTTGTTACTGATTTGCATTTTGTACAGTATAACATAACTTTTGAGCTATATATAGATGCTTCTTTATGAACTATTCCACCTTGCATATTTCCTTTATTTGGTTTCTGGTGTTTTGTAACTACGTTAACACCTTTAACCAATACCTTATTATGCTTAGGGAATACGCTTAAAACTTCACCTATTTTTCCCTTATCTTTTCCGGATATAACCATTACTGTGTCCTTTTTTCTTACATGTATTTTATTCTGCATTTAAGCCACCTCCCTATCTTATAGAACTTCAGGTGCTAGTGATAATATTTTTGTAAAATCTTTATCTCTTAGCTCCCTTGCAACAGGTCCGAAGATACGAGTCCCTTTGGGCTGTTTATCATCTTTTATTATAACAGCGGCATTTTCATCAAATCTGATGTATGAACCATCTGCTCTTCTTAAACCTTTTACAGATCTTACAACTACTGCTTTAACAACATCGCCTTTTTTAACAACACCGCCTGGTGTTGCACTTTTAACGCTAGCAACTATTATATCTCCGATGTTACCCCATTTTCTCTTGGAACCACCTAGCACTCTTATACACATAATTTCTTTAGCACCAGAGTTATCTGCAACTTTTAACATAGTTTGCTGCTGAATCATTAAAACACCCTCCTTTCAGATTTCTAACACTATTTAGCTTTTTCAACGATTTCTACAACTCTCCATCTTTTGTCCCTTGATAAAGGTCTAGTTTCCATTATTAAAACTCTATCGTTAACTTTAGCTTCATTATTTTCATTATGAGCTTTAAACTTTGTCGTTCTATTTACAGTCTTACCGTATAGTGGATGGCGTACCTTAGTTTCAACTGCAACAACAACAGTTTTATCCATTTTATCAGAAACAACCTTACCTATTCTTGTTTTCCTATTTGCTCTTTCCACAGGACAAACCTCCCTTCAATTTTACTGCTCAAAGTTCCTTAGTTCTTCTTCTCTAAGGATGGTCTTAATCTGGGCTATAGATTTTTTTACTTCTCTTATTCTCATTGGGTTTTCCAATTGACCAGTAGCTAACTGAAATCTAAGGTTAAATAATTCGCCCTTAAGATCATTTAACTTAACTGCTAAATCTTCAGAACTACTTTTTCTTAATTCCTGTAATTCTCTAGCCTTCATTGATTTCACCACCCATTTCTTCGAAATCTGATCTCTTAACAAACTTTGTTGATATTGGAAGTTTATGTGAAGCAAGTCTCATAGCTTCTCTTGCTACTTTTTCATCAACACCTGTTAATTCAAATAATACTCTACCAGGCTTTACTACTGCTACCCAGTATTCTGGTGATCCTTTACCAGAACCCATACGTGTTTCAGCAGGTTTTTCTGTAACTGGTTTATCTGGGAAAATCTTTATCCAAAGTTTTCCTCCCCTTTTTATATATCTATTGATAGCTATTCTGGCAGCTTCTATCTGGTTGCTTGTAATCCATCCACATTCTGTAGCCTGAATACCAAAATCACCATAGGCAATAAAGTTACCTCTTGTAGCTTTACCCCTCATTCTGCCACGTTGTACCTTACGATGTTTAACCCTTTTAGGCATTAACATGTCATATTCCTCCTTCCTTATGCATTAACTTCTTCCTTTATTTCTTTCTTAGCTGGAAGAACTTCGCCTCTATATACCCATACCTTTACACCGATTTTTCCATATGTAGTATTAGCTTCAGCAAAGCCGTAATCTATATCAGCTCTTAAAGTCTGTAAAGGAATTGTTCCTTCATGATAGTGTTCTGTTCTAGCAATATCAGCTCCGCCAAGTCTTCCTGAACAAGCAGTTTTAACACCTTTAACACCTGTTTTCATTGCTCTTTGAATTGTCTGTTTCATAGCTCTTCTGAATGATATTCTCTTTTCAAGCTGTTGAGCTACGTTTTCCGCCATTAACTGAGCATTAGTTTCTGGTGTCTTAACTTCTACAATATTTATTAAAATATTTTTATCATTTTTAACTAATTTCTGAAGTTCTTTCTTTAAAGCATCAATTCCTTGACCGCCTTTTCCTATTACCATACCTGGCTTAGCAGTATAAATATTTAACTTGACTCTTTTAGCAGCTCTTTCTATTTCAATCTTTGAAACACCGGCTGAATAAGTCTTATTTTTTACAAATTCTCTTATAAGATTATCTTCAACTAAATTATCTGCAAAGTTTCTTTTATCAGCATACCATTTAGCATCCCAATCTTTTATAACTCCAACTCTTAGACCGTGTGGATGTACTTTCTGTCCCATCTATTTCCCTCCTTCTTTTAATCTCTTTCCTTAACAACTAAAGTAACATGACTAGTTCTCTTATTTATTCTAAACGCTCTACCTTGTGCATGTGGTTGAAATCTCTTTAATATTGATCCTTCACAAGCATAAGCTTCAGCAATATATAATCTACTTGTATCCAAATTTAAATTATTTTCAGCATTGGCCACAGCTGATTTTAAAACCTTGTTAACTACTATAGCTGCATCCTTTGGTGTATACTGTAATATTGCAAAAGCCTCATTTACATTTTTACCTCTTATTAAATCAAGAACAATCCCTATTTTCATTGAGGACATTCTTACATACTTAGCTATTGCTTTAGCTTCCATTGACTATTACCTCCTTCCTGCACTATCTTAAGCCAGATGACTTTTCTGTCTTATCTGCATGGCCTCTAAATGTTCTAGTTAATACGAACTCTCCCAATTTGTGTCCAACCATGTCTTCTGAAATATATACAGGAACATGCTTTCTTCCGTCATGCACTGCTATAGTATGACCTATCATCTGTGGAAAAATAGTTGAACTTCTTGACCAAGTCTTTATTACTTTCTTTTCACCAATTTTATTCATCTCGTTTATTTTCTTTAAAAGCCCTTCATGAACAAAAGGTCCTTTTTTAATGGATCTACTCAACTTAATTGGCCTCCCTTCATATAAACCTTATTAACTACTTTTGAAGAGAATAAAACTATTCTCTCCAAATTAATCATTTCTTCTCTTAATAATAAATCTATTAGAGTATTTCTTATGTTTTCTTGTCTTGTATCCAAGAGCTGGTTTACCCCATGGAGTAAGTGGACCTGGGTGTCCTACTGGTGCTTTACCTTCACCACCACCGTGTGGATGGTCATTAGGATTCATTACAGAACCTCTAACTGTAGGTCTGAAGCCCATGTGCCTTTTTCTACCAGCCTTACCAATGTTAACAATTTCATTTGTTAAGTTTGAAACTGTTCCTATTGTTGCTCTACATTCTATTCTTACATATCTCATTTCACCACTTGGAAGTCTTAATGTTGCATAATCGCCTTCCTTAGCCATTAACTGAGCTGAACTTCCTGCAGATCTAACAAGCTGAGCACCTTTACCTTTTGATAATTCAATGTTATGAACGAATGTACCAACTGGTATATTCTTAAGTGGAAGACAGTTTCCAACCTTTATATCTGATTCTGATCCTGAGTAAACTGTATCCCCAACCTTTAATCCTTCTGGAGCTATAATATATCTCTTTTCTCCATCGGCGTACACAACAAGTGCTATAAATGCTGTTCTATTTGGATCATATTCTACTGTAGCAACCTTTGCTGGAATACCATCCTTATCTCTCTTAAAATCTATTAATCTATATTTTCTTTTAACTCCGCCACCACGATGACGAACTGTTATTTTACCATTATTATTTCTACCACCAGTATTTTTTAATGCTACTAGAAGTGATTTTTCTGGTGAATCAGTTGTTATATCACTATATGTACATACAGTCATCTGTCTTCTAGTAGGAGTGGTAGGTCTAAATCCCTTAACAGCCATTTTGTTACCTCCTTATCTTGAGCTTATCTGGCTTGCAGCCAATAGCGCTTTATTTAGATTCCTAGAAATTACATTCCTTCAAAGAACTCGATAGCTTTGCTACCTTCAGTTAATCTAATGATAGCTTTTTTATAATCTGATCTTTTCCCGTAATGAACTCCTACTCTCTTGTTTTTTCCTAAGTAGTTAGCAGTTTTTACTTCTGCAACTTCTACTCCAAAAACATCCTCTATAGCTTTTTTTATCTGACATTTGTTTGTATGCTTATCAACGATAAAGGCGTATTTCTTTTCACTCATAGAAGCCATACTTTTTTCAGTTATAACAGGTCTTCTTATTACATCATAATTTGTTAGCTTCATTATGCGTACACCTCCTCAATTTTTGATACAGCATCCTTAGTTACTATGAATTTTTCATACTTTAAAATGTCATAAACATTTAAGTTATTAACTGGAAGCACACATACTCCCTTAATATTTCTTGCTGATTTATATATATTTTCATTTGATTCAGCAGTAACTATCAATGTTTTATTAACATTTAAAGCTTTTAACATATTAACTATTTCTTTTGTTTTAGGAGCTTCTAGTTCAAGACATTCTAAAACAATCATTTCATTGTTCTGTACTTTTGCTGTAAGAGCTGATCTCATTGCAACTCTTCTCATTGACTTAGGAATAGATACTCTATAATTTCTTGGCTTTGGTGCAAATACTATACCACCATGGATCCATTGTGGTGATCTTATAGAACCTTGTCTTGCTCTGCCAGTTCCCTTCTGTCTCCAAGGCTTTATTCCACCACCAGAAACTTCAGCTCTTGTTTTTGCTGACTGAGTTCCCTGCCTTTTATTTGCTAACTGTGCTACAACTACCTGATGTAAAGCATCCTTATTAACTTCAACACCAAATACGTTGTCTGCAAGTTGGATATCCCCAACCTTTTGTCCTTCTTTATTAAATAATCCTACTGTAGACATCCTGTATCCTCCTTTCTACAGAAAATTAAGCTTTCACTGAATTTTTTATTACAACGAAGCCTTTATTTGGTCCTGGTACTCCACCTTTAATTAAAATTAGATTTTTTTCTGCAATTACTTTTGCAACTTCTAAATTTAATACAGTTGTATTAACATTACCCATATGTCCAGGCATTCTCTTGTTTTTGAAAGTTCTTGCTGGATCTGATGCAGCGCCCATTGAACCAACTGCTCTATGAAACTTAGAACCATGTGACATAGGTCCTCTATGTGCATTCCATCTTTTTATTGTACCCTGGAATCCCTTACCCTTTGAAACTCCTGATACATCAACCTTTTCTCCTGATTGGAACATATCTGCTTTTATTTCCTGTCCAACTTGATATTCATTTGCATTTTCAAGTTTGAACTCTTTAAGCATTCTTTTAAATTCAACACCTGCTTTAGCAAAATGTCCTTTTGATGGTTTATTAACCAACTTTTCTTTTATTGTTCCAAATCCAACCTGTATTGCCTCATATCCATCTTTTTCCGTAGTTTTTTTCTGAACAACTACACATGGACCTGCTTCAATTACAGTAACAGGAACTACTCTATTATTCTCATCGAATATCTGTGTCATACCAAGCTTTTTACCTATTATAGCCTTTTTCATTGTTCTCTACACCTCCTCAACATATTAGCGGACCACAATAGCGGTCATAATAGTTCGTAATAGGTCAATCTATTACAATTATAATTTTATTTCAATGTCAACACCTGCTGGTAAATCTAATCTCATTAATGAATCTACAGTCTTTGGTGAAGGACTGATTATGTCAATTAATCTCTTATGTGTTCTGATTTCAAACTGCTCTCTTGAGTCTTTGTATTTATGTGGAGCTCTTAAGACTGTTATTACATCTTTTTCTGTTGGTAGTGGAACTGGGCCTGCTACCTTTGCTCCTGATGACTTTGCAGTTTCTACAATTTTTTCGGCTGATTGATCTAATATTGTGTGATCAAATGCCTTTAATCTTATTCTTATTTTTTGTTTTGCCATTTTAGTTTCCCTCCTTTTTTCTGCATGCTTTACTTCATACGCACAACAGCGGATGTATTCTGTAAACTGTTCCTGGTGTTGCATTATGTAAAATACAAAAGTCACCATACAGAATAACCGTCGCCTGGTTCTAGACCATAGCTCACTCAGTCAAGAATTACCCGGAAGCCCGGCAACCTCTTGCCTCATCGCCATTACCATATTGCAACTTCTATAGTATACAATATTTTTTTTAATTTGACAAGTAGTTTTTTACTTTACTTTTATTTATTATATTACTTATACTAAAATTTTTATATATTATGCATTTTATAACATTTCTACCATATATCCTATAAAAAGGAAGAGCGATTATCACCCTTCCTTTTTATATCATATTAAGTAATATGTTACATTAGGGATATTATTCAATTATTTTAGTAACAACTCCTGAACCAACTGTTCTTCCGCCTTCTCTTATAGCAAATCTCAATCCTTCATCCATTGCTATTGGTGTTATTAATTCAACAGTCATATCAATATGGTCT
>NZ_PVXO01000004.1 GCF_002995785.1 Clostridium liquoris | reverse complement strand
CCGCTCCTCACTGCACCACATTCCTTGTACTGCTTGTTTCTGTCAATTTTTTAGCTCATCGCTATTTTAACAGTTACCTGTTAAGAATTGACTGGTTTCTCTTCTCTGTTTAATTTTCAAAGACCATCGCTGTCATTTGACAACTTTTATATAATATCATTTCTAATTTACTTTGTCAACATATTTTTTAATTTGTCTTATTAAAAACTTTTATGTTGACTTTTTTACCTTTAGTTTTTCAACTTCCGACATTTCTCTGCCGCATCTCTCAGCGACATGTGTTATTCTATCACACATATGACTGCATATATATCATATATACCGTAAGAAGTTTATTTATCTTCAATTTTCTTTTTATTATACACTTTTTCTCCATATTATTTATGATGACACGCTAGAATAAGTTGGTTATGATTATTAAATACTTAATAATACTATATATATTTTTATATAACATTTATAATAATACTAATAGGTATATTTTCTATATGGGAGGTGTTTTAATGCTAATTAATATGGGTCCCTACTTTTCTCTAATATTCTTCATAAACGCCATAATAACTATTATAGTGGTGCTTTTAGAAAGAAAGAGACCAGAAAAGACCATTGCCTGGCTTTTAATTATAGTTTTACTGCCTCCTATAGGCCTGATTTTTTACATCTTCTTAGGCCGAAACTGGAAAATACATAAACTTAACAAAGATTTCTCTCCTAAAATAAGAGAACTTATATACAAAGTAATAAATAAAATAGAAAATCCTGAATACATCCCCCTTATTACACTATTGGCACAAAATAGTCAATCTCCACTATTTGTATATAACGATGTTACTATATTTAAAAATGGTTTGGAGAAATTTGATGCCTTAAAAAAAGAAATAAAGAATGCTAAAAATCATATTCATTTAGAATATTATATAGTTAAGAATGACAAAATAGGTAATGAGCTAAAAGATCTACTCATACAAAAATCGCTGGAAGGCATTAAGGTAAAGTTTATAATAGATAGGGTTGGTTCTATAAAACTTGGTAAAAACTATATTAATGATATGGTTAACGCTGGCATAGATGTAGCTCAGTATTCATATTTTCTAGCTCCACTTCTTAGAATGATAAATACACAAATTAATTACAGAAATCACAGAAAAATAGTTATTATTGATGGCTCAATTGGCTTTATAGGAGGAATAAATATAGGTGATGAATATTTAGGTAAAGGTAGACTAGGATATTGGAGAGATACTCATATAATGGTAAAAGGAGATTTCGTTTTCGGCCTTCAAGCTGTTTTTATTGATGATTTTTGCACCATTAAAAAAGCTAATAAAGATAATACTCTTTTAGATGATAATTTTTCTGATTTCTTTCCTAAAATAGAAAGGTCGGGAAAGAAAATTATGCAGCTAATAAAAAGTGGTCCTGATTCTCCTTATCCCGCTATAATGCAAGGTATATTAAAAATGATCTTTATGGCAAAAGATCATATATATATAACTACACCATATTTTGTACCTACAGAAAGCATAATGGATTCCCTTAAGATAGCCGCATTAGGTGGCATTGATATACGAATTATATTTCCAGGAAAGTACGATCATTTCACTGTATATTATGCCTCTAGAACATATTTAGCTGAACTTATAAAGTACGGAGTTAAAGTATATTTTTATGATAATAAATCTTTTATTCATGCTAAAGTAATGACCATTGATGGTAAAATATCTACTGTAGGCACTGCCAATATGGATATTAGAAGTTATGAATTAAATTATGAAATAAACACAGTTATTTATGATGACGAAATCACCGAACAACTAGAAGATTTGTTCTTTGAAGATTTAAATAATAGTACTATTATCACAGAAAATGAATATGATAATATTTCTCCATTTACTAAAGCAATAGAAGCAATAGCAAGAGTATTTTCATCCCTTCTATAATTTATAATAACTAAAAAGGAGGTTAGTTGGAAAACATAAGTTTTCCTTAATATTATGAGTGAACTAAATATTATTAAAGAAAGAATAAAAGAAATATCTGAAAACTATAAAGATGATACTATCGGAGGATGGATAACAGGTGATGGTCCTATACCCTGTAATATATTATTTGTAGGAGAGGCTCCAGGGAAAACAGAAGTAGAAGAAGGCAAGCCCTTTGTGGGTGTAGCAGGTAAAAATTTTGAATATTATTTAGAGTTAATAGGGTTAAAAAGAGAAGAAATTAGAATAACCAATACCTGTTATTTCAGACCAATAAAAATTAAAAAAACCGCTAATGGAAAAACTTCTATCAGTAATAGGACGCCAAAAATCTCAGAGATAAATTTATTTAAAGATATATTAGAAAAAGAAATAAATCTAGTAAACCCTAAAATAATAATAACTTTAGGTAATATACCATTAAAAAACCTTACAAGTTTTAAATCTATAGGACAATGTCATGGTGCTCTTATTTATAATGAGAAATTTAAAGCACACATATTTCCTATGTACCATCCTTCTTCATTAACTTATAACCGAAATGATGAATTTAAAAAAATGTATAAAGAGGATTGGTATAAATTTAAAGAGGCTTTAGATACCATATAATCTAAAGCCTCTTTAATTAATATTGTATTATATTAATCCCTTTAATAATTTAATACTATCTTCTATATCCTTAATGTTTACTATTTCTGAAAAACAATGCTTATATCTACAAGGTATAGATAGTTCTCCGGTCTTTATACCTAACCCTTCTTTATGTATAGTACCTCCATCAGATTTAGAATTAGAGACTAAATATTGAACCTGTAATTTTGACTTTTCTGCTGATTTCTCAAGCATTTTTTTTATATCTTCATGCATTATTAAAGTCTTATCCATTACTTTTATTATTGGTCCTTTACCCAGCTTTATGTTATTCTTTTCTCCAAAAACATCCCCAGCTTCCTCTAAGTCTACTACAATACAATATTCTGGACTTATAACATGAGCTGCTGCTCTAGCACCTCTTCCTCCTAATTCATGTTGGGTAGAAAATAAAAAGTATACTTCCTTATCAATATTTTTTAACCCTTTTGCAAGTCTTAAAAGAATGTAACATCCTATTCTATTATCTAAATTAGGGCTTATTATATTTTCTTCTCCCATTTCATGACAAGATCCCACTAAAGAAGCTATATCTCCCTCGGTAACTACTTGCATAACCCTATCCTTTCTATCTACACCTATATCTATAAAAAGTTGCTCTTTATTTAATGTTAATTTTCCCAAGGTTCCATTTTTAAATCTTACAAGATTATTAATTACATCAGAAGAACTAAAATCCCCTATTTTTCCTACTCTAATTAATCCACTTTCCTCTATAAATGTAACTATAAAACCTATGCTATCCATATGAGCACAGAACATTATTTTTTCCTGGCCCTCTCCTAATTTAACAATTAAGCTTCCTAGCTTATCCTCATTTACTATACACTGTATATCCTTTAATTCTTCTTTTATTATATTTCTTACATCACCTTCACTGCCACTTACTCCAAAGGCATTTACAAGATTATTTAATAACTTATCCATTATAAATTTCCTCCCCTAACCTAAGGTTTTTAAATATTCTATTATTAGATTGCATGTATTTTTATAATCCTCTAAGCTAGCTACTGAAACAGATGAATGTATATATCTACAAGGTACTGATATAGTTGCTACCTTTGCGCCTTTTCCTGACATATGAATTGCTCCTCCATCATTTCCTCCAGCAATACTTTTTCTTAATTGATAAGGTATATTTTTTTCTTTAGCTATTTTTATTATCTCCCTAGACACCTGAGAGCTAAATAAACTTGATTCATCCATTATAGAAATGGCAGGCCCTTTACCAATCTCAGTAGCCTTTTTGTAATCTGGAATATTTGGCATATCTGCACATACTGTTCCTTCTATAACAATACCTATGTCAGGATTAATAGCAAAAGATGATGTATACGCACCTCTTTCTCCTACTTCTTCTTGAACATTAAATGTACCATAAATATCACAGTTAAAATTCTCCTTTAAAACTTCTATTAAAATAGCACAACCTATTCTATCATCAAAAGCTTTTCCTTTAATTAATCCTTTTCCAAATTCACTGAACATAGTATTAAATACCACATTATCCCCTAACTTAACTAACCTTTTGGTTTCCTCCTTTGAATTGGCTCCAATATCTATGCAATATTCAGAGTAACTCATACATTTTTCTTTTTCTTCTTTATTCTGAAGGTGTATAGGTTTTATGCCAATAACACCAGTTATTCTATTTTTACCTATGAAAACTACTTTAGCAGGTGGAATTTTATTATTTATTCCCCCTAAAGAATGAAATCTTAAAGTTCCGTCCTCATTGTATCCTGTTATTATAAATCCAACTTCATCCATATGAGCATCTATTATGATTTTAGGTCCATTGCCTTTTTTATGAGCTATAATGTTTCCCATCCTGTTTACTATAACTTCATCAACATACTTTTTTACTTCTTCTTTTATTATATTTCTTACTTCCCCCTCATAACCTGATACTCCGGATGCATTGCTTAAAGCTTCTAAAAGCATAATATATCCCCCAATTCAGCATCATTTAGTTTTTCTATGAATTTAGCAAGCAATCTTCCAGTATGCTTTATATCCTGTATATTTACCATTTCTACAGATGTATGCATGTACTTAATAGGTATTGATATAAGTAATGTAGGAATACCTTCACGAGTTATTTGTACATCCCAAGCATCTGTCCCTGTGTTTCCCGGTTCCACCTCTACTCCATAAGGTATGTTATATTCATCTGCTATTTCCATAATCATTTCTCTTATTTTAACATGTATATTTGGTCCAATACATATAACTGGTCCCTTACCAAGGGTGTTTTCTCTATCCTTATCTCCTAAATTACCTGAATCAAAAGTCACATCTATAGCAATACCTATATCCGGATTTATTTTATAACTCGCTACCTTAGCACCCCTGTGGCCAACTTCTTCCTGAGAAGAACAAACAAAATATATATCCATATCATGTTTTATATTTGTAATTTCCTTGGCACATTCATACATAGCTGCTATACCTGCTCTGTCATCAATGGCTTTGCAAATAACATTATTATTTAGTAATTCATAAAATCCTCTTTTTAAAGTAATATAATCCCCAATATTTACTATATTCCTTAATTCCTCAGTATCATACCCAGTATCAATTAAAAGGCTATCTATATCAACAGATTTTTTCTTCTCCTCCTCATCCATTAAACGAGGAGGCTTTATGCCTATAATACCCTCTATAGTCTTTTTCCCATGGATTATTACTTCTTGTGATACTAATGCCTTTGGATCTATTCCATTACTTTTAAATTTTAAAAATCCTTTTCCCGAAAAATCAGTGACCATTAAAAAAACCTCATCTGCATGAGCCATAATCATTAATTTCCCTTTATTATTACCTTTTTTATGTACATAAATATTATTTAAGTTATCTATTGAAACTTCTCCAAAATTCTGAAAGCTATTTTTAATTACATGATAAATCCATTCTTCTCTTCCACTAGGTGAATGAGTCTCACAGAGAGTTTTTAAAAATTCCTTACACTCCATATTTTGACCTCCTTTAAAAGTTAATTATTTATAGTATAACACAGAAATAAATTTAACTTTAATAGATAAGGGGCTATGGCACTAAAGAATTTACATACAATATATTGTAGTATTTATTCTTAATGCCACAGCCCCTTAAATAATCATCTATTCTATTAAATTATTTTTTGTATTAGTTTCTTGAAAACTACACAAACTACCTTCTTTCTCAATCTTCAACTACTTCTTCATCTAATGCTTCTTCATTTTTGCCTTTTATAGTAGTTATCTTTTTTTGAAGCTTTCCTATGTTTTCATCAGCTTCAACTATAGCTTTACAATCTTCTTCTAAATCTCTGTCTATTATTTCGCCATTTTTATACTTTTCATATACAATTTCACCAACTTTTTTATATAACCTATCAATATTATCTTTTTCTGATGAAATATTTAAATTAAGTTTAGATACTTCCACCATTTTTCCAGACTTTTTTGCTACAGTAACAGCCCCATCTTCTACTGTCTTAGCAATTTTAGAAATACCTATAGTTATACTATCTTTAAGCGGCATAATTATCCTCTCCTTTATAAATAATATAATAATACTAGTCATATGTAAATATATGCTATTATATACATAATGTTTCATAAAGGTTACATAGGAAAATAATATTAATTTGTATATATAAAAAAATCCCTATCAAATATGATAGGGATTGGTGGCTCACCGGGGAATTGAACCCCGGACACCATGATTAAAAGTCATGTGCTCTACCAACTGAGCTAGTGAACCATATAACCTGGCGACAACTTACTCTCCCACAAAGCTTCCCTTGCAGTACCATCAGCGCTTCAAAGCTTAACCATCGTGTTCGGTATGGGAACGGGTGTTACCTTTGAGCCATAATCACCAGATTTAATTCAG
>NZ_PVXO01000003.1 GCF_002995785.1 Clostridium liquoris | reverse complement strand
ACGAATATCTTAAATTATATAAGCTATTCGTACAATATAAAACTTGAAAAAACTCTGGGGTGAAGCTGATTTCTATAGAAAAATTAATGTAGAAACTTCAGTACCTTGGGAGTTTTCGAGAATACTATTAATAAGAAATTGGGGTGAGACTATGTTGCATAATTTAGCCAATTTTGTATTTTATATAGAAAATACTCTTTTAAAGGACAATGAATTAAAAAAGGATTACTTAGAATTTATAAATAAAGTTTCTTTAGACAGATGTTATTTTTTTACCCATAATTGTGATATAAGTAGAAAATCCTTATATAGAATATTAAAGTCAAACGGAATTGCCTGCCACTTTGATAATGTACTAACGCCTGCATATTTTCTATTGGAATATTGCAAAAGTCTATATAATAAGTTTACTATATATCCAATAAGCGATACAAAAGATTGGGGTGATTTTCATCTTCATAATATAAAAATTGATTATAACAATCCTGACCTGATTTTTATATCTACATCCCATATTACAAATGATGATTTAAAGATAATAAATGGATTTAATGTCCCCATGGTTTTTTCTTCAAATCTTTGCGCTAATAGATTTTATAATTGTGATATGTGTAAAAATGACTGCTGTTTAAAATACATAAAAACCTTTTATAAAAACAGGCTTATTATATCAGATCCTCCACCACTTTATAATAGCATATATTTATTTAAGAAACTTAATATTGAAACTAGGGATACCATGGTTACAACGGATTTTCTTAGGGATGACTATATACAATTTCAAAGATCTGGATGTAAACTTATCCTATTACTGAGGGATAAGCTTACCTTTGAAAATTACCTAAAATCTCCTTATGAGGCAGACATAGTTACAGATAGCTTTGAAAATTTATCATATTTTTTAAATTTAAAAGAGGAGGTGTAACCTCCTCTTTAAATTTAAAATTCTCTTTCTATCAAACCGTAATTTCCATCTTTTCTTTTATAAACTACATTAACTTCTCCGCTATCTGCACTTTCATAAACAAAGAAACTATGACCTAAAAGCTCCATCTGTAAAACCGCTTCCTCATTTGACATAGGTTTAATTGCAAATCTTTTAGTTTTAACAATTTTTGGATCCTGTGATGGCTTTCCCTCTATGTCAGGTATAAATTGAAATTTAAGTGAATCTCCATGGTTTCTTTTCTGAAGCTTAGTTTTTTGCTTTTTTATTTGTCTTTCCAATTTATCAACTACTAAATCTATAGAAGCATACATATCTTCATTAGATTCTTCTCCTCTTAATATAACACCATTAAATGGAATTGTAACTTCTATTGTTTGTCTATTTTTTTGAACACTTAATGTAGCATGGGCTTCTACATCAGGATTAAAATACTTGTCTAGCTTTTCTAGCTTTTTTTCAACCACATTTTTTAATGCATTAGTAACCTCTATATTTTTCCCGGTAACTGTAATTCTCATATCTTCAGCCCCTCTCCTTACTCCTAAATGAGTAATGTTATGTTTTATTAATTATATTTTAATACCTTTTAATCCAAATGACAAGATTAATTATTGAAATTTACAAAATATTAAATTAAATTTCATAATTATTCTTTTCAAAAAAATTTTAAGTTAGTTGACCTGATCTTTGACCCCACACTCGCCTGCTGGTGTTTTTGCTACCCAGAATTATCCTCTCACTACTAGCACTCTCGTTAAAATCTTTAACGGCAGGACTTACTTCTAAGCCGCACCATGCTCATTAAATATTTTATTTAACTTACGTGGATCGTTTTGCCTGCGACTGGCATCGACTTTCAATCACAAACCTAACTTAATACAACAAAAATTATACATTACTTTTGGCTGCAGTCAAGATATTTATTTCCTTCGCTCCAGCCATTAATAACTCTTCAGCACAGCAAAAGGCTGTAGCTCCAGTTGTTATAACATCATCTATTAATATTATTTTTTTATTTTTAAATTTATCATGATTAACAGCTGTAAAAGCTCCTCTGATATTTTCCCATCTTTCTATTCCGTTTAATCCAATCTGATCCTTAGTATTCTCTGTTTTTTTTAGAGTTGTTATTATAGGAATATTTAATTCTTTTCCTATATTTTTAGCCAGACATTTACTTTGATTATATCCTCTTTCCCTTAAGGATTTTCTTTTCATAGGCACATAGGTTAAAATATCACAGGGTATATTTTCTTCTTTTATTTTACTAGTCATATAACTACTTAGTATTTCACCACAGTGAAAATCACTTTTATACTTTAATCTAAGTATTAATTCTTTAATATTGCCTGTATAGTAAGCTATACTATAATATTTAAACTCAATGTTATACTGATTTAACATATATCTATTCTTGCAAAATCTGATCTTTGAAATACATTCTTTGCATAAGTATCCTTCTTCTGAATACATTTTGCATATTGGACATTCATCCTCTTTACTATATATTATAGAGCAGATTCCTTCTTTTATAAGTGTTAAATTTTTAATAATCCCTTTTCCCAAGCCTCTCTATTAAAACTCCTTATTATGTTTTTGGCTTTATACATATCTTGTGTTTCAGCATTTCCTAAGAAGATCACCTCTCTCATAATATTTTTTTTAGCTGAGGTTGTTTTCTCGCAAAAATAAACAAGTTTTTTATAGTCAAATATGCAATGATTTGCAAAGAATACCATTTCATTTATACTTTTATCCTCTGTTATAAAATAGGTCTTTTCTTTAAAGTCATCCGTTATTAATATGCCTCTTTTCATTTTCATAAAGTTAAATATAATTTTCAATTCTTCACTTTCCTTAGAAAAATAAAGTAAACTTCTATTTAAGTCTTTAAAATATGCACTTAGATATCCAAGTACATTAATAAGCTTTTCTTTATCTGGTACATAAATTATAACCTTTTTCCCATATTCAATAGACCATCTTAGATAATCATAAATCATATAAGGTATATCATTGCTTAAATCTATTTTTGTGCTTATTATCCTTGGTTCTATAATAGGCATTCTACTCTCGTAAATTGGCAATAATATTTCTCTTTTATTTTTAAATATACTCTCTATAGAAAAAGCTATAAATTTACCTCTTTCCTTACAGTTCTTAGCCATTATATCTATAATTTCGTATTTGCTATAAACAGGTAAACTTCTAATATCATCGTAAATTACTAAATCGAACTTATTATCTATCTTTAAAGCATTTTTAAAATTACACACTATTAAGCTTTTCTCTGTTTCTATTTTATAATTTCTTATATAGGAATAATTTTGAGATGATATATGTTTCCTCATACTACTTAAAATATCTACATATTCTTCCCTTTCATTAGTTATATATAAGACTCTCTTACCTGCATTAATATAGCTGTTTATAGCCTTTATAAAAATTGATGCAGAATTATGAGGGACTGTAATAACATTTAGAAACTCCTCATTGCTATACAGCCAATTTGCAATATAGTTACTTATCCTTTCAAATTCCAAAGAAACCATTAAACTTTTATTTATAGTCATAATTGAATACACTCCAATATTCATTGCTAACAATTATCAATTTAATTAACATTATTTAATACATCTTCTATTCTCCATTTCAAAAGGGAATACCTTTCAAAACTTTTGTTATTGTCTATCATAAACTTAACGGCTTTAATTGAGCCAACTAATACAACTAGCTTTTTTGCCCTGGTTATTCCCGTATATAATAAATTTCTATTCATAAGTAGAGGGGGGCCCATAAATACAGGAATAATAACCACTGGGAATTCACTGCCTTGGCTTTTATGTATGGTTATAGCATAAGCTAAATCAATTTCATCTAAGTATATGCTTTCATATACTACTCTTCTTTCCTCTTCAAATATAATTGATACAGTGTTGTTTTCTTCATCTATATCTTCTATATATCCCATATCGCCATTAAATATACCTACTCCCTCTTGTTCTCCCAATCCAGCTGTTCTATTCCACTTTAGGGAATAATTATTTTTAGTTTGCATTACCTTATCTCCGACTCTAAATGTATTATCCCTAAATTCCTTTTCTTTTTTGCCCTTGGAAGGAGGATTTAACACTTCCTGCAGCTTTTTATTCAAATTTCCTACTCCCAGAACTCCCCTTCTCATAGGAGTTAATATTTGAATATGCTTTAATTTATCCCAATGCTTATTATAATTTGGAAGTCTTTTATCTATAAGTCCTATTAAAGTATCCAATATCTTATTGTTTCCCTGGCAGTTTATAAAATAGAAGTCCTTACCCTTTTCATTTAATATGGGCATTTCCCCATTGTTTATTTTATGGGCATTTACTGTAATCATACTTTGGGAGGATTGCCTAAATATATCCTTTAATCTTATAACCTTAACACATTTGCTTTCTATTAAATCCCTAAGTACATTACCTGGTCCCACAGATGGAAGTTGATCCACATCTCCTACAATTATAAGTCTAGTTCCTAGAGATGTGGCTTTAAGAAGATTATTCATAAGTACTATGTCTATCATTGATGCCTCATCTACTATTATTACATCACACTCTAGAGGAGTTTCTTCCGTTTTAGAAAATAACATTTCCTCCTCATCACCTATACCCATTTCCAGTAATCTATGTATAGTTTTAGCTTCTTTTCCTGTAGCTTCAGACATCCTCTTTGCAGCTCTTCCCGTTGGTGCTCCCATAAGCACCCTAAAACCATGTTTTTCAAATATTTGAGTTATGCAGTTTATTATAGTAGTTTTACCTGTACCAGGTCCCCCTGTTATTATTTCAACCCCGTTACATAATGCTCCTTTTATAGCTTCCTTTTGTGATGGAGCAAACTCTATGTTATTCTTCTCCTGAAATTCTTCTATTTCTTTATCAATATCCATATCCAATTTGTTATAGTTGCAAAGAGATAAGGTTATAATTTTCTTTGTAATTCCTAATTCACAATAATAATATGGAATAGTAAATACATACTGTTTATCCTCTATTTCTTCAACTTTAATCTTTCCTTCATAAGCGCTGGCTAATAAATTTTCTTTTATATTATCCTCTGATACCCCTAAAATATTTAATCCCTCTTTTATTAGCTTAGGGACGGGCATACAAGTATTCCCTAATCCACAAAACTGATTGATTATGTATTTTATACCACTCTGTATTCTGAAAGTAGAAGTTGACTCTATACCTAAACTTCTAGCTATTTTATCTGCAGTTTTAAAACCTATTCCAGATATCTCTTCTGTTAACACATATGGATTTTCCTTTACTATTCTAATAGATTCTCCTTTGAATCTTTTATATATCTTTATACATTGATTGGGTGTTACTCCATAGTTTTGAAAAAACATCATAATATTTTGCAGTTCCTTTTGTTTGCTATAGGATTCATGTATGATAGCTATCTTTTTATCTCCTATTCCATCTATTTCCTTTAATCTTTCAATGTTATTCTCAAGTATGTCTAAAGACTCTTCTGCGAATTTTTCCACAATTTTTTTTGCAGTTACAGGTCCTATTCCTGAAATAACTCCAGAAGCCAAATATCTTTCAATTCCTATTGCTGTATTTGGAAGAGTTTCTTCACATAATTCTACTTTAAATTGTTCGCCAAACTGAGGGTGGATTACCCACTCGCCAGACAATTTTAAGCTTTGCCCTTCTATAATATAGGGTATACATCCTGTTATAGTTAGCAAATTCCCTTTTTCTTTTATTTTTGCTACTACATATCCATTTTCCTCATTTTTAAATATTATGGAATCTACAATTCCGTGGATTTCTTCCATAAGATCTCCCCTAATTCTTTTTTATATATTATACCATATAGTATTCTAAACATTCTATATTTTAACTTGACCGGCAAAAGGGAGCAAACTACAATTAAATTAGAGGTGATTCTATGATAATTGAAAATTGTAAAATTATTTTCCCCAATGTTATTGAAAAAGGAACTATACTAATAGAGAATGGTTTAATTAAAGAAATAAATCCTAAAACATACCCTTCCAATAATGAAATAATTAATGGGCAAGGGCTATATTTATCTCCAGGTTTTATAGATATTCATATTCATGGAGCTGGTGGTTTCGATGTTATGGATGGAGAATATGATTCCTTGAATAATATATGTAAAACCATTTTCCCTCATGGTACTACCTCTTTTTTAGCCACTACCATGACCTGTTCCATAAGGGATATAAGAAAAGCAGTAGATGCTGCAGCCTATGCCATAAAAAAAGGTACTGATGGAGCTAATATATTAGGTATTCATTTAGAAGGACCTTTTATTAATGCAGGCATGCTTGGAGCTCAAAATCCTGATTTTATCCAAACTCCATGTATAGACACTTTTAAAAAAATTATAGGAGATAATTTAAACATTATTAAAACAGTAACCATAGCTCCAGAGTTGGAGGGTGCAAAGGAATTGATAAAATACTTAAATAAATTAGGTATTGTTTCATCCATAGGACATTCTAAGGCTAGCTATAAAGAAGCTATAGATGGAATAGCTTCAGGTATTAGTCATTCAACTCATCTATATAACGCTATGACAGGTCTTCATCACAGGGAACCTGGTATAGTAGGAGCTATTTTTGATTCAGATATAACTACAGAAACCATTGCAGATGGTATCCATGTAGATTATCCTGCTTTAAGAATAGCTTATAAACAAAAGGGATTGGATAAAGTAATACTTGTTACTGATGCAATGATGGCTTGTTGTATGGCTGATGGAAAGTACAGCTTAGGAGGGCAGGATGTTTTTGTAGAAAATGGTGCAGCAAGGCTGCAAAATGGAAGCTTAGCTGGTTCCACTTTAACTTTAGACAAAGCTGTTAAAAATGTATATAAGAATTCTTCCTATGGATTACAGGAAATTATTAAAATGGTTACCTATAATCCTGCTAAATTATTAAAAATTGATAATAAGATAGGTAGTATTAAAGAAGGATTAAATGCAGATCTTGTACTTTTTGATGAAGATATAAATATAAAGAGGGTAATAATAAACGGTAAAATAATGCTATAGAAAATTCTTGTTCCCATATGAAGTAAACAGCGGCTAATACTTTTTAGTACTAACCGCTTTAACTATTAGGTTATAATGTTCTACATTATAAGTACTTTTTTATTTCTTCTACCTTATTCAATTTCTCCCATGGAAGATCTAAATCTGTTCTTCCAAAATGACCATAAGACGCTACCTGCTTATAAATAGGTCTTCTCAAGTCTAAATTTTTAATTATAGCAGCAGGCCTTAAATCAAATACCTTATTTACTATTTGAACAATTTTATCATTTTCAATTTTCCCTGTATTAAAAGTATCAACAGCTATTGATACTGGCTTAGCAACTCCTATAGCATAAGCTAACTGTATTTCTAATTTATCTGCTACTCCAGCAGCAACTAAATTTTTAGCAACCCATCTTGCTGCATAAGACGCTGATCTATCAACCTTTGTTGGGTCCTTTCCTGAGAATGATCCACCGCCATGTCTTCCATATCCACCGTAGGTATCAACTATTATCTTTCTTCCTGTTAACCCAGCATCTCCCTGAGGTCCTCCAACAACAAATCTGCCTGTTGGATTTATATAATATTTGGTATTTTCATCTAATAATTCAGCTGGAACAACTTCTTTTACAACATGCTTAATTAAATCTGCTTCTATCTGTTCCCTAGTAACTTCAGGACTATGCTGAGTTGATATTACTATGGTATCTATTCTTACTGGTTTATTGTCTTCATATTCTACTGTAACTTGAGTTTTTCCATCTGGTCTTAAGTATTCTAGTGTCCCATTTTTTCTAACCTCTGACAATTTTCTTGCTAATTTATGAGCCATGGCTATTGGCATAGGCATATATTCTGGAGTTTCATTAGTTGCAAAACCAAACATCATACCTTGGTCTCCTGCGCCTATTGCCTCTTCTCTATCCATTTCTCCTTTTTTAGATTCCAAAGATTCATTAACTCCCATAGCTATGTCTGGGGACTGTTCATTTATTGAAGTTAGGACAGCACATGTGTCACTGTCAAAACCATATTTAGCTCTTGTATATCCTATACCTTCTATGGTTTCCCTTACAACTTTTGGAATATCTACATAACAATTAGTTGAGATTTCTCCAATAACTAAAACCATACCAGTGGTTACTGTAGTTTCGCAAGCTACTCTTCCATTTGGATCCTGTGCAAGTATGGCATCTAATACTGCATCGGATATCTGATCACACATTTTATCTGGATGCCCTTCTGTAACTGACTCTGATGTAAATAACTTTCTCATTTTATTGCCTCCATTTCAATTAACTTATAAAAAAATAAAACCCCTTCAATAAGAAGAGGTTTATTATGCCTATTCCTCTTATCTTGCAGAAATCTTCTGCAGGAATTGGCACCGTAGTACAAAGTACTGGTTGCCGGGTTTCATAGGGCCCTTTCCCTCCACCTCTCTTGATAAGAGTTTTTTATGTTGTTTTATTCTACAATATTAGCATAGTAAAAAGTCTATGTCAATTATTAAGTTATTAACATTTTGTCAACTTTTTATATAAACTATTAATAAATATATGCATAAAAAAAGGCACTTTAAAAGTGTCTTTTGGTGGAGGAAGATGGATTCGAACCATCGAAGGCGAAAGCCAACAGATTTACAGTCTGCCCCCTTTGGCCACTCGGGAATTCCTCCACATATGGAGCTGGCAATAGGAATCGAACCTACAACCTGCT
>NZ_PVXO01000002.1 GCF_002995785.1 Clostridium liquoris | reverse complement strand
GTATAGTAATATCAACTTACATTATAATGGATTTTTTATGTATGTGGGAGATACTTTTTGTATCTCCTTTTAATTTTTTAAGCAGTAATTATTACTACTTTTGCCTACTAAAATTATACTCTAAGTCCTAGAGCTTTCAATATTCCATTAGCTATAGCTTCTGCACATTTATTTTGGAAAGCATCATTGTTTAAATTTTTCTCCCCTGTTGGATTAGATATAAATTCCAGTTCCGTAAGGATAGCCGGACAATATGTATTTTTTAATACATAAAAACCTGCAGTTTTTATTCCTCTATTGGTAGTACCTAATTCTTTTATAAGTTTATCCTGAACATATGAAGCTAGCTTTTGGCCATCTGGACTTCCACTATCATAAAAAGTTTCTGTACCATTAGCAGCAGCTACATCATTGGAATTACAATGTATAGCTACAAAATAATTTGCTTTTGCACCATTGGAAATATCACATCTTTTTTGAAGATCTTTTACCTCTACTGATGGCCATGAAACGCTATCATTAGCCCTTGTATAGACTACCTTTACGCCTTTGCTTTGAAGAATGTTTCCCACTTTAAGTGCTACTGATAGTGTAACATCTTTTTCTTTTACCTTTGAAGGCCCAACAGCTCCAGAATCATACCCTCCATGGCCAGGATCTATGCATACCACATATCTGCTATCTACCTTAGGTGTTACAAGTAAAGTTAAACTAACAGTGCCTTTATATCCATCAATGGTTCCCTTATAAACATAGGTTCCCGTTTTGCTTGTATCTATGGATGTATTATTCCAAGTTGCAGGAACTTCTACAATATTGCCATCCTTTGCTTTAGCTTTAACTTTATCTGGCAATGTATATTTTCCTCCTTCAGTTACATTATGCATTATATCTTCCACAGAAACATATTTTATTGACTCTTCTACACCTTCTAATTCTTTAAATCTAATAATACCGGCAGCTATAGCTTCACCATATTTATTTTGTATATCAGCACTGCCTAGCTTTTTTTCTTCCTCTGGGTTGTTTAAAAATCCCAAAACAACTTTAGTTGATGGTACATTAATAGATGTTAACTCTGGATAGCTTCCTGTCTTTATTCTTCTATCCCTAATACCTGTATAGGAAACTATTTTTTTCTGTATATTATCTGCCAACTTTTCACCTTTTGAGTTTCCACTAAGATAATAAGTTTCCACTCCATTGGCATCATTATTCCCTGCCGTATTACAATGAATACTTACAACATAATCTACGTATTCTATGTTGGATATTGCAAAACGGGATTTCATATCATCCTTTCCCCAATTAATATTATCATCTTTTCTTGTATAAACTACCCTTATTCCACTTTGTTCTAATATGCTGCCAGCCTTTAACGCAACATTTAAATCTACGTCCTTTTCCATTACACCGCTAGGACCCGTGATTCCAGAATCATTTCCTCCATGTCCTGGGTCTATACATACAACAAAATCCTTATCTTCTAGTTTAGGTGTTATGTCTTCTTTGATAGTAAATTTCATTTTCACTGGCTTTGATAACGATTTACCTGATAACTTTTGTACATTTCCAGTTACTATTAAGAAGTAACTCTTGCCAGCTTCATATTTATAATTGTCTTTTAAAGAAACTTGTACAGTTTTATTATCTTCAGCAATTTGTATATTCATAGGAATGGTTTGTCCATTTTCACTTGTAACATAAATATTACTTTCATTTACACTACTTCTTTTTAATTCACTATTAAATTTTATAATCCAAGTCTTATTTTGTTCCACTTTCCCCTTAGAAGGCCATATCTGATAGTCTGAGGCTGCTTTTACTTCCCCCATGTTTAAAAGCAAAAATGCCACCAGAAAAAATGTAAAGATTGCTATGGATTTTATTCTTTCCCCTTTCAAATAACCACCTCACTTATATTTAAAAATTAAAATGGTATTTCATATTACATGAATAAATGAAACCTTAAAAAAGTGTAAAGCCTTTTTTTAGTTGACAGTTGACAGAGGACAATTGACAGTTAAGGATAATTTTTCTCCATTATCATTAGGTCAAATTTTAAATTTGCAGGTAAGTAAGAAATAATAGTTGCGGTGAAAATTCAGCTTTGCTGAATTTCTTCATAAACTCTTACTTTTTACTTATTAGCTCTTATCTAATTTATTATGCTTTTTAATTTCAATTAAGAATTTATTATGAGCATCCTTTAAAGCCACTGTTAAAGCTTTTTGTGCTGTACCTAAAAATCTTTCATGTATTTCATTTATCATCACTTCTAAATCATTTAAAAAATTATATCCTACAAGTATAGATCTTATAAAATCTGTTGTTGAATTGCTAATTGTATTGCAGGTTATATCTATAATAGTGCCATCATCCTTATTAACTATTACCCCTAGAAAGAAACAATTATACATTATTGTAATTGGATCAGTGCTATTAGATCTAGATATGCCTGTTATGTATATAGTATTTTTACCATAATTCACTTAGTACCACCCCTTAATCTCTAATATATAGTTAAATTATACACTAGTTTTTCAGCTGTAAACTACTGACTATTTAAAATAAATTAAATTAATTTATTAGAGTAAGCGTTAGCCCATTATATTAAAAGAATTCAGACTGTTAATTATATATAAACAGTCTGAATCCTTTTTCTGAAAATATATTTATCATTCTCTATATTGTATTATCTCCTGAGGCATTTGTAGCTTTAACATATTCATTATTGAATGGTACTGATCCTGGCTTCCTGAAGTGTATATTTTAAAGTACTTATCCCCTTCTTCTTTAAGTAATCCCTCTTCTCTCAAATAGTTCTTTATTGCCTCTGCTTGTTGAAAAGCTGGATTTATAAAGTTAATATTAGGATAACATTCCTGGAATAAATCCATTAATATTGGATAATGAGTACACCCTAATATTATTGTATCTACATTACCTGCTTCAATTATCTTATCTATATGACCCTTTATTATTTTCTTAACTTGTTCTTTATCTATCTTTCCACTGTCAACGATTGCAGCAAGCTCACTTGATCCTCTTCCAAATACTTTTATATCCCCTAACATCTTATCATAATATCCACTGTTAACTGTAAAATTAGTGGCTATTAGACCTACCTTGTCCTTTTTTAATGTATTCTTAATATTATCCACTACTGGATCAATTATTTTAATGATTTTCACATCATAATCCTTGCTTATCATGTCAATTATAGTAGATATTGTATTGCAGGCTACAGCGATAACCTTTACATCTTCACTTATAAGGAATTCTATCATCCTTCTGGTTAAAGCTATAATTTCTTCTTGGGTCTTATTTCCATAAGGTACATTCTTGTTGTCTCCAAAATATATTATATTTTCCTTTGGCAAAAGCTTCTGAAGTTCTTTTACGGTAGTAAGCCCTCCTACCCCTGAATCCATTACTCCTATTGCACTGTTTCTTTTTATCATGATAATCCCCTCCACAAAAAAATATAAGCCGCTTCCCTGTTAAATCAGAAAACCGGCTTCATTATATTTCTATATACAAAATTTTATGTAATCATTATTTGTATACCAATATAATGAACAGTAGATATTAGATTCTTTTGAGAATATTGTAACAAAAGATAAGCATTTTGTCAATTATTTTGTTTTTTTATGTTTTCAGAATATTGGCTTGCCTAATCATTATATATTCTTATTATCAATTATTATATTAATAATTAAATTTAGGATATAATAAATAGTATAAAATAACATTATAGAGGTGTAGATTATGGAGATAAAATGGCTAGGACACTCTTCTTTTCTTATCAAAGATTCCAATGGGAGAACTATTTTGACAGACCCTTTTGATGATTCTATAGGATATAGCACTTTTTCAGGAGATGTAGATATAGTAACAATTAGCCACCATCATTTTGATCATGATTATACAAAAGAAATTTCCTCAAAAGATGCAAAAGTAATTGATAAAGTAGGAAACTTTTATATTTGTGACATTGCCATACAAGGTATACCTTCCTATCATGATGAAGTAAAAGGTGCAAAAAGAGGAGAAAATACTATATATCTATTTCAAGTTGATGGATATAAGTTATGCCATCTAGGGGATTTAGGATATGTTCCATCTATAGAGGAACTTAAAGATATAGGGAATGTAGATATATTATTTATTCCCGTAGGAGGACATTATACCATAGATGGAAAGGAAGCTTTACAGATAACAAAATTAATTAAAAATCACATTATAATACCAATGCATTATAAAACTCCTTCTCTTACTTTTCCTTTAGATGGGCTTGAAAATTTTCTTAAACATATGAAAAACGCCCATAAAATAAACAGTAATTCTATAACCATTAGTGGGGATTTAAATGACTTAGAAAACCATGTAGTAATATTAGATTATGAGTAAGCTCCATATGATGGTATAATTAAAGAGTCATTTGACTCTTTAATTATGCTCTACATGTTCTAATCCTGAATTAAAAATTTGACTTATGTGCTCATCATCTAACGAATAAAATACTGTTTTGCCTTCTTTTCTAAATTTAACTAATCTAGCAGATTTCAATATCCTTAATTGATGGGATATAGATGATTGGCTCATATCTAATAATTCTGCAATATCGCAAACGCATAATTCCTTAGTAAATAACGCGTATATTATCTTGATTCTGGTATAATCACCCAAAACCTTAAATAACTCTGATAGTTTTATAAAGGTTTCATTATCCAGCATATTCTTTTTCACACAATTAACACAGTCATCATGGATTTTACAACAGCTGCAAACCTCTATTTCTTCAGTATCTTTCATCTTTTCACCTCAATATACCAAAATATCTTCATATGTATTATATATTCTTTTGGTTTTTTATTCAACTTTATCAACTAATGTGAAAAATCTAAGCCTTCACCTATCTTATCCATGCCTTTACTTTCTAAATATAAATTTATGGTTTCTATTATTAACCCTAAGCACTGAGTAAATAATACTATTACTTCTCCTTGTATAGCCCTCTCCATAGCATATACTATGGCATCTTCTTCTTTATATATTATTTGTAAGTTTTCCGGACTAAATCCCTTGTTTAATGCTCCTTCTTTTATAAGTAATGCACTTTCACCCTTTTTCCTTGACCTTAGATCTGCCTGCTCTCTTATTATTATGTGATTGCTGTGCTCTGCAGATATTTGCCCTAATTCTTTTATGTATTTATCCATTCTGTCCCCTGGAGCTGCTATTATAGCAGTTATCTTGCTTGGTTTTAAAGCTTCTGCTATGCTAAACACTTCTCTAAAAGCCTGACTGTTATGTCCATAATCTAAAATTATTTTGTATTTATTCATATCTATTATATTTTGTCTTCCCGGATTTATATATAAATCACACTGAGTGTTATTTATTATCCTTATGATATCTTCTATATTGTTATGTATAGAATAAACCGCTGCTATAGAACTCATTACATTCATAATATTACTTTTGGATTTTCCATAATGAGTAAATGGTATTCTGCTTACGTCTACAATCTTATTCTTTTTTCCATCTATGTAGTATACTATAAAACTATCTTCAAGATATAATGCCTCTTTTCCTTCCTTTATATGATTCTTTATAAAGTTGTTCTTCTCAATATTAAATAGGCATACCTTTATATCTTTATTAAAATTAAACATATAACTTAACTCTTCTTGAGCTTTTAATATAGCCTTCCCTCCTGGCTTTAGCTCATTTATAACAGTGGATTTCACCTGTATTAAATCCTCTATATTCTTTGTTCCCTCCATGCCTATGTGGTCTTCTGATATAGATGTTATTATACCAACAGACCCTTGTTCATAGCCAAGACCATTTCTAGCAATCCCTCCTCGAGCAGTTTCCAAAACGCATGCTTCTACTTCCCCATTAGTTAATAACTCCCTAGCACTTAAAAACCCCGTAGTATCTCCTTTCTTTATTTTATTAAAATCTACAAAAATTCCTTCTGTAGATGCCATACCTGTCTTATATCCCAGTTTGCTCATAATATAATGAATAAGCCTTGTGGTTGTAGTTTTTCCATTGGTTCCCGTAACAGATATTATTGGGATTAACCCCACCTGTTCCCTTATATTATCCACAAAAAAACTTATTACTTCTTCCTCTGTTTGAAATAATTCCATATAAAATGCAGAACCTAAATCTATAACTTTCAGCTTATTTTCGTCAAAGTTATCCTCATATAAATCTACATACATAAATTCAATTTTAAATACATTATAAACTTTATTAATTAATTCCTTAATATTATCATGTATCTTTTCATTTTCTAATTTTATATAATCTCCCTGTTCCTGTGTTTTAAAAACTAAAATATTTTTACCCTTATATGCAATAACCCTATAATCCATAGATCCGTGGTAAACCATTGCGCTGCCATACATATCTATTATATTATTTACTGTAGTTTTTAATTGTTTTAAGCTTTTGCAAATAAATTGCATATTATCCTTTTTATATATATTTATAACATTTACCGGATAACTCATATTCAATAGATAATCTTTTTTCAAATTGTATAAAATTTTCATATCTACTTTAGGTAAATTATTATATCTTAAAAGTTCAAATAAGCTTTTTCTATTCATTGTTTGTGCTACTTTAACCACATTTTCATAACTCTGATATTCAGGGCTAATAATTATAGATTTAGCTCCATATCCTAACTGAAACAGTCCCTCTGAAAGTTCAATATTAGGTATCCCCATATTTTCTGCAGCTTTAACAATGTTTTTTAAAAAACTTTTATGAAGAAACTTATTTATCTTCTTTTTAATAATTTCCTGGCTCACATTCTCTTCTAAGAGATTATATATTATATAATTTGAAATATCTTCTTCAGTATAAGTAACCCATACATGTATATGAGTTTTATCTTCCTCCATATCAATAAACTTTTCATAATATCCTATAGATGCAGAAATATTAATATAGCTGTTTATATATTCTTTTAATTCTTTCTTTGAACTGTTTTCTATTCCAATTCTTAATAACCTTTTTTGGTCTTTTATATTATTTCCTTGAAAAAATTTAACAGAAAAAATATGCATAATCTCACCACCAAAAACTTATTATAGCTATAAGTTTTTGATTTTCCTGCGAAATTATGCATTACCTTTTTAATCTACATTATAGATAGTTATATTATTATTTTTTAGACTTTCTTTTACATCTATAATCCTTTGATTACTGGAGCCTCTATATCTTAAATCCTTTGCAGCCTTTTCTTCTTCAAATCTGCCATCTACTAAAACATCTATGCTGCTTATCAATTCTCTCCAGCCCTTATTATTTAGGTTATCTAATATATATTCCAAAGTATATCCTGTATAACACCAAATATTAAGTCCTTCACTTTTAACCGCCCATGCTAGCTTATACAATGTATCAGCCTGTTCAAAGGGCTCTCCCCCTGAAAAGGTCACTCCCTTTATTAAAGGCATATTGTTTTTTATCCTTAATAAAATCTCTTGTATACAAACCTTTTCTCCATAGCAAAAATCTTGCATGGCTTTATTATGGCATCCCTTGCAATTATGATGACAACCAGAAAGAAATAATACCGCTCTTAATCCCTTTCCATTTACCAAAGAATTATCTAAAAAACCTGCTACTTGAAGTACATCCATTTTTAATTCCTCACATCATAGGAATGTATTCCATGGGTATGGGATATTCTATCTTTTCTTTCCGCTACCTTACCTGCTCCAAACCTTTCGTCTAGGCTTAAATATCCTGTAACTCTAGATATACCTTGAATATTTGAGCTTCCACAATGATGACAGCTGATTTCAGTATTTTGGAGATATGTACCACAACCTCTACAGTATTTTATATGAAAATTTATTCCTATATAGTTTATATTAGTGCTTTCATATGCGTAATTTAATATATCCATTATTACATCCTCTGTTGGGTAATCATCTAGTTCTATATATGTAATATGTCCTCCATTGCATATTTTATGATATGGAGCTTCTATATCTATTTTGTCTTTTATAGAAATAGGGTATCCCACTGGAATATGGAAGCTGTTAGTATAATAATTTTTATCTGTAACACCCTTTATTTCTCCAAAAATCTTCTTATCCTGCAAAATAAACTTACCACTTAATCCTTCTGCTGGGGTAGCATAACAGCTCCAATTTAAATGAGTTTCTTCTGTAGTTCTATCTGTAAATTCTCTTATATAATTTACAATTTTCAAACCCAACTCTCTTCCTTTTTCTGATTCACCATGATGTTCTCCAATCAAAGCGGTTAAAGTTTCTGCAAGGCCAATAAAACCTATAGCCCAAGTTCCTTGTTTTAAAATTGAATCTATGCTGTCTTCTGGTGATAAATTCTCAGAACCTTTCATTAATCCCTGTCCAGCTACAAAAGGTAAATCCTTTATCCTAAGTCTCTTAAGCACTTCATATCTATGTAACAAAGATTCCTTAGCCAAGTTTAATCTATTTTCTAAAAGTACAAAGAATTTGTCTATATCTCCCTTAGACAGTATTCCTAACCTAGGCAAATTAATAGTGGCTGGAGCTATATTACCTCTCCCTTTTACTGTAGGCTCTCCATTTATATTGGATTGTACTCTAGTTCTACAACCCATAGTTGCTGGCAAATATCCCTTTTCATAGTATTCTAGATTAAAATCAGAATCTATATTCATAAATGTTGGGTTCATTCTTTTGCTGGCTACTCTGCATGCTAGTTTAAATAAGTAATAATACGGATCCCCTGGATTTTTATTTACACCTTTTTTCACCCTAAAAATAATATTAGGGAAAATTGGCTGCTCACCTTTTCCTAAACCTTTTTCATATTCTTTTAAGAATATTTCACACACAAGTGCTGCATCTTTTGTCTGAGGAATACCTATATTTATTGAACTAAAAGGCACCTGGGAACCTGCTCTTGAATGCATTGTATTTAGATTATATACTATGCCCTGCATCGCCTGGCTTACATTCTTTCTTAATCTTTTTTCCACTAACTTTTCTATTTTTAAATTGTCCAAATTCATTTCTGATAATTCTTCTCTTATGTCATCCCTTGTTGGTTCCACAAATACAGACATATCATTGTCGAAATCAGGATGAGATTGTCCTCCGAACATATCATTTTGGGTGGATTGTAAAAGAATACATGATAATTCGCAAGCTGATTCTATTCTTCTTGGAGGTCTTATATATCCATATCCTGTATTAAATCCTCTAAGTAAAATTTCCTTAGTGGGTATATGTAAACAATTTGTAGTTAAATTGTAACTATCTAAATCATGATAATATATATCTCCATTTTCATGTGCCTTTGCTAAGTGCTTAGGCATTGTAGATAAATTATACCATTTATTGGATTCACTAGCTATTCTTAATAACTTAGATGAAAAATTGTTTCCTACATTGGCATTATCTCTATCTGTTTCTACACCTATTTTTTCTATTGCTTTCATTAAATCAGATTTTATTTCTCTTATTTTAGTTCTTTCTTTTCTATAACTTGCATAAGCTATTCCTATTTCTTTATAACTATTTTCTAAAAGGGTTTTTTCTACTATATTTTGAATTTCTTCAACAGAAATTTCTTCTACTTCAATATCTTCTAACTTTTTTATTATCTTTTGAGTTATATCTATAAGTTCACTTTCCTTTAGATTATACCCCATTTCTTCAGAAGCACCCTTTATAGCATTGGTAATCTTTGTTGAATGAAAAGGTGTCTTCCTTCCATCTCTTTTTACAACATGTAGCACAACTAATTCCCCCTAACTACTATATATTGTGTATGCACCATGACATTATACTATGGCAAATTATTTTAAGCAATTTTAAGAATAACATTGAAATGATAATATACCTGGTTACTACTCATTACCTTCTTATTCTTCATTTTCTTATACCTATGATGACGTTGATATTTTAAAAATAGAGAATTTAGTATATACATTACTTTAAATGAAATAAATGCAAATAATTCTACACTAAATAGATATTTATTAATTTGCGCTAAATGGTAATTTATGTATACAATAAAGTTGAACTAATTATAGACTGGAGGAAATGATTATGAAAAAACTTATATCTTTATTCCTATGCTTACCACTTATGATTTTTAGCAGCTGCAGCAAAAGCTCTGAAAAGAAAACCAATATTAAAAACCAGGATCCTGCTGCAAAGGTTGAGGAGGAATATTTTTCTCCCTATACAGGAGAAAAAATTACAAAGGAAACATATAATAAAATTCCATTCATGGTGATAATAGAAAATTCAAAGGATGCCCGTCCTCAATCTGGATTAATTAATGCTGATATAGTATATGAGACCATGGCAGAAGGCGGAATTCCTAGATTTATTGCCTTATACCACAAAGAAGATTCTGAAAAAATTGGTCCTGTAAGAAGCGCTAGGCCTTACTTTCTAGATATAGCTATAGAAAATAAACTTCCCTTCGCTCATTGTGGATATAGTGAGGAAGCTAAAGAAAGAATAGAGAAGGAAAACCTGCCAAGTTTAAATGAGTTTAAATATGGAAATGCCTATTGGAGAGATAAAAATAGAATATACGAACATAGCCTTTATACCTCTTCTTCTAAATTAAGGGGTTTAATAAAGGAAAAAAATATTTCTATTACCCCAAAATCCTCCCTTAAATTTAATAAAGATTATTGGCAAACCAATAATCTTCCTGCTGCTGCTAGTGCAACATTAAAACTTAATAAATATTATACTACTTCTTATATCTATAAAAATGGATTGTATTATAAGTATATTTCATCAGATCAATGTCTAAACAGAGAAGATTCGGCACCCTTAACAGCAAGCAATATTATAATCCAAATAACAGATATAACATTACAAAAAGATGGTTTACATCTAGATATAAAACTTATAGGAGAAGGGGAAGCCTATATTATAAGCAATGGTAAATTTGTTAAATGCAAATGGTTTAAAAAGGATTCTAATTCCAATACTATTTTATTGGATGAGCAGAATAAGGAAATACCTCTATCCCCCGGAAAAACTTGGTGGAATATTATAGATAAAAAATCTCAAATAGAAATTAAATAAAAAAGACGAGAAATCGTCTTTTTTATTGAAAATTAAAGGATATCCAATTAGTTTCTGTTGTTGCCGCTGGTCTATTCTGTATATTTTAAATAAACAACTTAACTTTATACATTGCAGTGCCATATTTTTTTGTACTTATACATCTGTCTATCCACTTTTATTAATATATCATCTGGAGATATATTATTTCTATCCGTGACACAATATACGCCATAGCTGAAATCCAAATTAGTATTATGTAAATTTAAATCACTTAATGTATCTCTAATTTCCTCCATCTTATTGCGAGATTCTTCTAAGCTATAATTCTTTAGCAGTATTATAAATTCATCTCCTGCTATTCTAGCGCATATATGTTCTTTAGAAATATTATTTTTTAATACTTCTGCAAAAGCTTTTAATACGCTGTCTCCAACATTATGACCGTAGGTATCATTAATAAATTTAAAATTATTAATATCTATAGCTACCACTGATAGCATAGTACCTTGATTTTTTACTATATCTACCCCGCTGTAAAAGATATCTTTAAAACGTCTTCTATTTATAAGACCCGTAAGTTCATCATAATTTGCCATATATCTTAGCTTCTTTTGTGTTAAGGAATTCTTTAGTACTAATTCCAATTCATTTTTTATGTAATCCATAAACATCCTATCTTCTTCGGTAAAAGTTTTATTATAGCTTGTACTATCAATGTTTAATAATCCTATTAAGCTATTATCTATATACAATGGAGAACTTATAGTACAACTAATATCCAAAGCATTATTTTTTATTAATTTATTGTTTTTTTCTTTACTTAGAAAGTTTTCATCAAATTTAGAAGGATTTTTTATAATTATACTGCCTTTAGATTTTATATTGTTTATAAATAGCTCTTCCTTTGTAAGTGAAATATCCTGTAATACTTTGGGATAACCTACTAATGTTTTATAATAAAATCTATTATTATCTTCTAATATGAGTATGCTTCCTTTAGATGCATAAGGAATTAGATTTATGGATACATTTAATATTCTAGAATATATTTCTTCTTCATTATCAGTATTACTTATGGTATATGAAACATCATATAATGTTTCCCTTATTTTCTTTATTGTCTTGATATACTTTTTCATTTTCTTAATTCTTATTAACTGTATGAAGATCATACCTATAGATAATATCAACAAGAAAATTAGCAGCTCTTTGCCCATATCTTCCTCCAATTTATACCACGTTTTCAATTAAAATTATATCTCTATTAAATTTAATTTACAACTAGACTTTACACTATTATTGTGAGTTTAATCAATTTAACTTATATATTCATATATACATTTAGGTTAAATTAATTAAATATGTAAATACTATTAATGATAATTATTAAGGAGGGGCAGTAAATGATAGGCAAAGTAATAGACATGAACAATACAGAAGCTTTCGTAAGTTTTGAGAATGGAACAACTACGGGTGTAAGCAAATTTAGCCTCCCTCAAAATGTAAAGATAGGAGATTCAGTAAATATAGATCCTAATGCTACAAGGCTTACTAATGACAAATTAGTTGATTTCTTCTAAAAAAATAAGGAGAAACTTTTCTCCTTATTTTTAATATTATTCTTCTACTGAAATTGCATTTGTTGGACAGCTTGTTTCTGCTTCTTTAGCTGCATCCTCAGATCCACCTGGAACATCCTCTGCTATAGCCTTAGCCTTTCCATCATCATCCATTTCAAAAACATCTGATGCTATTGATGGACATAGCCCACATCCTATACAGGCCTCCTTATTTATAAAAGCTCTCATTGCTGATTACCTCCTTTTTAATATAAAAATACTGTTACGTATATATTTTTCCCCCATTGCGTTTTATTTATAACAATACTAGTATGGTAAATATAACAAAACCATATAACCTCTATATAAAAGACTATATGGTTTGCATTTTTATTACTTACATAACCTTTTAAAGCTATCTAGTAGTTTATTATATTCTTCATACTGGCTTACAAACTTTTCAGCTTCACCTTTTTCCATGCTTTCTACTAAATTTAGATTTATTGGCATTTCAGAAATCAATGGAATTCCTAAGTACTTAGCTTGTTCTTCTGCGGATTTTTTGCTGAATACTCTTATTTTTTCACCACATTTTTCACATTGAACATAAGACATATTTTCTACTACGCCCAATATATTTACATTTAGCTTTTCTGCCATTATTACAACCTTTTTTACTATCATAGAAACCATTTCTTGTGGAGTAGAAACTACCACCATTCCCTCTAAGGGGATACTTTGCATTATAGTTAAAGCTACATCTCCTGTCCCTGGCGGCATATCAATAAGCAAGTAATCTAAATCCCCCCATTCAGTATCCGTATACATTTGTGTTAAAACTCCTGTAATAACAGGGCCCCTCCATATAACAGGCTGTTCTTCCTCTTCAGTTAATAAATTTAAAGAAATAACCTTTATCCCAAAAGAAGTTTCCACAGGTACAAACTTAACTTCTTCAGTATTTCCTATTTGATATATCTCTGCTCTCTTTTCATTTATGCCAAAGAATCTTGGCATTGATGGTCCTGTTATATCTCCATCTAAAACTCCAACCTTATATCCAGCTTTTCTTAATTGGACTGCTAATATTCCAGTAACTGTAGATTTCCCAACTCCACCTTTACCACTAATTACTCCAATTATATTTTTTATTCTACCATATTTAGGAACTAATTTAGAACAACTGGATTCTTTACTATCACATTTCCCTTTACTTGGACAACTATCACAATTACTCATAAGTCTTCCTCCTAACTATCTTCTTTATGTGAATGCCTTAATAATTATAGCACTAACAAGTATCTTTAAAATCCATCTGGTTTACTATTGTATACTCCTATATCCCAACTTCTGTTTACATATTCAGCTTTTATATAATATTTAGTTTCACTTTTTTCTGTTCTATCATAAAAAGTTATAGTTGATTTATATAGAAGTCGCTTATATCCCTGAGTTTTTACTGTCATCAATACATTATATTTAGAATTATCTCCCTCTACTAAATTTGCATTAGTATATTTATCTTTTAGTTTACCTTTAAAATCCTCTAGATCTGTAGAAAGAATAAATTTTGCTATATCTATATCTTCATCTAAGTTAATTCCTATACTTTTGTTACTCTTAGTATCCTTTAAATATTCATTTAAGGTTTTTAGAATTGAATTATAATATATATCCGTAAAATCTTTAGGAATTCTTATATTCCAAAAGTTTTTTATTATATCATTATCTATTCTCTTTGAAACTATATATATTTTATCATCACTATATAAGTTCCCTCCGTTTGACTTATCTAACCCTGCAACATAATTAAACTTATGAACTTTATTATGACCTTCATGCATCTCAAAGACATAATCAGGTTTTAAAGTTGATTTTTCCTTTACTTCCTTAGCAGAGGATAAGATTTCATAAAGCTCCTGGATAGCCTTTTTATCTGTTACAACAAATCTATATCCTTGATCTCTAGTATTCTGTATAACTATTTTTTCTATTTTATTTTGTTTTATATATTCAAAATCATTATTTTTTAGCCCTAACTTTACTTTCATTGAATCCAATTTACTACAACCGGTAAAACATAAACTAAAAATCAATATTACTGCTAATATAATACTTCTATTAATTCTATTTGTTCCCTTAAACAATCTATTTAACCTCCTAGGTTAATTGAAAATATTTTTATTATCAGTTTTTAATTTTTTAAATCTATCTAAATTAAAGATGATAATTCCTATTATTATTGCAAATAAACTTATAAATTGGGAGGTAGATAGTGCTCCTACTTTTCCCCTAGGATCATCTCTGAAAAATTCTATTATTATTCTGCCAATTCCATATATTATGATATAAGCTGAAAATATTCTACCGTCTTTTCTTTCTTTCCTATTATACCATAATAAAAATAAGGCTAGGGAAAAATCAAAAACAGCTGAGTAAAGTTGAGTGGGATGTCTTGTTACTCCGGCAGAAACAAAAGGAGAGTTAGTAAACTCAATTCCTATTGGTAATGTTGTTGGTTTTCCATAACAACATCCTGCAAGGAAACAGCCTATTCTTCCAAATCCTTGGGCCAATGGAATAGATGGAATTACTATATCAAACATCTTTAATGTTTCCCATTTCTTTTTTTTGCAAAATAAATATACTGCTAAGGCTCCTCCAATTATAGCACCATATATTACAAACCCATTCCCTATATCTTTCAATATAGAAGGATCTTCAATTATATTTTTAATATCAGTTATAATATATAGTAATTTACCGCCTAATACTCCGGAAATTATAGCAACTATAGACATATTAAAAATATCGTCTTCATTATAGCCCTTATTTTTAATTCTATAGTTCAATAATAATAATGCTGATAAAATACCTATTGCTATCATTGTTCCATATCCATATATATCTTTCCCTAATACTTGGAATAATACTGGTTTCATATTTATAATTTCCTCCTGCGTAATAAATCACTTAGTAGTAAAACTTTAATAATATTATAACACATAAAATAAACAATATTTATACTTTATTTTTAATATTAATTACCTTTATTCCTATTTTGCTATTGATTTTTGTAATTTAAAGTTTGTACTATTGTTTTAAATATAGCCGGCATATTCTCCTTAAAGTTATCCTGACGTACGAAAAATGAAAATCTAAATAGCCTATCATCATTTTTTATAAAGTATTCGTAACTCTCAAATTTTGCATTTTGGGAGTTTTCAATTGTATATTCTACCAAGTACCAATCCTTATTATTTATTGAAATTACTTTAGCCTTATAATTACTAATTATATTTTGTATTTTTGATATTTCCTCACTTTTTTTAAGGAATTCTTTTAAATCTTCTTTCATATTCCACACTTCTACAAAACCATGTATTTTCAAATCATTAGATTGGAAATCATTATGATAAATTATTTCATTTCCTTCAAATGCTTTCTCACTGGTAGTCCACTCAGCAGGCAGCTTATATGTTAGCTCTTGGTTTAAAGCTTTATACTCTTTTAATGAATTGATATTACTTTGCATTAAAGTAGTTAATTTCATTCTATCCTTAAATTCATTTTGTATGCTAAACATTACAACCATGAGCCCTATTATAATTATTGAAACTCCTAATCTCTTCTTATTTAATATAATAACTTTCATACTAATCATACCCCTCTTTATATTAAGAAGTGAAATCCACCTCCATAATTCTCTAATATTAAAGTATATGATAATGATTTCGAAAATATTAACAAAAATAGGTATGCATTTTGCATACCTATTTAACAGGAATCAATATAGTAGAAGCCCTGAAATCATAGAACATTAGCCAATAACCTTCGCATCCATATCTTCCTGACTTAGCTGGTACCCAGGTTACAAATCCAGATTTTCCACCAAAAGGCTGATCCTTTACAGACTTTCCACCAGGTATACCATATACTAAATATTTCATTTTACCTTCATTATCACATTTATATCCTACAAAATAATGTCCATAAGGTCTTATATAATTATAATAGTTTATCATGGGATAGTAAATCACTGAATATTTGTTATAATCAGATATATAATACATTTCATTTACATCTTTTATAGGCACTTTATACCATACACATTTTTTTATATCTATTATTTCCCCTTTTACTTCTTCAAGATCCTTAGCTATTGCCTTGAAAAATTCCCCTGTTTTACCCTTTGGCCATTTTTCATATCCTTTATAATCTCTACTATATTCATTTGATACTATTATATTTTCCTCGGCTGCCTCTTTTCCCTTTGATATATCATCTGATATATTGTCTTTTATTTCTTCTTTCATATCCATAACTTGTACAGTAGTCTCTTCTTTCTGTACAGTAGTATCTTCTTTTTTCTGTTCAGCTTCAGTTATGTCAACTCTTAAATCTTCCCCCTGCTGTCTTGCTTGCTCGATACTTTCTTCATACTTATCAAATATACTCTTTTCTTCATCTATTTTTACTTCATCTATTTTTACTTCATCTATCTTTTCTTCCTCTGCTTTTTCTTCCCTAGCCATGACTTCAATTATTTCATATTCTCTCCACTTAGGTATATCTGATGTTAAAAACCCACTAAGTACTGATATTATATTCTTATCTAATAATTTAACTATGGCTGCCCCTGATACATTATCCATTGACATACCTGTATCTGCTATGTTATCAGCTAAGTATTCATAGGATACATCAGCCCTTCCGTAGTTATCTATGTTCAATTCTCCTATTTTTATTATTTTATTAATATCTTTTTTCCCTAGTATTAGCGCCATGTAGTAAGGTGCTAATTCCTTCTTTAAGTTTTGAACATAATAAGATACCTTACACTTATCATTCCTTAATTCTAATTTAACGTAACCTGTAGGCAGTTTATCGGAAGCAAGGGCATATCCTCTTTCATCTTCTTGCAATATAATAAAGTATCTACTATAACTCTTTTTTTGTGCCAACTTAATTTACCTCCATATATTTTATTCATTATAATATATGAGGTATTATTCAAAAAGTGAACAACAACAGTGAAAAGTTACAAAAGATTTTTATAATAATTCATTTATACAGTCTGATAACCTTCCAAATTCATCTATTGATAATGTTTCTCCTCTTCTTTTGGGGTCTATTTCTGCTTCTCCTAAAGCTTTTTCTAATAAATCCTTATTTATTCCTAAACTTTTAAGAGCATTCCACAAGGTTTTTCTTCTCATATTAAAGGATGCCCTAACTATTTTAAAGAATAACTCCTGATTTTTAACTTTAACCTTTGGTTCATCTAATCTATCTAATCTAATAACTATGGACTCTACTCTCGGCTTAGGCATAAAAGAGGATGGCGATACTTTCCTTATTATCTTTATATCACAATAATATTGTACTAATAATGATAATGCTCCATATTCTTTAGTATTTGGCTTTGCTGCTATTCTTTCTCCTACTTCCTTTTGAATCATTATAGTTAAGGATTTAAATTTATAATGTCCATTTAATAACTTAGCAATTATGGGCGTGGTTACATAGTATGGTAAATTGGCTACTAACTTTACAGATTGCTCTTCTCCAATTATTTCATTGAAATCAACCTTTAAAGCATCTTTATTTATAAGCTGGAAATTTTCATAGTCTTTTAGCTCTTCTTTTAGTATAGGTACTAAATCCGAATCTAATTCTATTGCCATAACCTTTTTAGCTGCTTTAAGAAGTTCCTTAGTTAACGTACCTACTCCTGGACCTATTTCTATAATAAAATCATTATTATTTATTTCTGCTCCTTCTACAATGTCTGTTAAAACCTGTGAATCTATTAAAAAATTTTGTCCTAGGCTTTTAGTAAATTTAAAATTATACTTATTTACTATTTCTTTAGTACTATTTTTCTCCATACTAATTCTCCTTATCAATAATTTCTATAGCCTTTATAAATTCCTCTTTTGTTATACCATAATTATTAAGTCTAGTTAGAAACTGAGCTGTATTACAGTAGCCTATTCTAAGAATCCTTCCTAACTTTTCTCTTTTCTCCTTAGCTTTATTATTACCACAAAGCCCAAAATACATCATATCCTGTATATTAAACTCAATTCTCTTCTCCTTTACTTCAAATTTAGCAGCCTCTAATGCATTGATTATACTTTCAGGAGATGCATTTTCCACTCCTATATCCCCATCCTTTAATCCCTCATTTTTAGAAATATAAGCATGTTTTACTCCGGCAACTCTTTTCGATATTATTTTTCTGATTTTTTCCCCAGCAAAATCTGGATCTGTTAGAATTATAACTCCTTGTCTCTTTTGAGCTTCCTTTATTCTTTCTATGACTTTCCCATTTATACCAAAACCGCCTACTGCTATAACTTCTGCATCTACAGCTCTTTTTACAGCGGTAACATCATCTCTTCCTTCCACTACAATAACTTCCTTAATCATGGTTCCCGTTACCAAAACTCTATAAAACTCTATAAGAAGATTATATAAGTTTAAAGTTTTGTTTCTTTCCTACTTCATAATGTCCGATTTTGCCCATTTTATTACCTCCTGCAAAAAGGTTAAATTGCGGCTACCTTCGTTTGTGTAACACTCCATAGGCTTTGTTACCTAATAAGGTAATGGGTTGTAACGATTACCCAATTTAGTTAATCTTTTAAGTGATTATACTAAATCATAGTTTGCAAGGTTGTAACTAGCATTTTTATCTCTATCACAAATAAAACCACAACTACATTTATAAGTTCTATCTGAAAGTTTTAAATCTTTTTTGATAGTACCACAATGACTGCAAGTTTTACTTGAAGGATAAAATGTAGGTACTTGAACAAATTTGATACCATACTTTTCACATTTATATTTTATTTGATTAAGAAATATATTAAATCCTTGCTCTGCTATTGCCTTTGATAAGTGTTTATTCTTCATCATATTAGATACTTTTAAATTCTCCATAACTATCCTATATGGTTTGGCTTTCACCATTTTGGAGGTAGTTTGGTGTATATGATTTAATCTAATATTTTTAATTTTACTATGAAGTTTTTTAATCTTCTTTTCAAGTTTTACAATGTTCTTAGTCTTTTGGTAACTCTCTCCTTTCTTATTCATAATATATTTTCTTGAACATTGTCTTTGAAGCCTTTTTAACTTTTTGCTTAGTTTTTTAACTTTATTTGCTCTTGTGTTGGATATAGCCTTATATTTAATGCTTTTATCATGTTTTATCACCTCACTTTGCTATTTATTATATCAGTATGTTCAATAACTTATTTTATATAATATTTCGAGGTGATTCTACTAGATAATTTTGAAGTATATAGAAAAAAATAGGAGCCATTGGCTCCTTTTACATTGCTTCAATTTACTTCACTATATAAACATTTACCCATTTTACTCCCCAGTTATTTACTTCGTTATTAGAATCAAAGAATACATCTATTTTGTCACCTTTTATTGCTCCTCCAGTGTCTTCAGCTATTGCATATCCATAGCCTTCTACATATACTTTAGTACCTAGGGGAATTACTCTTGGGTCTACAGCTATAGAACTATATCCTCCGTTATTTCTTTTTGCTACAGTTCCTGTAGCTGTTATTCCATATCCATGATCTCCAGGTCCTTTACCTGTGGAAGCATAATCTGCCGTATAAGCAGTTGCCCTCATCCTCATAACATTTGAATAATGAACGCTACTACCACGAGAAGGAGTATATACTCCTAAGGTCCCCATAGCCACTAATTTTTCAACTGGCTTTTTGGTAACTACTTCACTAATTACTTTTTTAGAAACTTCTTTTCCGTTTTCATATACTACTCTTGTTGTTATAACTTTTTCCCCAGGCTTTCCTTCCTGGATTACTTTGTTTTTTCCTTCTTCTAAGTCATTATCCTTTTTTGTAACTGTAGCATAATCTATTGGTTTTGATTCTTTTATTATTTTAGTTTCCACCCTAGTAACAGCTACTGTTAATCCATCCTTTAATGGCTCATCTCTTGATGGCGAAACTTTATCATATTCATTGATTTTTATTCCTTCAGCAGAGAGCATTGTGCTTACATCATTTTCTGCAGAATGGACAGTTAGTTTCTTACCATCAACTTCTACTTCAACATTTACTGCCTTTTTGATGTATATTTTATCATTATTATTTATCTTACTGTCGAGGCCAATCGTTGTCTTGTCCTTTGGTCCTACTACAATATCATTTGCAGATAAAGCGTCTTTTAGATGTGTTCTAAAAGTAATTATCTTCTTCTCTTTACCATCTACGTAAACATACAAAGTCTTTCTTGTGTTAATTATTACAATTGTAGAAATCATCAAAATTAACAATACGATAAAGATTGCCTTAGGACCATTGGAAAAATAACTTTTCATAGAATTTTTAAATTTTTCCACCATAAAAACCTCCCTTTGGCAAAACGCATAGACAATTGAACATTATAACTATCAAATTACGTTTTGTCAAATTTCCTTAAAAATTTTGACTGCCTAATGCAACGCTGTGCATAAATATATAAAAAAATAATTGCGGTCTTAATACACTTGACAGCTCAAATCAGGTGGAATAACTTATCAAAAGTTATTATATTATATGCCTATTGTTTTTATTTTAATCATTTTCAAATAAAAAAGCTACCTTTCTGTTCCATTTAATTTGAATAAATTTACCTTCTTAATATTACACAAGGATATTTTACACTATTATTTTAAATTTAGCAACTCCTTAACATTTAAAATAGTCTGATGGCTTAAATCCTCTGGTGGTACCCCTTTAATTTGTGCCAATTTCTCTATTATATATTTTATATATTCAGATCTATTTCTCTTTCCTCTATAGGGAACTGGTGCCATATAAGGGCAATCAGTTTCAACTAAAATCCTATCTAAGGGCACTTCTTTTGCCACATCTATTATTTTCCTAGCATTTTTAAAGGTTACTACCCCCGTAAATCCTATGTAATAACCTAACTTTAAGCACTCTTTTGCAAACTCAGCACTGCCTGAAAAACAGTGTATTACCCCCCTTACTTCAGGAAACATCTTTAGAATTTCAAGAGTATCCCCATGTGCATCCCTATTATGTATTACTACTGGAAGGCTAAGCTCATGAGCTAATTTCATTTGTTTTATAAAAGCCCTTTTTTGCACTTCCCTTGGAGGATTTTCATCATCATAATAATCAAGACCTATCTCCCCAATGGCCCTTACTTTTTCATATTTGCTAAGCTTCCTTAATTCATCTATTACTAAATCATCTACAATATCTGCAAACTCCGGATGTATTCCTATGGCTGCATAAAAAAAACTATTTCCTTTAGCAAGTTTTACAGAATCCCTAGCCCCCTGTAAAGAAGCACCACAATTCAGCACTCCTACTATATTATTTTCTTTTAAATCTTTTATCACTAATTCTCTATCTTCATTAAAGGACTCGTCATCATAATGTGCGTGTGAATCAAATATATACATTAAAATTCCTCCTAAAATCCGTTTCCTTACTTATACAACTATTAATTCATATTCTTCTTTTCCCATTCCCATTTTTGCTCCATGAATTAAACCTGCTTCCCAATTTGTATTAGAATGAATATGAGTAAATTTATCCCCTTCATGATAATGTTTATCTTCAAGAATAGTATTATGCAACATTGGTGCTTTATTAACTAAATCTACACAAGCTTTGTCTAAGGCTATAGGATCAAAAGAAGCTGCTATACCTATATCAGGAACTATAGCCGTATCATTACTATCCCAGCAATCACAATTAGGAGAAACATTCATAATAAAATTTATATGAAAATTTGGTTTATCCTTTATTACTGCATAGGCATATTCAGCTATTTTTTCGTTAGCAATATCAGCAGACTCATTCCATATTACTTCAGCACCATCAAATTGACACATTGCCACACACTGACCACAGCCTATACACTTTTTATAATCTATTTCTGCCTTTTTATCTTTATCAAGGGTTATAGCTTTTTGAGAACACCCCTTAATGCACTGACCGCACCCTATACAGTTCTTCTTATTAATTTTAGGCTGAGATGCTGAATGCATTTCAAGCTTTCCGCCTCTTGAACCAGATCCCATTCCTAAATTCTTTATTGCACCTCCAAAACCTGTCATTTCATGCCCCTTAAAGTGGTTCATGGAAATTATTATATCTGCGTCTGCAATTGCTGCGCCTATTTTAGCTTTCTCACAGTGCTTCCCATGTATCTCTATTTCCCTATAATCTGTTCCTTTAATCCCATCTGCAATTATAATATTACACCCTACCGTAAGGGGATTAAATCCATTCTCCATTGCTGCTTCAAGATGCTCAATTGCATTAGCCCTTCTACCAGTATATAGGGTATTTGAATCTGTTAAGAAAGGCATCCCTTTTAATCCCTTGATTATTTGAACCATCCTTCTAGCATAATTAGGTCTTATATAAGCTAAATTTCCTGGTTCTCCAAAATGGATCTTTATAGCTACAAATTTATTCTTAAAATCTATATTCTCTATGCCTGCTTTTTTTACTAATCTTTCTAGCTTATCTAAAAGATTTAAGCCAGGTTTTGTCCTTAAGTCTGTAAAGTAAACCTTTGATTTTTCCATGCTTTATCACCTCATATATATTTATTTGCTTATAATAAATAATAATTTTACTAAATATTTTTTTATAAATCTCGTCCATTTTCATCGTATTTCCACAACTCATATCTCTCAATTAAGCTGCAAATTTTATCTACATATTTAGGATCTGTAGCATATCCTGCATTTTTTATAGCAGTTATTTGTTCTTTATAATTTGTAGCGTCGAATACCCCTGCTTTAGCATACCAAGGTCTTGTATATAAAAATTTGCCATGATCCTCAATGGATTCCTTAAAAGAAGGATAAACTCTCCACTCCGTCATGACTGGAACGTATTTTCCACCCACCCATTCCATTGTTGGCAATTCCATTTTTTCACCTGTCCAGTACTTATCCGCTTTTATACCAAAAATATTGTTACATTGTACCGCCTTATCACTTCTTCCCCAATTACTTTCTAATATTGCTTGTGCTATAGTAACAGATGGAAAAATGCCATAACTTTTATAAGTTTCTATGGCTCCAGGTGATACCATATCTATAAATTCATATTGAGGAAGTTTTTTGCCTCCATCCATATTATCACTTGGTAAAGAGTTTATTGTTTTAACCTTAATTGGACAAATTGATCCATTTTTTATCCATCCCTTACTATTTCCATCACTATTTATAACTAGGCAATATGCTTGTCCATAATTTAATTTACCTTTAGCTGTTACTTCAATTTTATTATCTATTATATTTATATCTATAGGAATACTATTCATATTACTATCCTTTATCTCTATAAACCCATCTTTTATTAAATTCTTATCTATCTTTTTAGAAAAACAGATTGTGAATTTTTTATCTATTGGTACATCATTGAATTCAGTAAATATTTTATAACTAGGATAATAATTATTCCAGTTGATATTATTTGAAGTTGCTGCTTCTACCTTTATATCAAAGGAAAAAAGAATTATAAATAAACAAAAAAACATCTTATAACGTATACCTTTCATGATTACCCTCCTATTATATATTACATAATTATCACTAGTATAGAAACCCAACTTTAATTATACTAAAGGTTGCATTAATTTTCCATAGCTTCATAAATTATCACCAAAAAAAATTAATTCCCTAGTATAGGAAATTAATTTTTTTATTTTACCTTATCTTACAACACTACCTGTTGGGAGTTCCTTTGGAATGGTAACTGCGAATAATTTGCTATCATCATCTGTTGAAGCAGCTAAGATCATTCCCTGTGAGATTTCTCCTCTTAATTTGGCAGGTTTTAAATTTGCCACAAGAACTACATATTTTCCAATTAACTCTTCTGGTTTATAATATTTTGATATTCCTGATATTACCTGTTTTTCTTCTCCACCTAAATCTACCTTTAATTTAAGAAGCTTTTTAGCTCCTTTTACTGGTTCACAATTTAGTACTTTTACTACCCTTAAATCTACCTTTTCAAAATCCTCTATGGTTATTTCTTCTTTCAAAGGCTGCATCTGTGCTTTTGGTGCATTAGCTTTCATTTGTTCTTCCTTTAGCTTATTTAATTCCTCAATTTTTGCTTCTACATCTATTCTTGGGAATATTGCTTCTCCTTTAACTATTTTACTTCCTGCCCTTGTGCCATCAAAAGATTTTATACTATCCCAAGTTGTAAGTTCTATATTTAACTGTTCATTTATTTTTATGCTAGTCTCTGGCAAGAACGGCGATATTAATACTGAAACTATTCTTAAGGTTTCTGATAAGTTATAAAGAATAGTTCCTAATCTTTCTTTTTTACTTTCATCTTTAGACAATATCCATGGTGTAGTTTCATCTATATATTTATTAGCTCTTCCTATAAGTGCCCAAATTTCATCTAAGGCCTCTGGGATTCTTAAATTATCCATGTGTTTTTCTACTTTTTTATGTGCATCTACTGCCATTTCTATTAAACTGTTATCTATTTCTTCTTTAGCTGATTGAGCTGGCATTACCCCTTGAAAATACTTTTCAATCATAGCTGTAGTTCTTGATAAAAGATTCCCTAAATCATTAGCTAAATCTGAATTTATCTTCTTTATAAATATTTCATTATTAAATATACCATCTGAACCAAAAGGTATTTCTCTTAAAAGATAATATCTTACTGGATCTGCTCCAAATTGGTTAACAAGTACTACAGGATCCACTACATTACCTTTTGACTTTGACATCTTGCCTCCATCAACTAGTAACCATCCATGTCCAAATACCTGCTTTGGTAAAGGTAATCCTAAAGCCATTAACATAATTGGCCAATATATAGTATGGAATCTTAAAATATCTTTACCAACAAGATGTACATCCGCTGGCCAGTACTTATTTAATAAATCCTCATTTCCGCTATTATATCCTAATGCTGTTATATAGTTAGCTAGTGCATCTATCCATACATATATAACATGTTTTTTATCAAAAGTTACAGGAATTCCCCAATCAAATGTAGTTCTTGAAACGCAAAGATCCTGTAATCCTGGTTTTAAGAAGTTATTTAACATTTCATTTTTTCTTGATTCTGGTTGAATGAATTCAGGATGAGATTCTATATATTCTATAAGCTTAGGTGCATATTTTGACATCTTAAAGAAATATGCTTCCTCTTTAGCTTTTTCTACTGGTCTTCCACAGTCAGGACATTTCCCATCTTGAAGCTGAGTTTCTGTCCAGAAAGATTCACAAGGTGTACAATACCATCCCTCATATTGGCTTTTATATATATCTCCTTGATCATATAACTGTTTAAAAATTTGTTGAACAGCTCTTACATGATAATCATCAGTAGTTCTTATAAATTTATCATAACTTACATTCATCATCTTCCATAAGTCTTTGATTCCTGCAACTATTTCATCTACATATTCCTTTGGTGCCACTCCTTTGGCTTCCGCTAATCTTTGAATTTTTTGTCCATGCTCATCTGTTCCTGTTAAAAACATTACATCATAACCTGTAAGTCTTTTAAATCTAGCTAATGCATCAGCTGCTATAGTTGTGTACGTATTTCCTATGTGTAAATTAGCTGATGGATAATATATAGGTGTAGTAATATAAAAAGTTTTCTTTTCCATGAAAACCCCTCCTTTATTTTAAATAAACTATAATCTTCCTTTAATTGTATAAAAAAAAGCCTCCATGCAGTATAAACTGCATAGAGGCGTATTTAACGCGTTACCACCCTAGTTCGTCTTATTTTCACAAATAAAACCTTATCAAGTGACTATATAATCACTCTGCAATATAACGGCTGCTTTCCGTATTACTCTACTTTAGTTTGGAGTAATATGCTCTGGGGCCATGTTCATAAACTTCTCTGTTACTGGCTTTCACCTATCCCAGTTCTCTTTTAAACAGTTCCATTTACTACTCTTCCCATCATTGCACTTCAAATTTAATGATAATATATATAAATTTTACTGTCAACTACTTTATTTCAAATATTATTTCCTCAATTCAATTTAAATATACTATGAATCTTTTTTTAATTCATCAAGCTTTCCTTTAACGCTTTTTAAGTCCTCCCAAAATAGTACTTTCTTACTCTCATCTCTAAAAAGAGCTGCTGGGTGAAAGGTTGCCATTATATAACACCCTTTTCTTTCCACCCATTTTCCTCTATCTCTGGTTATTCTCCAGTCTGCACCAAGTATATATTTCATGGCAGTAGATCCTAAACATACAATAACTTTGGGTTTTATTAAAGCTGTTTGATTTCTTAAATAGGGTAAGCAGGCTTCTGCTTCTTCTTCCCTAGGAGTTCTATTGTTTTCAGGTCTGCATTTACATATATTGCATATATAATAATCTCTTTCCCTTATTAAATCTAATGTAGTTAATCCTTTGGTAAGCAATTGTCCTGCCCTTCCAACAAAAGGTTTCCCAAGCCTATCCTCGTCAGCTCCTGGAGCTTCCCCTATAAACATAATCTTAGACCTAGGATTTCCATCTCCAAATACCATATTGTTACTGCTGTATTTAAGTGAACACTTATTACAATTTAAACATTCATTATAAAGTTCCTTCCACTTTAACAATTTTGTCACCTCAAATTGAAATTTTATATTATAATATTCATATCTATATTTTACTCTACTTATAATATTTGTAACAGTGAAAGTTTAAAGGGGATGACTTTATGTTTAATAGGGGGATTATAAAAGAAGTATTATCTTTGGCCTTACCAGCTGTAGGTGAAATGATTCTATATATGATGATATGGGTTTTAGATACAATGATGGTTGGTCAATATGGTGGACAAGTTGCCGTAAGTACCGTAGGTCTTAGCTCAGAGATAATGTATACCTTAAGTAATATTTTTATTGCCTATGGAATTTCCGTTGGAACTGTTTCCTTAATTTCTAGAAAATTAGGAGCTAATGAAAGGCATAGCGCCGAAGAATATGCAACTTTAGGATTACTAAATGGCTCCATTTTGTCTTTTTTAATATGCTTTAATGCTTTTATTTTTGCTCCTAAAATTTTATACTATGCTGGTGCTAGATCAAAGATTTTATCACAGGGAATAATCTATATGAAAATAACCTCTATTGGGTTGTTTTTTAATATGTTAATGAATATCCTAAATTCTATATTAAGGGGTTCAAAAAATACTAAGATACCCCTTGTTGCATCAATTATAATAAATATAGTAAATATATTTTTAGATTGGGCACTGATTTTCGGAAAATTTGGTTTCCCTGAATTGGGTATAAAAGGAGCTGCTATAGCCACTGCCATATCTCATATAAGTGGATTTACTTTTATAGTTTTTTATACAATAAAATTCTCAGAAATAAAACCTAGATTTAAATATATTCAAAATTTAAAAATGAGTAAATTAAAGAGATTACTTAAACTGTCTATACCTTCCTCCCTCCAAGAGGCAGCCTTTAACTTAACACGACTATTAGGCACTGTAATGATTATGTACATTGGTGGAGTAGCCTTTGCTGCAAATCAAATAACCACTACAATAGAATCAATTTCATTTATGCCTGGTTCTGGTTTTGCAATTGCAGCAACTACTTTAGTTGGTCATAAAATCGGTGAAAACAAAATACATGAAGCCAAACACTACGCATATGTTTGTACTGTTTTAGGCACTATTATAATGATGCTTTGTGGTTTAACATTCCTATTGTTCCCTAAATTTCTTATTTCACTTTTTATAAACAAATCAGAAACAGATGTAATAAATTTAGGTACCATATGCCTTACAATAGCTTCACTAGAGCAAACCCCAATGGCTATTTCTATGATACTTGGCGGCTCCTTAAAAGGTGCTGGAGACACCAAAACTCCTTTTATAGTATCATTAATTTCCAGCTGGCTTATTAGACTTCCACTTATGATATATTTTATATATTTATTAAAGGCATCAGTCACTTATGTTTGGTGGATTACATCTATTCAATGGATTATAGATGCAATAATTATGGTTATTTTATTTAAAAAAAGATTTAATCAGCTTATTTTAAAATCAGATAATAAAGTACAGATGACAGAATAGTTCACAAAACTACATTAAAAAATGGCCCTATGTTTATAATAAAATCCATAGGGTTTTAATTTCATATTATATTATTAGTAAAAGATAAAGGTCACTACTATAACTGCCATAACTATTGCTGTTAAATCTGCAATTATAGCTGCCCAAAGAGTATGTCTAATCTTTTTTATGCCTACTGCTCCAAAATAAACTGTGAGAGTATAGAATATTGTTTCTGTAGATCCCATTATTGTAGATGCTATTCTTCCGACATAGCTGTCTGCCCCATAGTTATTTATTATATCCGTAAACACACCTAGTGCACCACTGCCAGATAGCGGCTTTATTAATGCAAGGGGTACTACCTCACCTGGCAATCCTATATATTTTACTATAGGATTTACTAAGCTTATTATATAATCTAATGCCTTAGATTCCCTAAGTACAGTGACTGCAAGTATCATGGCTAATAAATATGGAAAAATCTTAAAGCATATAGTTACACCATCTTTAGCTCCCTCTATGAAACACTCATATACTTTAACACCTTTCAACATGCCATATGTTATTATTAAAATAATTATCACTGGTATTATTATGTTCCCTATATTCATCCAATCGTGGCAAGGATACTCCAACTTCTATAAGTGGGGGAGAAATTGCCACTTGCCGACAGGCAACTCCATAACTTGCCACTTATACACCTCGCTTTCTTATTGTAATACCTTCACTAATATGATATAACTATATTAATTAGTGAAAAGGAGTTGATATTATAAAAATCACTATAACATCTAAAATACAAATATATCCTACTCATGAGCAAATAGAAATTTTAAATAATACAATGTTCCAAATAAGAAAAGCATTAAATTATATATCTAAATATATCTTTGATAATAATTGCTTAAATCAAAGTAAGATAAATACTGATACTTATTATTATTTAAGAGAAACTTATAATTTAAAATCTCAAATGGCTCAAAGTTGTATAAAAACTGCTATTGCTAAATATAAAACTAACAAGTCCAATGGACATGATTTTAATTTAGTGCAGTTTAAAAATTTAGAATATGACCTTGTTTGGAATAGAGATTATTCTTTAACTAAAAATATATTCTCTATTAATAGCCTACACGGTAGACTTAAAATACCTTATGAAACTAAAGGTATGGAAAAATATTTTGATGGTTCTTATAGCTTTGGTACTGCTAAATTAGTATATAAACATAATAAATATTTTTTACACATACCAATGACTAAAGATTATCCTCAAACTACACCTTTTGAAATCAATAAAATTGTAGGTATCGACCTTGGCATCAACTTTTTAGCAACTACCTATGACAGTTATGGCAAAACCACTTTTTACAATGGTAGGCATATAAAAGCTAAAAGAGGTCATTATAAAGTTTTAAGAAAACAGCTACAAGAATGTGGCAGTAAATCGGCAAAACGTAGAATTAAATCTATTGGTTCAAGAGAAAACCGTTATGTTAATGATATTAACCATACCATTACAAAGGCACTCGTTGATAAGTATGGAGCAAATACATTGTTTGTTCTTGAAGATTTAACTAACGTTAGAACTGCTACTGAAAAAGTAAATATAAATAATAGATATGTTTCTGTATCTTGGTCTTTCTATCAATTTAAGCAACTACTTGAATATAAGGCTCAGATGAATAACTCTATACTTATAGTAGTTAATCCTAAATATACAAGTCAAACTTGCCCTAAATGCGGACATACTGAAAAAGCAAACAGAGATAAGAAAAAACATATCTTTAAATGTAAAAATTGCAACTATCAATCTAATGATGATAGAATTGGAGCAATAAATCTTTGGAGAAAAGGTCTTGAATATATTGAAAGTAACTCCAAAGAGCATAGCGAGTAAACTTGCCATGTTGCGGTGGTGTCAATCACCGTATCGTAACCTACGTTTGAGATGGGAGATATTTTGTATCGTTAGTACCATGTGTAGTAGAGTTACAAGCCCCCATTTCTAAAGTGGGGTGTAATTGACACATTCCTCCTGCTAAGAATACTTCTGTAATATTTTACAGCTTATAACCCCAACTAATGCAGCAGTTCCTGTAGTTAATATAGCAGGTAATATTATCTCTGCTGGGCTATTAGATCCTGAGGCTGCTCTTATGGATATTACAGTTGTAGGTATAAATTGTATGCAGGCACCATTTAATACTAAGAATAAGGCCATATCATTGGTAGAAGTGTCTTTATTACTATTTAGCTTTTGCATATTTTCCATAGCTTTAATTCCAAAGGGTGTGGCCGCATTAGATAATCCCATCATATTAGCTGTAATATTCATAACTATGGCCCCTAAAGCCTCCTCATCTCTACCTTCTTTTTTAAATATTAATCTTAAGACAGGCTTCAGCACCTTAGCTATTTTATCAGTCAAACCGCTTTTTTCAGCTATTTTCATAACTCCACACCATAGACACATTGTCCCTAAAAGCTTAATTGTTAATTCAACAGTAGAATTGGCGGAAGTTAGTATGGCTTTAGAGATAATGTCTCCCCTTCCAGTAGCTAATCCTATAATAATGCCAAAACTTAAGATACAAAACCAAATATAATTTATCATTTACCCCTCCTGCTAAATATTTATAAACCTTGTAATTATTACTCATTTAATGTATATGTACAATGCCGCCTTTGTATTGCAATTAATTTTTAATAGTGTTACCATGTATGATGTATATAAATTTGTTGTATTGGAGGATTCCTATGACCATAAAGGAGATAATGAAATATATTGAAAGTGAATATAATATTATAAATAGTACCCCTTGTGAGGTTTGTGGGGGAGAGTATTTTGCAGATAATTTACAAATAGATCTTATAGATGGAATACCTTATGATGTATGCAGCTGTGTGTGTTCACACTGTGGTCACGAAAAGACATTTGAATTCTATGCACCTTTTGTAGATGAGAAAGACAAAAAAAAATTAAAAAATGCTCTTAATTAAAAATATTGGCTTATCCTTATAAGGATAAGCCATTTATATTATTCTTTATACTTAGGTACTTCAAATATTAAAGTGGGATTTTTACATTGGTCAAGTAAAGCTTTAATATTTTTCACTTGTTTATATGCCCAGCCTATATCTGCTGCGTATTGATAGGTACCGGGTGCAACTGGATTCCATTTCATTTTATATAAAGTATCCCTTTTTTCTGTAGGATTATTGATATATTTTTCTGCTATATATTTAGCTCCACCTATTATGGCAGCTTCTGGAGTAAACCATCCTTCATTATAGGCATATTCTGAACCGTATTTTTCTGGATCTGAATCGTAAGCCTTAACTCCATACATATTATAAACTATCTTTTTACCTTGAGGCCCGTCCACTTCAATACCATTAGCAAGTTTAGAAGTCCCATTTCCAGTTTCATGCAAAACATGAGAAACTAAATACACTGAACTTATATTATTTTCTTTACCTGCTTCCAAAAATGCCTTACCTGTGTTTTCCAATATACCCTTGCCTTTAAGTATATTATTTACATCCTCCTCTGTTATGCTGTCATCCACATAATTTAACTTTAAAAATATATATTTACCATCATCGTCTGTAAAATTATTAGGATTTAAATAATATCTAATTTGATTATTACTTGCTCCTACCCAAGAAGAAGGCCCTTCATCTGTTACTGAGACCCCCGGTTTTGCTTGGTTACTTAAAACATCCTCTAAACTTTTATCATAATTTACTTTGGTTACACCTTCATTACTTATATCTTTAACACATCTAAAGTAATCTATATAATAATTATCAAAATCTGTATTGTCATCCGAATATGCCCCTTTTATATTAGCTCTTTTCACATATATTAAAACCTTATACTTTTCTCCATCTTCCCCTGCATCGAATAGTTTATTAGAAGCTATCTTACCATTGGCAGCATATGTATATCCATTAGTTATCTCTTCATAAGGTGCATAGTTATCGGTCTTATATGTATATTTACTAACATATATCCTATATTGCACTGGAGAGTCTACAGAAGAATTTAAATAAAAAGTTTGATTTTGATTAGGCAATATTGGCTCATATTGCATTTTTACTCCTGTGATCTTAGGAAGATTTTCATAATTTGACATATCTGAATATCTATCTACTATTGTAAACTTCATTCTAGCGGGTTGTACTAAATTCTTTCCTCCCAAGGATTGAACTCCTGTACCTAAATTCAAGTAATAAGTGTTAGCTGGAATATATCCTTCTGTTTTTGGAATTACTATAACGCTATCATCAGTCCCTCCAGGCATTATACAAGTGTTTATTTTATTTCCTTTTGAATCTGTTACAGTTACATTATCATTATTAATGGTTTCCTTATTTAAGCTAAAGTTAAATTTAATTGTCCACTTTTTATCCATAGAAATATTTGTTTTTGTTTCTAATTCTTTAATAGAACTGTCCGCAGCAAATACCCTGCCTGTAAATATCATACTTGTAAATGTTAATGTTAATATAATATCTCTTAAGATTTTCATCAAAACTTACCCCCCTATGCAAAAATATTCTATATAATAATTATACGAAATATTCTACATTTTTACCATAAAGATTAATTTATTAGTAATAGATATATTAGAATTATCTAAACTTCAAGAAGGTACTTATAAATTAAATATGGTATAATAATATCCATTAAAGATAATGGTATAGGTCATGATAAAAACTAACCTTAGCCGGAAATGAGGTTTTATTACTATATGAATGATAATATGCAACATAATGATAAAAATCAAATAAGAATAAATAAATTTATTAGTGAAAAAGGTATTTGCTCTAGAAGAGAAGCTGATAAACTTATAGCTGATGGAAAAGTCACAATAAATGGTGAAGTTGCTCTTACTGGATCAAAGGTATATCCCAAAGATGAGGTTAAATTAAATGGTAAAATTATAAGTAAAAGGCCTAAATTAGTATACATAGCATTAAATAAACCTGCAGGGATAACCTGTACTACTGAAAGAAAAGTAAAGGATAATATTATTGACTTTGTTAATTATCCTAAAAGAATATTTCCTATAGGAAGGCTGGATAAGGATTCTGAAGGTTTAATATTTCTTACAAATGATGGAGACATAGTAAATAAAATTTTAAGGGCAGGAAATAACCATGAAAAAGAATATATAGTGACTGTTAATAAACCTATAACAAATGAATTCATAAAAAAAATGTCTTCTGGTGTGAAAATACTTAATACAGTAACAAATCCTTGTAAAGTGTACAAAGAAGGTAAATATATGTTTAGAATTATACTTACCCAAGGGCTAAATAGACAAATTAGGCGTATGAGTGAAGCCCTAGGCTATAAAGTTATTAAGCTAAGAAGAATACGAATTATGAATGTAACCCTTTCAAATATCCCTCTAGGCAAATGGCGATACATTACGGAAGATGAAATGAATAAAATAAATAAGTTGGTGGAAAACTCCGTAAAAACTGAAGAAGCATCCAAATTATAATTATATACAATTTTATATACAGAGGAGAAAAATCACTATGGAAGCGTTAAAAGGATTAATGAAAAAGGACTTTACAAAAAGGATTTTAGTATTTCTAACAATAGTTTTGTTTTTTTACTTATTAAGAGATTTTCTAGACTTAATATTATTAACATTTTTATTAACTTATCTTATATATAGCCTTCAGCATTTTATAGTAATGAAAATAAATAATCACATTCATATTAATGAAAAATTTGTTACTATACTATTATATTTATTTTTGCTTACAGCATTTTCTTTATTTATCTATAAGTATGTGCCTATAATAATAAATCAAAGTGTAGATATTTTAAAAGAATTCAGTGAATTTAAAACTAATACTAAAAAATATAATATAGAACAATACCTAACGCCTATATTTAAGCAAATAAATATTGATGCTTACTTAAAAAGCAGTACTAATTTTTTAATAAAATTTGCTACCAATATAGGAAAATGGGGATTTAATATTGTAATAGCTTTTGTTTTAAGTACTTTTTTTATGCTGGAGAAAAAGGAAATAGGTAAATTTTTAGATAGATTTAAAGATAGCAAACTAAAGGGTTTTTATGAATACACCAAGTACTTCGGTATAAACTTCCTAAACTCTTTTGGAAAGGTAATTCAAGCTCAGATTTTAATTTCTATTATAAATACTACATTATCTGTAATAACCTTAAGTATATTGAATTTCCCCCAACTTCTCAGCCTAGGATTAATGGTATTTTTATTTGGTTTAATACCTGTAGCAGGAGCCATAATGTCCTTTATACCTTTGTCCATAATAGCTTTTAATATTGGAGGATTTCCAAAAGTATTATCTATAGCTGTAATGGTAGGCATGTTACATGCATTAGAAAGTTATGTATTAAATCCAAAACTTATGTCTGCTAAAACTCATTTACCTGTATTTGTTGTATTTTTGGTTCTTATAATATCTGAACACTTTCTGGGAGTATGGGGACTGCTCATAGGAATACCTTTATTTATTTTCTTATTAGATCTATTAAGTATATCAGCCAATGATAAAGGATAGGTAAAATGTTATCTATCCTTTACTTATTAGTCTATAAGACAAATGCCTTGGGCAGCTATACCTTCACCTTTCCCCGTAAATCCTAATCCCTCCTCTGTAGTAGCTTTTACATTTATCATATCTATTGATATATCTAGTACTCCAGCTATATTTTCCCTCATTTTTTCAATATATGGGGAGACTTTAGGATTTTGGGCTATTATTGTAGCATCAACATTTATAATTTTATATCCATTATGTCCTATTAAATTCTTTACTTCTTCTAAAAGCTTCATACTATTTATGTTCTTATACTTTACATCACTATCAGGAAAATGCTTACCTATATCACCTAAAGCTGCAGCTCCTAATAAACTATCCATTATTGCATGCAACAATACATCTGCATCAGAGTGCCCTAATAGTCCTTTTCCATAGGGTATATGCACTCCTCCTATAATAAGGTTTTTTCCTTCAACCAATCTATGAACATCATATCCTGTACCAATTCTCATATTCATTCTCCCTTCTATTTTAACATATTATATTTATATAAGTATATATTAAGATAATCAAGTAGGAAAGGCGTAGAAAAAAAGACACATAAAATATATGTGCCTTTATCTATTTACTATACTTTATGCGCTGTCATATACTGCAATTTATATTCTAGGATATATTTTTTCTGTAAATGATTACATTCTTAGGTGTGGAAACTCTTTTATTTAAATGAAATATGGCTTTTACTCTATTTATGATCCTTCTATAGAAACTTTTATTTCTATTTTTGCTATTGTGCATTTTTGAAAAATCAACATAGATTACATTATCTTTCATCTTTGTCACACCCTTTAACAATTTATTTTATATTATAATAATATCATAAAATATACAAATTGTTAAGAAAATTCTTAAAATATAATATTAACTTAGAAAAATATGCACTTAAAAAAATTATTTAAGTGCATATATCAATTTAAAATGATATAATTTTGGTAATCATACTAGTATATTGTTACATCAATGGGCTATACAGTAACATACTTTATTATATTTAAATATTATGAATTTTGATACTTAACCTAGATATAATAATTATTAAAAATACTTTATTGAAATTTATGATAAGTTGTATCATAAATCTATAGTTTGTCCACATATTATCCACATTTCTGTGGATAATGTGTATAATATTTTTCTATATAGTAAAATCTATATAAAATATGTAATAAAAATTTATGTATAATAACCTATATTCCTTATATTTAGCTCTACAATATTAAAAATCAACATTAATTTCACAAGTTATGCACAGCTAAATTGTGGACAATGTTAATAAGTGTATTGTTACACATACAAATTACTTCCATATATTAAAAAATAACTTATGAGAATGCTTAAGAATCAATATGTACATCACTTTTTATTGAGAGGTGAAAAAAATGTTACCCAATCCAGCTAAAAAGTACCAAATACTCCTTATTATCTTCATATTTTCTTTTTTATTTGCATCATGCTCTAAAAAACTCAATAATACTACAGAAGATAGCTTGAAAAATAATAATACACAGGTTATCAACAAAGAAATTAACATTGCTGAGGAAAATAATAAATATGGCTATGTAAACGACAACATGGAACCTTCTATAAACAAAGAAAGTGGATCTAATAATAGAACTTTTACAGGATCTAATTTAAAATATAATACTAAAGGTATTCCTGTATTAATGTATCATTCAATAGATTATGAAAAAGGAAATGAATTAAGGGTACCAAAAGAAAAATTTAGACAGCAAATGTCTTTACTTAAAGAAAAAGGTTATACTACCCTTACATTAAATGAATTGTATGGATTTTTCATCAATGGTAACCCTATACCAGAAAAATCTGTAGTAATAACCTTTGATGATGGTTATGTAGACAATTATTACAATGCCTATCCTATATTAAAAGAATTCCACTTTAATGCAGTGGTATTTGTAATTACAAATAATATAGATAAAGTAAAAAATTATTTAACCTCCGATCAAATTATAGAATTAGATAATAATGGTGTAGAAATTGAAAGCCATACAGTAAATCACGAGAAGCTTTCTACATTAGGTTATGATAAACAATTTGAAACCTTAAAAAATTCAAAAGAATTTTTAGAAAATCTCTTAAATAAAAGTATAGATTATATTGCTTATCCTTATGGGGATTGGAATAAAAATACTCTATTAGCTGTTAGAAATGCTAACTATAAAATGGCTTTTTCTACAAGCGGCACCTGGTCGGATAAAAGTGATGGTATATATACTTTAGATAGAGTATATGTTAGTGCTGATTTTGATATAAATGAATTCGAGATAAGACTAACAAATAGAAATTATAAATAACCAGCCTCTATTTAAGACTTTTCTATATATTAAGTTTACAGAAAATATTATTTTTCGACAATATGAAATAAACCAAATTTTAATCAATTATGCATCAAAAAATTGAATTTATTATATCTGTCCACACTCATTAACTTAATTCATAATGTTATCCACAGTTTTTGTGTATAACATTATGAATATTAGTCTTTGATTTGCTTAAATTATAAGTACTTATCAACATTATTCACATTACTCACATTTTTGCTGTTGATAACTTGTCTACTAAGCTGTGGAATAATTAGACAAGATATAATTGATTTCTTTCAATTGTTTATTTATTTTTACTTTATAACAATGTTTTCACTTACAATTAATTGAAATATTTTATTAATTAAATTAATACATTAATCTTAAATCTTATTTCATGCTTTTATAATCCTCTAAAAATTTTTCTATACCTATATCTGTTAAAGGGTGTTTCAACATTTGAGTTAATACCTTATATGGTATAGTAGCAATATCTGCTCCAACTTTTGCACATTCTAATACATGCATTGGAGTTCTTATACTAGCAGCTATAATCTCAGTATCTATTCCGTATATACTAAATATTTCAGCTATATCGCTAACAACTTCAATTCCACCATTTCCTATGTCATCCAATCTCCCTACAAAAGGACTAACAAAACTTGCTCCTGCTTTTGCAGCAAGTAATGCCTGTTGTGCTGAAAATATTAAAGTAACATTGGTCTTTATATTCTTCTTACTTAATCTATTTACAGCTTTAAGCCCTTCTTCACACATAGGTATTTTTATTACTATATTTTTATGTATTTTAGAAAGCTCCATTGCTTCTTTTACCATACCTTCTGCCTCTAAGCTTATAACTTCTGCACTAATAGGTCCATCAACTATAGAGCATATTTCTTCAACAACCTCTTTTAAATCTCTTCCTTCCTTTGCAATTAATGAAGGATTAGTAGTAACTCCATCTAGTATCCCCCATTCTGCTACCCTTTTGATTTCTTCCACATTGGCTGTATCAATAAATATTTTCATTTATAAATCTCCCCTTTCAGGTTTTTTATATAATCATTATATCACATTAATAATTTTTATATTTTATAAAATTAATATGCACTACTTTTTATATTTATTTATATATAACATTTTATAGTTCGATATTTTTCGCATAAGTCCCATTAAGTTACTATTTTTTTAATAATACTCCAATATATTGTTCTTTATATAATAGCATATATTTTGCCATATACTTCTTTAAATCTCTATATGCTTTGGTGTATAAGTGCTTGGTCTATTAGTAAAAAAATGTATTTCTATTTCAAAAGCATATTGACATTTGTATAAATTGGTAGTATAGTTACATTAGATGGAATTACATGAGAAATTTGTAATATTATAAAATAATTCATAATTTACATATTGACTTTTAATGGCACCTATGGTATTGTTTTATAAGTAATATGTCGAATTATGCAATTTAATAATTTAAATTATAAGGAGGAACTTCATAATGAAATCAACTGGAGTTGTAAGAAGAGTAGATGAACTTGGTAGAATTGTTATCCCAATAGAATTAAGAAGGACTTTAGATATTGCTGAAAAAGATGCTTTGGAAATTTATGTTGATGGAGAACAAATCATACTAAAGAAATATGAACCTGCTTGTATTTTCTGCGGAGATGCAAGAGATGTTGTTAATTACAAAGGTAAAAACATTTGTAAAAATTGTTTAAAAGAATTAAAAAGCGAGTAATTAAGTATTAAAATATATATCATTCTTTGTTTCCCACATGTTTTCATGTGGGTCTTTTTATTTTCCATATGCTTATGCTAAGTATATTTTATAAATTAACAGTGAAATAAAAAAAATCCAACACCTTATGAAAATGTTGGAAAATATATTTATCTAATTATATAGAATTTATCTTACCCTTCTTCCTCCGCTAAAATCTGATCTATTCAAAGGAGATATTTTAACTACATCTCCTGTTTTTGGAGCATGAATATAGCAGTTATCTCCTACGTATATTCCTACATGATGTGCAGCAGGATATCCAAAGAAAACTAAATCCCCTGGTTGTAATCCATCTCTTGATACTGCTGTGCCTACATTCTGCTGGTCTTCTGATACCCTTGGTAAATTCACTCCAAAATGCCCGTACACATATTTTACATAACCCGAACAGTCAAAGGTGCTAGGTCCATTTCCTCCCCATTCATAAGGTGTCCCCAAAAAGTTTGATGCATATGCAACTATAGCATTAGATGATATAGTTGTAGATCCTCTTGAAGGAGTATATTTAGGTACTGACTTTCTTGCATTTTCAATTTGTGACATAGCTGAATTTATGTATGATTGTGATTCATCAATTTTTGAAGCATACATCCTTTCTTGATTATTTAGCTCAGCTATCAATTTATCTTGTTCTTGCTTTTTACTATTTATTTCTGATAATTTTTTTTCATTATCTGCCTTAAGGGCTAATAACTTATTATTTTCATTATTTAAAACTTCTTTTTTCCTCTCTATAGCTACTTTCTTATCGTTAAGATCTGCAATTATTTTATTATCTAATTCTATAATCTTTTTAACTGCCTCTGCGTTGGATATTAAATCACTTAATCCTTTAGAATCTAGTAGTATATTTAAATAGCTTCCTGTACCACTTATATACATTGCTCTAACTCTTTTATTAAATAAATCTTGTTTATCTTTTATATCGTTTTCAGCCTTCACAATATCCTTTTCTACAAGTTTTATATCATCCTGAGTTTTTGAAATTTTCTTTTTTGTATCTCCTATGTTATTCATAAGCCCTTCAATTTGGCTATCCGTCTTTTCTATATTTACCTCTAGATCTTCTCTCTTTTTCTGAACATCCTTTAATGATTTAGTATTATCCTGAACTTTTTGCTGCTGAATCTTTATCTGTTCAGATAGCGGTTCTGCTAATACTGACGCATTTAATGTTGTAACCATTGTTAATGCCGTAATAACAGACACTAGTTTTTTATTCACCTCAACACCCCCTGAAATTTTTAAAGCAAGTAATTTTGTATTTTTTTTTAAGATTATGTATTTTTTATGTCTATTTTATTATAACATCTCTTCATGAAAAATCTCAATGTAAAAATGTGCATTTATTATAAAATATTATCTACTTTTTAAATATTCTATAAAATCTATACTAAATGTCCAAAGAATACTTATACACTTCAGACTTTGATAGCTTTCTATCTTTAGCAGTTTTTTTAATAGCTTCCTTTTTGCTTAAGCCTTCATCTATATATTTTAATATATGCTGTTCTATAGTAAGACCTTCCCATTTTGAAGCTTTTTCTCGTTCTATATCCTTTTCACTTTTCCCTTCTACAATAAGTACATATTCTCCCCTTGGATTATTAATTTTATAATGTTCTATAGCATCCTCAATTGTAAATCTTATGATTTCTTCATGAAGTTTTGTTAATTCTCTACATATAGATATTCTACGTATTCCTATATTCTCCTTTAAAAATTCTAAAGTATTTATTAATCTATGAGGTGCTTCATAAAATATTAAAGTTTCTTTTCTATCTTTTACTTCCTCTATAACTGCCTTTTTATCTTTATTATCCCTTGGAAGAAAACCTATAAATAAAAATTTGGTAGTATCCATACCTGAATAAACAAGGGCAGTAATAGCAGCAGTGGCCCCTGGAAGTACCTCAAAATCTAAATTTTCTTCTATACATTTTGAAATAATAACACTGCCAGGGTCTGATATTCCAGGTGTACCAGCATCACTTACCAAGGCTATATTTTTACCTTCTTTAAGCATTTCTATTAAGTTATCACTTTTACCTTGTTCATTATGTTGATGATAACTTATCAATGTTTTTTTTATATTATAATGATTTGTAAGTTTTAGAGTTTGTCTTGTATCTTCTGCAGCTATTATATCCACAGAATTCAAAACTTCTAAAGCTCTTATAGTTATATCCTTTAGATTTCCTATAGGTGTTGGTACTACAAAAAGTTTTCCATTAGTCATGGCTATCCTCCATTTTACCATAAATCATATTTATTTCTTCTGTATATTTCCCATTTTCATCATATACATATAAGGTATTTTGCCACTTTAAAAACTTTCCTCCATTTTTTTGTCCTTCAATTAGTAGTAAATTAGGTACCTTATTTATATTGGGCTGAACCATTCTTATTAATTTAGGTTCTATTTTATACTTTCTCATTGTACATAATACATCTGCTATTCTCTCAGGTCTGTGAATCATAAATAGCTTTCCATTATCTTTTAAAAGAATACTTGACGCCTTTATTACATCATCTAATGTACAACATATCTCATGTCTAGCTATGGCATTTTTATTATTCTCATTTATTATACCTGAATTTTGCAGCTTATATGGTGGATTAACTGTTACTACATCCACTTTCTCAATGGCTTTTAATAATTCTTCATTTTTTAAATCTCCATGTATAAAGTTTATTTTATCTTGAAGATTATTATATAAAACACTCCTATTACTCATTTCCACCATATCACTTTGTATCTCTATTCCAGTTATATGATCTATTTCGTTTTTCCCAGCTATTATAAAAGGTATTATACCTGTACCGCTGCATAAATCTACAATGCAATCTTTTTTCTTTACTTTAGCGAAGTTAGCTAATAGCACAGCATCTACTCCAAATCTAAACCCGCTTTTTTTCTGTATTACACAAATTTCTTTTAACTGTAAATCGTCTAAGGTTTCATCTTCTCTAACTAATTTATTTTCTAACATAAAAATATTCCCTTTCTAATATAACTTCCATTAATATTATTAGCTAATTACCTTAGAATGTCAATTTTATTATAATCTATATAACAAAAAAAGAAACAAATAATCTTTACTATTATTTGCTTCATAATTATTAATAGTATATTTGTTTATAAAATATAGGTTAAAATCACATCTTCAGCTGCTTTTACATCTACATTTGTATTACAGGTAATTTCTCTAACATCTTGGGAATTAGTTATTATTATTGGAGTTATTAAGGAATACCCTTTGCTTAAAATAAAATTTCTATCTATTTTTATTACTGGATCTCCAGCTTTTAAAAGGTCTCCTTCTTTAACTAAAGGCTTAAATCCATGGCTGTCTAAGCCTACTGTATCTATACCTATGTGAACTAAAATTTCTACTCCATTATCTAATATCATACCAAAGGCATGATTAGTATTAAATAATAAGCTCAATCTGCCATCTGCAGGAGCTACAACTATATCACCTGTAGGTTCTATTGCTACACCTTCTCCGGCCACTTTCTTTGAAAAAACTCCATCTTCTACTTTTTCTAAATCTATAACTCTACCATCTACAGGGGCTATAATTGAAAAATTCTTTCTTAAGAATTTTAACATAATAACCCTCCATAAATATATTAATTCATAAAAAAGACCACTTTCACAGTGGCCTTTTCTATTATTCTTGAACTGGTGCTCCCACTGGGCAAACATTAGCACAGTTTCCGCAATCGATACAAGCATTTGCATCTATAACGAACTGAGTATCCCCCTGGCTTATAGCATTAACTGGGCATTCTGAAGCGCATGCTCCACAACTTATACAAGTATCTAATATTTTATATGCCATAATATGTACACCTCCTTAACGTTTTGGACAAGTATATCCGCTTTATATTTTACCACGTTTATAAAAATTTTTAAAGTGATTTTTATAAAATGTTTGTGTCAAGTTAAAGTGGGCAATTTATTTTTTGAATTTTTCCCATTATAAATTCAGTTGAAAATTTTATCCAATAGGGCTTCGCCCGCGGCCCGAAAGGGCGTACTTATCCCCTTAATTTT
>NZ_PVXO01000001.1 GCF_002995785.1 Clostridium liquoris | reverse complement strand
CCTTAAAGTTTTCCTTTTAATTTACAGGGCTCTTACCTTCTATGGCGGAGCCTTCCAGCTCTCTTCAACTAAGTCCTACTTATTTTATGGTCTATCCGCAACCCCAGAAACAAGTTTCTGGTTTGGGCTCTTTCCCTTTCGCTCGCCGCTACTTAGAAAATCGATTTTTCTTTCTCTTCCTCCGGGTACTTAGATGTTTCAGTTCCCCGGGTATCCCCCCATAAACCTATGAATTCAGTTTACAGTACATACATTTAAGTATGTGGGTTTCCCCATTCGGAAATCTTCGGATCACAGGCTATTTGCGCCTACTCGAAGCTTATCGCAGCTTATCGCGTCCTTCATCGGCTACTGGTGCCAAGGCATTCACCATGCGCCCTTTGTAGCTTGATCTTGAAAATTCTTATAAGCTTCGTATTACTGCGTCAGCAAATTCGCTGCGGTGCTCATTTAGCTATCGCTAAACTCTGCTCCTCACTTCATTTACTTCCTTGTACTACTCGCTTCTAATAATTTTTAAAAATTCCTATAAACGTCGCATTGCTTCGTTATAAAGCTCCCTGCGGTGCTCATTTAGCTTCCGCTAAACTCTGCTCCTCACTCGCTTTATGCCTCGCACTGCTAGTTTCTAGTAATTTTTTAGTGTTTCTACAAAAGGTTTAGTTTCTTAACCTTTGCTTTACTTTACTTTACTTTTACTTTGTGCAATTTTCAAAGAACAATGGTGGGCTTAAATGGACTCGAACCATCGACCTCACGCTTATCAGGCGTGCGCTCTAACCAGCTGAGCTATAAGCCCTCATATGGTGGAGATAAGGAGACTCGAACTCCTGACCCCCTGCTTGCAAGGCAGGTGCTCTCCCAACTGAGCTATACCCCCATAAAGAAAAAATTGCTATAAGCTACGTGTACCTTGTTAACAAATTCACTGTAGTGCTCATTTAGATAATTAAATTTTGCCCTTAGTTCCTTTGTTTCCTCGTTATACTCGCTTCTATCAATTTTATTTGTTAAAACAACTATTGAGAGTTGGTCTCTCAAAATTAAACAGAGAATGAAACCTTCAAAGAAGAATTACCTTCTTTGTCGACTCCTTAGAAAGGAGGTGATCCAGCCGCAGGTTCTCCTACGGCTACCTTGTTACGACTTCACCCCAATTATTAACCCCACCTTCGGCCGCTGGCTCCTTACGGTTACCTCACGGACTTCGGGTGTT